>PLRS01000114.1 GCA_003164035.1 Bryobacterales bacterium | reverse complement strand
GCCGACGCTCGGCGCAGGCGGGCTGCCCCGGGAGGCGGCCTTCGCCGGGCGCGTCAGAATTGGCTACCATCGGAGAGGAGGCCACGTGGACCGGGTTCAGGAAATTGCCGAGCGGATGCGCGCGCTTTCGCGAGCCGAACTGCGTGAGATACGGGCTTGGCTGGATGAGTTCGAGGACCGGGCGTGGGACGAAAAGTTCGAGGCTGAAGTTGCCGCGGGCAAGTGGGACGCGCTGGCGGAAAAGGCGCTGCGCGACCATAGGGAAGGCAACTCGACTCCGCTTTGATGCATTACGCCTCGCCGGCGTTTTGGGAGGCATTCGGCTCGCTTGATCCGGCGATACAGAAGGCAGCAAGAGGCGCTTTCGACCTCATGAAGAGCGATCCTCGACACCCCAGCGTCCGGCTCAAGAAAACCGGCCGATACTGGTCGGCGCGGGTCGGACGCAGCCATCGGGCAGTGGCGGTTGAGGCGGAGGACGGGCTGGTGTGGATCTGGATCGGCCAGCACGATCCGTACGAGCGCAAGCTCACTTGATGCGTCGCCCCCGACGCCCATGGGCTGGTAATCATTAAGGATCCCGCAACGCGATTTGCTGGTCCGCGGACCGGCATCTGGGTCCCACGGGTGTGGACCTCGCGATTGTGGGTTGAACATCTGTTGTGGGGCAGGTTGGCAACCTGCGGACCGATTGTCAATCGGTCCAGCCGCGCGCCAGCGCGGCAGGTGTGAAGTCAAGATCACCGGACCGGATGGGAGGCTGGCCGGTCCCTTTCGGGACTGGTGGTTTCGTGCTCGCGGAGATGTACCGTGCGAATCTCTCGCACATGAAACCAGACCTCTACACCAAAATCGTACTGACCGTAATCGCGCCGGCGCTCGTGCCGATCGCTTGCAACGCTCACAAGGGGTCCTCTGTGCAACACGAAGGGGAATTATCATGAGGTTATCCATGGATCACTAGATCTGGGCTCAGAACGTGGATCGCGCGGGGAGAAACCGCCCTGCGCGCGCCGACGCGGAAACCGGGAGGAGGCACACGATGAACATCCTGTTGTGGGTTCTGCAGGTCCTCGCCGCGCTCCTGTACGGAGCGTCGGGCGTCATGAAGGTCTTCATGTTCGACAAGGTAAGCGAGGGGGTCCCGTCCTTTGGTGCATTGCCGCGGAAAGCCTGGATGGCCCTCGGCATCCTCGAACTCGTCTGCACGATCGGGCTGATCGTCCCCGCCGCCTTCCACTGGCAGCCGGCGCTCACGGTGGTGGCCGCCGCGTTCCTGACGATCGAGAGCCTCGTGTTCGTCTGGGTGCATGCCAAGTACGGCGAGATCACGCCCATCATCTTAAGCGGCGTGCTGGGTCTCCTCATGGCGTTCATCGCGTACGGCCGGATGGTCCTGAGGCCGATCTTCTGAACGGCGGGCCGTCTCACAAAGGGTAAGTTCTGCGACGCTGCGCGGAGCCCGAGGAATCGGACCTTCCGGCGTCGCAAGAGCCTACGTCAAAACCGCAGACAAAATATGGGCCTGCTACGCCGCATTGACAAGCTCGGCGTCCGCAAAACTCGGTCTCGAAATGAGGCCGGAGCTTCGGCCAGCCAGACCCGGCGTAACGCAACTGAAATGCGGACCGCCCCCTCCCTCGATTAGCATAAAAGGGTGCCCCGTTATGCGGCCGTCGATATCGGCAGCAACTCCATTCGGATGGAGGCCGCGGAAGTCGTTCCCGGTCAGGCCACGCGGATTTTGGCCTCCGACCGCGAAGTGACCCGCCTGGGCGAAAGCGTGTTTCGCACCGGCGTGGTGAGTGAAGAGGCCATGCGGGCGAGCTGCACCGTGCTGGCGCGGATGGCGGCCTTGTACCGGCGCCTGGAGGTAGTCGGGGTGCGCGCCGTGGCCACCAGCGCGATTCGCGACACGCGCAACCAGAAGACGTTTCTGGAGCGTGCTTCAGCCGCGCTGGGCGTTCCCATCGAAATCATCTCGGGCAGGGAGGAGGCCCGCCTGATCCACCTGGGCGTCGAGAGCATTTGGCCGCAGGGGGACAAGCGCGCGCTCATCGTCGATATCGGAGGCGGCAGCGCGGAGATCATCTCGCTGGAGCAGGGGCAGTTGCGCGAGGCGTTTTCGCGGCCGCTGGGGGCGGTGCGGCTGAAGGAGATCTTTATCGAGGACGACCCGCCCACGCCGCGCCAGTTGCACCGCATGCACCAGTTCATCGAAGGGAAGCTTTCCGAGGCGGTACGGAAGCTGGGCCGCACCGGCTGGGAGCGGGCCATTGCCACTTCGGCGACGGCCTCAGCCGTTGCCAGCACGGTGGCGCGCCTGCCGGGCGGAGCGCGCGAGGACGTCGACCGGCTGCGTGTTTCCACCGCGCAAGTGCGCAAGTTGTACCAGAAGCTTTCCACGCGGGACGTGGCGGCGCGGCGCAAGGTGACCGGCATCGGGCCGCGGCGGGCGGAGATCATCGTTCCCGGCATCGCCGTGCTGCAGGATTTTCTGGGCGCGTTCGGGCTGCGCGGCTTCTACTATTCGCGGGCCGGCGTGCGCGACGGCATCATCGCCGACCTGGCGGCGCGCAACGTGGGCGCCGAGCGCGCGCGGCTGAGCCGCGAGCAGCGCCGCGAAGTGGAGCAACTGGCGCGGCGCTTCGGCGTGCCGCTCGAGCGTGCGCGCGCCGTGGCCCACATGTCGCACCTTTTGTTTCTGGCTCTGCAGCCGCTGCATGGTTTGCCGGCGCAGTATGGAAAGCTGCTGGAAGCCGCATCGTATTTAGCCGACGTGGGCCACTACGTTTCCAGCTCCAGCCATCACAAACACTCCTATTACGTGATCGCGAATTCCGACCTGGCCGGCTTCACCGAGCGCGAGCGGCTGTCCATCGCCACTTTGTGCCGCTATCATCGCAAGGCGCTGCCCTCGGCCATGCACGCCGCGTTTCAAAGCCTGACCGCCGACGAGCGGCGCCCGCTGGCGCTGATGATCCCGCTGGTGCGCCTGGCCGACAACCTGGTGGGCGACGAGCCGCACCAGCGCATCGACGGAATCCAGTGCAAGCTGCAGAACGGCCAGGTGACCTTGGAGATTCGCGCCACCGGCGATCTCGACCTGGCCGAGTGGGGCGCCGAACAAGCCGGGGAAGCGTTCCGCCAGATCTATAACCGGCCGATGGAAGTTGTCAGGGCGAAGGGGTAGAAGATTGCCACGCGCCTCCGCCTATCGTCCGCCCTTCCCTGCCAGCGGGCTTTCCGGCCACGCATGCTTCGGATAACGCCGCGCCAGTTCTTTGCGCACCTGCGGATACAACCTCTCCCAGAAGCCTGCCAGGTCGGTGGTGGTCTGCACCGGCCGTTGATTGGGGGCCAGCAGACGAACCACCAGCGGCACGCGGCCGCGGGCGATAGCCGGCGTCTCGGTCATACCGAAAAAATCCTGCAGGCGGGATGCGATCCACGGCGGCTGTCCGGCCTGGTAATGTACCCGCGTCTGCCGCCCGCCCGGTAATCCGATGCGTTCGGGAGCGATTTCGTCCAAAGCCCGGCGCGACGCGGCCGGCATTTGGTCCCGCGCCGCCCGCACCAGTCCGCCGTCGCGCGTGGCCGCTTCCAGTTGAGCGAAGCTCTTCAGCCCGTAAGCCATCTGGCGCAGCACGTCCGCCCAATCGAGCGTAGCGGCGAATCGCGCGCTGTCCTGTTCGGCCGCGAACCGCAGGCGTTGCTGGAACCGAGCCAGCTCTTCGGCATCCGCGAATCGTTCCAGGCCCGCTTCCAGTGCCTTCTCCGCCAACAATGCCGCGGCGGCTTCGGGCTCCGGATCGCCCCGCCGCGCCTCCAGCGCCACCTCGCCATACAGCAGTTCCTCCACGGCCTCCACCCGCTCGGCCGTGCGGTTCCATTCCACCCGCGAGCGTTCGCGCACCCGCTCCGAATCGAGGTCCAGCAGCCACTCCGGCTCGATGGCGCTGGCGATCCGCACCAGCGGCAGCTTCTGCTCCGCCCGGCTCTCGGCCTCCACCGCCACCAGAAACTCCGCTTCCGTCACCGTGCTCGAAGCGGCCAGTTGCGCCGAGCCGCCATCCGCCATCTGCAACTGGTCGCCCTGGCGACGCTTGGCCACGCGATCGGGAAATGCCGCCAGCACGCATTCGAGCAGCGCATTTTCATCGCGACCCGCCGGCCTCCGTCCCGTGCCCGCCAGCCGCCGGATCTGACGCACCGCCTGGGCCGTGCGCGGTTGCCACTCTCCATCGAGCAATTCCACCACGTCCGAGCGCGAAGCCCGCGAAGGACGTCCGGGCAGCCGCTCGCTGGCGCTCAGCAGCGCGGCCACCGCGGCCCCATCTTCCAGTACCCCGCGCCGCCGCGCTTCCACAATCAACCTCGCCAGGCGCGGATGCAGCGGATAGCGGACCATCTCCCGCGCCGTTTCGCCCGTAGCGCCCAACCGCGCCAGCAGCTCCCGCGCCCGTTCTACCGCGGCCGTGGGCGGCGCATCCAGCCACCCCAGTTGCTCCCACTCAATCCCCATTGCATCCACCAGCAGCACTACCGGCGCCAGGTCGGCGCGCATGACTTCCGGCGCCTGCTGCGGCGGCCGGCGCAGAAAATCTTCCAGCGGATAGAGCCGAATCGCGCGCCCCGGTCCGGTGCGGCCCGCGCGCCCCGCCCGCTGCTGCGCCGATGCCTGGCTGATGCGCGCCACGTCCAGCGTGGGCAGCCCCGACCAGGGCGAATGCCCGGCTACCCGCGCCAGGCCGCTATCGACCACCGCGCGCACGCCTTCTATCGTGATCGAGCTTTCCGCCACGTTGGTCGCCAGAATTATCTTGAGCCGTTCCGACCGCCCCACCGCCCGGTCCTGCTCTTCCGGCGATTGGTCGCCATGGAGCGGCAGAACCATCCAGCCGTGCCTCCCGGCCAGCGCCGCGCAGGCGCTTTGCGCTTTGCGAATCTCCGCCGCCCCCGGCAAGAATACAAGCACGTGGCCGTCCAGCCCGCCCTCGCCCAGTCGCTCCAGCGCGCCAGCCACCTGTTGTTCCAGCGGCGCGGGCGAATGCGGCGTGTAAACGATATCGAGCGGCCACGCCCGCCCTTCGCTCCGTATGCTGCGCGCCCCGCCCAGGTATTCCGCCACAGGCCCGGCATCCAGGGTGGCAGACATGGCGACGACCCGCAGATCCCGCCGCCCGGTAGTCTGCAGCCGCCGCAGCAGCGCCAGCGCCAGATCGCCCTCCAGGTGCCGCTCGTGAAATTCGTCCAGCACCACGGCTGCGACTCCCTCAAGGTTTGGGTCCCTCAGCAGCCGCCGCGTCAGCACGCCTTCGGTCAGGTAACGCAGCCGCGTCTTCGGCCCAGCCACCTCTTCGAAACGGACCTGGTAGCCCACCGTCTCGCCCACCCGCTCTCCACGCTCCGCCGCCACAAACCGCGCCGCCAGCCTGGCCGCCAGCCGCCGAGGCTCCAGCACCAGCACCGTCCCGCCCAGCGTATCCATCACCGCCGGCGGCACGCGGGTAGTCTTCCCGGCCCCGGCCGGAGCCTCCAGCACCAGGCAATTATGATTTCGCAGATGATCGATAATCGCCGGAACCAGCGGTTCAATGGGGAAGGGCACGCACTTCTATCTTAGGGTCAGCCCGCCGTGGCGCGCACTTGTGCGCGTCTGTCATCAAACGTTCGCGAGTCGCCGCCAAGTGGCGCAGGCGACTCGCACCGGCGAGAGTCCGAAGCGGGTCTACGAACTCTGGGTTTGGGTCGTAATCGAGAGGCGAACCTACTGCCGGGACGAACGGGGGAGCCGTTCTGGCGACACGAATCCTCGCCGCACGGGCAAGCCGAGCGTGCCCCACCGGAGTGGCGGGAAAGGCTCTAGCCTGCCCTGCCCTCCTCAGTGCTTGGCGAACATCGCCCGCACGTCTTTGCGCAACGCAGCCTGGCTGCCGGGACGGCTGTAGAACATGTGGCCGCCCGGATACTCGGCGACCGCGACCCGCGCCGGATCGCCCATCACCGGCATCTGGTCCACCGTCAGCACCGAGCCCATGAAAGGGCAGGAAAGGTCGTTCCAGCCGTGCGTAATCAGGACGCGCAACTTCGGGTCGGCCGCCACCGCCTGCCTCAAATCCGGCACGGCGCCGATGCGCAGCGCGGGGCTGTCGCCATCCCACTGGGAGTTCACCTCGCGGCTGAGCGTGTTGTAGTGCGCCTCCGGCTTCCATCCCACCACGCGGGTCACAAAATCCACCATTCCCATCGTGGTCGGCGCGATGATGCTCTCCAGCATCGGATCGTTGGTGCGCTGCTCGGGAGCGTAAGGAAACGGGTCCCAGCCGGTCACATTCGAGTCGTACACGCTGCCGATCTTACCGCTCTCGCGAAAGACTTCGCGCAGATAGGCGCCAATCTCCAAACGGCCGCCGGCCCGCCGCACAAACTCCTCCTCGAGGCCGGTCATCTCGGTAACGCGTTTCACGATTCGCGGCGTCGCCTCCGGATCGGAGCGGCCTTTTAGCAGGTCGGCGGCATACTCGCCGCGGGTGTAGGCAATCACCGGCGCCATCGCTTCCGGCGTCAGCTTGTGCTCGCGCTCCAGATGCGCCGCCGTGATCGAGGGCAGCGTCAGCATCCACGGCACGGGAGAGACGTCGCGGCTCTCGTCCAGCGCCGGATTCAGGTACGGGGAAACCAGCACGACGCCGTTCAATGCCACTCCGAGCTGGGTTTGCAGGTAATGCGTGATGCGCGGCCCGCGGTAGCCGCCGTAGCTCTCTCCCACAAAATATTTTCGCGAACCCATGCGCCCGTTCTTCACCAGCCAGTCGTAAATGATGCGCGACAGGTAATGGATGTCGGCCTCGGTGCTGTAGAACTGTTTCTTGGTTTCGTCCGCCGGAACCAGCGACCGGCTGAAACCGGTGCCCACCGGATCGACAAACACCAGATCGGTGAAATCCAGCCACGTGCCCGGATTGTCGATCAGCTTCGCCGGATCGGACGGGCTGTCTCCCTCGTCGCCGAATTCGATGTGCTTCGGGCCGATAGCGCCCAAATTCAGAAATACGGAAGCGGCACCCGGTCCGCCATTCAAGGCGAATGTGACCGGCCGATCCTCGCCCTCGACGGTATATGCGGTAAAGACGACTTCTCCAATCTTCTTGCCCTTGTCGTTGACTGGCAGCGCGCCCACGGTCACGGTGTAGTGCAGCGGCTTGCCATCCAGTTGAATGCTCTGCGCCACATGAGCGTCCGCCGGCAGCGGAGCCTCCTTTTCGGCCTCTCTATCTTTATCCTTCGCGGCACCCTTCCCATCGGCGGAAGCCGGTTTCGTCTCCTGCGCCCCGGCAACCGAACAGCCCCAAGCCAGAAGCAGGACGCCCAGCACGGCCGCGCCGGCACGATTACGGATCGAGTCCAGTAAAAAAGAATCCATCTGGTTACAATAGCGTAACTCGGTCTTCTCGATTCTCCTGTGCCCGCTCGGGCCTCTATCGGAGCGCACAGCGCGGCAGTACTCCAGCGCGGGTGGCGCGGCGGCGTCAGGCTTCGAGGTCACCCCAAGATGCTTCCGATCTGACAGACTACGCCGTCATTTTCCGCTGCTTCGATGCTTCTTGTAGTAAAGGAAGGGTTCAGGTTGGGGATGGCTGCCAGATGCAGAGCCGTGACCCTGCAGCGGAAGGAGCCGATCACACAGAAACAGTGTCCCGACGATCGGCAGACGCGTCCGCGGTGAGCGAACCGGCTTTTTCTTCAATTCCGCCAAACCCAGTGCGATGGCTCGCCTGGAAACGCCACTGGCCCGAGCCACCAGCGATATGCCGCCCGCCCGTGGGCTGTGCTTTCCGCAGCCGCCCATAACAACGTGCAAGTACGCTGTTAAAAAGAGATGCGGGTCGTCCAATCGCACCCAAAATACGGCTCAGGCTGCGCGCTTCGCGTCACAAAGGCGATCCTGGCAGGCTTTACGGGCTCGCTCTTGCCTCTGGCAGTTTCCGTCCCGCTTGTACATAGGACGCGGCATAGTAGCAGAACGGCTCGATGGAGACCACAACGAAGAGGTGCATCTCCGTGGTGCCGTTTCGAATCCCGAGATTTCCTCCGGCGGCTCTTACTTCGTCAGGATCACCGGGGTAGCCGGCGAAACGATCTGGGCCAACTCCGCAGCATCCCAGTTCGTCAAATCGATGCAGCCGTGCGACGTCGAATAGCCGATCTTTGATGGTTCTGGCGTGCCGTGGATGCCGTAGCGCTCTTTCGAGATCTCGATCCAGACCACACCAACCGAGTCATTGGGCGAAGGGGCCAGAAGTGCCTTGGCATGAGACGGATCGGAATCCCAGAACAGCTCTAGATTGTAATGATATTCCGGGTACCACGCCCGGATCGGCCCCAACGGTATTTTGCAGGCGGGCGACTGGTTCGTTGTCCGCGATCGCGAGCCGGTCCCAATGATGGCGATGTTCGACGGAGCCGAATCGTACCTGAAATCGGCGAGCGTCTGCCCCTCGATCTACACCGACCAGTCTTCTTCAGGCTCCATCGCTGAATCCTGAAGGACATGGTCACGATCTGGGAAAGCGAGATTGGTTCCGTTGCCGGGCACCGTGATTCTTTGGCGCGCTGTCACCACTTTTCAAAGTCTGATTGTTCCCGTGAGACTGCAATGGATAGGTCGCCTGCTGAGAGACCTTTGGTGCAGCCAACAGCCGAAGCTCATTGATGTCGTCCTGGTCGAAACCCAAACCCACGGCGGCCTGCTCCAGAGCACTGAACAGCTTCATTACAAGGATGGCGGGCCATCTGGGTGTCGGAGAGGGCTAGAGGTCGCCTGACGCGGGAGCGTTTTCGGGAAGGCCTGGGCAGCCTGCTGCCGCCGATCCAAATTCTGCCACCCTACCCGAGCGTGCGCTTCGACGCCAAACATCCAAACATCCGAGGCAGGACCCGTGTGCGTTAGCAGCGCCAGCACGGGTCTGAGCGGGGGGCAACGGGTTAACCGCTGTCCCTACCGCGACCAGCGCCGGCGATCTTTGGCGCCGGTGTCTTTAGCCACTCCCAGCGCAAAATTGCCTCTCTGAATGCCCATCCGCTCGCTTAACGGCCGCGGCTCGGCTTCGCGCGTTTCCGAGCGGCGACCGCCAGGCAGCGGTTGCCGCTATCTGGGACGGGTCCTACCCCAGCGGCACCAGGTGTCCGCTCCACGTAACGGATGCGATCATCGTGCCGTCTCCGGCCTTGAGCCGCTGGGCGCTGACGTAGATCAGCGAGCCCGGATCCGCGTAACGTTGAACCGAGAGGGTTCCCAGGCCCAGGTCCGTGTTGGGATCGACAGCCCCCCATTGCATCTGCGGATAATACTCCAGATATTGCCCGCTGCCGCCGCTCCAGGATTGGAGGGCGACCAGCGCGCGCTGTCCCGCCGGCCCGGTGATTCTGGCGGAAAACCCGTCGATCACCAGACGCTGGCCGGCCGGAACCGTGTAAACCGGCCCAGCCTCCGGCCCCATGCCGGGACTCAGCGTGAAAGTGACATTGAACTCAACCGGTCGCCGCGCCGGGCTATTGTCGTGAATCCCCGCCGGGAACATCCCCCTCTTGTTCGGGTCGACCGCCCCCATCAGGCCAAGCACGATCGAAGCCGCACTCCCCGCCGCCTCAGTCTTCGCTGGCATTCGTTTTTCCTCCGGCTGGTCCTCGCTCGTAGATTAGGCGTCCTGTGGCCTATATCGTCCGCCAAACAAGAGTGGCGAAAAATTTGGGTACGAATTGCCGGATCGTCTCGCATTTTTCCAGGGGAGAGTACCAGTTGTCTCGCCCCATCCAAAATAGTCCTCAAACTCCTTTCCGTTTTTTCGCCTTACAGAATTAGAGCGGCTTAGCAAGCCGTAGCCTTTTTCACCAAGGAGGGATCGATTCATGACCACCTTCTCCAAGCACTCGTTTCCATTCGGCGTGGCTGCGGCCGCCCTGCTGCTTACCTTGACCGGGCCGCGCGCCGTACACGCCGTGACCGCGGCCCTCCTCCTGATGGCGAACACCGTGGCCAGTCCTGCTATCGCTCAGGACACTTTGAAAGCCGCATCCCGGTCTGTCGGGCTGGTGGCGTTCAGCGGTACTGGCGAATACCAGCTCCTGCGGCAGGTCGATGCCCCCGGCAATGTCGTGCCCGCTGCCTTTGCCGTTCCGGCCGGCCAGAGCTTCGTCGTCACCAATGTCGAGATCACACCGAGCGTCGGAGGCGCCGGCGCCGACTACGTGTATCTTACCGACGGGGACACCCAGAACTTCCGCGAGTACTGGATTGTTCCGCAATCCACTACCACCCAGCTTCAGTTTCCCTCCGGATTAGTGTTTGTCGCGGGCCAGACCATCGGCATTCTCGCGCCCCCCGGCGCCGGCCCTGTCTATGTCTACGTACACGGTTACCTGACCGCGGACTAGCTCAGTGGGACAGGCCTCCCGGCCTGTCTTGATGCGGATCAATGCGGATCGGTGCGGGAAACCCGGGGGTACAGACGATCGTTTTCCATCGTCTGTCAGGCTGTTACGGTCTGGCGAGGGCCCGACCACGAAACGCGATGGTCTGCCTGGCGGCCTCACGAGTCCGAATCTCAGCCCGGTTGCGGGGGCCGCCGATCCAGTTCCCGCTGCAGCCACGCCTGCGCCACGCGCAACTCGCGATATACCTGTTGTGCGGGGATGCCGAGAACCTCGCCCGATTCCTCCGCCGTCAGCCCGCCAAAGTACCGCATCTCCACCATGCGGGCGCGGCGCGCATCCACCCGCTCCAGTGCCGCCAGAGCGTCGTCCAGTTCGATCAGGCTGGCGGCGCGCGCTTCGCTATAGTGCCAGGCCTCGTCGAGCGATAGCTTCTCGCTGCCCCCGCCCCTCTTGGCTGCGTTCCGCGTGCGCGCATGATCCACCAGAATCTGTCGCATTACCTGCGCCGCTACGCCGTAGAAATGCGCGCGGCTCTGGTAGTCCGGCGGTTGCTGCGCCAGCAGCCGCATGTAGCATTCATGCACCAGCGCAGTCGGCTGAAGCGTATGCCCGGTGCGTTCCTGGCGCAAGCAGTTTGCCGCCAGGCGCCGCAACTCGGCGTACACCATCGGAATGAGGCGGTCCAATGCCGCCCGGTCTCCCGAGCGGAAATTCCGCAACAACTCCGTTAGGGATTCCTCGGCCATCTAAGTGATTATTTTACTAAGGTCTTGGCGGTCGACGGGTTTCTTTTCAATCACCCCATTCGAGCCGCAGCCAGCCGAAGGCCGCGCTATGAAATATGGTATAGTGACAATGACCGCAAGGCGTTGAAACAAAGCTTGCTCCACCGCGGAGAGGTGGCTGAGTGGTCGAAAGCAGCGGTTTGCTAAACCGTCGTACGGGCTTAAACCTGTACCGGGGGTTCGAATCCCCCCCTCTCCGCCACAACAAAATCAATAGTTTACAGCGAATATACTGCCCTGTCGGCCAATGATGACCAATTTTGTCTTTGCCTTCCATAATATCTTCAATAAATTGTGTCGATCCAGCGCCAGAGTGAACCCTCTCTGCGACAATTGGCCCAGCGAACCCTCTCCGTGTGGATTGCCGGTACCGACCGCCCCATAGATCGGAATTCGGGTAAGCAATTCACGAGTAAATGCAGGGCGTCCGATTATTGGAGCCGTTCAATATCGACCTCATCTTTAACAGCCTATTTCCGGAAGATCAGCCGATCCCGGACGATGCCTTGGATACCATCTAAGACGAACTGAGCGCAATACGGTTGCGGCCGCGCGGCGCTTCGATCCAGGCGAACCAATTGGTGGTGACCGCAGTGAACCCGCACGCGAGCAACGAGCGCGTGGCCCGGATCGCGGTGCGCGCCCGAAAGGTGGTTGGCGGGCGCGCCACGGTACTCACGTCGAACGACATCCACGCGCACAACTCGTTCGCCGCGCCGAAAACGCTCGAACCGGTAACGCAGCCACTGGACCGGTACGACGTCTACCGCTTCCAGCCCGCCTCGGTGACGAGGCTGGACCTGACGCTCGCATAAACTCGAACACGTTGCTGTGGTCGTCGGTCCAGAGCCGGACCCTCCACCCGCGTCCGGTCTCGGTGGACCCGTCCGGAATGACGGGGTTCCGGGCGCACAGCCAAACATCAGTCCTGGCCGAAATGCTGGTAAGCGAAGCCCGCGACCGTCAGAGAACGGTTACGGAACTCGGAGGAGCACCCGCTCGTGAATCCGGCACTCGTCATTGACCCGTGGAGCGCTCACGCTCGCGTGCGCGTGTCCGTGAAGTGAATGGGAAGGAGGCCGGAGCACGGCCGCGACTGGGCGTGGAGCGCCATCTGGTGCTCTCCGTCTGGTAGACGAAGTAGAGTGCCGGAATGCCGATCGATGGCTGCTGCTGTATGTAAGTTAGTTAGCGCCTCGCGTCAGGGTTGGAAAACCAGCCGCACGCCTTGTTCCGACCTGTTCCAGAGCGCTTCCACATCGCGCAGGGGCGCGGACTTGGTTTCGAACTGAAAGGGCTGGCGCACGGCCGCCTGGAAAAACTCGGCCAGGGCCTCCAGGATCTGAACGAGGGAGGCACTGCCGAAGCCGCTGCCAAGAAGCTCGAGCCCCGAACTGCGCAAGGCGGCCGCGGGCAGCGAGATGGCGTTGCCCGCGCTGGACCCTATCTGAACGAAGCGAATGCGTGGAGCGGTGTTTTGCAGTCCCTTTTGGGAGATGGCCTCTATGGCGCTCTCCGCCGGAGAGCCGCAGAGATAATCGAGCACCACATCCACTCCGGCTTCCGCAAATTCGCGACGAAACTGAGACACCAGAGCCGGGCGCTCCTGATCAAGCGAAACGGTGGCGTCCGCGCCCAGTCCGCGCAGCTTTTCCAGGGCTTGAGGATTACGGCCGGCGGCGACCACGCGGCGCGCACCGAGGCGTTTGGCAATTTGCACCGCAAGCTGCCCGGCGGTGCCGGTTGCCCCCAGGATCAGAACGCTTTCTCCAGCGGCGAACTTAGCCCGCGTCGTGAGCGCGACCCAGGAAGACATGGCCGGATTGGCGATTCCCGCGGCGGTCTGGTCGCCGATTCCATCGGGCAGGGGCAGGCACATCCAGCTCGGCGCCGGGGCACGTTCGGCGAAAGTTCCGAACGGTTTTCGCGAGACGCCAAAATAGACGCGCGCGCCGTTTTCGAGCCGCCCCACGCCATCGACTCCGGCAACGAACGGCAGTTCTCCGGTGCTGCCGTAGTGAGTGCCGCTCGCCAGCGCCTTCACGATCGGGTGGAGACCGGCGGCGGTTACGTTGACGAGCCGTTCTCCTTCGGCGGGCACAGGCTCGGCGAATGAGCTGTAGCGAGGAGGCCTATTGAAGGCAGTGACGACGGCGGCATTCATGACGTTGCTCCCCGAGGACCGATCCTTAACACTCTACCATCGCCAAAGGCGACTGCGGCGCGCCACTGCCGGCCGGGGGTGCTTAACCGAAGTTTGGGGGAATTCGCGGTTTACGCGCAACCGCTCCCTGACGGTCGCGGCTCGGTTAATAATACCGCTTTTTTCAGTAACTTACAGGGAGACACCGCGAGGGAGCGGCCGGTCTTACCGACCCGGCGTCGAACCCGTCAGCTTGTAGTAATCCCTCCAGAGTTCGCGCGCCGAATCGAGATCGCCCGGTTGGATAGGCACCAGGCGATCGGTCTTGAAGACCATCAGGAGTTGGCGGCCGCGCGGGTCGTCCTGGAGCGAGAGCATGGTGTCGATCAGCTCCTTCTGGAACGGATGCGGTTCCGACGGCACGGCGATTACGCTTTCGATCATAGGACGGGAGCGGGCGAGAACCCTGAGCTTCCCCAACTGAGGATTCATCTCCTTCGCCAGATTCAGATTGACTTCGTCCACCAGGCAGGCGTCCACGGTGCCGAAAAACAGCGGCAAAATGCAGGCTTGCGGCTTGGGAGCCGTTTTAGCCGAGGCGAAAAAGGACGCGGCGCGCCCCAACTTTTCCTTACCGAGCAAGACCTCCAGCCACGCGAAACCGGTTTCCCCGCTGCCGCGCGCGGACACCAGGATGCGGTTGCCCCGCAGACCGGCCAGCGATGTGGTTGGGGAGGTAGGGCCGACCATCAACACATAAGAATAAAGAGGCGCTCCCTGGCGGGTGCGGGAATCGGTCAGGACGGGTACGATCAGTTTACTGCTTTCGAGTTCCAGATAATCGGTGGCGCCCAACGAGACCAGTTCCACGGAATGGTTCTGCAAGCGCGCCTTGATCTCAGCCACACTGTCGAGGATGTCGACCGTGGAATCCTGGACGTAGCCTCTTTGTTGAGCCAGGATGTCGGAGGAAACCTTGAGCGCGGCGCGCGCATCGTCGCGGTTGACATTGTTGAACACCTTGCTGCTGGCGACCCAGTGAAGGAGCGCGTGACGAGTACCGGGGGCCTCGATGGCGGTGGCCTTGGCCGGCGCGTCCGGTTGCGCCACGGCTGTCGCGGTAGCAATGCCGAGCGCTAGCGCCAACCACAGGGCCGTGATGCGCAACCACAGGGCAAGCTCGCAGTGTCCGCTGCCGGCCCGCAATGCGGAACCGGTCTTACACTGGGCGCCGGGCTGGCGGTCCGCAGATGGGATTCGGGATTTCAATCGCTTTCCGCCGGCACCGCCTCCGGGAGATTCCATCAAGGGCACTTATCGGCTTTTCGCTGAAAAAAGTGTAGCCCGCCGATTCGGGGCCGCGACACAACCGGCATGGCTGGCGGCGCCGCGCGCCTATTCAGCCAGTGCGTGATCGGCCGGGAGATCGTCGCCGCGCCAGATTTTCCGCGCGGTCCAGGGCTGCGGCGCCCCGCTCCAGAAAGGGTCGGCGGGATCGAGGGCCAGCGGCAGCAGCGCGGTGGCGCAAAGGTACAGGCTGCCGGTGGAAATATAGGGTTCGGCGATGGCCGGCTGGTGTCCGCAGAAGCCCACCGTGAGCCATCCGCGCGAGTCGAACGTTCCGGGAGCTTCGACCATGCGGCGCATCACGGCCGTGAGGGCGCAGCGCACCTGTTCGGGAGACACGCCTTCCGGCAACTGGCGCCGCAGGGCGATGGCCGCCAGCAGGTGAAAAGCGCCGAAGCGGTAGGCCGAGGAGCGGCCCATCCAAGGGAAGGCGGCATCGGGGCCGATCATTCGTTCCTGGATGGCGGCATAGCGCCGGGCGCGCGCCACTACGGGTGGACGCATCGCTTCCCAATCCGGGACGCCGGGCGCGAGGGACTCCAGAACGTCGAGAAGCATAGGCTGGATGACGAAGCTGTTGTAGTAATCCCAGTGGAACTGGGCGCCGTCTCCGTAGACACCGTCGCCCTTGTACCAGGCCTGGTGCTGGCGCAGGGCATAGTCGACGCGCATGGAATCCCACGGCTCGCCGGCCAGGTGCAGGGCGGCTTCCACGGTAGCGCTGAACAGGAGCCAATTGCTGGCGCCGGGGCGAATGGCGCGGGTGGAGCGCAACGCTTCCACCACGCGGCTCTGGGTGGGGCGGTCGAGCTTGCGCCAGAGTTCGCCCGGCGCGCGCAACAGCGCCTGCGCCAGAAAGGCGGCATCCACCAGCGGCTGCTGGCCGTGGGTGAAGTTGAGGTAATCGGGAGAAGCGGGGTCGGTGGCGGCTGCCATTGCCTGGCGGGCCAGTTCAGCGAGGCGGGTGCGTTGGCGAGCTTCGGCGCTCGCGGCGCCGTGGTCGGCCGCGGGGCCCGATTCGAGCCACGGCGCGATACCGGCTATCAACCGGCCGAAGGCTTCCAGGTGAGTATAGAGGCGCCGATCGTCGACGTTTCCGTGGGGCGCTTCGACCGGCATGGTGGCGCGCAGCCTGCGCTGGCTGAGGGCGGTCAGCACCGGCTCGGCCAGGCGGGCCGCCACGCTCAGCCAATAGGCCCGGTCGGCCGCGCCGGTATTCTCCTCCGCGTCAGACGCAGCGGGGCGGAGGAAAGCGCCGCCGGCGGCCGCTTCCAGAAAGCCTCTGCGGGAAGAATGCATATTCCTTAAGCTACACCCGCTCGCCGTCGATCCAGGTTTCGACCACGCGGATGCCGTCCTCGGGGGGTTCGAAGCGGAAGAGCACGAAATCGGCCTTCTCGCCTGGGACCAACCCCCGCGCGCGGCCGGCGATGCCTCCGGCCCTGGCGGGGTTCACGGTAGCGGCCGCCACGGCGTCGGCCAGGCTGGCTCCGGCCAGGCGCATGAGGTTCGCTACGGCGCGGTTCATGGTGAGAGCGCTTCCGGCCAGCCGGTCGGTGCCGGCCAGCACCACGCGGCCGGCGGGCGTCAACTCTACCGTCTGCTCGCCCAGCGTATAGGTCCCGGGCAAGGCCGCCGCCGGTGGGGCCGCATCGGTCACTAGCACGGTCCGCGCCGCTCCTTTGGCACGAAAGGCGGTCTTGAGAAACGGCGCGTCCAGGTGAATGCCATCGGCGATGAAGCTGGCCATCAGGCGATCGGCCGCCAGTTGGTCCCAAAGATAGTTGGGGTGGCGCGGCAGCACTGCGTGGGCGCCGTTGCCAAGATGGGTGGAAAGCGAGGCGCCGGCGCTGACGGCGTCGGCGATTTGAGCGCCGGTGGCGGCGGTGTGTCCGATCGCGGCCACCACCCCGTGGGCCACCACGGCCTCGATGTAGCGTGGCGCCTCGCGATATTCGGGTGCGAGCGTGACCACCCGCAGCAGCCCCTCGGACGCATCCATCCAGCTCCGAAATTCGTCGATCGAGGGCGGGCGAACCCAGGCGCGCGGGTGCGCCCCGCGCGGACCGTCCTCCGCGGCGATGTGCGGCCCCTCCACGTGAAACCCGGCCACGGCGCGTCCCACGGCCGAGGCGCGGCGGGCGCGCGCCAGGTTGCGCAAGGCCGCGAGGATATGCTCCGGCGAGGCTGTAATTACGGTGGGCAAAAGCCGCGTCACGCCGGTGGCGAGGGCGGCGCGCAAGGCGCGGTCGATCTCCTCGGCCGGCTGATCCGGGCGGTTGAAGTCCACCCCGGCAAAACCGTTCACCTGCAGATCGACGAATCCGGGAGCTAGATAGAGATCGGTGGCGGCGCCGCTTTCGCCGGTCGAAACCACAATTTCCGAGAACGCAATCTCGACTACCCGGCCGCTGGCCGCTTCTCGCCCGAAGCGTTTCTGAATCTTCATGATTTATTCACATCATTACCACATCGGCACCACGTTAAGTACTTGCCATCGCTGTCCGAGAAATCTGTTGAAAAGCCCGGCTGGGCGCTAGCGCCAGGCCCGGCCGGCGGGGTACAACATAAGAGTTCTCAAAGGCGGCAGGCGCAACCGCGATGGCGAATCTCGGGGGAGGTGGTCACACGGTTGCGCGGGCCGGCCTGCCTGCATTTCGTCGGTCGTTTTGTGGTTTCCGGATGTGTCCGTATTACGCTGAATCCAAATCAGTTATAAAGTTAACACAGAAACGCGAGCCAACTGCCGATATGACAACTGCATGGCAGGTGGTGCCTATTCGCTCGGTTTGTGTGTCCTGGCCGCCGCGGTCGCGCTTCTAGTCCGCCTTGCCGTATCGCGGCGGGGAGCGGGCGGGGACGAAATCCGCGTCCCGCGAAAGCGTGCCGCAGCCCTTGAACTGAGTGAGCAGCACTTGCATGCCGTGGTGGCAAACGCCCCGCTCGTCCTGTTCGCGCTCGATGCGCAGGGCGTCTTTACGTTGTCGGAGGGTAAGGCTCTGGGCGCTTTGGGCCGTCAACCCGGACAGGTGGTCGGGCAATCGATTTTTGATGTGCACCGGGATCATCCGGAAGTCCGGGATTGCTTCCGCCGGGCTCTGGCCGGTGAGACGGTGATCTTCACGGATCGGACGCCGAACTACACCTTCGAACTCTGGGTGATTCCTCGGAAGGATTCCTCCGGCACCGTTATGGGTGTTATCGGGGTCTCGCTGGACGTCACCGAGCGGGTGCAAGCCGAACAACAAGCGCGGTCCGC
This sequence comes from Bryobacterales bacterium, assembly GCA_003164035.1. GTDB lineage: Bacteria > Acidobacteriota > Terriglobia > Bryobacterales > Bryobacteraceae > JBEKYD01. The sequence goes on along the minus strand of PLRS01000114.1, from coordinate 83,138 downwards.
AGAAGACCGTTGGCAACTCGCCGTACGTGGCAACAACGACGGCATCTACGACTGGGACGCAGCCACCGGCAAGGTCTTCTATTCGCCTCGCTGGAAGCAGATTTTGGGCTATGAGGACGGGGAGATCGAAAACCGCAGCGAGGAATGGACGAGCCGCATTCATCCCGACGACCTGGAAATGGTCCAACGCGCCGAGCGCGACCACCTCGAGCGGGTGACTCCTTATTACCACACCGAATACCGTTTGCGAGCCAAAGACGGCAGTTACCGCTGGGTGCTGGCCCGCGGCCAGGCGCAATGGGACGCCGCCGGACACCCGCTACGGTTCATCGGCTCGCACACCGATATCACCGAGCACAAACTGGCCGAACATGCCCTGCAACGCGCTAAGGAAGAGGCCGAAGCGGCGAACCGCGCCAAGAGCCAGTTTCTGGCCAACATGAGCCACGAGATGCGCACGCCGCTGAACGGCATCATCGGGATGAGCGAGTTGGCTCTCGATACGGAGCTCTCAGCCGAACAGCGGGAGTATCTGGCTACGGTCAAGAGCTCGGCCGAATCCCTGCTGATGACCATCGACGAGGTGCTGGATTTCGCCAGGGTGGAAACGGGAACGATCGAGCTTGCCGCCACGGCCTTCCGCCTGCGTCAAAGCCTGGACGAAACCATCGAGTGCCTGGCGCCTCGCGCGCTGGAAAAGGGCCTGCGCTTAAAATCCGAGATCTCGCCCGACGCACCCGAGGTGGTTTTGGGCGATGCGGCCCGGTTGCGGCAAGTGCTCACTCACCTGGCCGGTAATGCGATCAAGTTCACCGATCAAGGCGAGGTACGGCTCTCGGCCGCGGTAGAATCCGAGGACGCGAGTGGGCTTTGCCTGCACTTCACGGTCACCGACACCGGCATTGGAATTGCAGGCGCCAAGCTGGGCTGCATTTTCGACGCGTTTACCCAAGCCGACGGCTCCCTTACCCGCCGGCACGGCGGCGTTGGCCTGGGTTTGAGCATTTCTTCCAAACTGGTGCGGCTGATGGGGGGAACGATTTGGGCCGAGAATCGCGAAGGCGGGGGCAGCGCCTTCCATTTCACGATCCGCTGCCGGCGCACCGCGGCTCCGGCGCCGCCGGATCCGCGCCAGCCGGAGCAGCGCGCCAGCCAAGGCGCTCCGGAACGGCACGCGCACGTTCTGGTGGCGGAAGATAACGCCGTGAACCAACGCCTGGTGAAGCGGATGCTGGAAAAATCCGGCTGTTCGACCGTCGTGGTGGGCGACGGGCGGGAGGCGGTGAAAGCCGTCGGCAGTGAAGCCTTCGACCTCGTACTGATGGACATTCAAATGCCTGTCATGGACGGCTGCGAAGCGGCGGCGCTCATCCGCCAGCGCGAAAAGCAGACCGGCGCTCATGTGCCGATCGTGGCTCTAACCGCGCACACTATGAATGCCGACCGCGAACGCTGTTTCGCCGCCGGCATGGACGCCTTCCTCTCCAAACCGGTGCAGACCGCCACGCTGTTTCAAACCATTCATGGCTTCATCGGAGTGTCGGCGTAAGAGGTACGGCGCCAATCGACGGATTGGCCGTCCGCGTTTACTCCACCGTCTGGTATTCCACTTTCTGGCGGGGCGGGTAGGCGTAGGCGGCAACCAGGCTTTCGCCGCCATCCGCCGAGATGGCTTTGACGCCAAAGCGGGTTTCGTCGATGGAAACGCCTTTCAGGATAAATTCGTTCACCTTGCCCACGTAGACTTCGCGCTCCCAAAACGGCGTCTCTCGACGCTTGCGCTCGGACTGGGGCTGGTGCGCGGCGTGGGCGAGAAACAGCCGCGCCTGCCGGACAGAGGTGCGTGCACCTGTCGACTGCGGCGCGGCCCAGAATCGCCCCACGAATCGAACCAAACCGCGTCGAAACGAGTCTCCGAACTCTCCAGGAACTTCTACGCAAGCCATTGCAAACAAAGAGTCGGGTGACGCGAGGTTTCTGACGCCAGAGACGATCCCGCCAGGGACCGTCCCCCGCTCCTGAGGTCGCGGAATTTGGGTTGAGCCAGTTTCAGCGGCGAGAGGGTGGGACAGACCATCGTTTTTTGTGGTCTGTCGGGTCCTCGCCAGGCCCTACCAGCCTGACAGACGACAAGAAACGATCGTCTGTCCCCCCCTCCGGGCCAGGTCATTTTCCCTTGGGCCGCTCAAAATGCCGAGGTGACATCAGGAGATCGGAGTCTCGACGCGGCACGCAAAGTGCGTTGCAAAGTGCGTGCGCCACGTTGGGGCGATATGAGCGCCTATGGGGGGAACCCGCCCGCCTGGACTATTGAAACCGGGATGCGTTGACGAGGTTCTGTTGGCTCCAGGTTGCCGACCATAGCCAGGCAGTGGCTCCTGGAGAAGCCCGCCCCCTCACATCGTGATCGCCGCCGCTCCGTCGATCGCATCGTTTTTCACCGCTTGCAGCGCTTCGTTTGCCTGCTCCAGCGGAAACGCGGTCACTTTGGGCCGCAGCCCGATTTCGGCGGCAATCCGCAAAAAATCCCGCGCGTCCGCTCGGGTCATATTCGCTACGCTGCGCAGTTGGCGTTCGCCCCAAAGCAAGCTGTCGTAGTCGAATTCCGGAATGCGGTCCAGGTGGATCGCGTTGATGGCAACCACGCCGCCCTTTCTCAGGCTCGAAAGCGCGGCGATCACCACGTCGCCGCTCGGCGCGAACGTGACGGCGCGATCCAGTTCCACCGGCGGCCGGTCCCTTTCGCCGCCAGCCCAAGCCGCTCCCAGCGTTGCCGCCAGCTTCCGGTGCGATTCCCCCCTTGTCGAAACGTACACCTCGCAGTTCCACTTCCGCAGGATGGCGATCGCCAGGTGCGCCGACGCTCCAAACCCGAACAGCCCCACCCGTTCGCCCGCCTCGACCCCCGCCACCCGCAGACTGCGGAAGCCGATGATGCCGGCGCACAGCAGCGGCGCGGCCTGCAAATCGTCCAGCCCCTCGGGCAGCCGAAACACGAAATCTCTGCGCGCCAGCGCCATTTCCGCGTAGCCGCCGTTCACCGTATAACCCGTGAACGTGGGCGAGTCGCACAGGTTCTCGCTGCCCCGCCGGCAATAGGGGCAGTCTCCGTCCGTGCCGCCGATCCACGAAACCCCCACCCGTGTGCCTTCTGGCAGCTCCGCCGTCGCTCCGCCCGCGATCTCGCCCACAATCTGGTGACCCGGTATCAGCGGCCGCAGCCGCGGCGCCAGTTCGCCTTCCACAATGTGCAGATCCGTGCGGCAAACCCCGCAGGCCCGTACCCGAATCAGCACGTGCCCCGGCTGGAGTTCGGGTTGGCGCACCTCGCCGATTTCGAGCGGGCGCTTCGACACACTGCCGGACGCGTTCAGAATGGCGGCTTTCATCCAGCCCTCCCTTTCCAGCTTAGCGAGGAAAGGGCCGGGCGCGAGCCCGCACATTTGCCCGCCGGCGAATGCGAACCGATTCCCGCATGGGTCCTAAGTACTTTCCGGCGCCGTGTTTAATGGGACTACAATAACGGGGGGAGCCCCATGAACCTGCAACAAGTTGCCCGGCGCGCGAAGGTTTCAACGGCCACCGTGTCGCGCGTCATCAACAATGCCAGCGTGGTGAGGAACGCCACGCGGACCCGCGTCCTGCGTGCTATCGAGGAGCTGAAGTACCATCCCAACCTCCAGGCGCGATCGCTAGCCGGCGGCAAAAGCAACACCATCGGCGTGATCGTGTCCAATCTCGAGAACCCGTTCTTCTTCGATATCTACAAGACCATCGAAGCCCAGGCTCACGAACACGGATACGAAGTGCTCATGGCCAACACGGATTATCGGCCCGAACAACTCATCGCCAGCCTGCGCCTGATGATTGGGCGCCGCGTGGACGGACTGGCTCCCATCGTGTCGGAAATGGAGCCGGCGCTGATCGCCGAAGTGGCCGGGCTGCGGATTCCGGTGGTGTTCTACGACGTGGGCACGCCGAGCGAAACCGTCTCCAGCATTCGCGTCAACTACGTCGGCGCGGTCACGCGCGTGCTCGATCACCTCTACGGCCTGGGCCACCGCCGCATCGGTTTCGTCGGCCACCACTCGATGTTGGCGCCTCTTAATGAACGCATGAACACCGTGCTGGAGGCCGTCAGCCGCCGCCCCGGCCTCGAAGTCCGTACCGCCGCCGACGAGGACACTCTCGAAGGCGGACGCCGCGCGGCCCACGCGCTCTTTGCTTCGGGCTTCGACCTGACCGCCCTGGTGTGCGTTAACGACCTCACCGCCGTGGGCGCGCTGCGGGCCGTTCGGGAACTCGGCCGGCGCGTTCCCGAAGACATCTCCGTAACCGGATTCGACAACGTGAAGCTGGCCGAATTCTGCTACCCGTCCCTGACCACGGTGGATATTCCGCGCGAGCGCATCGGCCAGATCATGTGCGCCCAGATCCTCACCCCGCGCGGCACGCCGCCGCCCGTCGGCAAGGAAGTTCTTATCGAACCCACGCTCATCGTGCGCGCCTCCACCGGTCCGGCCAGAGTTGGAGTTTAATCCTTCCGTGACTACCCGCAAAATATTAGTGACCGGCGGGGCCGGCTACATCGGCTCGCACACCGTCCGCCTGCTGCTCGACCAGGGTTACGAAGTAACCGTGGTGGATAACCTCTCCAAGGGCTATCGGGAAAACGTTCCGGTTGGGCATTTGGTGGAAATGGACATCGCCGATACCAGGCGGCTGGCGGCCGTGCTGAAGGAGTCCGGCGCCGAAGCCGTGGTGCACTTCGCCGCGTTTATCGCGGTGGGCGAATCGATGCGCGAGCCCGCCCGGTATTTTTCCAACAACGTGTGCGGATCGCTGTCGGTGCTAGCCGCCATGGCGGACGCGGGCGTCAGGCACATCGTATTTTCCTCGACCGCCGCGGTGTACGGCAACCCGCATGCGACTCCGATCCTGGAAACGTTTCCCATTCAGCCCGTCAACGTCTACGGCGAATCGAAAGTGATGGTGGAAACGCTGCTGCGCTGGTTCGACGAGATTCACCAGATCACCAACGTGAGGCTGCGCTACTTCAATGCCTGCGGCGCCGATCCCCAAGGCCGGCTGGGCGAGCAACACGAACCGGAAACGCACCTGGTGCCGCTGGTGCTGCGCGCAGTCGAGAGCGGCCAGCCGGTGACCATATTCGGCGACGATTACGATACCCCCGACGGCACCTGTATCCGCGATTACATTCACGTCAACGACCTGGCGCGGGCGCACATTCAGGCGCTCGAATACCTGCTGGGCGGCGGCACGTCGGATGCGTTCAACGTCGGCACCGGAACCGGACACACCGTGCTCGAGATCATCCGCGCGGTGGAAGAAGTTACCGGCAGGAAGGTGCCCTACACGACCGGTCCGCGCAGGGAAGGCGATCCCGCCGCTCTGGTCGCCGCCTCCGACAAACTGCGCACGAAGTTAGGCTGGAAACCGCAATATACGGACCTGCGGGAGATCGTGCGCCACGCCTGGAATTTCGCCAGGAAGAGCAAAACCGGCACTTAGTTCCCGATCCAAAAGGCGGCGGGATTGGAGAAAAAGTAATGGGCGTCAGGTACGCAGTCATTTTCGAGCAGGCAGAGCGCAACTGGGCGGCCTACGTTCCGGACTTGCCCGGTTGTATCACAACCGGTAGCAGCCTTGAAGAAACGGAGCGCAATATTCGGGAAGCTATCGAAGGGCACCTGAAGACGCTCCGCGAATTTGGCGACCCGGTCCCGCAACCGACGAGTGTCGCCAGAGATATTGAAATCCAGCCGGCGGCGTAACAACTCCAGCGTGGAGCCACTTTTCCGGTAGGCGGTATGTCGATACCTCTAATCGCCGCCGCGTCAGCGCCTTCTACGGAGCGCCACATGACACAGTCCGAGAAATTCCTGACGGCGGCTTGGGCCCTCGTGATACTGCTCATCATCAGTGTTCCTGCTGCATACTGGTTGTCCAACACAGTTCCTCATCGGCCAACGTCGGTTAGGCCGGACGCAGTGTTCCTCTGTGCTCCCCACTACATATCGACGCTCGGAGCGCGGAAAGGGCGACGAAATTGTGGATCGGCGACAGCTTCGTCCCTATGGTTTATCTCGATAACGGAATTGTGTTGATTCCGGTCGCCAGGTACGAGATGGGAAAGCGCATCTTGGACGGTCAGCGAACGCGGCCGCATTAACGCGATTTTCCGTGTGGCCGTACAGGCAAAACGACCCGCACCATGGCATGCAGGCGGACCCGCCGAGTACAAAGGCATCCATCAATATTTATGCCCGCTGTGAGCCAACTCCCGGATGGACATGCCCTTTAAGTCGAGCCGGACGCCTTGGCGAATCTCACCGATTCGCGCACCGGCGAGCCGGGCCTTCGCCTTATCAAATCCGCCGGTGCGGTGCGGCAGTGCGGCGACGGCGGAATCGATGAACTCGTCCACGGACCGGACCATGCCGGACTGAATGGCCTCGTGAATGGCTCTTTCTTGCTCTGGAGTCAAATTGATGGTCACGGAGCACCCTCGGCCCTTTATTATCTCGCGGTTCATATCTGCCGCGGACCGCCCCATGCGGGCTTAACCGATCTGGGAAATCCGTTCCCGGCAACCGCTCCCTCACGGTCGCGGCTCGGTAAGTAGCTGCAAACGCACAGCACCCGTTACCGAGCCGCAACCGCAAGAAGCTGTGAAGAAATCGAAAGTCGCAGGCGGAACCGCCTGCGCCACCAAAGCAAGAGCCGCGCTTTCAATGGTGGGGCAGGCGGTTCCGCCTGCCTAGCGCGTCTCGGCGAGTCTTTTTCACGGCTTCCAAGAGAGCGGTTGCCGCGTGGAAACTGCGAAATCGCCAGCCCGGCTAACCGGCCCGCTCGATCACCTCTTTGTAGTGACTCTCGTATTGCGGAATGATTTTTTCGGAGCAGAATCGGGCGGAGGCGGTCCAGCGGCCGGCTTTGCTCATGCGGTAATGCAGGTCCTCGTCGGTTAACAGGGAGGTAACACGGGCCGCCATGGCGGGGATATCGCCGACGGCTTCGAGAAATCCGTCGACCCCGTCGGTAATCAGCTCGGGGACGCCGCCCACCCGGGTCGCCACGGGCACCACACTGCACGCCATGGCTTCGAGAGCGGCCAAACCGAAGGACTCCATTTCGCTCGGCATCAGCAGGGCGTGGGCCAGGGGAATCAGCCGCTCCACGTGGTTCTGCTTGCCCAGGAACGTGACGTGGCCGGCAACGTCCAACTGGCGCGCCAGCAGTTCGGCGGGCCCGCGATCCGGACCGTCGCCCACCATCAGCAGGTGGGCCGGCGTATTCTTACGCGCCTCGGCCAGGATGCGAATGCAATCCAGCACGCGCTTCACGGGGCGAAAGTTGGAAAGGTGGATGAGCAGCTTTTCGCCGGCGGGCGCGAACTGCGCGGCTTCTTTCTTGGCGTCATTGGAATGATACAAGTCGCAGTTGACGAAGTTATGGATCACTTCGATGGGCCGGGCGATTCCGAACACGTCGGCGGTCTGGGCGCGCAGATCTTCGCTGATGGAAGTCACTCCGTCGGATTGTTCGATCGAAAACTTGGTAATGGGAAAGTAAGAGCGGTCCACTCCCACCAGGGTGATATCGGTTCCATGCAAAGTAGTGACAAACGGCAGGCGGCGCTTGGGTGCAAGCATTTGCTGCGCCAGCAGGGCGGCTATGGAATGGGGAATGGCGTAGTGCACGTGCAGCAGGTCGAGGGCGTAGCAATCCGCCACTTCCGCCATGCGCGAGGCCAGGGCCAGGCAATACGGCGGATATTGGAACAGGGGATAGTTGGACACTTCGACTTCGTGATAGTCAATCCGCGGCGTATCGGGGTCCAGGCGAATGGGGTTGGCGTAGGTGATGAAGTGTACGTGGTGGCCGCGCGCCGCCAGTTCCATGCCCAGCTCGGTGGCGACAATGCCGCTGCCGCCGTAGGTGGGGTAACAGGTGATGCCGATGTTCACGGGGCCAGAGTAGCATGGACGGCGCGGAGGGTTCCGTAGCCGATCCGACCATGGATGCCCTCATCGGGCCGGGCCACGTCGCCGCCGCCGAACCAGACCCGGATTTGTTCGCCATCGACGATCACCGAGGGGTCGCAGATCACTTGGGAGTCCCAGGCTTGGGAGCCGGCAAATACTTGCGGCAGCTTGCGCCAATGGACGCCGTCGGTGGAGCGTGCCAGTCCCAGCCGGCGCCGTTCGCCGCGGTCGCGGCCGGTGAACAGCATCCAATAGAATCCGTGGAATTGCCAGACGGCCGGTTCGCCCACGCCGTTTTCATCGAATGCTCCCGGGCCGCCGGGAGAAAGAATCGGATTGGTCCGCAGCTTTTCCCAATCGACGCCGTCGCGGGAGCGGGCTAGCCCCAGGCGCTGGCGCGGCGGATCGGCGCGGTCCTGGCCGAGGTAATAGAGATAGAAATACGGGCCGACATGGATAGCGTCCGGGTCGGCAACGGCACGTTCGTCCCAGCTCATATAAGGGCCATAGCCAAGCGCCGGCGCCGGCTCGCGCGGCAGACCCTCCCGAAGCAGGCCGATGCGCGGATTGGGTTTCGCTCCCGCCTGGTACCAATACCACCACTTGCCGCCTTCGACGAGTGCCGATCCGTTGGCTGCAATGTACCGGCCTTCCCAGGTGCGCGCGTCGGGGGAGAGAATCGTACCCCGCGGTTGCCAGCCGATGCCATCGGCGGAAGTGGCCATGGCGGTGCGCCAGGTGCGGCCGTCGAAGCGGGAATAGAAGTTGAGCAACGGCTGCCCCGGAATCACCGATGGGTTCAGCGCTTCCTCGCCCGGCTCGCTGAAGACCGGTTCTGTGCGCTCGTCCCAGGCAAAGGTCAGGGTGGGATCGCCGCCAGGGAGCGGCGGCAAGGTGAAGTCGGCGTAGCCGCCGCAGGAGGTCAGAAGAAGGGCGGCGAGGAGGAAGGCGGCCAGGGCGGCGTATTTGGTGGGGCGGACCCCCTGGTCCGCAGCCGGCCCCCTGGCCGGCCTATCGCCAATGGCAAGCACCTGACTCTTCGAGCGAAGAGCGGGTCCAGGGGGGTCTGCCCCACCAATACTTGGCCCCTTCATTGCAGCGGAATCCGAACTTTCAGCCCGGCTCCGCGGCCCGGACGCGATTCCAACTGCATATCGGCATTCAGCGTCCGGGCGCGGCGTTTCAGGCTGTTCGGACCCAGCCGCAGCAATTCCAGTTCTTCCAGCGAATAGGTGCCCGCGAACGGGAAGCCGTGCCCGTTGTCGTCGACGGAAATCTCCAGCGCCTTCTCGCTCTTTTCGAGCGCCACCGCCACGCGCGTGGCCCCGGAATGCTTTTGCACGTTGTAAAGCGCTTCGCGGATCATCTGCAGGACTTCGCTGGTGGACTCCTGCGAGAGGCCCATGGGAGCCGCGGTGCCGATGAAAGTGACGGGAATCCCGCTCTCTTTCTGAAACGCCTCGGCGGTGCGGCGCGCGGTCACCACCAGGTCGGCTCCATCCACATCCACCGGCCGCATGGAATGCAGGAACACGCGCAGATCGCGGACCTGCGATTGGGCGATGGTCTGCAACTGGCGCAACTCGTCCATCCCCGCGTCGAGGTCGCGGCCGAGCAGTTTGCGCAGCACCTCCAGGCGCATCTGCAGGCTGATGAAATTCTGCAGCGGGCCATCGTGGAAGTCGGAGGCGACGCGTTGCCGCTCGGCCTCGGTGGCGCGTTCGGCGCGGCGGCGCGCCTCTTCCACCTGCGCCGCCATGCGCACTTCGTCCCGTTCCCTCCGCCGCCCGATCGCGGCCAGCCAGCAGCCTAATACGCCGCCCACCACGGCGGCATATTCCAGGTCGCGCAAGCCGGGTTGCGGCACCAGGATGCAGAATAGCGCCACCACCAGACCGACCACTCCGACCTCGACCGGACCGTAGAACGCGACCCCTTCGGCGAGCACAAGCAGATAGAAGGCCGATGACCACCACAGCAGCCGGTCCGCCCCATAGGAGGCGGCCACCAGAAGAAATACCGCATCCTGAAACAGCGCCAGCAGCCCGATCATGCCGCTCCGCCCCCAACCGCGCAAAACCATGGTCACGGCGATTGCCAGGTAGAGCAGCACCAAACCGTATATCCAGCCCGAGGTTCGCGGTACCCAGAACCAGGCCAGAGGCAACAGCACGGCGGTGAGCCCTACCCGGGCCCAGCTTATCGGTTCGGTCCAGCGGATTTTGGCAACGTCTGCCACGGACTACTTTCGATACAGATACAACGTTCGGCTGCGGCCCTCGCCGTCGTCGGCGATATTCTCCACTTTTTCCGGCTTCCAGTTTCGAAACTCGAAATCGTGAGCCACCACCCGGGCGCCCTTTTTCAACTGCCGGTCCAGCAGCGGCTCCACCTGGTTATCGATGGCATCGGGCAGCAGGTACACGGTCACCAGGTCGGCCGAGCCGTAGTTCTGCGCCAGCAAATCGCCATGAACGATGTGGGCGGAACGCTCCAGGCCGAGCGACCGGATCCGCTCCACGCTCTTGCGGTAGAGGTCGTTGTCGATCTCGATTCCCACCGCTTCGGCATGGAACTTCTGCGCCGCCAGAATCACGATTCGGCCGTCGCCGGAGCCCAGATCGAACATCTTTTCGCCGGCTTTGAGACCGCCGAGTTGCAGCATTTTGAGCACCACCGTGTCCGGGGTCGGGTAGTAGGGCGCCAGCGAGCGCGGCGCCAGATCCTGCGCCGCCAATGCGCACAGCCCAAAGACGACCGCCGGCAACCAGCGCGTCATCAAACCCACACTTTCTCGGCAGCCACGCCGCGGCGGCATTGGTCGCACCGCTCGCCGTTGACGTAATAGCGGGCATCCAGCTTGGCCAGATAATAGAGCGGCAGGCTGCCGAAGCTGGCGGTTTCGGGATTGGGCTGATAGATCACCACCGCCAGCGCCACTACCTGCGCCTGGAACGACTCCAGAAGCTGCTTGAGCTCCTGCAGCTTGGCGCCCGACCGAAGCACGTCGTCCACGATAATCACCGGCTCGCCTTTGACCGGCGTCAGAAACTGGCGAAACCGCAAGGACTCGGCGTCGTGCCCGCGCTCGGCCCAATACACCTGCCGCGCGCGCAGCGCTTCGCAAATGCCGTAGGCCACCGGCAATCCGCCGGTCATCGGCGTCACGATCGATACCTCGGCCGCCATGGCGCGAATCTCCGGATTATTGCGCAGCAGCCGGCTCAGCCCGACCGCCATCATCCGCTGGTGCTTGGAATAGCGCATCGCCAGCGGAACCTGCAGCAGTTCGTTCGAGTGCATGCCGCTGGGATATTCGAAATGGCCGTCGCGCAATGCGCCGGTGTCGCGCAGCACGGCGACGACTTCTTCCTCGGTGGGAATCAGGTGCATATCAGGATCAATTGGCTCCGTGGCCAGTCAGCACGCGCGGAATGGTTTGCAACAGAATCTTCCAGTCGAGTGCCAGCGACCAATTATCAATGTACTGCATGTCCAGCTTCATCCAGGTGTCGAAATCCACTTTGTCGCGTCCGGCTACCGCCCACAGGCAGGTCAGCCCCGGACGCATCCGCAGGCGGCGCCGCTGCCAGCGCAGGTACCGGTCCACTTCGCTCGGAATGGCCGGGCGCGGGCCCACCAGCGACATGTCGCCTTTCCACACGTTCCACAGTTGCGGCCATTCGTCGATGGAAAACTTGCGCAGATAGCGGCCCACCGCGGTGAGGCGCGGATCGTCGGGTATCTTGAAAGCCGTTCCGCGGGTATTCAGGTGCGCCAACGCGGCCTTCAGCTCCTCGGCATTCTCCACCATCGACCGGAATTTATAGAAGGTGAAGCGGCGCCCGTTCAAGCCGCAGCGCACCTGGCGAAAAATCGCCGGCCCCGGCGAAGTCAGGCGAATCAGAAGCGCCACCACCAGCATGAACGGCGCCAGCACCAGCAGGCCGGCCGCCGCCAGCACGACGTCGATGGCCCGCTTCGCCATCAGACGCAGGTCGTCCTCCGGTGCGGCGGAAAATGTCAGCAGCGGGGTGGATTCGAACCGGTCGAGCGAAACCGTACTGTTGATATGGGGAAAAAAATCCACCGCGATGCGGGTGCGCACGCCTTCTTCGTCGCACAACAGGAAAGCCTCTTCCAACTCCGCGAGGCTTTCGCTGCCCACCGCGAAAACGATTTCATCCACCACCTGGCGCTGCAGGATGGAGGGCAAGTCGCGAATCGGCCGAACCGCATACACCGCGCCCAGCTCGATCGAGGCGGGTGCCTCCCGTTCCGCCGGCTCGCTCAGGAACCCGGCCAGGCGGATGCCGTAATCGGCCGAGCTTTCCAGAGCCTCGGCCAGCCGCAGCGCGCGCGGGTTGGTCCCTACCACCATGATGTGGCGGGGCGCCGTGAATTCCCGCCGGATCGCTCCCGCCATTCTTCCCATCGTCAGCCGGAACAGCAGCAGCAGAGCCCAGCTATAGACCGTGAACAGCAGTACGAAGGGGCGGCTCAGTTCCATGCGCAGCGTGAATTCGAACACCACCACCGCAAGCCACGCGTAGGCCGCCTGGCGCGCCGAGTCGCGCAGAACGATCCTGGGATTTCCGGAATCCAGCCGGTCGTAAATTTCCAGCCACAGCGCCACCGCGACCCACACCAGAAGCGAAAAACCCAGCAGCAGAGCCTGGCGCTCGACGGTTAGAAAAAAGAGGTTTTCAAGCTGGAGCACGCTACGCGTCTGGTAGGCGGCTTCAAACCCGAGCGTGACCAGGATGATATCCGATAGTCCAAACAAAACACGGACTTTACGCTGCCGATGATACATCCGGAAACAGGATAGCATGGGGCGCCGCGGACTGTATCCGGAAAGCCGGCGAAGGGCGCCTACCCGATCCGGGGAAATCCGTTCCCGGGCAGCCTCAGGCCGGCGCGGACGAAGTCTGCACCTGCGACGGTTGGGCGGCCCAGAGATTTTCCGAAAACTTGGGGTTGAGGGGACTGGGAGCCGGCGCACCGTCGCCGGGGGTCTGGTAATAATCCGCCTGGGCGAAGGTATCGGCCAGCGTCAGGATCATGAAACCGTGATCGTACACGTCCCCGGTGGTGTCGAGAAACGGCGGGTCTCCCAGCGGCGGCAGTTTGTCGGCGGAAACGAGCACCTTGTAGGGGTCCCCGGCCTTCATCATCGGAAACGCGGAGTAGCCGATACAGCGTCCCTTGGGCTGGCTGGCGTTGAGGAGCGGAAACGCTCCGTAGAGTTCCAGAATGTGCGAGTGGCCCCAGTACCAGGCGGTGATCGCCCCGGCATTCATGGCGTCCTTAAAGTTGGCCAGCAAGTTGGGATTGTAGTAATTATTTGTCTGCCTGCCGATGTTCTCGAAAGCGGAATAGAGCTGATGGTGGGACAGCATCACGATCTTCCGCCCGGCGGCGGTGGCAATCTTGTCCTGGTGCCACTCCACCTCGCTCGGCTGCAGTTGGGTGATGTCGTTTGCGACCGTGAAAACATCGTGGTCGCCGTATCCCGTGTCCATGCCCTGAATCTGCCAGTCGCGGTTGCGCAGGCAGAAGAAACTGGCGCCCTGAACGGGCGTGCCCGGCGGCGCGCACTGGGGGTTGAGCTGGGTTAGCAGGTTGTAGTAGGCGGCGCCGCCGCTGTAGTAATCGTGGTTGCCGGCCAGGTTATAAATCGGCACCGGGTAGTTAGCCTTGCACGCGGCCACCATGTAATTCAGGAAATTGGCGGTGCATTCGTCGGCCGTGCCGGCGTAATAGATGTCACCCAGGTGGATAATCAGATCGGGCTTGAACCGGAAGATCGCCTCCAGGCTGTTCTTAGCTACGAGGTTATCGCCAGTACCCCAATCGGCCAGCACGGCGACCGTCAGTTGATCGCCATTGCGGCCCGTGTCCGGGATGGGGTAGACGAAATCTCCGATGTTGGTCCAGTTGGTGTATTTCGGGCTTTGGCCGCCGGCATAGTAGACCTCATAGGCCGCCAGCACCGTGACCCAGCCGGGATCGCACGGGCTGTCCACGAGCTGCGCGCGGATCTCAGCCTCCTTGGCGCTGTCACCGGCCGCGAACGCAAGGGCGGCCTGGACCGTCAGGCTGGCGCATTCGAGCGGGGTGCCCAGAAACTGGCCCAGATCCTGCCCTGCGTCCGCGGCCTGCAGCACGGTGTTAGCCTGCTGCATCATGGGCTGGTCTTCGGAAAGGTGGGTTGCGGACGTGCCCTTTTTCTGAATGATCTTATTCACGGCGGATTGAAACAGCGACAGCTTGCCACTGTGAAGGCTGAGCGGTAGGTTCATTTTAGTAGATCCTTTCTGGCATCCCCAATTCGTGTAGAGTATACACCCGACCGTCACGGTTTGGCCGGACATTCAACCTCCAGCTCGGGAAAAAACGGGAACTCAGTACCGCTTCTCTCACCAGGAATCAGTAAGTGACAGGTCAAACGGGTACTTTAGCTCCCGTTTCTGGATGCTCCATCCCAAGACACCGGGGGGTTACCGGAACGCGGATTTTCCCATTTTGTTTCCATTCGTTTTGGTGTACGATCTTGACACGTCCAGTTCATTGGAGGAGAGGGAATCGAGGAATCACATGGCGACGATCAAACTGACGGACGATCTCGGGCTGGACGCCGACATTCAACTGGCCCCCTTCTCCTCGCTGCTGAAATACTTTCAGCAACTGCCGGCGCTACGGCTGACCAATGGCGATTTTTCGAAGGCGGGAGGACTCACGCTGGATCAACCGGCGCTGACGGCGCTCACCAGCGGCCTCTCGTTCGCTAACAGTGTATCGATCGGGCCGGGCGCAAACGCCCTTTCGATTTCGGCCGGCGCGCACGGGTCGCTGGAATTGATTCAACCAACGCCGACGGTCGCGAACCTGCCCGATGTGTATTCGGGCGACATCGGGATCGCGGCGGGAACCTGCTACGTCGGCCTGGGCGTCCAGGCGTCGGTGGGGGTTGCGGTTGGACCGGATGCGGGACTTCTCCAATTCGGAGTGGGCCCTGGCGAGACCATCGACATCCGGAACTATCGGAATTTTCCGCTGAAGCAAGGGATTACGCTTTTGGACGCGGTCGAACAAACCGTGGGCAGTTTCCTTATTCCAGCCAGCGCCGACGACCTGGCCTCACTGCCGGACGGCGCGGTGGCCACGGCGACGGGAACCGGGACACTCAAGCTTTCCGCCACGGCCAACCTGCTCGCCGTCACCAATCCCCTGGCTTCGGTGGCGCTTCCCGCGCTGCTGCCGGCGCTGTCGGTGACCGCCGGCGGGGTGGCGCAGGTTGGGGCATCCTTCGAGTTGAAGGGCACCTTCCAAATCTGCGCGCAAAAACAGGCCGCGGGGCACGTGCACCTGGGCTGGTACCGGGAAAAAGCGGCTGAGTTAGCCGTGACCGCAACGGCGGGCGCGAGCGTGAGCGCGGGCTTCGGAACTACCGATCTGTTTTCCACTATCATCGGGGCCATCAGCTCCAGCGCCACCGCCGACCTCGCCGAGCTCCAAAAGGCGGGGCTTCCCCCCGACCAGATCAGCGCCATTCAAGGTGCCGTGAAGGCAGCCGTCGATCGCAAGCTGGAATTGGCGCTTTCCGCCGCGATCAGCGTGACCGAGTCCACCGACGCCGCGTTTCTGTACGATATCGAAGTTGCCGCCCTGACGCCGGGTTCGCGCCAGGCGCTCAACCAGGCGCTCACCGGCGATTTGAGCGGATTGCATGGCGGCGCCCTGGCCGGGATCACGGAGGTTCAGAGCGTTTGGGGCAATGCGCGAAAGGCCGGGATTCAGTTAGACGTGAACCTGCTGGGGATATTCAATTTCGGCTCTATCTCGACTCTGGCCTCCAGCGGCGAGGTGCTGTTCGAGCCGGCGACCGGGGCGCTGGTCATCACCGACAAGGTTACGGCCCAGCGAATTCGTTCGACGGCGGTGAATTTTGGGGCCGACACCCAGAAACTGCGCCACGTGATGGCGGAATCGTTCCTGCTGACGGCGGCTTACCAGGGATCGCAACGGCAAATCGGCGGCCCGGCGTTGCGCTGCAGCCACGATTTTTTCGATCTGCAAAACGCTACCGGCCGGGACCAGATGCAGCGCGACCTCGGCGTTGGCGCGGCCCTCGGGCTGTTCTCCGGCGAGGACGCCACCTTGCCGGCCGGCGTTGGCGATTTCGGCCGCACCATGATTCATGCCCGCACCGATTACGACAGCGGCCTGGCGGCGGCTCTGTTTCTCGACCCGACGGGCGCGCCCGTGCCGGAACCGTTCTACGAAAACATGGGACGCGCCGCGGTCCAATTGCTGGTGAATGAGGGCGACGACGATGCCGTCCGGCGCGGGCCCGCCATCGACGACGATCTCTGGGGCCGGCTGAAGGCTCAAGGCCAGCCGGGCTTTGCACAGCTATTTCCGGGCGTACCGGCGCCTCTCGTGGGAGCCATCACAGCAGACTATACGGCCATCATGTGGTGGGCTGGCGCCATGGCCGGCGCCGGCCAACGGCTGGCGGCGATGGGCAAATGGTTGGGCCAGCATCCGGCGGCGGCGCCGGACGATCCGGAATTTCAGAGCTTGCGGCAGGACCTGGCGGCCCATTTGAAGCAGGTGGCCTCCACCACCAGCGAACAGTTCGGCGAGCCCTGGGGCCTGATCGCCATGGACGAGGCGTCGGGCCGCCGGGCCGGCGCAAGCATTTTGATCGTCGGGCCGCAGCTCGTCCGGACGAAACAGCGCGTGCTGGCGGCCACGGCCGGGTCGTAACAAAATCATCGATCCGAAGGGGCAAGGAGGGGACTTTTCGATGAGCGACATTATCGTCACCAATTGGTTTGGGGACCTGGTTTCCCACGCGCAGGCGGTGGTGGAAGCGGCTTCCGCCGATGACGTGGTCAAGGTCTTGAAGAACCCCGCCCAGTATCCGTCTCCGGTGCGGGCGGTTGGCTCCAACCATTCCACCGCGCCGTGCGCCGTGGTCGACGGCGGCACCATCCTCAAGATGTCCGGCATGAATAAGATTCTGGACATCTCGAACGGCACGGTGACGGCGGAGGCGGGCGCGCTCTACATCGACGTGGCCAAAGAGCTGGAAAAGCAGAATTTGCAGTTCTATGTCAATACCGAGATCGGCAGTCTCTCGGTCGGCAGCGCGGCCTGCGCGGGGACCAAGGACTCGTCGATGCCCGGCGAGTACGGCCAGGTCGGCTCCTATGTTACACGGATCAAGATGGCGCTGCCTTCGGGCGATTTCCTGGAAGTGACCGACGATCAGCCCGACCTGATGCAGAAGGTCCGGTCCAGTTACGGAACGTTCGGGATCGTCTGTGAAGCCACTTTCCGCGTTCGCCCGATCCAGCCTATGGCGGTGCGTCACAAGACCTTCAAACTCGACGATTTCATCCAGCAGTTGCCCGCGCTGAAAGCCGGCGGCGAATCGCTGATGTTCTACGTCTTCCCCTTCGACAACCTGATCACGGTGGAATTCCGGAAGTACGATCCCACCGCGACCGGCGATCCCAATCGCGCCGTCTGGCCGCTGCGCAATTATATGTGGGCCAGCGCCGGGCCGCTGGTTTGCGCCAACGCCGGAAAGGACATCCCGGATAAGACGGTGCGGTACAAAGTGATCGACGGATTCAACGCCCTATGGCGCTGGAAGCTGGAGAACCTGATTCAGAGCGGGAACACGGTCGCCACCGACCAGATCATCCGTTACCCGCCAGTAGGCGGGGCGAGCCGCTACACCTTCAGCCTTTGGGCGTTCCCCGAGGCGACTTATCCGGCTGTCCTGCGGGCCTGCTTTCAGTTTTGCCAACAGTATTATAAGCAGAACGGTTACCGCGTTGACATGCTCTTCGTCGGCTATCGCGTCGCGAAGGACCAGAACTCGCTGCTTTCCTATTCCTGGGATGGCGACGTGATGACCATCGACCCGGTGTCCACCGCGAATCCGGGATGGGACCAGTTCCTGGTGGCTTACAACCAGTTTTCGAGCGACCAGGGCGGCATTCCGTTGTTTAATCAGACTTATGGCATCACCCCCGCACAGGCGCAAAAGGCGCTGGGTGACCGGTTGACTGCGTTCGCCGCCGCACGCAAGACTTACGATCCCCAGGGCCGGCTTCTCAACGATTATTTCCGGGCACTGCTCGGAAACTGAATTGGAGGTTTTCTTATGTTATCGACACCCTGGGCGCAGCGTAAGAGTGCGTACGACATCGTGGTGATCGGATCGGGTTATGGAGGAGCGATCACGGCGGCACGGCTGGCCACGGCCGACCTGAACCCGAAACCCTCCATCTGCATTTTGGAGCGAGGCAAGGAATGGCAGCCGGGCGAATACCCGGAAGCGCCGCTGGACGTGGCAGGTGCGACTCGCGGCGACCTGAATCCGCTGGGGTTGTATGAGCTGCTCAATTACCAGGATATCTCCGTAATCAAAGGCTCAGGATTAGGCGGCACCTCACTGATCAACGCCAACGTGGCCATCGTCCCGGATGAGGAGGTGTTCCAGCAGTTCAGTTGGCCGTCCGCGATTGAGTACAACGCGCTGCTGCCTTACTACGACCGCGCCCGGGCGATGCTGGCGGCCAATCCGCATCCGAATGCGCTCTCGCTCGCCAAGGTTCAGGCGCTTAATCGCCGGGCGGTGGAAATCGGCACTACGGTGCAGCCGCTCAATATAGTCGTCAATTTCACCATTGACGGCTTGAATCCCTATGGCGTCGAGCAGAAGCCGTGCATCGACTGCGGTAACTGCGTCACCGGTTGCAACGTGGGAGCGAAGAATACCCTTTACATGAATTACCTCCCGATGGCGCAGCGGGCGGGCGCGACCATTCTGACCCAGGCCAAGGTAGAGTGGCTGGAGAAGGGCGCCTCGGGCGGTTGGATCATTCACGGGAGTTATGTAAAGACGGGCGGCGGCAGCGAGAGCTTCACGCTGAACGCGGGCGAAGTGGTTCTCTCCGCCGGTTCTCTGAATTCCACCGAGATTCTGCTCCGTTCGGAGATGCACGGTCTTTCGGTGGCGCCGGCCCTGGGCACTAAGTTCAGCAGCAATGGCGACTTTTTCGGGTTAGCCTACAACGGCGGGTATGAGACCGATGTGCTGGGCTATAACGCGGAGCAAAAACCGGCGGCGGGCGATTCGCCATCGCCGGGGCCGAACATTGTCGGGCTGGTTCGCTACAACGGTACGCTGTCCGAATCGAAGCGCATGGCAATCGAAGACTTTTCCTTCCCGAGCGCCTCGGTTGCCGCCGCCAAGGCGGTTTTCGCCGCGATTCAGGGCCAGGATACGGTCACCGGAAACGAGGCCGACCAACGCGCGCGCCTGCTGCGCGACCTCGATCCCGCCGGCCGCGAGCACGATCCGAACGGCGCGTTGAACCATACCATGCTTTATTTGGTGATGGGCCAGGACAATGCCCGCGGCCTCATCCTGTTCGACAAACCCCTCATTGAGCCCGATGGCCGCATCCAGATTTCCTGGGACCAGGCCGGCCAGCAGCAGATCTTCACGCGAATGAACGAAGAACTGCGCCGCAACGCGCGCGCGCTCAGCGCCAGCTTCATCTCCAATCCCACCTGGAGCTTTTTCAAGCTGCGGCATTTGATTACAGCCCATCCTTTGGGCGGATGCCCGATGGGCGACGATAACCTGGAAGGCGCGGTCGACGTCTACGGGCGCGTGTTCGCCGGCGACGGCAGCGTACACCAGGGACTCTACGTCACCGATGGGTCCATCATTCCGAGCGCGCTCGGCGTCAATCCTTTTCTGACCATCTCGGCGCTGACCGAGCGCTTTGTCGAGCGCAAGATTCAGCAGCTCCAGGGCGCGGCCTATCCCGAACCGGCGAAACCGGTCAGCATGGCGGGCCTGAGCGCGCTCGACGCCATCGGCTATAACGAAGGCGAACTCGAAGTTCTGTTCCGCCGCTGTCCCACCATGGGGATCGATACCATTGTCAACCAGGGCGGCAATCCGACAATCGACATCGCTAACGAGACCATTTACAACGACCGCTACTGGAAGGGCTTCTTCCCGCGGGGAAACGTGCTGAACGCCATGTCTTCGGCCATTTTCACGGGCTTCAAGAAGCAATTTCAAAAGCAGCCGAATGGACAACACACCGGTGTTACCAGCGACACCGATGGGCACATCCAGGCGCGCAACAGCCTGGAAGAAGTGACCGTGGAAGTGGGACACAGCGACGGCACTCTGGAGCCGGGCAACTACGTTCTTCTTCGCTATCTGGATCCGCCCTGGCAGGGCTTTTACGATATCCTGAAGATCGTCAATCAGGACTTGTTGATCGGGCGCGTGTACCTGGGTAAGTATCCGCACGGCGCGCGCGTTCTGACTTTTCCCATGTCCCGGCTCTACGGCTTTGGCCAGATGACCGATGACGATCATGACGCGCTGTACGCCACCGGTACGGCGCCCGACGCCGCCGATCTGAACGGCGTTTGGCGCATGGATGTCATTTCCAACGCGAATCATGCAAGCGGAATTGCCTATCTGCAGTTCAGTAACTTGCCGGATGGGCGGTTCGAGGCGCGCTATCAACTTATCGGTCTCATCGAGGGATTGATCGTCCCGAGCTTTCTGAAAGACCATTTCCAGTTGAACGACTTCACCCCGTTTCACGACGAGATTCGCAAAGTGACCGCGGATTTCATGGTCGGCAAGTACATCGCCACGCTGCCGGGCGCCACCGCCGAGCTGGTGGCTAACTCCTCGTTCGGCCTCTTTCACACCGAAGCCGGCGGGCAATTCGGCTTCTACTACATGCTGACGCGAATCGCCGGGAAGCAACTGCCCACTAACACGCTATTGCGCCCGTTTCTCGACACACAATTGCCGGATGGCGTCGGCATGACTTTCAAGGAGCAGATGGTCGGCTGGTATTTCCCGGGAGAAGGCACTCCCGCTCCCGGCCGCGCCGGGGACCTTACCATCGCGCAGCGAATTCCAGCCAGCGGCAACCCGCCCGGCGCGGTGACCTCGAGCTTCGAAGCCACCATGACGATTCGGGACGTCAACGAGTTCGTCGACGGCTATGAGCATGAGGCACAGATCGGCGGAACCATCTCATTCGGACAGTTCCAGGGTCAGGGACCGGCCACTTTCCCGATCGACTCGGCGAACAGCCGGTTTCATTACCTGAAAGTGAACCTGGCCACGGGCGAAGCCGAGATGAATTACCATATCGAATTCCTCGCCGGCGGCAACCGTTTCCGCTTCGAAGGAGTGAAATACATGGAGAAAGACGTGGGCGACCTGCTCACCGACTACACGACGCTCTATTGCCACGTCTACCAGCAACAACCCGGCGGCGACAAGGAAACGGGCACGGCCCTGCTGAGGTTTCAGACGTTCGAAGATTGGGCCGCGGTGGAGAATCTGGCCGGCTTCCTGGGGTCTTTTCAGATCACCGGGACAAGCGATCCGACGATTCAATTTCAGGCGCGAATGCGTTTCATCGCCTTCACCGCGCAGTTCGTTCAGCGCGAATTCGATCCTCTCGGGTCGTTTGGTAGCTAGCCAGGTGCGCGATCAACCGCTCCCTGACGGTCGCGGCTCGGAAAACACACGAAACCGAGCCGCGACCGTGAGGGAGCGGTAGTTCATAGGCGACCGCAATTTCTAAATTGAGTACTTAGTAACCATGACCCCGTTGTCAAGCAGTTCACTAATAGACAGGAGCTAAGCATGAGTCGACGAATTGCATTTTGCTCGGATGGTACGTGGGAGGGGACGGACGGCAACACCAATGTTTACAAAATCTTCAAGGCGATCGTCGCCATCCCCGGCGAACAATTCCCGTTTTACGACGATGGCGTCGGCGCGGACGGAACGCCGATCGAAAGGCTGCTGGGCGGAGCGGTCGGCACCGGGCTTTTCCAGAAGATCAAGGATGGGTATTCGGCGATTTCGAGCGTCTACGAGGAGGGAGACGAGGTTTTCCTGTTCGGCTTCAGCCGTGGCGCCTATACGGCCCGCAGTCTGGCGGGGATGATTGCCATCTGCGGGCTTCCGACGAAAAATCCCGATACCAACCTGGTGAATGCGGCATTCGAAGCGTATCGAAGCAAAGACCGGAGGGACGCGATTCTGGCGGCGCTGGGCGCCTATGGGCTGGTGGACGCAAAGATCACCATGGTGGGAGTGTGGGACACGGTGGGGTCACTCGGGATACCGGCGCTCGTCGGCGGAGTCGATCCGCTGCTATATGAGTTCCTCGATACGGGTCTGCACCCGGACGTTTTGAACGCCTACCACGCGGTCGCGATCGACGAGCGCCGGCAGGAGTTTCCCGCGACGCTTTGGACCGGGCCGTTCGCCGCCGGACAAATCGTCGATCAGGTGTACTTCTGCGGCGTCCATGGCGATGTTGGCGGCGGATACGTCGACGATTCGGGCACGGGAACCACGCTGTCCGACATATCGCTAAGTTGGATAATCAACAAAGCGCAGGCGCTGGGATTGTCGTTCGACCCCGGCGTCGCCGCTCGATTCCCAAGCCCCATCGACAAGAAATATGCGCTGGACACGAGGCACGAGACCTGGAGTCCATTGTGGCTGTTCCCAAAGTCGAGGGAGATCGCTAAGAACGCGACGTTGGCCAATAGCGTGGAGGTGCGCTGTCCGATAGACGGGACGTATCGGCCGGCCAATCTGTCGCTGGCCGGGGGACTGCCTGGGCCGGGGTATGGTAGCGAGATCGTCGTGGCGTAGCGGCGTGTCCGGGGGCGGCCCGCTTACGAACTGCCAATCGGAATCCCGGTGATAAACACCGGCCCGTTCCCCGGGGTATCATCTCATTTCTATGCCGCGGGCCGCGGTTGGTAGCGCTCCACCCGAATGGTTTTCTCGCGGCTGCGGGTGCGCGCGATGTCGTAGGAATTCTGCATTCTCATAAGGGTATCCATATCGACGCCGAATGCCTTCTCGAAGCGCAGGGCCATGTCGCCGGATAGATCGGCCTTGGCGTTTAACAGGGTGGAGAGGGTGGGGCGGGATACGCGAAGAATCCTCGCCGCAGTCGTCACCGTCAGGTCGTGAGCCTCGATAACCTCCGTCCGCAAGAAGCGGCCGGGATGAACCGGACTTCGCATGCGCATGGCTTTCTCCTCAGTGATAGTCTTCATAATCGACGTCCAATATCTCGTGCTGTCCTCCAGGTAGAGCCGTCTCAGGCCTTTGTGGACGAGGCCCCTTATCTTCACTTCTCTACCGTAGCCCGCTGCCTTACACCTGTCAATCCGCCGATGGCGCCGGCGCATCTTCGCCAACTCGTGCAAGGCCGCGCGACCGAAGCCGGCTCGCTGCTTACGAGCTCCCAATCAATATCCCGGTGAGAAACACCAGCGCGCCGCCCAGGCCAACTTGCAGGGCGGCGGACAGCGGCGGGGTTTCCATGTAACGGTGGCGAATCCAGGCGATGCTGGCCAGTTCGACGGCCACCACGGCGATGGCCGCGGTCATGGCGGTATGGAAATTGCCGATCAGGAACGGCAGCGTATGGCCGATACCGCCGAGCGCGGTCATCAGGCCGCACACTCCGCCGCGGACCCAGGGATGGCCGCGTCCGGTCAGGCTGCCATCGTCGGATAGCGCTTCGGCAAACCCCATGCTGATGCCCGCGCCCACGGAGGCCGCCAGGCCCACCAGGAACGCTTCGTCGGGGCGATGGGTAGCATAGGCGGCGGCAAACACCGGCGCCAGCGTGGAAACCGAACCATCCATCAGCCCGGCAAGGCCCGGCTGCACGATCTGCAACACGAACAGCCGGCGGCTGGCCTCCGCCTCCTGCTTCTTCACGTCCGGACCGACCTTAGCTTCTTCCAGCGCTTCGGCGCGGTTTTCGTGATAGCGTTCTTCCTGCGCCAGGTCGTCGAGCAACTGGCGAACGCGGGCGTCGTTGGTGCGGGCCGCGGCGCGCTCGTAGAAGCGGCGGGTTTCGACCTCCATGGCGGCGGCCTGATTGCGAACCGCCTCAAGCCCCAACGGCCTGACCAGCCATACCGGCCTGCGGTTGACGAAGCCGCGCACGTCCTGGCGGCGGATCAGGGGTATATGATCGCCGAACTTTTCGCGGGACAGCTCGATCAGGCGGCGCCGGTGGCCGGACTCTTCCTCCTTCATCTCGTCGAAGACCGACGCGGTTGCCGGAAAATCCTGGCGCAGGCCTTCGGCGAAATCGGCGTAGATCCGCTCGTCTTCTTCCTCGAGAGAAATCGCCAGGGCGAGGACCTCTTTTTCAGTCAGGCTGTCGAAGCTTCGCATAGGTTTGATTTTGACGCGATCCAATAGCTTACCGCCAGTCCAAAATCCGGTTACACTTGGCCGGTAGCGGAAGGTGCGCAAACAAATCCGAATTCGCGGCACCGTGCAGGGGGTTGGCTTCCGGCCGTTCGTCCGGAACCTGGCGCGCAAACTCGGCGTCGCCGGCTTCGTCCGCAACACCGAGGCCGGGGTAGAAATTGAAGCCGAGGGCGGCGAGACCGGCGTTTTCCTGGAGCGGCTTCGCACCGAATGCCCGCCGCTGGCGCGGATTGCCGAAATCGACGTTTCGGACCTGCCGCCGGCCGGCGAAACCAGTTTCGAGATCCGCCCAAGCGCGCGGCCGGTGGGAGATTTCGCCCTGGTCCCTCCGGACATCGCCACCTGCGACGACTGCCTGCGCGACTTCACCGATCCCGCCAACCGCCGCTATCTCTACCCGTTTACCAACTGCACCAATTGCGGCCCGCGCTACACCATCATTCAGGACGTCCCTTACGACCGCGCCGCCACCACCATGGCCGGCTTCCGCATGTGCGCCGCCTGCGAAGCCGAATATCGCGACTGCGGCGACCGCCGTTTCCATGCCCAGCCGAACGCCTGCGCCGAATGCGGCCCGCGGATTTCGGCGGCCCTGGCGGAGGTGCGCGGCTGGCTCGGCGAAGGGCAAATCGTGGCCATCAAGGGTCTGGGCGGCTATCACCTGGCCTGCGACGCCTCGAGCGACGGCGCGGTGCGCCTGCTGCGCGAACGCAAGCGGCGAGGCAACAAGCCTTTCGCCCTGATGGTCGGCACCCTGGAAGACGCCGCCGCGATTTGTTTTGTGGACGACGAAGCGGCGCGCGAGCTGACCGGCCCGCGCCGTCCCATCGTGCTGCTGCGGAGGCGGCCGATGGCGGTGATCTCGCCCGTTGTTTCACCCTGTGTCGCGCCCGGCGTCCCCGACCTCGGCGTGATGCTGCCCTCTACGCCGCTGCATCACCTGCTTTTCGCTGACGGCCAATTTCGGGCGCTCGTCATGACCAGCGGCAACCTGAGCGAAGAGCCGATCGTGAGCCGGGAAGAGGAATTGTCGCGCCTGCGGCAGCTTGCCGACCGCTTTGTGACTCACAACCGCCCCATCCGCACCGCTGTGGACGATTCGGTGGTGCGCTTGTTCCGCGGCCGGCCGGTGGTACTGCGGCGGTCCCGCGGCTTTGCCCCGGCGCCCATCGACCTGGGCCGTCCGCTGCCCGCGCTTGCGGCCGCCGGCGGCGAACTCAAGAACACCTTCTGCCTCACCACCGGCCACTACGGCATCCTGAGCCAGCACATCGGCGACCTGGAAAACTACGAAACCCTGGTCTTTTTTCGCGAGACCCTCGATCACATGCAGCGTTTCTTCCGGGTGAAACCGTGCGCCGTGGCTCACGATCTTCATCCCGGTTACCTCAGCACTCGTGCCGCTTTCGAAATGAACCTGCCGGCGATCGGCGTGCAGCATCATCATGCCCATGCCGCCAGTTGCATGGCGGAGCATCGCCTGGAAGGCAAGGCGATCGGCGTGGCGTTCGACGGCACCGGCTACGGCACCGACGGCGCCATCTGGGGCGGCGAAATACTGGTCTGCGATTACGCCGGCTTCGAACGCCGCTTTCACCTGCGCTATATCCCGCTGGCCGGAGGCGATACGGCGGTGCGCGAGCCGTGGCGCGCGGCGCTGGCTTACCTCGGCGACGCCGGCCTCGGTCCGGCGGATGCGCCCGCGCTGGCCGATGTGGACGAGCGCCGCATGCGGGTGGTCTCGACCATGATAGGCCGCCGCTTCCAGACCGTGGATACTTCTTCCTGCGGACGCCTGTTCGACGCCGTTTCCGCCCTGCTGGGGGTGTGCCTGGAGAGCCGCTACGAAGCCGAAGCCGCCATGGAACTGGAAGCGATAGCCGGCGACGATAGCACCGCCTTCGGCTTCGAGCTGTGCGGCGAGGAAATCGATCTGCGCGAAACCATCCGCGCCTTGATTGCCGGCCTCGGCCGCGGCGACGGCGTTGCCAGCCTGGCCGCGCGGTTCCACCATACGTTGGCGGGCGCCATTGTCGCGGCCTGCAACCAGGTGCGCCACACCGACGGACTCCACCGCGTCTGCCTGAGCGGCGGCAGCTTTCAAAACATGCGTCTGCTGGAAGCTACCGTAGCCGGCCTGGAGGGCGCCGCCTTCGAAGTGTATTGGCAATCCCAAGTCCCGCCCAACGACGGCGGCCTGTCGCTGGGCCAAGCCGTCATCGCCTGCGCAAGGGTGGAGGGGTAATGCAATGACAGAGGTTTCTACGGAAGCCACGGAAGGCTCGGGTGTCCCGCCTCGTCCGTCCAATATAGTTGAAAGCGATCCGGCCGCCGTGCATTTCGTTCAGGCCAGCGGGCAGGCCGGGAGCCGAGTCCGGTTCGCACAACACCCGCGCGGCGATGGTCCCACTGGCCCGACGCGCTAGTGTGATCGAGCAGCGCTACCCGCCGGATCCTCGGGCCATTGCAGGGTCGGGCGCCGCTTTTGAATTGCGCAGTCTCTCAGGAACAGATTGATGAGATTCTGATACGGCATCCCCAACTCGGCCGCCATTTGCTTGAAGTAGTCCACGGCCGCCGTATCGATGCGAATCGTGATTTGGCGTTTGAGTTGTTTGGCATAAGGATTCTTGCGGGACTTAGAAAAATCGTATTCAGTTCTCATTGGAGCCTCCAATAGTCCTTCTCTTCCTGCGCGGTAGCGCGTCTGGCGGAAATGATCCTAATCACAGAATCGGATGCCCGGTAACAGTGGCTGACAATCAGGCAACGCGCCTTGAAGCTGTACGCGAGCAGCACAAATCGATCTTCGTTGTCCGAATGATCCGGGTCATCGAGTAAGCGGCCGTTCTCATCTAGAAAAGCGGTCTTCGCTTCCTCGAATGAGACGCCGTGCTTCGCGAGGTTGGACTTGGCCTTTCGGCCATCCCAAGCGAACTCGATATTGCTCACAGCATTATTTTAG
Organism: Bryobacterales bacterium; assembly: GCA_003164035.1. Lineage (GTDB taxonomy): Bacteria > Acidobacteriota > Terriglobia > Bryobacterales > Bryobacteraceae > JBEKYD01. The sequence goes on along the minus strand of PLRS01000114.1, from coordinate 55,819 downwards.
CAATATCCCGGCCAGCTTAGTCACGTCGCCTGCGCGCGCGTTGTCAAGGGGGTCGAGTCACCGTTGTCGAGTCATCCGGAGTCGCGGCCGGCGGCTAAGTGACGACCAGGCGACGTAGAGTTATCCATGGAACTCGATCTGTCCTGAGCGGCCCAATGGCCTCCGCCACCCCCGCGGGCAAGCGCGGCTACTTCGAATCCGCTAAGGTGCCATCGGATCGATAGCCGCGAGTTCGAGACGTGTCCAAGCTGGGGGCCTGTCGTGGACGATGATCGACCTTCCAGTCCGAACTCTCCTGGAAACCCAGGTTCCCCTGGATTCTGGCGGTAAGATTGAGACGATTGAGTCTTATTCAAATGCATGCTGGCTATTGGCTGTTTCTGCCGTGCGCCATTTCGCTTTGGGCTCGGAATTACGGCGCCGCGGATGAAACCATCGCGTCGCTGAACGCGCAGCTCCTACGGGCTCCACGTTGTGGAGAACTCCTACTGCAGCCTGGACCTGCTGCGCACCAGCTCCACCACAAGCGGCAACACGCGAACGGTAATCCCGCCGGTAACCTTCAAGAGCACCCTGGCCGGCGAGCAGCAGGTAAAGGTGATCGTGACGGACTGGTCCGGCGAAACCGGGCAACTGGTTTCGAGCTGGGATGTCGCGGCATCGGCAGCGCCGCCCGTCATCAGCGCGGCAGGCATCGTCAATGGCGCCAGTTGGGCCGCGGGCGGCGTCGCACCTGGCGAAATCGTTACGATCTTCGGCAGCGGGCTGGGTCCCTCGACTTTGCGGACGACGTCCTACGTCGCAAACGAGCTGCAGCAAACGGTAGGGGGGACCACGGCCCTTTTCGATGGCGTGCCCTCGCCCCTTCTCTACGCATCCGGCGGCGCTGTGACCGCCATTGTCCCTCTTGTCTTCGGCCAGTACATCAGTGTCGAGGTGTCGAGCAGCGGGGGCATATCGAATCCGTGACGGTTCCGGCAGTGAATGAGGCTCCAGGGATCTTCACGTATCCCAACTCGCTCCAGGCCGTGGTGGTGAACCAGGATGGCGGTTACAGCATAAGCACACCGGCGGCGAGGGGAACGTACATAACATTTTTCATTACGGGCGCCGGGCTCTGCCTGCTAAACAACGCGGAGTTCATGGACATCGGGGGGATTCCTCCCGCCTCGCCGTGGGCGTCACCGAGCTTTCCTGTCTCGGTGCAATTCGGCGGCGACCCGGCGTTTCAAGCAGCCTTTGCCGGGCTGCCCTACCCGGGAGTGGTCCAGGTGAATGCCTATGTCTATAAAACGGGCGTTTGCAAATGCCGTTTCCAGACGAACCGTTTCAGCGTAAAATCAGCTCAATGGCGGCGTGCGCGGAAAAGATCGGCCGACCAGCCTATTGACACCGCCGGCGTGGCGGGTAAAATGCAGACTGGCACTGAAATTTCTTTGGGAACGGAAGTGGCGCAGAATGTTTAGAGGGAAGAAGATCCGTCCGGAGGCCTCCGCGGAAGCCGAAGGCTACAACAGCAGCGATGTGGCGCGGATTTGTGGGGTCAGCCTCCGTCAGTTGCAGTGGTGGGACGAACGCAACGTGGTTTCGCCCCGCCAGGACGGGCACAAACGCATCTACTCTACCCAGGAAGTGGTGGAGATTTCGGTGATTGCCGAACTGCGAAGGAAGGGCTTCTCGCTGCAGAAGATCCGGCGCGTGCTGCGATTTCTGCAGAAAGACATGGGCAAACGCCTGGCGGACGCAATCGCGGCCAATTCGGAAATTCACCTTTTGACGGACGGGAAATCGATTTATCTGGAGGAGGCGCCCAACCGGATCATCAATCTGCTGAAGAACGCTCGCCAGCCGATGTTTCTAGTGTGCGTAACCGACCAGGTGCACAGGCTGAACGAAGTGGCGCAGCGGAAACCGGCCCGGTCCGAGTCCGGCACCGGTTCGCGCAGAACTCGAGCCGCCGTCTAGCGGCCCGGCGAGCATTGTCAGCTCCGCAAGCCGGTGCTGCGATAGAGGGACAAGGTGATCAGGCCGAACAGGCACAGCGCCACCGCGATGTAGGAGTATGGACTGTACTGGTTCAGGGTACCGGTGAGCTTGCGGGCCCCGGAGAATACGTCTTCCCGGAGTATTGGCGAAATCGCCAGGAAGCTGCCGCCCAAGCCGAGGATTCCTAAAGCTCGAATCATAACCAATCCATTTTGACTCAATTGTCTAGCATAACGAAAGATGCCAGGGTACCTTACCGGTACCGAGGGCTTTCCCTCATAGCACTTAACACGCCGGGTTGGTACGCCTGAACCAGGAGCTAAGCACCCGTTTATCCCGCCGGTTTGGGCGCCCGAACATTACGGTATGATAGAGGCGAAGGAAGGGAGACACCGGCCGGCACACCGGCCCTGGTACCCATGAAAATCCGTAGTAGCTTTTTCCTCACCCTGGCGGCGGCATTGCTGGCCGTATTCGCACTGTTTTGCACGCCCGTTTTTCACGCGCGCGCGGCCACCTCCGGAGACGATCTCGACAAATCGATGCACGAGGTGGCATCGGCGTACGCACTGCTGGAAAAGAACTTCGCAGATCCGGTTTCCTCCGAGCGGGCTTTCTATCAAGGGGCCATCCCCGGCATGCTGCATACCCTCGATCCGCACTCCAATTTCGTGGATCCGACCGAATACCGCGAGATGCAGCAGCGGCAGCGGGCGCAATATTTCGGGGTGGGGATGCAGATCGGCATGGACGGCCCCAAGGTGATTGTCGACCGTCCCTTCGTGGGATCGCCGGCGTACCGGGCGGACCTGCGCCGTGGCGACACGATTGTGGGTGTCGACGGCAAGGATACCACTACCCTGCAATCGCCGGAAGTGGCGGACCTGCTGCGCGGGCCCCGTGGCACCAAGGTGACCGTTTCGGTGCGCCGCGTGGGTGTGGACCAGCCCGTCACGGTGGAAGTGATCCGTGGAGAAATTGAAACCAGCCTGGTGGATGCGTTCTGGGTGAAGCCCGGCATTGCCTTCCTGCGGATCGACAGCTTCGAAGCGCAGAATGTCGCCGAAGACGTCGAAAAGGACATGGCGAAGTTGGGCGAGGAGAACGTCAAGGGCCTGATCCTCGATTTGCGTGGTAATCCGGGCGGATTGGTAAGCGAAGCCGTGCGCGTGGCCGGACGTTTCCTGCGGGAGGGCCAACTGGTAGTTTCGCACCATGGCCGCGCGGAAACCGAGCAGGTATTCCGGGCGCGGGCCGTGGCCGCGGCACAGAAGTATCCCATCGTGGTGTTGGTGGATAGCCGTTCGGCTTCTGCCGCCGAGATCGTTTCCGGGGCGCTGCAGGATCACGACCGCGCCTGGGTTCTGGGGGAAACCACCTTCGGCAAGGGCTTGGTGCAGGCCCAGTTTCCGCTCAATGAGGGGGCCGCGCTGCTGCTCACCATCGCCCACTACTACACTCCCAGCGGGCGCCTGATCCAGCGCGACTACTCGCACGAGTCGTTCTTCGATTACTACTACGCTAAACACGGCGACACCAACAACACCCAGGATCTGAAGTCGACCGACAGCGGCCGCAAGGTGTACGGGGGCGGCGGCATCACCCCGGACGAGAAGTACGCCAGCACGGTCTACAACGTGTTTCAGCGCCGGTTGGCCCCGTATTCCTATTTGTTTTTCCGATTTGGCAATGTCTACTTCAATGGCGCCAAGCCGGCCTTGACGGACGGGTGGCAGCCGGACGACGCGGTCATCGAGCGCTTCCGCGATTTTCTCAAATCTCAGAAGGTCGCTTTCACCGACGCCGAATTCGACGCCAATAAAGAATGGGTTCGCGGGGAGATTCGCTGGGAATTCTATTTCCGCGCCTTCGACAAACCGGCCGGGGATCGCGCCCGCTGGCTGGACGATGCGGAAATCAAGAAGGCCATCGAGAGCATGCCGCGGGCGCAGTCGCTGCTGGAACAAGTCGAGCGGGTGCTGGCCATGCGCGCCGCCAAGGGGTAAGCTTGGAATCGTATGTCCGAGCCCGCAACCAAAGACGATATTCTCCGCTTGGAGAAAGCGACAAGAGACGATATTCTCCGCCTGGAGAAAGCGACCAAAGACGATATTCTCCGGCTGGAGAAAGCGACAAGAGACGATATTCTCCGCCTGGAGAAAGCGACAAGAGACGATATTCTCCGCCTGGATGACACCGTTCTTCGCCTGGAGAAATCCACTAAAGACGACATTCTCCGCCTGGAGAACTCTATCAAGGACCTGGAGACCTCGATGAAGGATCTCACGCGTCAAAACACGGAGCGCGTGATCGCCTTGTTGCAGGACAATCTGGAGCGCCTGGACTCCCGCCAGGACAGTTTCCTGGCCCGCTTCGACAATCAGTCCGACCGGTTGGACCGGCAGGCGGGATTGCTGCAAACGGGTCGGGTTTGGACGGTGAGAACCGACTCCCGTATCGACAAAGTGGAATCCGCCCTGGAAGAAAAGGACCGGCAAATCGATGCCATCTCCGAGCGCGTGCGGCGCCTCGAAGAACGCGGCTGATTCTCTATCCCCGCTCTAGCAGTCCCAATAGCTTCTCCTGCACCGCCTCGGCCGTCGGGTTGTCCGGTGCAATCACCAGGATGGTATCGTCCCCGGCTATGGTGCCGACTACCTCCGGCCATTTCTCGCTGTCCAGCGCCACCGCTACCGAGTTGGCATGGCCGGGAGACGTTTTCAGTATCACCAGGTTCTGGGCGCGCAGCACGTCCTGCAGAAACTCCCCCGCCAACAGCGAAAACTGCGGGCCCGATTCCTCCGGCGCCATCTCCTGGTAGCCCTCGCGGGTCTTCACCAGCCGCAAATCGCGGATATCGCGCGACAGCGTTACCTGGGTCGCGGCTATGCCCTGGTTCTTCAATTCCTGCGCCAATTCTTCCTGGGTGCCGATGCGCTTGGAGCGAATCAGCTTCAGAATCTGGCCCTGCCGATACGTCTTTGTCATACTCTCATTCGCGCGAGGCGCCGGCGCGCCTCTTCGAGCGCCCCAGCAACCGCACCCGGCCCCGTGCCGCCGGCGATTTCGCGCGATCCCATTCCTTTCTTCGGATCCAGCAGCACGGCCAGATCGCCGGTCAATTCCGGCGCAAAGCTCTGCATCTCGGCCGCCGTCCAGTCCGAGGGTTTCTTGCCGCTGCGAACGCTTTCGAGCACAAAGCGGCCTACAATTTGGTGGGCCTGATGAAACGGCGTTCCGGCGCGCGCCAGCGCTTCGGCCAGGTCCGTAGCCACCACCCAGCTCTCCTCCGCCGCGCGGGCCGGACGGCCAGGATTCAGGCGCACCGATTCGATCGCCACCCGCGCCATCTCGAGCGCGCCCCCCAGTTGGTCGGCGGCTTCGAACAGCGGGACTTTGTCCTCCTGCATGTCGCGGTTGTAGGTCATCGGCAGCCCCTTCATGGTGACCATCAACGACGTGAGCGAACCGATCACCCGGCCGCATTTGCCGCGAATCAACTCCAGCGAATCCGGGTTCTTCTTCTGCGGCATCAGGCTCGACCCGCTGGTTACCCCATCGCCCAGTTCCAGCCAGCCGAATTCTTCACTCGAATATAGAATCCAGTCCTCCGCCAGCCGGCTCAAGTGAATCATGGCGACGCTGGCGGCATATAGGAAATCGAGCACGAAATCGCGGTCGCCGGAAACATCCATGCTGTTGCGGGTCACCCCGTCGAAGCCCAAATCCTGCGCCATGGCATCGCGATCAAACGGAAAGCCCGCGCCGGCCAGCGCGCCCGATCCCAGCGGCAGCACATTGGCGCGCGCCCGCGCTTCGCCCAACCGCTCCCAATCGCGCGCGAACATTTCGAAGTACGCCAGCAGATAGTGCGGCCACAGCACCGCCTGGGCGCGGCGCATGTGCGTATAGCCCGGAATCACCGCGTCCGGATACGCTTCCGCCAGGTTGACCAGCGCTTCCATCACGCCCGTCACCAGCCCACGCGCGCGGTCCGATTCCTCCCGCAGCCACAGCCGCGTATCGAGCGAAACCTGCTCGTTGCGGCTGCGTCCCGTATGGATTTTGTCGGCTACAGCGCCCGCCTTTTCCTTCAGCTTGCGGATCACCAGCGTATGCACGTCTTCGTCCGACGCGCCTTCGTAGAAGGCCGCCGACGCCGATTCCGCCGCGATCGCGCCGAAAGCCGCTACGATAGCCGCCCGCTCCTCCACGCTCAGAATGCCCACCCGTTCGAGCGCCCGCGCGAAGGCCTGTGAGCCGCGGATATCGGCGCCGATCAGCCGCCGGTCGAAATCGAGCGAGCCCGAGAAGCGTTCGAACACCTCCGAGGGCCCGCTCTCAAAACGTCCGCCCCAGAGCTTCATTTGGATTTGGCGGCCAGCGCCCGCACCTTGATGGGCAGGCCGATCAGGTTGATGAAGCCGAGCGCGTCCTTCTGGTCGTAGCTGGCGCCCATGGTGAAGCTGGCGATATCGAGCGAGTAGAGCGAATGCGGCGATTTGCGGCTGACGGGCGCGATATTGCCCTTATACAATTGCAGCTTGACCTCCCCGGTAGCGGTCGCGCTCACGCTTTCGAAAAATGCATCCAGCGCTTCCCGCAGCGGCGTGAACCACAAGCCGTTGTAAACCAGTTCGGCGTACTCGAGCGCCCGCTGCTGCTTGTAGTGGAGCGTGTTCTTATCGAGCGTCAGCGCTTCCAGCTCGCGCAGTGCGAAGTAAATGAGCGTGCCGCCCGGCGTCTCGTAGCAGCCGCGGGACTTCATGCCTACGAAACGGTTCTCCACCAGGTCGATGCGGCCGATGGCGTGCTCGCTGCCGATCGCGTTCAGCGCTTCCAGCAGCTCGAACGCTTTCATGCTCTTGCCATCCACCGCGACCGGCACGCCTTTTTCGAACGTAATGGTGACTTCACCGGGCGTATCCGGCGCCTGGGCCGGACTCTTCGTCAGCATCCAGATCGCTTCCGGCGCGGCGTTGGCCGGATCTTCCAGCTCGCCGCCTTCGTGCGAGATGTGCCAGATGTTGCGGTCGCGGCTATAGATCTTGGTGGTGGATTGGGCGATGGGCACGTGGTGAACGCGCGCGTATTCGATGGCGTCCTCGCGCGAGACGATGTTCCATTCGCGCCACGGGGCGATTACGGCCAACTCCGGCGCCAGCGCTTTGTAAGTGAGCTCGAAACGCACCTGGTCGTTGCCCTTGCCTGTGCAGCCGTGCGCCAGCGCGTCGCAACCGGTGGCCAGCGCCACTTCCACTTGTTTTTTCGCCAGCAACGGCCGCGCAATCGAAGTGCCCAGCAGGTACTTGTGCTCGTACACCCCGCCCGACCGCACCAGCTTCCACAGGTACTGGGAGACGAACTCTTCGCGCATGTCTTCCACGTGGACTTCGGCCGCGCCGGTCGCCAGCGCCTTGGCTTCCAGACCCGAGAGCTCGTCCGTTCCCTGTCCGATATCGCCGCATACCGCGACGACTTCACAGCCGTAGTTTTCCTTCAGCCATGGAATGATGACAGAGGTATCCAGCCCGCCCGAGTAGGCGAGCGCCACTTTCTTTGGTTTGCTCATAAGAATCTTTAGCGTATCAAAGCGGCCCGCGCGTCCCGGCAACCGCTCCCTTACGGTCGCGGCTCGGTTACGCGCGCCGCGCGTATGCGTTCGCTTACCGAGCCGCGACCGTAAGGGAGCGGTTGCCAGCTCAGCTCAGCAGCATCAGCAGCAGCGCCTTTTGCGCGTGCAGCCGGTTCTCCGCCTGGTCGAACACCACCGAGCGCGCCGCTTCCATCACCGAATCCGTCACCTCTTCGCCACGCTTTGCCGGCAGGCAGTGCATGAATACCGCATCCGGCCGCGCCAGCCCGAACAACCGGTCGTTGACCTGGTATGCGCGAAACGCCTCGCGCCGCTCCACCGCTTCCTGTTCCTGCCCCATGCTCGCCCAAACGTCGGTATAAATCACGTGCGCGCCGGCCACAGCCTCGGCGGGCTCATGCGTCAGCGTCAGCATAGTGCCCGAAGCCGCAGCCAATCCCTGGGCTTGCATCACCACGTCGGGATTCGCGTCGTAACCCGGCGGGCACGCCAGCGCGAAATCCATCCCCAGCCGCAGACAGTTCAACATCAGCGAATGCGCTACGTTGTTGCCGTCGCCCACGAAGGCCAGCTTCAGACCCTGCAGCCCGCCAAAATGCTCCCGCACGGTCTCGACATCCGCCAGCGCCTGGCAGGGGTGGTAAGCGTCGCTCAACGCATTGATCACCGGTACCGACGACCATTCCGCCAGCCCTTCCACCGTCGCCTGCGCGAATACCCGCGCCACGATCCCGTTCACCCACCGGTCCAAATTCCGCGCCACGTCCTTCAGCGGCTCTCGCACGCCGATCGGCCCCTCGATGAATACGCTTCCGCCGCCAAGCTGCAGGATGGCGATTTCGAACGTCAGCCGCGTCCGCAGCGAAGGCTTCTCAAACAGCAGCGCCACCGATTTGCCGGCCAGCGCCTGGCTGTAATCCCGCGGCGACCGCTTCACGTCGTCCGCCAGGTCGAGCAAATACGTCAGCTCGTCACCGGTAAGATCCAGATCGCGCAACAAATCCGGCGCGGCGCATTTCAAGATCGGACTGGAAGAAGCAAGTGCAGCCATGGGTCGGACCTTTGGTGAATTTTTATTCACTCTAATGAATAATCACACATTTGGGGGGAGGAGTCAAGTGAATCCGTGGGGCAGCCTTTTCAGGCTGCGGACCCGCATTCTTGCGGGTCCAGCCGGCTGAAAGCCGGCTACGGGCAAAATTGCCCGCCCCACGTTGATTGCCAAGTGTTACGCGAGACAGAACACTAGGGGCACGAATTGGAATAGATTGGTTGGGATGGCGCTTAAGATCATACAGTGGTTCCCGCTGGCTATCCTGGCGATACTTGTGGCGGCCATCGAGTTTCTGGATTGGTACGGGCGCCTTGAAATTATCAAGCGCAAATGGCCACGGGGTTGGCGCGCTATGAACAACCGCCCCATGCGCCTTGTCCTCCTGATAGCCTGTTTTGGGCTGTTGGTTAGGGACTTCAGGGATATAGTCGCGACGGCGCCACCTGGAGTGAACCCCAAAACTGAGACACCAAGTTAGGGACCAAATACATTGAATGGAGTGAGGAATGGATTTGGCCCGAACCGTGTACAGTCGCGATCTGAAGATCGCCGCCATGCGCGCCCTGGACGCCGGTACTGGCACCGGCGAAATTGCGCGGAAATATCAACTGAGCCCGAAACTGCTGGAACGCTGGCGCGGCGAGTGGCGCGCTAAAGGAGAATTGGCCTTTCCCGGTATTGGAAGCCGCGGCGCCGATCTGCCGGCGCTCGACGACGCCCGCCGCATCGCCGAACTGGAGCGCAAGATCGGTCAGTTGACGATGGAGAACGATTTTTTAAAAAAAACCTTGCAGCATTTCAGGGATCATCACCCGCCGGCCGTCGTCAGTGGCGCGGATGCCTGTTTGAAGAAATCGAGCAAGCCGCGGCGAAAGGTGAGGACGTGACCGCGCTGTGTCAGATGACCGGCATAGGAAACCTGGACGAAACCTGTGACAGGCTACGTGTTTTCCGGTTTTTTGTGAGACCGGGAGGGAAACCGGGGAAGTAGCAACCGCCGCTCCCGGAGGGCATCAATACTTGCGGCCCTCGTTAATGAGATCCCTGATGCGGAGCCCGCCGAGCGTGACGCCTTTACGGAGTTCGCGGATGTCGTCCACGGCTTCGGCGGGCGTCATAGTCCCGCCAGCCGCGCCGCATTGCTCCTTTACGGCTAGAGTTTCCAAGGCACGGGTGACCACCTCTTCGGGCGACTGGTAGAGGCCGCTGCGAAGATGCGCCGCGACCAGTTCCTCGCCATGAGCGTCCAAAGTCAGGGTGAGAGACATGATTGAGTGTAGCGCGGATTTAGCCCTACCCAATTCAGACCCGGTGATCCCGAAGTCCGACCCCCTTGTGCATTTTTGTGCACGGGAGCCAAGGTAGGTGAGCGCCGCGGGCGCGTGCTGCTACGATAGTGGCGATGAATCCCCCTGGCGCTCCTCCCAAACTGCCTATCCCCGGCGTGAAGTACCTGATTGCGGTGGGGTCCGGAAAGGGAGGCGTTGGTAAGACTACCGTCGCGGTCAACCTGGCGGTTGGCCTGGGCGCGCTCGGCCTGCGCGCGGGCCTGATGGATGCCGACGTTTACGGACCCAACGTGCCGCTGATGATGGGCATCAACGAAACGCCAATGGCGCACGGCGACCGCATCCAGCCGCTCGACCAGTACGGGGTGAAGATCATGTCGATGGGGTTCCTGAATCCCGGCGACAAGCCGCTGGTTTGGCGCGGGCCCATGCTCCACTCCGTCATCCAGCAGTTCCTGCGCGGGGTGGATTGGGGCGAGTTGGATTACCTGGTGATCGATTTGCCCCCTGGCACGGGCGATGTGCAGCTTTCCCTGATCCAGACGGCTCCTATCACCGGCGCCATGGTGGTGACCACGCCCTCGGACGTATCGCTGGAAGACGCCCGCAAGGCCGTGGCCATGTTCCACCAGGTGCGGGTGCCGATTCTGGGCATCGTGGAGAACATGAGCTACCTCGATTGCCCGCACTGCGGCGTGCGCATCGATGTATTCAGCCACGGCGGCGGGAAGCGCACCGCCGAGCAACTGGGCGTACACTTTCTGGGCGAGCTGCCGCTCGACCCGCAAGTTCGCGTGGGCGGGGATAGCGGCAATCCGATCGTGCTGAAACCGGCCGAGGGAGCGGCGTATCTCGACCTGGCGCGCCATGCCGCCGCCCGCGCCGAAGAGGTAGCCTCCCAGGAAGGCCCGTCGTTCGACATCACCGATTAGGCTCCGAGAGGGGGCGAAGAATTATCGCCACGGATGCACAAAGATGCACACCGATTAAGCAAACAAAGAACTTACCGGCGGTCGTCCATGGCGATAGTTTGATTTTTCAGAGGCTCCATGTCCACCAGCACTGAAAACAATCCGGCCCGCGCCGCCGAGATCTTCGAGCGCGTGGTGAGCGAAGCCCGCGGGCACGGGGTGGGCGAAATCGAAGTTTCCGTGGACTCGGAAACCCAGGCGCTCACCCGTTTCGCCAATAACGCGATTCATCAGAACGTGGCTGAGCGGAGCACGGTGGTATCGGTACGGCCCGTGATCGGCGGGCGCACCGCTCGCGCCGCCACCAATCGCGTCGACAGGGATTCCATTCGCCGCGTCGTGGAAGAGGCCATCGCGCTTACGCGGCTCAGCGAAGCGGACGCTGGGCTGCTGCCGCTGGCCGAGCCGGCGGTGAAACAAAGCCCACCGGTGGAGCGCTGGCACCAGCCGACGGCGTGCGCTACACCCGACGAGCGCGCCCGCGCCGTCGCCGAAGCCATTGGCGTGGTGGAAAGCCATAGCCAGACAGGTGCGGGCATTTACTCCACCGACGAAACCGATTTTGCGCTTTTCAATACGCGCGGCGTGGCGGCCGTGCACCGGGAAACGATGGCACGTTTTTCCATCACCGCCATGGACGCCGACAGTTCCGGCTGGGCCAAGGCGAGCGGCTGCCGCCTGACCGATTTCGATCCGGTGAAGTTAGCCGGATCGGCGGCCGCGAAGGCGGCGCGGTCGCGGTCCCCCCGCGAAGTCCCGCCGGGACGCTATACGGCGATCCTGGAGCCGGCCGCCGTGCTGGACCTGGTGGGCCAGATGTTCGGCGATTTCAGCGCTACGGCTCTCGAAGACAGCCGCGGCTTCCTCAACGATCGCGTGGGCGCGAAGCTGTTCGGAGACAACATCACCATCCACGACGACGTGTTCGATCCGCTGCAATCCGGCGCTCCCTTCGACGGCGAGGGAGTGCCGCGGCGGCGGCTCACGCTGGTGGAGCGCGGCGTCGTGCGGCAGATCGCCTATTGCCGGCAGGCCGCGGCGCGGGCCGGCGTGGAACCCACCGGCCATGGTTTCAGCCTGCCCAACGAATACGGCGAAGCGCCCGTGAATATCGTGATCGCCGGAGGCGGGAGTTCGGTGGAAGAGATGATCGCTTCCACCGGCCGCGGCATTCTGGTGACGCGCCTATGGTACATTCGCGAGGTCGACCCGTACGACAAGATCTTTACCGGGATGACTCGCGACGGCACCTTCCTGGTGGAGGACGGCCGCGTCACCGCCGGGCTGCGCAATTTCCGTTTCAATCAGGGGCTGATCGAAATGCTCTCGAACGTGGAAGCGATTTCGGCGCCGGTGCGGGCCTCCGGCGAAGAGACTTTCGACATGGTGGTTCCGGCCATGCTGGTGCGCGATTTTAATTTCACCGAAGTCACCCGGTTTTGAAGGTGAGTCACGCGGTTCTGGCGCCGCTATGGTACGAGGGAGCCGTTCCGATTGACCCGGCCGCCCTCATGGAAGCGGTGACGCACCATGCTGTGTGCGAGCAGAAAGAAGACGATTGTCAAGACGACTACGAGCAGAAACTTTCCAATTACGAACCGGGGTGTCTTTCCTCGGTTAGCGCCCGCTGTATTCGAATCGGTTGTCATCGGAGTTCGTTTCCCGTGTCGCGGCTCAAATTGCATCCGAGGTTATCGTAGCGCTCCGATAGCGTACTGCAGCTCCGCGTATTGAGCCTGATAACCGTACTTGGCGCTCAAGTTTTCGATTTCGGCGCTGGTCAGGTTGAGCTGGGCCTGGGTCAGCTCGACGATGGAGGAGAGCCCGATATCGTAGCGGCCTTGCGCCAGGCTCATGCCGAGCGAGGCTTCACGCACCATTTGGGCGGTAACGTCCAGCTCCTGATAGGCGGTGACCGATGAGGCCCAGGCGGCGCGGACGTCGCGCGCGATGCTGTCTTCCAGGTCGCGGACTCGCTGGTCGGATTCGAGGGCGCGTTCGTGCGCTTCTTCGCGCCGCGCCGAAAACAGGTGGCCGTTGAAGATAGGCACGCTTACGTTCACGGCCGCGCCTTCGTATTCACCGGGGATCGCTCGCGGCAGGGTGATCTGGTCGATGTACGGCATATAGCCTGCCACGGCCACGAAGCTGACGGTGGGTCGGCTGAGGTCGCGTTCGGCCTGCTCCAGACGATAGGCCGCGTCGCGCGAAAGGCGCAGGCCGGCCAGTTCGGGACGGTTCTGGAGAGCCTGTGCGACCAGGTCTTCAACGTTGGTCGCCGGGCTGGGAGGCAGCGGCTCTTCGGACAGGCGGTAAGCGGCGTTCTGTTGCGAGCCGAGGGTGCGGGTCAACTCCGCAAACGTGCGCTGCACTGCGTCTTGCGCGCGGATCAGCAGCAGTTGCGCCTCGGACCGGCTGACGTCGGCGAAGCTCACGTCCAGTTCCGAGCGCAGCTTGTTATTGGCCAACGCGGTTACCTGGTCGACCAGCAATTGGCGGGCGGCGATGGTCTCCTGAGCCACCTTTACCGTGGCTTGCGATTGCAAGACGCCGAAATAAGCGCGGTTGACGGCCATCAGCACGTCGTAGCGGGTGGCCTGAAGAGTCTGGTCCGCGGCGTTGCGCAGCAGCCTGGACTGGGCCACCAGGTTGGGGGTGCGGCCCGAATCGGTGATCAACTGATCGATCTGGATGCCGTCGCCGAAACGGTTGAACAGGCTCGACGTCGAAAGGTACCCGGCGCCGATTCGCCCGTCTCTGTTCGCCTCCGAGCCCGTAGCCAAACCGTAGATGTCGGGATAATACGCCGCGCGGCTTTCCACCACGCGCTGGCCTTGGGCGGCCACGGCGTGTTGGGCGGCCTGCACCTGGGGATGGTTCTTGAGAGCGAGCGCTTCGGCGTCCTGAAGAGTGAGGAGCACCGGCGCGCCGGTTTGGGCCGCTGCCAGACAGGCGCAGGCGAGGGCGATTAGCGGGAGATTGGTAGCGATGCGCATCAGGCTGCCTCCGTGGCCGGGATCGCCGGCGGATTGGGGCGTCTGTTGCGATAGACCAACAGATACGCCGCGGGAACGATGAACACGGTCAAAATCACGGATGTTGTGAGTCCGCCGATGATGGCCTTCGCCATGGGAGCGTATTGCTCCGCGCCCTCGCCCAGCTTCATGGCCATCGGGATCATACCGATGATGGTGGCGAGCGAGGTCATCAGAATCGGGCGCAAGCGTACGCGGCAGGCGGTGACAATCGCATCTTCCACCGACTTCCCTTCCCCTTCCAGCTTGTGGGCGAAATCCACGATGAGAATGCTGTTGGAATCGGCGATGCCGATCAGCATCAGCACACCCATCAGCGACATGACGTTGAGGGTGCTGTGGGTGAGCGGCAGAATGATGAGCACGCCGATGAAGCCCATCGGAATCGCCAGCATGATCAGAAAGGGGTCGATGAAAGACCGGAACTGCGCCACCAGGATGAGAAAGAGCAGGATGAAAGACAGGGTAAAGCCGAACCCGAAGCTCTTGAAGGAAGCGAACATGCCCTCCACCATGCCGTGCAAATCCACCAGCATGCCTTCCGGGATTTTGGTGTCGGCGATCACCTTCTGAATCGACTTAGTCACGTTGCCCAAGTCTTCGCCCGACGGCGATACGTAGACATCCATGACTCGCTTGATCTGGTAGTGGTCGATTTCGGTGGGCGTTTCGATTCGCTTGACGCTGGCGACCGCATCGAGCGTCGTCGGTTTGGTAAGAGCGGGAGCGCGTAGCGGCATCTGGCTAAGATCCACCAGATTATGGATAGCGCCGCTGCCGTGCTCGAAATACTGCACCGTGACGTAATAGTCGTTGCCCGTCTTATAATCCACCCAGTAATTGGGCGCAATCATGTAATCCGAGTTCAACGAGGTAATCAGATTGTCGATGACGTCTCTCTGGCTCAGGCCGAGCTCGCCGGCGTGAATACGGTTCACGTTCAACTGCAGGCCGGGATAGTTCATGTCTTGCGGGATGTAGACCTGGCCCACGCCGGGCAGTTGGCGGATGCGCGCCGCCAAGCCCTGGGCCACGCTGTAGGAGAGGGGCAGATTGGAACTGGCGAGTTGAATGTCGATGGGCGCGGGCATGCCCGAATTGAGCACTGCGTCCACCATGGAGCCGCTGGAAAAGAAGGTGCGGATTTGGGGATACCGCCGCGCGATCGCCTGCCGCACCCGGTCCATGTATTCGAAGCTGCTGGTCTTGTGTTGTTCGTTGAGCTGCACCTGAATGGTGGCCGTGTAGGGACCGGCGTTGGTGGTGTAGAGGGCCGAAAAGTCGGCCACGACTCCGATATTGGAGACGATGATCTTCAGGTCCTCCGGGGACACCGTGTGCCGGATCAGGTCCTCCACCCTGGCTACGTAATCGTTGGTGATTTCGATTCGCGTGCCGGTGGGAAGTTTGGCATTGATGGTGAACTGGCCGGCGTCGGTTTGGGGGAAGAAGGCGAGACCAAGCAGGGGATAGATGGCGAAACTCGCGAAGAACAGGATGGCCAGCGCGGCGACGGTCAGCCACGGACGCGCCAGCGCCCGCCGCACGGATCTTTCGTAGAAGTCGAGCACTCTGGTAAAACCGCGATTGAAGTGATGGTTGAACCTGTCCCAAAGATTGCGGCTGGCCGGCTGCTCCTTCTCGCCGTGTTCTTCGTGGGGGATGCTTTTGAGGAAACGGGAGCAGAAAAGGGGGATGACGGTCATTGCCACTACGAAAGACGCCAGCAGCGACAGGCAGAACGCCAATGCGAGCGCGGAGAACAGGAATTTTCCCACGCCGTACAGGAAGACCACCGGGAAGAAATCGACCACGTCCACCAGGGTCGCCGCCAGCACCGCGAGGTTCACTTCGGCACCGCCGACTTCCGCCGCCACGGCCGGAGCGGCGCCCATTTCCAGATGGCGATAGATGTTTTCGAGCGAGATGACCGAGTTATCGATGACGCGCGAAAAGGCCAGCGCCAGGCCGCCCAGGATCATGGTGTTGACAGTGCTGCCCATCATCGCCAGGACCACGAAGGTGGCCAGCGCGGAGAGCGGAATCGAGATCAGCACGGCTGAGGTGGCCCGCAGGCTTCCGAGGAAGAGCAGGATCATGATGCTGGTGAGGACCAGACCCAACCCGCCTTCATGCAGCACCGTTTCCAGAGCGTTCTTCACATAGACCGACTGATCGAAGACCACGCTGGTCACCAGTTGTTTGGGAACTTCGAAGAGGTGCTGGAGCTGATTGCGGATTCCGTTGACCACGGCGATGGTATTGGTGTCGCCGCCCTGCTTCATGATGGGGATGTAAGACGACTTCTGGCCATCCACCCGCACGATGTTGTACTGAATCTGGGCGGCATCCTCGGCTTTGCCTACGTCGGCAACCGACACCCAGCGGTCCCCGACCATTTTCAGCGGCACGTCGTTCAGTTCTTCGGCCTTATCGACCATGCTGTTGGAATAGACGTAATAGTCGTAAGGGCCTATCTTGACGTCGCCGGCGGGCATGATGAGGTTGGCGTCGTTGACCGCACGCACCACGTCCATGGGGCTAAGCTGGCGGGCGAACATTTTGAACGGGTCGACGTACACCATGATCTGGCGGTACTTGCCACCGAACGGCGGCGGGATTTCGGCGCCTTGCACGCCGGCGCCGATCTGGTTGCGAATCTGGAATTGCGCCAGGTCGTGGAGCCGGGTTTCGTTGAGCCCCTCGCCTTTCACGGTAACCAGGCAGACCGGCAGGCTGGAGGCGTCGAATTTTAGAACCACGGGCGGCAAGGTGCCGGGAGGAAGCCGTTTCAGGTCGGCCAGCGCCAGGTTGCTGATTTCGGTTACGTCCGAGTCGGCGTTGCTTCCCGGCTGAAAGTAAATCTTGATCAGACTGACGCCGAGCATGGAGCGCGATTCCTGGTGATCGATGCCGGCGCCGAGGGTGAAGAATCGCTCCAGTGGGTCGGTGATGTCGGTCTCGATATCCTGCGGCGGCATGCCGGAGTAGAAGGTGGCCACCATCACCACGGGAATATTGATGGCCGGAAACAGATCGACGGGCATGCGCGCCAGGCTGGTGGCTCCAATGACCAGCAGCGCCAGGCAGATGACCACAATGAAGTACGGGTTGCGAATCGAAAAACGTGGCATAAGAGAGAGTTGGCTGCCGGCCGCTCCGGCCGGACGGTTAATTACTGTTTGCCGGCTTCGAATTCCATGACATCGGCATTTTGCGGCCGCACTTCGATTCCCGGCTTAAGACCGCTGCGGTCGCTGACCACCACCCGGTCGCCCACGGCCAGGCCGCTCAGCACCTCGGCGTCGCTCGATGTCTCGAACCCGATCTGAACTCTTCTCTCCTCGAGGCGATTGTCCGGGCTCACCAGAAAAACGCTGGCCTGACCGGCGGTCTGGTCGAGAGCCGCCAGAGGGACCGCGAGCGCGTCGTTGTTGCCCTCCAGCGTCAGGGTGGCTTCGGCGAACATGCCCGGCATGAGGCTTCGGGTGGGGTTGGGAACGTCCACTTCGGTATGCATGGTGCGGGTATCCTGGCTGACGTCCACCGAAAATCGCGCGACACGTCCGGAAACCACTTTGTCGAGCGAGGGCACTCGCACTTGAACCCGGCTGCCCAGACGAACGAACTTCACTGAGGACTCCGGCACCGGAATTACCAGGCGGAACAGGTCGTCCTGGGAAAGCTTCACGATGGGGATGACCTGGGTGCTGGAACTGGTTCCGGCTTGCACCAGGGTCCCCTGATTGGCGTAGCGCTGGGTTACCACGCCGTCGAAAGGAGCGTAAAGTTTCGAGTACTCGAACAGGACCCGGTCGTGCTGTAGCTTGGCCTGCGCCTGCAGCAACTGGCTTTGGGCGGATTGGACTGCCGATTGGGCCGCTTCCACTTGCGCCTCGGCCGCCAGGTCCTTGCCCTGCGAATCGTCCACTTCCTGCTGCGCCACCAGGCCGGGAGTCTTATCGGCCACGCCTTTCAGGCGGGTGTACTGCAAATGATAGGCGTTGTGCTGCGCTTCCACGCGGGTTTGTTCATGCTGGGCATGGGTGACCATCTCCCGCTCGTTGTCGATGGCCGCTTCGTCCTGTTGCAACTGCACTTCCAGTTCCGGAATCTCCAGCACGGCCAGAAGCTGATTCCGCTTCACGTGGGTGCCGTAATCCACCAGAAGTTGTTTAACGTAGCCGGATTCCTTGGCATAAATGTCGATCTCCTGAAAAGGGACGAGCTCGGAGGAGACAGTAAGCTGGCGGAAGATCGGTTTACGGGTGAGCGCGACCGTGCCCACCGTGGTCAAAGGCGGCTGGGCTTTGGCGCTGCCCTTGGCGGAGCAGCCGCCCAAGGCGCAGATGGCGGCGGCGAGAGGGAGGGCCAGCAGAGCGCGCGGGGCTAGCATCGCTGCCTCCGCGCCATCTCCTGAATCCGGTTTGCAAGTGCGTCGATGGAGAACTTGTCGGGCTGGCATAGTTGGAACAGCGCCCGCTCCTCGGCTAGCACTTGCTCGGCCAGATCGGGGAGCCGCGGGACTGCGGCCGATGGCAGGGAGAGAACGCCATGGCGATCGCCAAACAACAAGTCGCCGGGAGCGACGCGTAGGCCGCCAATTTCCACAGGGCCTCCGAAATCGACGACGTGCGCGTAGGCGTGTGAAACGGAAATCGAACCAGCGAAAAGATGATAACCCAGCGCGTCGATGGCATCAAGATC
Source organism: Bryobacterales bacterium (assembly GCA_003164035.1). Classification (GTDB taxonomy): domain Bacteria; phylum Acidobacteriota; class Terriglobia; order Bryobacterales; family Bryobacteraceae; genus JBEKYD01. The sequence continues at coordinate 37,181 of PLRS01000114.1, read as the reverse complement.
GCGAACCGCGCCGTTGGTGACGTAACCCACACAACCGAGGGCACGGCAAATGCGGGCGTCTACTTCGCCGAACAGGGCCCCAAACCCGGGGCGGTCGTCCACATCCTGCAACACCACCATGCGGGGCGTAGGGATGGTTTCCAGGTAACGCCACCAGCCCAGATGTTCGTAGTAGCAATGGCCGTCCATCGGTTCCTCATAGGTGCGAATGCGCCCGGTCACGGCATAGCCGGCGGCCGGCGGCAGGTGAGGAAAGCGGCAGACGATGCTTCCGTCCACGAAACCTTCATTGCGCGGGCGCAGGCCGAGGCGTTCAACAGCGTTCGAAAGCGTACAACTATCGTAGCGCCGCAGTTGTTCGAGTGCCTGAAAGGGGAGAGAGGGACTAGGAGGCATAAGTTTCGACGGAATTTCGGCGGATCGTTGTCGTCAGTTCGATGGTACCCGCCGAATCGCACCCGCACAATCCTATGATCGGAGGAGGGTGGACGATTCCACACGCACCGCCGCCGAAGCCGGCTCCTCTGTTTGCAGGATTCCCCGCCAACGGCCCAGCCGCTATAATTCGGAGCGGATAGGACAATCCATGCCCAGAGTTCGCATTCTTCTGGCCGACGACCACGCCATCATCCGGCGGGGTCTGCGTACCTTGCTGACCCACGAACCGGCTTTTGAGATCGTGGCCGAAGCGCCCGACGGCCGCCAGGCGCTGGAACTGGCCAGGCGGGAGCGGCCGCAAGTGGCCGTGATCGACGTCGGCATGCCGGTGATGAACGGGATCGAAGCGGCGCGCCAGATCTGCGCGCACCTGCCGGACACGCAGGTGGTGATGCTGACCGTACACAGCGACGAATCCTATCTGCTTAGCGCGCTGAAGGCCGGGGCGCGAGGCTACGTGCTGAAGAGCTCGGCCGAGCTGGAAGTGGTGGAGGCGGTGCGGGCGGTGGCGAACGGCAAGGCCTACTTCAGCCCGAGGGTGAGCCGGATTCTGGCCGACGAGTATGTCCGCTACCTGGAGGAACGCAACGTCACCGACAGTTACGACCTGTTGAGCTCGCGGGAACGCCAGGTGCTGCAATTACTCGCCGAGGGCCAGTCGAACAAGGATGTGGCCGCGATTCTCAATCTCAGCCCGACCACCGTGATCTGCCACCGCCAGCACATTTTTCAAAAGCTGAACCTGCACGGCGTGGCGGACCTGATTCTGTATGCCATTCGCAAGGGCGTGATTTCGGCCAACGGGGCGGAGGCAAACGATGGATAACGCCAACCGCTTGCGCACCGCGCGGCGATGGCTCAGTACGCGCACCGCGCTGGCTCTGGGTTTCGGCGTTCTGCTGGCGCTGCTGGCGCTTTCCGGCGTGAACGCGGTTCAGGCGCTGTTCAAACTGCAATCCAACAACGAAGCTACCGTGAAGGATTTCCTGGGGCGGGCGCAAAAGCTGGAAGAGATCCGTTCCGCTGTATACCTTTCCGGCACGTATGTGAGGGACTACCTGCTGGAACCGGACCCGGTGCGCGCCGAACAGAGCCGGCTGGCGCTGCTTCATTCCCGTCAACAAATTCAACTCATGTTGTCGGGCGATTACGCCCTGTCCCTCCTGCCCGACCCGGCCCTGAGCGCGTCCCTGCGCGCGCAGATCGAAGACTACTGGCGGGCCCTGGAGCCGGTGGTCGGTTGGAGCGCCGGGCGGCGGCGCAAGGAAGGATACGCGTTTCTGCGCGATGAGATTCTGCCCCGCCGCTCCAATACCCTGGGCATTGCCGATACCATCGCCAGCCTGAACCGGCAGCAACTTGTGGAGCAGGACCGCCAACTGCAAGCCATGTTCGCGGGGCTGCGCAACAGTCTGGTGGGCGCGCTGGCGCTGATGCTGCTGTTCGGCGTGGCCCTGGCGGTGGGGACGGCGGTTCACGTTCTCGGCCTGGAACGGCGCACGCTGAACCATCTGGCCGAAGTGACCGAGGCGCGCCAGGAGCTGAAAAGCCTGTCGGCCAAGCTGGTGGACACGCAGGAAACCGAGCGCAAGAACATCTCGCGCGAATTGCACGACGCCGTGGGGCAATCGCTTTCGGCGGTGCAGTTCGAGTTGCACGACCTGGCGCTGGCGCTGGGGCCCGGCGATGGCGAACTGCGCGGCCGCGTGGACCGCATCCGCGAGCTGGTGGAAGGCTCGCTCGCCATGGTGCGCAACGTGGCGCTGCTGCTGCGGCCCTCCATGCTCGACGATCTGGGACTGGCCGCGGCGCTCGAGTGGCAGGCGCACCAGGTAACCCGCTCGACCGGCATTCAGATCGACGTCGAGGCCGATGAACTGCCCGGCGATCTGCCGGAGCACCACAAAACATGCATCTTCCGGCTGGTGCAGGAGGCCTTGAATAACGTCTGCCAGCACGCCAGCGCCAACCAGGCCAGCATCTCCGTCAGAAGCGCCGGCCAGCGTCTGACCGTAGTGGTGCGCGACAACGGGCGCGGATTCTCACGCCAGCGCAATCGGGGGCTGGGCCTGCTGGGTATCGAAGAGCGTGTTACCAGCCTGGGCGGCGGCGTGCGGATCGATTCGGAACCGGGCACCGGAACCACGCTGGAAGCCTGGCTGCCCCTGCCGCAGCGTTTTGCGCAGGCGGACGCGTGGGGAGGGATGGAGGGGGGTACCGCCACGGAATCCCAGGTCTGGACGGCGGGAGAGAAGGCGGGGCCGAAAGGGTGAGGATTCAGGCGGTGCGAGGCACCGAGGCAACGAGCGGTCTCACCATACTCGCTACCCAAGCGAGATCCTTGCGATCGGAGCCGTTCGGGCGAGAGCATTCCAGGGCATAGGCAATCAGAAGGCGCATTCCCCAGTTGATCGCAAGGCCCAGCGCGACTTCACGGTCATCCTTGTCGAGATAAGGGGCGATATCCGCGAGGCCGGATTGGCGGATCGCCTCGTCGAACTCTCGCTTAAACAGCACCGCCGGGCTGCCAATGTCCAGGCCGACTGCATCCGATTCGTCACGGGTGCTCACTAACTGGTGCTGCACGTCAATCACATTGTTTATCGCCGCTCGCCAATGCCCCACCGCCAAGGACGCCCCCAGTTTCCGGCAGGCCGCCGCCAGAAAAAAACAGAGGGGCGAGTAGAGCTTGCCGTCATTATCAAGCTCGGCGCGGGAAAGTATACGGGCATTCCTCCTGAGGGTGTCCAGCACGACCGCGTCGCGGTGCGGTCCCTCAGGCGCCACGCTAAACAAGCTTCCTTCCGTTAGATGTAAGATGCTGACGAACCAGTCGTGCAACTGCACAGCTACGCCCTTGGGGCCGTTTGCCGTCATGCCGCCTCCGCGCAGAGAATGGCCTCCACAGGCGAGTGAAATCCCTCGTAAGCCCAAAGTGCAGGTGCCGCGGGATACGACCTGTCCGCAAGCTGAGGAGGTAACGACGACGACTCGGTCGGCCAGCATCTCGGGGCCTCGCGGCGTAGCAGGTCTTGCTCTTCGTCGCTCAGGCGAAACCAAGTGTCCTCCATTTCGTCCAGCGTGGCGTGCTCCTCCGGCGACTCCCGCCCTTCGTTCCTCCAGCGTGCCATCCACAAGCGGCGCTCGAGCTGACGGTAATGCGCGAATTCTCTAGTCATGAACCTCGCTCCAGAAAGGACGAGTGCCCGCCAGATCGGATTCAAACTCAAGGACCGAACATCGGCGGATGGGCTCGACGATAGCATGGGGATAGCGGTCTACGCGGGGGAGCAAAGTTCCCGGGACCTCTGCTCTTAGCATAGCGAAAACAGGATCCCGGCCTTCTCCCCCAAGGGATCTGGGAAGGCGCGGCTTAGGCAGGTTCTTTGCGGCATCAAGCGCCACCGACATTCCTCCGGTTCCGGGCTCGACGGTGCCATCCTCTGCAACAGGGATGTCACGGATTGGACCCTCAATCCGGATGCCAATTTCACGGCTCGAGCGCCCGACCTTGGGGAGACCATCCGCTTCCGCCTTCATAGCTCGGAACATCGATCCCTCGCCCGCGAGTACGTTTTTCGCGGCACCTCGAAGCGATTCTGGCATCAGTTAGATACTAGCAAACGCGAAGTGCTCCCTCGTGCCGGCACGATGAAGCGATCGCCTACACACTTGCCCTACCGCCGCCCCGGCCCATACAGCACCTGCCCCGGCCGCTCCGCCGTCACCTTCTCCTGCCGCAGCACGAGTCTGCCGTTGACCATCACGTCGCGGACGCCTACCGAATACTGGTGCGGCTGGTCGAAGGTGGCGCGGTCGGCAATCCGGGTAGGGTCGAAGACTACCAGGTCGGCTTTCATTCCCGGCCGCAGCAAGCCGCGATCCCAGATTTTCAGCCGCTGGGCGGGATAGCCGGACATGCGGCGCACGGCTTCTTCCAGGGTCAGCACATGCTGCTCCCGCACGTACACGCCCAGCACGCGGGCGAACGTTCCGTAGCTGCGCGGATGGGGCGCGGCGCGTCCGAAGACCGGGATTTCGCCGTCGGAGGCGATCATGGTGAACGGCGAGCGCAGGATGCGCACCACGTCGTCCTCGCCGATGGCGTGGTACACGGCCGAGCACGCCCCTTTGGTTTGCAGCGCGATGGCGGTTTCGGCGGCGTTTTCAAAGGTGGGCTCCAGACCGCCGGCGCGGGTCAACTCCGCCAGGTTCTTGCCCGCCAGCGAGGCATCGAACGGGCAGTTGGCGATCACGATGTTCTTCGGGTCGCCACCGCCGCGGTCGAAACGGATGTTGTCGACAATGGTGGCCTTGATGCGCGTCCGCTCGGCCGGAGCCGCCAGTCGCTCCACCAGCGCTGCGTGCCCGCCTTCGAGCGACCATTGGGGAAACAGAGCCGCCACTCCGGTGCTCGACGCCGTGTAGGGATATTGATCGATGGTGACATCCACCCCGCGCCGGCGCGCCTCTTCCACCAGCCGCAGGGTCTCCACGCTCTGCCCCCAGTTGGCCCGGCCAATGATCTTATGGTGGGTGATTTGCGTAGGCAGATGGCCTTCCTCGCCGATGCGAATAGTCTCCTTCACGCTATCGACGACGTGGCCGGCCTCCTCGCGCATGTGGGAAATGTGGATGCCGCCCATCGCACCCACCACCTTGGCCAGCTCGATCACTTCTTCGGTGGAGGAAAAATTCCCAGGCACATAATAGAGACCGGTGGAGAGACCGAAGGCGCCGTCGCGCATGCCCTGCGCCGCCAGCGCCTTCATCTTTTCGATTTCTTCCGGCGTGGCTTTGCGGTTCACCAGCCCCATCACCCGCTCGCGGATGGAGCCCTGCCCCACCATGGTGGAGAAATTGATGGAGATGGGCGTGTGCGCCACCTTGTCCAGAAACGGCGCCAGCGGTATGGGCGAGCTGCCATCGGGACCTTCGACGATGGTGGTGACGCCCTCCCGCAAGTAATTCTCGGCGGTCGGGACTTCAAAAATGCCGCGGCGCCCGTGCGAGTGTATGTCGATGAATCCGGGCGCGACTACCAGCCGCTGCGCATCGACGCGTACCGCCGCCGGCGCGTCGCCCAACAGGCCGATGGCCGCGATGGTGTCACCGCGAATTCCGATATCCGCGGCAAACCACGGCGCGCCGGAGCCATCCACAATGTGGGCGCCGGCGATCACGACGTCGAACGGCCGCTGCTGGGCCGCCAGCGGCAGACACGGCAATGCCAAGACTAACAAAAGGGCGGAACGCATTGGAGTATTGTACTGAAGAGCGGGCCGCCGCCGGGAGCGATGTTAAACTGGATGGAGCGGCACAAGGGCGGTTAGCTCAGCCGGTTAGAGCGTCTGGTTTACACCCAGAAGGTCGCAGGTTCGAATCCTGCACCGCCCACCATCGAAGCCCTCTTACCTTTCCATTCATCGCAAGCGCCACCCGGCTGCCGTGCCCCTCATGCCAGTTCGTTGCGGGTGAAGTCGTGATACATACGATACGGGATGCCGGGCGGCGAATCGTAATACGGGTAGAACCGCCCTGAGCGGATGGCCTGGCCGGGCGGGTCCGCCACCTCGAAACCCAAAGGATTGCCGGCTTCCGGGCGGAGGCGGGCGGCCAGGTCCTCGGGCGCATGGTGTCCGGGAGGCAATTGCAGGCCAAGGTTGAATCGAAGGTCCTCCACCAGCGCCACCGGTCCATAGAGGATGGCGACACGGTCGGGGTGTTGCTTGTCCACCGCCTCGGCGCGAAGCCGCATCGGGACGCGGATCGTAATGCGATCGCCATTCCGCCAGGTCCGCGACACGGCCGCCCATGTGGAAGGGCGGATATCGACGGAAACCGCCGCGCCATTCACCTCAACCGTAGCGGTATTCGCCCAGTCCGGCACGCGGAAGCGGATCGACGCGGAAACGGGGATCTCCGTATCGATTCGCAACTGGATCTCTTCGCTTTCCGGGTACTTGGTTTCCTGTGTCAGTCTCACCAGTTGTCCGGATTGGCGCCAGGTCACTTCCGACGGGACGAAAAGGTTGATGTAGAGGCCCGATGGATCGCGAAAATAGATCAGGTTGGGGTAGTCCGAAACGGCTTGGATGTAGGTTCCGGAGCAGCAAGGCCAGTGGTCCCATAGATAGGATCTGGTTCCGCTGCCCGTGTGGTAGTCCGCGTAGTAGAAAGTTTCACCGTTGCCGGCCATGGGCAGCGCGGCGCCGATGCCGTTATACAACAGCCGCTCAATCCAATCGCCGTACCGCGCGTCGCCGGTGTAGGCGAGCATGTGGCGCGACAGCTTGAATCCCGCCCAAGAGCCGCAGGGAATCTCGGCGGTGTCGGCATGCATTTCCAAAGCGCGGCCCAGGTCGCCTTCATAGCCCACCAGGCGCTCGCCCGGGCCGAACCCACCGGTGGCGAACATCTGGGTGCGGCGGACGAAATCGTAAGCGTTCCGCGCCATTCGCAAATACCGTTCGTCGCCGCTCACCGCGTAAGCCAGAGGCGCGCCGTTGAGCGAGTTGACGTGGCTGTAAGCGTGTACTCTGCGAGGCGCCGGGGCGGCGGTATCGAGAAACGTCGACCAGTAAGCCTCATAGCGCCAGATGTCGCCGAAGTCCCGGAACGCGGAGTCGCCGGTGGCGAGAAAAGCGCGGTACTGGTTCTCGCTCAGCGTGTACCATTCCGAGTTTCCACCCGAAGCCGCCTGCGGATCGGCCGGTGTGGCAAGTTGGCGCGCGCGATGCAAAGTTTTGGCCGCAGCCGCGGTAATCCGCCGGAGCAGTGGCAGCGCGTCGGGATTCCCAGTGTAGAGGTGCAGGTCCAGCAGTCCGCAGAACGTCTTATCGAACGAATAATGACCCGCTACGCCGCCGGTCTTCTCAAAGCACTGCGCCCAACCCGTCATCAGGCTGGCGGCTTTGTCGCGCAGGGCTGCGTCGCCAGTGGCTTTGGCCATGCGAGCCATGCCGCTCAGCCACTGGCCGAACACGCCTTCCGTGGTGGTGCGGCACCAGCCGTCCAGATGCTTGCCAGGCGCGGGCAGACCGGCTTGCACCCGAAAGCCGTGCACCAGATCGTCGTTTGGCAAGGCAAGGTAAAAATCGCGGGTAGCCTGGTACTGGTCGCGGAAACGGCTGGGCAGAAGCCGGACGCCCGAATAGTCGAAAGCCTCCAGGCGTACGCGGGAGGACGGCGTTTGCCGAGTGTCGGCCGCCGACGCAGCCAGCGGAACCGCCATCATGGATTGCAGAAAGCCGCGTCTTGGCAGGTCGTTAGTAGGCAACGATACCTCCGAGGCGAACTCGCGCGGCGACGCCTGGCACACCGTGCCTCCTAGCCGGCCCGGCACCAGCGTCTGAGCCGCGCAACGAGAACGCACAGGGGCGCAGATCGACGGTCGCGATCACAGTTGAGCCGCGGCCACGCCGCGCCGCTTACGCTAGTCCTTGGGCGGAGCTGGCGTGTTGGAGGTGACTTCTTTCAACGAGTCCTTGAAGCTGCGGATGCCTTGGGCCAGCCCCTTGCCCAGTTCGGGGAGCTTTTGCGGCCCGAAAAACAGAATCGCGATGCCCAGGATCACAATCAGGTGCCTGGGTTGTAGTAGATCTTCAATCATATATGGCTTCCACTGGAAGCGTAGCACGAATGCAAGCGCAAAAGGCGGGATTTGGGGCCAAGGGGTGCTTAACCGATCAGGGGATTTCGCAATTCAGACGCGGAAACCGCTCCCTCGCGGTCGCGGCTCGGTAACGGGTGCCGCGTGTTTTCATTCGCTTACCGAGCCGCGACCGCGAGGGAGCGGTCGACTGGAACGGATCTCCCCAGATCGGTTAAGCACCCGAGGCCAGGCGGCATCGGCGCCGTGAAGGGCGCACGCCGGATCTGGCCCCGGCCCGGCTCATTTTGCATATAATCAAATAGAACGTAAGCTCCGATGCACTTAGAGGATTCCGCATGTCAACTTTAGAGGTCTCCCCGGTCGAGCCTTCTTCGGGGCCAACCGGCCCTTCGCTAGTCAACGATTTCAGCCTTCAGGTCGCAACAGTCAACGGTTCCGGCAGCCAAACCGCGAATTCCGTTCTGATGCGCGCCATCCTTCAGATGGGGATTCCGGTTTCCGGCAAGAACATGTTCCCTTCGAACATCGCCGGTCTGCCCACCTGGTTCACCATACGAGCTTCCAGGCACGGCTACATCGGCCGCCGCAAGGAGATCGATTTTCTGGTGGCCATGAATCCGGAAACGGCGCAGGAGGACGTGCGCAAGCTCGAAGCCGGTGCCGGGGTGGTCTACGACGAACCGCTCAAGCTCAGCCAGATCCGCTCCGACCTGCATTTTTACCCGGTACCTTTCGACAAACTGGTGGGGCCGGTCTGCTCCGAGCCCAAGCTGCGCAAGCTGGTGCGCAACATGATTTACGACGGCGTGGTGGCGAACCTGCTTTCGATCGAAATGGAAGAGGTTCGCCAGGCCCTGGTGAAGCAGTTCGGACCAAAGAAGGCCAAAGCGGCCGATCTGAACTGGCGCGCCGCGCAAACCGGCTTCGATTACGCCGCCAAGACGTTCACCAAGACCGATGCGTGCCGGGTGGAGCGCTCCAACCAGACCGCCGGCAAGATCATCATCGACGGCAACGCGGCCTGCGCCCTGGGCGCCATGTTCGCGGGCGTGTCGTTCGTGGCATGGTATCCCATCACGCCGTCCTCCTCGCTGGTGGAAACCCTGATCGGCTATATGCGCCGCTTCCGCACGGACCCGGAAACCGGCAAAGCCAGCTACGCCATCGTGCAGGCGGAGGACGAGCTGGCTTCGATCGGCATGTGCCTGGGCGCCGGTTGGGCGGGGGCGCGCGCGATGACGGCTACGGCCGGTCCGGGCGTCTCGCTGATGTCGGAATTCGTCGGCCTCGGTTATTACGCCGAAACTCCGGCGGTCATCATCAACGTGGAACGGGTCGGCCCTTCCACTGGATTGCCCACCCGCACGCAGCAAGCCGATATCCTTACCACCGCCACGCTTTCGCACGGCGATACCAAGCATCCCATGATCTTTCCGGCTTCGCCGGAAGAGTGCTTCCGGTACACTATCGATGCTTTCGACCTGGCGGCGCGCTTCCAGACGCCGGTGTTTGTGATGAGCGACCTCGATCTCGGCATGAATAACTGGATGGCCGACGCCTTTCCGTATCCGTCGAAGCCGATCGACCGCGGCAAAGTTCTCACGGCGGAGGATCTGGAGCGGGCGGGCGGCTTTGCCCGCTATGCGGACGTGGATGGGGACGGCGTCGGATGGCGCACCTTGCCCGGCACCAACCATCCCCAGGCGGCTTATTTTACGCGCGGTAGCGGCCACAACGAAAAGGCCCAATATACCGAGCGCGAGGACGATTACATCCGCAACATGGACCGGCTGGCGCATAAGTTCGACGTGATGCGCGGGCACGTGCCGCAACCCGTGGTGGAGGCGGCGGAAGGGGCCGAGGTCGGGTTGATCGCTTTCGGCACTTCCGACTACGCGGTGCGGGAAAGCCGGGACCAGTTGCTCGCCGAGTACGGGATCGCGGCCAGTTATTTCCGCCTGAGGGCCTACCCGTTTTCGAGCGATCTGGCGGAATTCATCGCCCGCCACCAGCGGGTCTACGTGGTGGAACAGAATCGCGACGGGCAGATGCTGGGGCTGATGCGCCTGGAGCTGGCCGCCGATCTCATCGCCAAACTTCGCAGCGTGCGCTACTACGGCGGGCTGCCGCTCGATGCGCGCACCGTGACCGACGACGTCGTCGCCCAGGAGGGAAAGAAATGAGCACCACCGTTACCCCGCCGCCCAAGAAGACCAACCGCCTCGGACTGGAGGTGCTCAGCTACAAGGGCAGCAAGACTACGTTGTGCGCCGGCTGCGGGCACAATGCCATCTCCGAGCGCATTGTCGAGTGCTTCTACGAGGTGGGCGTGAATCCCTGGAACGTGGCCAAATTCTCCGGCATCGGCTGCTCTTCCAAGTCGCCGGCCTATTTCCTGGGGCTTTCGCACGGCTTTAACGCCGTCCACGGACGCATGCCGGCAATCGCCACGGGCGCGCTGATGGCCAATCGCAACCTGGTCGGCCTGGGCGTGAGCGGCGACGGCGATACCGCCTCCATCGGCCTCGGCCAATTCATGCACATGCTGCGCCGCAACGTGCGGCTCATCTACCTGATCGAAAACAATGGCGTTTACGGGCTCACCAAGGGCCAGTTCTCGGCCACCGCCGATTTGGGTTCCACGCTCAAAACCGGTATTCCCAACGAACTGCCGCCGTTCGATTGCTGCGCCCTGGCACTGCACTGGGGCGCCACGTTCGTGGCCCGGTCCTTCAGCGGCGACAAGAAACAACTGCAGGCCATTCTCAAGGCGGCGATCTCTCACCGCGGCCTGTCCGTCATCGATGTGATTTCACCGTGCGTCACGTTTAACGACCACGAAGGCTCCACCAAGAGCTACTCCTACATGAAGGACCACGAAGAGCCGCTGCACCAGCTCGACTACGTGCCCTTCCAGGACGACATTGCCATCGAGCTACCGGAGGGCGAAACCACCGAGGTCGAGCTGCACGACGGTTCCCGCCTTCGCATCCGCAAACTGGGGCGCGACTTCGACCCCACCGACCGCATCGCGGCGCTGGCCGCCCTGGATCAAGCTGAAGCCGCCGGCGAAGTGCTGACCGGCGTACTGTACGTCAATACCAGCAAGCCGACATTCGACGACATGCTGCAGCTTGACGATACGCCCCTGGCTCTGCTTCCGGACGCCAAGCTGCGGCCATCCCCGGCGGTTTTGGAGCAGGCCATGGAAGAGCTCCGTTAGCCGGTCGTGCCCGAGTCCGAGCCGCGACCGTGAGGGAGCGGTTGCCGGATAGCTTGCCGCAATTGCGAAACCGGCCTTCCGGGTTGCAATTGTTAAGAAAACGGCCGCGGAAGCCGGATTCCGGCGATTTTCGAAATTGATTTTTCTTGCGGCCCAGTGATAATATTGTGACCGGTCTGTCATCCTCCGAGACAGATTGAAGCATTCTCAGCCCCACGTCTCAACGGCATGGGGCTTTTTTTGTGAGGGGCGCCAGAGCCGGTAGCGCCGGCCATCTTGTCGCCGGTTCCCGTTCCAAACGGTCCTTGCCACGCCCCGCTATGCTAAGAACGGGACGGCCAGTGCGTCCTATTGGTTGAAAGAACCGGACAGGATGAAATTGTCGATGGCTGCCACGGTAGACTCCGCCGGCCCGCCGGCGGCCGATCTGGAGCGTATTTTTAGCGAGCACCACGGGCTGGTGTTTCGCGCCGCTTATCGCATCACGGGCAATGCCGGCGATGCCGAGGACGTGTTGCAAACCGTGTTCCTTCGGCTGCTCAAGCGCGCGCCGGAGGCGGAGCCGGTCGGCCACATGGCCAGTTTCCTGCACCGCGCCGCCATCAATGCGGCGCTCGATCTGATGCGCAGCCGGCAAAACGTGCGGCACATCCCGCTGGACGAGCTGGAGCCGGTGCTGGCGGAACCGGCGCACCGGTCCCCGGAACGGGCGCGGTCGTCGGGCGAAATTCGCGACTGGCTGCGCGGCGCGCTGGCCCGTCTCAATCCGCGCATCGCGCAAATGTTCACCCTGCGATTCTTCGAAGGAAAAGACAATCCCGAAATCGCGAGGCTGCTGGAAACCACACCGGGAACCGTGGCGGTGACGCTATCCCGAACCCGCGACAAACTGGAAAAGGAATATCGCGCCTACATGGGAGGAGTGGCATGACCCCCGAAGACCGTTTCTTGGATCCCGAACTCGATCGTGCCGTGGCGGAAATCCGCGACCAAGGCATCGATCCAGCCGCTATCGAGGCGGCCCGTTCCCGCGTTTGGCGGCGCCTTGCCGCCGAACTTGTACCCCTCGGCGAACACATCCGCGATTGCACCGGTTTTCAAGCTCTCATCCCCGCTTTTCGCGCCGGCACCCTGCCGGAATCCCGCTCGCTGCTGGTGCGCGATCATCTTCACTCGTGCGTGGCCTGCCGCAAGATTTACGAAGGCCGCGTCGTGGCGATGCCGTCCTTGCGCCAGGCCGCGCCGCGCCGCCCGATCCGTTGGCGCTGGGCCTTCGCGGCCGCGGCGGCGTTCGCGGCGGGAGCGGTGGTGTGGGTCGTAGTCGACCAGAACGGTGCCCACCATGGCCCGGCCAGCGTCGAATCCATCAACGGCGCGCTGTATGAAGTGACCGCGGCCGGCATGCAGCCGATGACCAATGGCGAGGCACTGCCCGACAACGTGGAAATCCGCGCCGCCAAAGCATCGGATGCCGTACTCCGGCTGGTTGACGGTTCGCGCGTGGAATTGCGCGAGCGATCGAGCCTGGTCACCTACACCGGCGGCGACGATCTCACTCTCCGCCTCTCCCGCGGCAGCATCATCGTGGAAGCCGCCAAACGCCGCAAAGGCCATCTGTATGTGGATACCGACGATTGCCGCGTGGCGGTGACCGGAACCGTGTTCGGCGTGAGCTCCGGGGTGAAGGGCTCGCGCATTTCGGTGGTTCAGGGCGAGGTCCATGTCACCCACAACAACATCGATACCGTGCTGCACCCGGGCGATCAGGCGGTTTCGAGCCAGACGCTCGAGCCCGAATCGGTTCGCGAGGATATAGGCTGGAGCCGCAACCGTACCGCCCTGCTGCGCCAACTGGACACCCTGCGCGCCGGTCTGCGCCAGATCCGCCTGCCGGCCCTGCGTTATTCCAGCCGGCTGATGGACCGCTTGCCGGCCGATATCGTACTCTATGCCTCGATTCCCAACCTGGGGCCGTACCTTGCCGAGGCCCAATCGGTGCTCGATCGCCAACTGGTGGAAAGCGCGGAATTGCGCTCCTGGTGGGCCGCGCGCGGCGACCGGATCGCTCCGGTGCTCGAAAAACTGCGCGCCGCCAGCGAATACCTGGGAGAGGAAATTGCCCTGGTGAGCGTGGCCGGCGCCGATGGCCAACCGCACGCCCCGGTGTTGTTCGCCGAGGTGAAGCGCGATGGCTTCCCGGAGTTTCTGAAAGCCCAGGGGCTGAAGCTCGCGGTGGAATCGCGTAACGGTTTCGTGGTCTTTGGGCTGCAGCCCGAAGCCGTGGCCGCGCTCGCGCCGGCGCTCGACCGTGCGTCCGGCGGTTTCACCGGCACGCCGTTTCGCGCGCGCATCGCCGACGCGTATGGGCAGGGCGCCGGTCTGCTCGTCTGCGCCGATCTCTCCCGCCTCGCCGGCGGCCGGGTGGAAAAGACGCCGCTGGCCGGGTTGCACTACCTGATCGTGGAGCAGAAGGAAGTCGAGCGGAAGATGGAGGACCGTGCCACGCTGGGGTTCGATGGCGCCAACACCGGAATCGCGGCCTGGCTGGCCGATCCGGCGCCCATGGGCTCGCTCGACTACGTAACGCCGGAGGCTTCGGCGGTGGCCGCGTTCGTGGTTCGCGATCCCCAGGCGCTTGCCACCCAGGTGCGGTCGTTCCTCAAGACGAACGCCGGCCCGGCCGACGCCGAAACTTTGGCCGGCCTGTCCGCCAGCCTGGGCGGAGAGTTCGCCCTGGCCATGGATGGACCGATCATGCCCGTGCCCTCCTGGCGCCTGGTGGCCGAAGTCTACGACCCGGCCCGCTGCCAGGCGGCTATCGCCAAGCTCGCCGCCGGCGCCGCGAGCGTCCTGCGGCTCTCCCAGGAAACCGTGGATGGCCGCGTCTTCTATTCGCTTTCCTATACGCCCCAAAACGGCCGCGCCAATCCGCTCACCCAGGCGCAGTACACCTTCGCCGACGGCTACCTGATCGCCGCGCCCAACCGCGCCCTGATCAAGAGCGCGCTGGAGGCCAAGGCCACGCACCTGTCCATCGCCCACGCGGCCGGCTTCCTCAGCCTCGCACCGCGCGATCACTTCGCCAACTTCTCGGCCGTCCTCTACGAAAACCTGGGGCCGACCCTGGCCCCGCTGGCAAGCCTCCTCGCCACACCCGAGCAGGCGCGTTCCTGGAACGGATTGAAGCCCGCACTGGTGGCTGCCTACGCGGCGCCGGACCGGATCACCGTGGCCGGCTCGGCCGAGTTGCTGGGCGGCAATCTCAAGGACCTCGTCAGCGGCGGCATAACCGGCATCGCCGGCCACGCCCTGCCCTTTGGCCAATTATTTGGGGGGATGCAGATGGGCGGAACACGCCGGCACGAAAGAGCGTATAAGTAGGCTGAATGGACGCGGTCATTGAACTCGATGCGCTCGAAGTGCGCTTCGGCGCGAGGGTGATTCTGGACAGGCTCACCGCATCCCTTACCGGCCGGTCGATCGGCCTGCTAGGTCCCAACGGAGCCGGCAAATCGACCCTGCTGAATACGGTGCTTGGTTTTCACCGCCCCTTCGGCGGCACCCTGCGCGTGCTCGGCCGCGACGTCAGGACGGCGGCACGGGAGATTCGCAGCCTCATCGGCTACATGCCGGAGAACGACTCCTTCATTGCCTCGATGAGCGGCGTCCGCTTCGTGCGCCTGATGGCGGAGCTGGCCGGCCTCCCGAGGGCCCAGGCTCTCGAGCGCGCCCACGAGGCGTTCTTCTACGTCGGCCTGGGCGAAGTGCGCTACCGCGCCCTGGGCACCTATTCGCTGGGCATGAAGCAGGCCGCCAAGCTGGCGCAAGCGATCGCACACGGGCCCAAGCTGCTGCTTCTCGACGAGCCCACCAACGGCCTCGACCCGCCCGCCCGCGCGCGCATGATCCAGCTCATTCAGGACATCCGCGCCCGCGGCGACCTGCAGCTTGTGGTCAGCTCCCACCTGCTGCGCGACGTGGAGGAGTGCTGCGACCAGGCCCTGATCCTGAAGGAGGGCCGCCTGGCCGCCTTCTGCAACCTGGAAGAGGAGCGCAAGGCCAACCGCCGCTTCCTGGAACTGGAGACCCGCGGCGGCTCGAACGGCGATTTCCTGGCGGCCCTGGAACAAATCGGCTGCCAGACCGCGGCCGGCGCGCAGGGGCGCATCAAGCTCATCCTGCCAGAGGAGCTGGAAGTGCGCCGGCTCTACGAGATCGCTGGCCGCGAGAACGTTCAGATCCGCCGCCTCAGCCATAAGCGCGATTCGCTCGAAGACATTTTCCTGAAAGCCATGGAGGCCCCCGGTGGCCGTCTATAAGAAAACCTACCGGCCCTATCAGGGCGATTTGACGCCGCGCTGGCGCCGCCTGCTGGTGATCCCACGCTATGCGTTCGAGGACTTGCACCGCTCCCGCTTCCTCAATATTTTTTATCTCGCCAGCTTTATCTACCCGCTGATTGCCGCGCTCATCATTTACGCCGTACACAACGCCAGCGTGCTGAAGCTGTTCAACGCCGAAGGCGCCGAGCGGCTGATCTCGATCAACGTGGTTTTCTTTCAATCGCTGCTCGGCTGGCAAAGCATGCTGGCGCTATTTCTGGCGTCGTTTATCGGTCCCGGCCAGATTTCGCCGGACCTGGCCAACAACGCGCTCTCGCTGTACCTGGCCCGTCCGTTCTCGCGGGTGGAATACGTGGCTTCGAAGATGGCCGTGTTGTTGGTTCTGCTTTCGCTGATGACCTGGATTCCGGGGTTGCTGCTGTTCGCTTTGCAGTCCTACCTCGAAGGCGGCTCCTGGATGTTCGATCACGGGCGCATCGCCGCCGGCCTGTTTTTCGGGTCGTGGGCCTGGATCCTGTTGCTGGCGCTATTGGCGCTGGCGCTTTCGGCCTGGGTGAAGTGGAAGCCGGTGGCGGGAGGGTTGATGTTCGGCGTGTTCTTCGTCGGCGCCGCTTTTGGGGCGGTCATCAATAATATTCAGGACACCAATTGGGGCCATCTGCTGAACGTCGGCTTTCTGGTGGGCTCCCTCTGGCAACATCTGTTCGAGGGCAGCCAGCCCACCACCAACGGGGCGGTCTTCTTCCGCGTTCCCAGCGGCGAGCAACTGCCGCTACCTGCCTGCGCGGCCATGCTGGCGCTGCTGGCCCTGGCCTGTCTCTATATGCTGGCCCGCAAAATCCGCGGCGTGGACGTGGTGCGATGAGTGCCCCCTCCCCCTCCAATCTCATCACCTTCGCCGACGTCTCGCGCTTCTATGGCGAGGTGCTGGGCGTCAATCGCGTGAGCCTGGTCGTTCCTCCCGGCGTCACCAGCCTGGTCGGCCCCAACGGAAGCGGCAAGAGCACCCTCATGAATTTGATGACCGGGTTGATCCGCCCCACCCAGGGCGAAATCCGCGTCTGCGGCGCCCGGCCCGACCACCCCGAAGAGCTCTGCCGCCTGGTCGGGTACTGCGCCCAGTTCGAAGCCGTGCCGAAGGGCCTTACCGGGTTTCAGTTCATTTATTCCTACCTGTTGCTGCACGGATTCGGCGCCGACGAGTGCGCGCGCCGCGCCCGCGAAGCCATCGAACGCGCCGGCATGGGCGCCGCCGCGGGCCGTCCCGTGGCCGCCTACAGCAAAGGCATGCGCCAGCGCATCAAGCTGGCCCAAGCCATGGCCCACTCTCCCAGCGTGCTGGTGCTGGACGAGCCGCTCAACGGCCTCGACCCCATGGCCCGCGCCGAAAGCATCGCCCTGTTTCGGGAGTGGGGCGACCAGGGCCGCCACGTCATCCTCTCCAGCCACGTCCTGCATGACGTCGACCGTATCTCCGACCGCGTGATTTTGCTCAGCCACGGCTATGTCGTCGCCGAGGGCGAAATTCAGGGCGTGCGCAGCGAGGTGAAGGAACAGCCCATGCAGATCCTGGTGCGCTGCGACCGGCCCCGCGAACTCGCCGCCCGCCTCTTCTCCCACGACCACCTGATGGAGGCCAAAATCCAGGGCGACGGCCGCAACCTGCTGGTCCGCACCACCGACGCCGACCGCCTCTATCTGCTGCTCAACCAGGTGGTGCTCGAAACCGGTCTCGAGATCGAAACCGTCGCCCCGGCCGACGACGACGTCAATTCGGTCTACCAGTATTTGATCGGCGCCGAAGGAGGCACCACGTGAGCCGGCAAACCCCTCTCTGGCAGCGCCAGATCGCCGCCGTGTTTCGCCTGGAGTGGCGCAAAACGCTGCTCAGCCGCCGTGGCTGGTGGATTTACCTGCTGGCCGCCGGTCCCGTGGCCATCTGCCTGCTCCACGCGCTCGTGACCTCCCGCCGCGCGCACCCTCGCCACAGCCTGGGAAACGACGTGCAAGCTTTCGCCATGATGTTTCAGTTGTTCTACCTGCGGGGCGCCATATTCTTCGGCTGCATGGGCATCTTCGCCAGCCTGTTTCGGGGCGAGATGCTGGAAAAAACTCTGCACTACTACTACCTCACCCCGCTGCGCCGGGAGTCTCTGGTGGCGGGCAAATACCTGGCCGGATTGCTGGCGGCTTGCTCCCTATTCGTTCCCAGCGTGGCCGCATCGCTGCTGCTCATCGGCGGCCACGACCGCGCCTGGGGCGATTACCTCTGGCGCGGGCCGGGCTTGGCCCAGTTGGGGTGGTACGTGCTGGTGACGGTCCTGGCCTGCGTCGGCTATGGCGCGGTCTTCCTGGCCTGCGGCCTGCTGTTTCGCAATCCCATGATTCCCGCCGCCGCGGTCTACGTTTGGGAGAACGTGAATCCATTTCTCCCCTCGGTGCTGCAAAAGATCAGCGTGATCTCCTACCTCAAGGGTTTGTGCCCGGTCGAAGTGCCGCTGCCGCCGCCGCTCAACGTGATCGTGGTGGATATCGACCCCACGCCTGTCTGGATCGCCGTTCCCGGCCTTCTCGCGGTTGCCGCCCTGCTGGTGACATACACCGCCATTGCCGCGCGCCGCGGCGAGATCGGCTACGGCGAGTAGGCTGGCACTAGACTTTAGTCCGTGCCGGGCTAGCCAATTCGTTTGCCCTCACCGCGGCCGATCTCCCGGCAACACCTGCTATCCTCCTGCATCATTACCAATGCGAACTTGTGCCCGCCAATCGCCGGGCGATACCGTCATGGAAGCGCAGGTGCGCATTCCTATAGCATGCCTCACGCGTCGAGACACGTTCGTCGCGGCACCGGCTCGGCAGCCATCACTGCCGAGCCGCCGTGCCGAGACGGGGGTCGGAATACCCCATAGGTCTCCCCCTTTGCGGGCGGGGCGAACCCTCGCCCGCCTTTTTGGAGGCTTCCGCGTAACGCGAATTGGCTATCGAAACCGTGCGATGGAAGATGCGGTGCCGGTCCTAAGGACGCCATTTCGGAAAGCTCGCTAACGTTGCGTGCAACCGCTCCCTGACGGTCGCGGCTCCGACTCGCGGCTTTTCCGAGCCGCGACCGTAAGGGAGCGGTTGCCGGATACGGAGTGCTTAGGCTCCGTCATGAAATAACCATGCAAATCCCGGAGGCCGACGCGGTTATTTCCTTACAGGTCTTAAACAGATCCATAAGGCCGGGGAGCATCGCCGCACGGATTAGTTGTCGCGCACCGAAACCGGCTCAGGCCGCCTTGCGCGGAGGCGTGGGTGCTTTGGGAGCGGCGGAGAACTTGCACCTGCCGACGCAGCGGACATTCTTGCAGGTCTCACAGACAATTCTCTTGCCCATGCTCTAACGCTAGCCCAAAAAGCTCCGCCGGACAGCCCTGAAAGATGAGGGTTCGAGCACCCTAAAATGCGGGTACTTGCGCCAGGTTAAGACCTCAGTTCACTCCAGCGGAAGGCCCGACTCCTTCAGCGCTCTCCAACCGCCATCGAGCGAAATGGCGTTGGCATAGCCCATCTTGCGCAGGTTGTCGGCCACCAGCGCGGAGCGGAAACCGCCACCGCAATAGAGCACCAGGGTGGCGTTCTTGTCGGGCATCCTGGTTTCGATATCGCGCTCGATGATGCCTTTGCCAAGCTGCACCGCGCCGGCCACGTGGCCCGCGGCCCATTCGCTTTCCTCGCGCGTATCGATCAGCAGGTGAGCATCGCCGGCCTGGCGCAGGGTCTTGTATTCGGCGATATCGATCTGGCGAATGCGCGACTTGGCATCGTCCACCAGCGCCAGAAACCCGGGATTATGTTTCATCCTGCCCAGTTTACTCCACCCGGCGGATGCGGGCGCCCACCGCGGCCAGCTTGGCCTCGATCTTCTCGTAGCCGCGATCGATGTGATAGACGCGGTCGATGACGGTTTCCCCGTGCGCCACCAGCGCGCCCAGCACCAGCGACGCGCTGGCGCGCAGGTCGGATGCGATCACACCCGCGCCGGTCAGCCTGCGCGGACCGGCCACCATGGCCTGCTTGCCATCGATGCGGATGTTGGCGCCCATGCGCGCCAGCTCCTGCGCGTGCATGAAGCGGTTCTCGAAAATGGTCTCGACCACGATGGCGATCCCTTCGGCCTGGGTCATCAGCGCCACGTACTGCGCCTGCAGATCGGTGGCGAATCCGGGATACTCTTCGGTGGTCATATCGACGGAACGCAGTTGGCCGCCTGGGGAAACCCGCAACGTGGTGTCGTCGGGCTGTGTCACCCGGACCCCGGCTTGTTGCAGCTTGGACACAAGCGCGCTGACGTGCTCGGGAATGCAGCCGGTCACACTCAAATCGCCGCCGGTGATGGCGCCGGCCACCAGAAACGTGCCGGCTTCGATGCGGTCGGCAATGATGGTGTGCTCGGCCCCGGCCAGCCTTTCAACGCCCTGAATGCGGATGGTGGAAGTGCCCGCGCCTTCGATCCGGGCGCCCATCTTGACCAGCAGATCGGCCAGGTCCACCACCTCCGGTTCGCGCGCGGCATTGCGCAGCACGGTTTCGCCCTTGGCCAGCACCGCCGCCATCAGCAGGTCTTCGGTGCCGGTCACGGTGATCCGGTCGAACTGCACGTTGGCACCGCGCAGACCGCCGGGCGCCTGGGCTTCGATATAGCCGTGCGCCTGGTGGATGGTGGCGCCCAGTTGTTCCAGCCCCAGAATGTGCAGGTTAATGGGACGCGCGCCGATGGCGCAGCCGCCCGGCAGCGAAACCCGCGCCCTGCCGCAGCGGGCCACCAGCGGTCCCAGCACCAGGCTGGACGCCCGCATGGTTTTCACCAGCTCGTAAGGAGCTTCGGGGCTCGAAATGCGCGGCGTCTCCAGGCGCACGGTATCGCCTTCCCCGGTTACGCTCGCGCCGATATCCACCAGCAGGCGCTGCATCGTCCGGATATCCCGCACCCGCGGAATGCGATGCAGCGTAACCGGCTCTTCGGTGAGCAAGGCCGCAGCCAGCGCCGGCAGCGCAGAGTTCTTCGATCCATTGATGGGGATCGATCCATTCAGGGCGGTTCCGCCCGCGATTACAAACTTATCCATGAGTGCTTGTAGGACAGGCCTCCCGGCCTGTCGGTTTCTCCCGTCGGCATTCGACCGTCGACAACTCCCCTCAAAACCGCCCCCCCATCAGGACCCGCGAAAAAATCACAAGTCGCAGGCGGGACCGCCTGCGCCACCAAAGCGAGTGCATTGTTTTCAATGGTGGGGCAGGCGGTTCCGCCTGCCCAGCGCGTCTGGCCAGCTTTTTTAATAGCATCTCACGGTTGCGGCTCGGATGACACTGCAGGAGTCCGAGCCGCGACCGTTAGGGAGCGGTCGCCGGATCCCCGACTGCAATTCCGGAACCGGGTACCTAGCCCGCACGGCGCTCCAGCGGTCTTTCCAGCGCCACCGCGACCCGCCCGCCCGCCTCCGCAAGCAGCCGTTCGGCCGCACCCCGATCGAGCCCCGTCTTGCCCATTACGATCGCCACGCGCGGGCTCTGGCCGGCGGCTGCCACCAACGCCACGGCGCGGTCGTATTCCACCCCGGCGGCCTGCGCCACAATTCGCGCGGCCCGGTCGAGCAGCTTCCGATTCTTGGGTTGGACGTTCACCATCAGGTTGCCGTACACATAGCCGCGGCGCACGAACACCCCGGTGGAGAGCATGTTGAGGACCATTTTCTGCGCCGTGCCAGCCTTCATGCGGGTCGAGCCGGTGATCGCCTCCGGACCCACCAGCGGCGTGATGGCGATATCCACCGCGCGCGCCAACTCCGAATCGGGAGTGCAGCTTACGCCCACCGTGACCGCGCCCAGCCGGCGCGCTTCGCCAACCGCGCCCAGCACATAGGGCGTACGCCCGCTGGCGGCCAGCCCCACCAGCACGTCCCCGGCCTTGAAACCGCGCGCCACCAGGTCGCGCACGCCGATGGCGGGATCGTCCTCCGTGGTTTCGGTAGCATGGCTGAGTGCGGCCTCGCCGCCAGCGATGATTCCCTGCACCAGTTCCGGCGGCGCCGAAAACGTGGGCGGGCACTCGGACGCGTCCAGCACGCCCAGCCGTCCGCTGGTGCCGGCGCCAATGTAGAACAGCCGCCCGCCCTTTTCAAAAGCCGCCGCAATAGCGTCCACCGCGCGCGCGATCGCGGGGATCTCCCGCCCCACCGCATCGGCCACCAGCCGGTCTTCGCCGTTGATGACGCGCAGCATCTGTTCGGTCGAGAGTAAATCGATCGACGCCGAGTGTTGGTTTTGTTGCTCCGTCAGGAGATTGTCCAGCCGCACTATGGCTCCATGGTAACAGCCGCCGTGGCGCAGGCAGTCTTGCCTGCCGTGTCGAGAGTCGTCTCGACACTTCTTCCAGGCTGCGACACAATGCCCAATACCGCATACTTTTCTTGTCGCGGACAGTTCGCATAAATTGTGGGGCGGGCAATTTTGCCTAATGCCACATAGTTTTCCCCGCCGGCGTGAGCCTGCACAAGTGGGGCGGGCAATTTTGCCCGCAGCCGCCTTTCTAGGCGGCTCTTTCGAGGTGTGGCGAGTCTTCCATCCCGGCGAGAGCCGGCTAAAAGCCGGCTGCAGCCAGAATTGGCTGCCCCACGATCTGTGCAGAACGGCGCCCTAAACGGAAAAGCGTGTGGCATTGGGATGGCATCCTGCGCGCCGGTTGCTACCCGGCGCTCTTGGCGGAGGACGCGAAATCGGCAGCTCGTGCGGCAACCCTTCCCCTTGACATTCTACCGGAGCCGCCCTATCATTCACCTAGAATGTCTACTAAAGACGAATCGGCCCGCGTCGAGCTTCTGCAGGGCACCCTCGATCTGCTCATCCTGCGCACGCTCGCGCCCGGCCCCGCCCACGGCCATGCCATCGCCAAAGCTATCGAGCGCCAGTCCGAAGACGTGCTCCAGGTCGAACAGGGCTCGCTCTATCCGGCCCTCCATCGCCTCATCAAACGCGGCTGGATCGCGGCCGAAGAAGGCGTTTCGGAGAACAATCGCCGCGCCAAGTTCTACCGCCTCACCGCCAAAGGCCGCAAACAGTTGCACCTGGAAACCACGCGGTGGGAAAAGCTCGCCCGCGCCATCGCCCGCATCTTGAAACCGGCTGAGGAGAGCTCGTCATGACCCGCCGGCGCCGCGCTCTCGACGGTCTCGAGGAAGATATCCGCGAGCACCTGGAACGCGAAACCCGCGACAACATCGAGCGCGGCATGTCGCCCGCCGACGCCCGCGCCGCGGCCCTGCGCAAGTTCGGCAACGTGGCCCTGGTCGAAGAGGAAACCCGCGCCGTCTGGCGTCGCCCCTGGCTCGATCAATTGCTGCAGGACCTCCGTTTCGCTTTCCGCGTCCTGCGCCGCGACCCGGCTTTCACCGCCGTGGCGATCCTGACGCTTGCCGTCGGGATCGGCCTGAACACGGCCGTTTTCAGCGTGGTGAATTCGGTCCTGCTGCGGCCCCTCAACTATCCCCATCCGGAGCGCCTGGTTTGGCTGGGCGACTACGACACCTTCGTCCACCGGGATATGGTGATGCTTTCCGATTTCGCCGGGTGGCGCGCCCACGCCCGTTCTTACAACGCCATGGCGTCGTTCAGCTACCGGCAGATCGCCGTTGCCAACTCCCGCGGCGCCTTTCCCGTCGGCGCCGTGCTGGTCGGCGGCGATTTCTGGGCCGTCACCGGAGCCCACCCCGGCCTCGGCCGTCTGTTTGGGCCCAACGAAACCAATACGCTCGTTTTGTCGTGGGATCTCTTTCAACGTCAGTTTGGCGCCGATCCGCGCGCTATCGGCAGTGCCGTAACGGTTGACGGCCGCGCCGCAACCATCGCCGGTGTGCTTCCCAAGGGATTCCGTTTTCAGTTCCCCCGCTGGTGGACGGCTCAGCATCCGGAACCGGTGGAAGCCTACCTGGCGATTGACCAGAGCGACCCTAAGATCCGCGGCCGAGGCGGGCAGGCGGTAGCGTCGCTGAAACCCGGCGCCACCATTCCTCAGGCACTGGCGGAGCTCAACTCGATCCAGCGGCATCTTCATCCGCCGCGCCCCGGGCAGCCGGCGCCCCAGAACCGGCTGCACATCGACGCGCTGCTCGATCAGTTGACCGGCAGCGCCCACCGCGCCCTGGCAGTGCTCCTTGCCGCGGGTGCGCTGTTGCTGTTGATGGCTTCCGTTAATATCGCCAGCCTGCTATTGGCGCGGGCTTCGGCGCGCCGCCGCGAGCTCGCCATCCGCCTCGCCGTGGGCGCCGGCCGTCTCCGGGCGCTGCGACAACTGCTGGTGGAAAGCCTGGCGCTCGCCTTACTCGGCGGTGCCGCGGGCCTGCTGCTGGCACGCTGGGCAATCGCCCTGCTGGTGCGCCTGGGCCCGCAATCCATCCCCCGCCTCGACGAAGCTTCCATCGATATCCGCGTTCTGGTTTTTACCGTGTGTATTTCCGTCGCCGCGGGGATCCTGTTTGGCGTGACGCCGGGCCTGGCGCTATGGCGAGTCGAACTCCACGACGCTTTGAAAGAGGGCGCGCGTTCTTCCGGCGGAGTGTTCGGGTTGCGCATCCGCCGTGTGCTAGTGGGTGCTGAAATGGCCCTGGCCGTGGTGCTTATGACCGGCGCCGGCCTGCTCTTCGCGAGCTTCCTGCGCATGAATGCGCGTCCCGCCGGATTTGCGCCGGAAAGAGTCCTGCTCCTGAAAATCCGCTTGGCCGGGACGCAATCGAACCCAGCCGCCCAGCAGGGCTATCGGAACGAGTTGCTTCGCCGTCTCGGGTCCGTTCCCGGCGTTGAGTCCGCCGGAATTTCGACCCAGTTTGGGTTCAGCGGCGCTCCCGCATTTCCCAACGATCCGTCGCCCACCCAGACCCACGTGCTCCATCTGAACGCCGCTTCCCCCGGCTACTTTCGCGCCATCGGTATGCAACTGCGCGAGGGCCGCTGGCTGAGCGATGCGGACCAGGGCGGCGTGGTCATGCTAAACGAGAGCATGGCCCGCGAAGCCTTTGGCGCCGTCGATCCGATCGGCCGATCTCTGTCGGCGCCGCAGCCAGCCGTGGTCGTCGGGGTGCTTGCCGATCTGCGCTACTCCCACTTGGATGCCGATGCCCCACCGGAGGTTTTCCTGCCCTTTCCGAACCGCATGACGCTGGGTTTTGACGTGGCCATCCGCGCCGCCAGTCCGCCAGGCGTCATGCCTGCGATTCGCCGCGAGATGGCCGCCATCGATCCCACCGTGCCGGCTTACGACGTGAAGACTCTCGATCGGGCCCTGGCGGATTCCATCGCGCCGCAGCGTTTCAACCTGTTTCTGCTCGGAACCTTCGCCGCCTCCGCCTTCGTGCTGGCGTTGGTCGGCATTTACGGCGTAATCGCCTACTCGGTGGCCGCCCGCACGCGCGAGATCGGCGTCCGCGTGGCACTGGGCGCCGGGCGCGGCGACGTGGTGGGCTTGGTGCTGAGGGAAGGGATGGCCGTGGCCCTGGCGGGCATTGCCGCCGGCCTGGCTGCGGCGCTCGCGCTCACCCGCCTCATGGCCAGCCTGCTCTACGGCGTCCAAGCCACCGACCCGCGCATCTTTGCGGCCACCGCTTCCACCCTGGCGATTACCGCCTCGTTGGCGAGTTGGCGGCCGGCCCGCAAAGCCGCCGCCATCCATCCCATCGTCGCCCTGCGCGACGAGTAGCCGGTTCCTGCAGCCACATTAAGCGCGCAACAGATCAGAGGCTGTGATATACTCGGAACCTTCATTTTGAATGGAATGGCTCGGCACCCGGAGGGGGACAAAGCATGGGCGAGTCGGTTGCCATACTGGGCGGTGGTGTGGCCGGACTTTCGGCGGCACACGAACTGGCGGAACGCGGTTTCGAAGTCCGGGTCTATGAGCGTAATTCCCTTTTCGGAGGGAAGGCC
This sequence comes from Bryobacterales bacterium, assembly GCA_003164035.1. GTDB lineage: Bacteria > Acidobacteriota > Terriglobia > Bryobacterales > Bryobacteraceae > JBEKYD01. The sequence goes on along the minus strand of PLRS01000114.1, from coordinate 11,608 downwards.
CGCAGCCTGCTCAAAGCCGGTTCCGGTACCGGCGGCCGCCGCGACCTGCCTGGCGAACACGGCTTCCGTTTCTTTCCCGGGTTTTACCGTCACGTAATCGACACGATGCGGCGCATCCCCTATGGCGCATCGAGCAATGTCTTCGAGAACCTGACTGCCGCGACCCGCATCTTGCTCGCTCGCGCCGGGAGGCAGGACACCTTCTGGGTCGCCCGCGTGCCGGATACCGTGGCCGATTTTCGGGTTTTCCTGGGCGAGCTCTTCACCAACCTCGGCGTTCCGGCTCAGGAAACCGCCTATTTTGTGGAGCGGATACTGGTGATCGCCACCAGTTGCCAAAGGCGGCGCGAGGAGGAGTACGAGAAGATCGCCTTCTGGGATTTCATCGGCGCGGCCGAACGGTCGGTCGCCTACCAGAAGTACCTCGCGGAGGGGCTCACGCGTTCGCTGGTCGCCATGCGCGCCGAGGAAAGCAGCACCCGCACAGTCGGCCCGATTCTATTGCAGCTCCTCTATCCGCTGGCCTTCCCCGGTGAGTCGTTCGACCGGCTCCTGACCGGCCCGACCAACGACGTGTGGATCTTTCCCTGGATCGATCACCTCCGCAAGCTCGGCGTCCAGCTCCGCCTGGATGTGAAGGTCGAGCAGTTCCTGATGAGCGGCGGCCGTATCGGCGGCGTTGAGCTGGCTACCGCCGCGGGAACCGAAACCATCACCGCGGACTACTACGTGGCAGCCATGCCGGTCGAGGTCATGGCGCCGCTGGTCAGCAGCCAGATGAAGTCCGCCGCCCCCAGCATCGCCAATCTGGACCAGCTCAAGGTGGAGTGGATGAACGGCATCCAGTTCTACCTGGATCGTGAAGAACCGCTCTGCAACGGCCATGTGATCTATCTCGATTCGCCGTGGGCGCTGACCTCGATTTCCCAGCGCCAATTCTGGCGGGCCGGTTTGGAAGACCGCGGAAACGGCAACTGCCGCGATATTCTCTCGGTCGACGTTTCCGACTGGAACACGCCCGGCATCCTCTACGGCAAGCCGGCGGCCGAGTGCACGCCGGAAGAGATCCGGACCGAAGTCTGGCAGCAGATCGCCGCAAGTGTGCCGCTCAATGTGACGCCCGGCGGCCTCGAGGTCGTCGACTGGTTTCTCGATCCCGATATCAGCTTCCCCAATCCGTCCCAGGCGGCAAATCTTGAACCGCTGCTCATCAACACCGTGAATTCTTTTCAATACCGCCCGCAGGCTCAGACGGAAATCCCGAACCTCTTTCTGGCCTCGGACTATGTGCGCACCAATACCAACCTGGCCACAATGGAAGGGGCCAACGAGGCCGCGCGCCGCGCCACCAACGCCATTCTGGACGCTTCCCATTCTTCGGCTCCGAAAGCGGCGGTCTTCCAATTCGAAGACCCCGCCATCTTTCGTCCCGCGCAGGATCTGGATGCGGTGTTGTACTCGACCGGGCATCCGCACGTGGGCACTACGCCGGGCGCGGAGAGCATTTGGGCCAGCCTGACGGGTCTTGGTTACCACGCGCCGCCGACCGCGCGGCAGATACCTGGTTGAGCCGGTAATTGCGGGGCTACGCGGCCTCTCGAATTTCCAGAGTGAGCCGCTTGCCGAGTACGCGGAAGGCCGCTTCCAGTCGACCCAACAGGGCTTCGCTCCATACCGGCAGGGTGCCCTTGGCCTATTCGGGCGCTGATTGTGACGAACGCGTTGCGGATTGAATACGGTTTGGTATATTCGGGCATTTTAATCGCATATTCATCTCATTTTCTCTTTTCTGTCCGATAACGAAGCTTACATGAGATCTTCGCTTCCGGACCGTCGCACGCTGCTTCTCTGCGTTGCGGCGGGCGCGCTAGGCCTCCTCATCAATTCCTGCAATGTCAGCATCTTACCGGATGCCCGCCTGTTCTTCGGCGGCATTGTCTACCTGGCAGCCGCACTTCGTTTTGGTCCTTTGTGGGGAGGGATCGTGGCGGCCATTTCCTGCGGTCCGGTCGCCGCCTCGCTGGGGCTGTTCGCGACTGGCTTGCTGGTGGCGGAAGCGATCGCCATCGGCGCCCTGGCCCGAAAAGGTGTCCAGGCGCCTCTGGCTGAATTGATATACTGGTCCGTCCTCGGGACGCCGCTCTCCATCTGCGTCTACGTCTTTTGGCTGCATCAACCCTCGCCCCTCTGCTGGATCTCGATCGTAACCTGTCCGCTGAACGGGTTTATCAATGCGATTCTGGCGCCGTTCGTGGACGCGCTGGTTCCGGCGGCGAACCGGCGCAGAATGACCCTGCGCGGGCACCTTTCGCAACGCTTCGTCCTGCTGGCCACGATCCCGTTGATTCCGCTCACGATCGTCACGGGGCGTTTGTATGTCGACCGCCAGTCGTGGGACGCGCGCCAGGAAATCGAGGAGGCGGCGCTCGCGGTCAGGCAGGATATCGATGCGGTAGTGATGCGCCATCTGTCCGGTGTCGCCTCGCTGGCCGGAATCCTGGAAGGCAGCGCCGTCCGCGACCGGGCCGCCCTCGACGGGCGACTGGCCCGCGTGCACGCTGTGTATCCCGATTTTCAAAGTCTCTCCCTGATCGCCAGGCCGGGAGCGGTTGTCGGCACCTCGCCCGCCGTAGCCGACGATCGCACCATCTTCGGGGTGGGCCGAATTCAGGACCGCGACTATTACCGCCGCACGATCTCCGGTAGGAAGCCCGTGGTGTCCGGCGTGGTGTGGGATCGCTTTCATTCCGAACCGGTCATCTATTTGACGGCTCCGTGGTTCGGGGCCAAAGGCGCGGTGGTGGGCGCGGTGTGCGCCGCTCTGCGGATCTCCGCCTTCCACTTTGCCCGCTACCACGGTTTGAACCGGCTGTCGGGAATCATTGTCGATGAACTGGGACAGGTGGTCTACGCTGCGGGGGAGTCGCGTTACACGCCGCTCCAATCGTTGCAGGATTCGGCGTTGGTAAAAGCGGCGCGGACCGCTCCCCAGCATGCGACCTTTCGCCTTGACGACGCCGATAGCGCGGGGGTGAACACGCGCTACCTGGTCAGCGCGGAGAGTTCGGCGCTCACCGGGTGGCGCATCTTTCTGAAGGAGCCGGAGTCGGAGATCTATTTTCAGACCGAGATGTATTACCTGATGGCTTCGCTCTGCCTGTTGGCGGTGTTCGCATTGTCCTTGCTGGTGGCACGCCTTTTCAGCTTGAGCGTCACGCGGCCTCTCGAGACGCTCCTGTTGGCGTTTGAACGCTTCTCGGAGGACGGCAGCCGGTCGCTGCGGGTTTCGCTGCCGGCGGATGTGCCGCATGAAATCGCGGCGGTGGCTTCCGACTTCACCAAGGTGGCCGGCCGCCTGGCGGAATCGTACACGCAACTGCAATCGGCCCTGGCGGACCGCGAAAAACTGAACGGCGAGTTACAAACCCTGATGGCCGGTCTGGACCGCAAGGTGGCGGAACGGACCGCCGAATTGCGCTCCGCCAAGGCCCGCGCCGAGGAAGCCAACCGCGCCAAAAGCGAGTTCCTGGCCAACATGAGCCACGAAATCCGCACGCCCATCAACGGCGTGCTGGGCATGTTGCACCTGCTCGCCGACACCGGACTGACCGGTCCGCAAGCGGAAGATCTGAAAATCGCCACCACTTCCGCCGAGGCCCTGCTTTCGGTGATCAACGACATTCTCGATTTCTCCAAAGTGGAGGCCGGCCGGATACAATTCGAGCGGGAGAACTTCTCCGTTCGCGAGTGCGTGCGCGACGTGATCTCGATCATGGAACTGTCGGCGGCCCAAAAGGGACTGAGCCTCGCCAGCGAGGTTGAGCCCGCCATCCCCGACCGTTTGTTTGGCGATCGCAACCGTCTCCGTCAGATACTCCTGAATCTGACCAACAACGCCGTCAAGTTCACCCAACGGGGCGGGGTTCGCATCGCTCTCGATAGCGTGCCCGGTTCTCTCTTAACGGCAGGCGTCGCTTTTTCCGTCGCCGACACGGGGATCGGCCTCTCCCGCCAGCAACAGTCCATCATCTTCGAGCCGTTCCGCCAGGCCGACGGCTCGGTAAACCGCAGATACGGCGGCACGGGCCTCGGCCTGGCCATCTGCTCGCGACTGGTCCATCTCATGGGTGGCGAACTGTCGGTCGAAAGCGAACCGGACCGGGGCAGCAAGTTCTCCTTCCAACTCTCCTATCCGCTGCCGCCAGCCGGATCGGAACAGAAGCGGTCCGGCGCGGTGTCGTCGGCGGCCGAGCGCCTTCAAGGCCGGGAGATCCTGGTGGCCGAGGACAACAAAACCAACCAGGTGGTCGTCGTGCGTCTCCTGAAGAAACGCGGTCTTCGGCCGTCGGTGGCGAACAATGGACGGGAAGCGCTGGCACTGGTCCGGGAGCGCCGTTTCGACCTGGTCCTCATGGATATGCAGATGCCCGAAATGGATGGCCTCGAAGCCGCCAGGCGGATTCGCGACGCCGAGCGCGGATCCGTCACTCATCTGCCCATCATCGCGCTCACCGCCAACGCCATGACGGATCATCGCGATCAGTGTCTGGACGCCGGCATGGACGGTTATCTGGCCAAACCGATTCAACCCGACGCCCTGTTCGCGGAAATCGAGTCCGTGCTCGACCGCCTGAAGAAAGGAGACGACGACGCCTGCATTTCCGCCGATCATGCTGGATGACGGCGCCGTTTCCGGCCGTTGGGGCGCTCCCGCGGCCTCGAAGCCATGCCATAGAATTTGCCGCCCCGTAAGCGGGTCCTGAAAGAAAGAGGAGTCCGAATGATGAGCAAAGCCGTCGTCTCACTAGCGGGATTGGTTTTCTTCCTCGCGCAGCCCTCCATCGGCCAGACGGTCAATGGGGCGGGCGCCACGTTTCCCTACCCGATCTACGCCCAATGGTTCGATTCCTACCAGAAACTCCGTCCCGGCGTCGAAATCAACTATGAATCGGTCGGATCGGCCGAAGGTATCAAACGCATTCTGGACGGTTCGGTCGATTTTGGCGCCTCGGACGGACCGATGACCGAAGAACAACTTGGGGAGGCCCGGACCCGCCTGCATACCGAGATCCTCCATTTCCCCACCGTGCTGGGCGCCGCCGTGCCCGCGTACAACATACCGGGAATGCGGGAGGAACTGAGATTCACGCCGGAGTCCCTTAGCGGTATCTTCCTCGGCACCATCAGGAATTGGAACGATCCCGTTCTCGCCCGGAACAACCCGCGGGCGCGCCTGCCGGCGAACCCGATCGTGGTGGTTCACCGTTCCGATGGAAGCGGCACCACATACTGCTGGACGGACTACCTGAGCAAGATCGCCAAGCAATGGCAGAAACGCGTGGGCAAAGGGACCTCGGTGCCATGGCCCACCGGTCTTTCGGCCAAGGGCAACGACGGCGTGTCGGGGCTCTTAAAGCAGACGCCCTATTCCATCGGTTACGTGGAGCTCACCTACGCCGTGCAGAACAACATCCCGTTCGGCAGCGTCAGGAACTCCGGCGGGCAGTTCGTCAAAGCCAACCTGGACAGCGTCACCGCCGCGGCGGCGAGCGCCGCCGGAAACATTCCCGATCACTTCCGGGTTTCCATCACCGATCCGCCCGGCGCGGCGGCCTATCCCATTGCCACCTTCACCTGGCTCCTGATACCCCAGAAAGCCCGCGGGGAAGGTCAGCGAAAAGTGCTGACGGGCTTCTTGCGCTGGTCCCTCACCGACGGTCAGAAAATGGTGGCGGCCCTGGGCTATGCGCCCGTTCCCAAGGAAATCGCCCGGCGGGAGATCAAGGCACTCGCGTCGCTGAAGTAGCGGCCAACGGAAGGTTCCGGACCCTGCTGGCGTTGCGTACTTACCGCGTTAAGCGGCCTCGCGAATTTCCAGAGTGAGCCGCTTGCCGAGTACGCGGAAGGCCGCCTCCAGTTGATCCAACCGGGAGGCGTGACGCAGGTCGAGCAACCGGTCCACCTGGTATCCCATGAGGGCCGTCTCAATGGCATCGACGGCGCGCACCAGGGCTTCCTCGCCGTCTTCCCCGAAGGTATGGGCTTCGGGAATGGCGGGCACATCGGCCAAAATCGTGCCGTTGGTGTCTTTGGGGAGTTTGACGGAATAGCGCAACATGGTCTTTCCTTTGTTTCAGATCCGCCGATGCGTCTGCGAAATTCAGGTCGCCGGCCCTTGCCACCGACGTCGCAGGTGCAGCTCCACGCGGTCTGTCGTCCAGGTCGCAATGCCGCTGCCGAAGAAATCTCTGTCTTCCGTCCAGATGGGAACATTCAGCATGAGGGCTGTTGCGACAACAGGCCAGTCCTCGACGTCGCGCGCGGCGATTCGCTCGCGCGCGAGTTGCTCGAAATCCCGATACAATGCCACGTCCACCTGCTTGACCAGCGCCCCTCGAAACATACGTCCGGGGCGTAGAAGTCCGTCGAATCCTCGTAAGCCTGCAACAAAGAGCGGACCCGGCTGCCGAGTACGGCGCGGATCGGGATGTTGGCGTCCAGCACCAGCCCTGTGCCGGCGCTCACCGGCGCTTGCCAGCGCGCCAACGCTTAAAATCCTCGACTAACTCCTCTTCGGTCAGCCCTTTCGCTGCCAGTAACTTATCAAGCTGTGCGGCGGCTTCTTTCAGGGCTACGCGTTCCGTTTCGGAGCGCTTGCGCCGCGCCGGTATAAAGTATCCGACCGTGTCGCCGTGGCGGGTGATGGCTACCGGCGCGTCGCTTTCGAGTAGGTATGTTGCGAGGTTTTCCCGAAAATCCCGAATGCCGACCCTGATGGGATCCATGGTCCTGTTCTCCTGTGTACAGATGTGTACACATTATATCAGAGCCTGTTCTCAGCCCCTCCCGATCAAGGGCATGCAGGTCGCCATGACGGTCATGAATTGCACGTTCGCCTCCAGCGGCAGATTCACCATGTACAGCACGGCATCGGCTACGTGGCGCACATCCATGCGCGGCTCGGGGCGCAGGGAACCGTCGGCCTGCGCTACGCCGACTTTCATGCGCTCGGTCATTTCGGTGGCGGCGTTGCCGATGTCGATCTGGCCGCAGGCGATGTCCCAGGCGCGGCCATCGAGGGAGATGCTCTTGGTCAGCCCCGTGATGGCATGTTTGGTGGCGGTGTACGGCGCCGAATTGGGCCGCGGTGCGGTGGCCGAAATCGAACCGTTATTAATGATGCGCCCGCCGCGGGGCTGTTGCGTCTTCATCAGCCGAATGGCTTGCTGGGCGCACAGGAACGCGCCCGTCAGGTTCACGCTCACCACGGCGTTCCACTGCTCGTAAGTCAGCTCTTCCATGGGAATTGCGGGCGCGGTGGCGCCGGCATTGTTGAAGAGAACGTCCAGGCGGCCGAATTTCTCGCGAATCGTCGAGAATAGCGCCCGCACGGAATCCGGCTGTCCGACATCGGTGGGGACGGCGAGCAGTGGCGCGCTGGACGCCGCTAGCGCGATTGTTCGATCGAGCTGTTCCTGGCGGCGTCCGGCCAACACCACCGCGTACCCCGCCCCGTGCAAAGCCAGCGCCACCGCGCGGCCAATCCCGCTGCCGGCGCCGGTGACCAGTGCGACCTTTCCATTGGTGTCCATCGCGACTCAGAGAGTATCACGAGTCGCGCTACGCTACGAAGGGGGCTAATCGAGCGATGGACTTCGAATCGATCGGGGTGACGCGGGAAGGACCGGCGACGGTGGTGACGCTGCAGCGTCCGGAGCGGCGCAATGCGCTTTCGCTGGGGCTGATGCGGGAGTTGATCGCATGCCTGTCGGAAATCGCGCGCGACCGTGAAACACGAACCGTGCTTCTGGCCGCGGCCGGCAAGGTATTCTGCTCCGGCCACGACCTTTCCGAGATGACCGGGCGATGCCTCAACGACTATCGCGAGATCTTCGATGTCTGCACGGAACTGATGACCCTCCTCCAGAGCATTCCGCAGCCGGTAGTCGCCGAGGTGCAGGGTCCGGCCACCGCGGCGGGATGCCAATTGGTCGCCGCGTGCGACCTGGCCATCGCGGCCGAGGGAGCCTGGTTCGCAACGCCCGGCGTCAAGATCGGCCTATTCTGCACCGCACCCATGGTGGCCTTGACGCGGGCCATCGGCCGCAAGCGCGCGCTGGAAATGCTGCTGACCGGCGAGCCGGTGAGCGCGGCGACCGCGGCCGAATGGGGACTGATCAACCGCGCCGTGCCCGCCGCTTCGCTGAAGGCCGAAACGCGCCAACTGGCCGCCAAGGTGGCCGAAGCCAGTTCCCTGGTGGTCGCCCTCGGCAAGCAAGCCTTCTACACCCAGATCGACCTGGACCAAGCCAAAGCCTATGCCTACGCCAAGGAGGTGATGTCGATGAACGCTCTTGCCGCCGACGCGCAGGAAGGTATGACTGCGTTTTTGGGCAAACGCTCGCCGGCGTGGGCGGGCAGGTAATCAGGCGGCGGTTCGGCAACGCCGCGCGGCGCGCCAATCGAGCGCGAGCAGTGCCAGGCAGATGGCGATGGCGATCAGAGTGACCATGCGGCCGATGCGGTTCTCGGACGGGGTGACAAATTCCAGACGCAGGCGGAGGTCGCCCGCCGGAGGGTCGATGGCCATCATGCCCATGGCGTCTTTCCGAACCGGGAGCCGGTAAGGGCCGGTCCACGCCTGCCAGGCGGGATCGTAGGTTTCCTGCACGATCAGCGACTGATGGGGCTCGATGTGGGCGCCGATCAGGATCAGGCCGGTAGCCGGGCGGGTGACGGCGACAGCGGCGCCGGGGCCCTTTTCCAGCACTTCGACGTAGGCCCGCAGGTGTTCCACATCGTCGTTGAAGCCCGGAGGGCGGGCGGCATTGAGGCCGGTGGTGTCCACCACGCGGGCGCGGGCGGCAAACCGCCGCGGCACGCGGTAGATGGTGTCGCCCTCATGGTCGTCGTAGACGACCGGCAGAACGCCATCGAGCTTCCTGGGGGACTGGATGTCCTTGAAGATTTCCCGGGAACGCCGGTCCGGGACATAGATGGCGTCGACGCCGAGTGCTTGCAGCCACAAGACCGTGGGTTCGGGCCTGGTGCCGAGATTGACCTCCCACTGGGCGGCTTCCACCAGGCCGTTGAGCAAGCCCTGCTCGGAACCGCCGCCGGGTTGGGCGAGGTCGTGCCAGGCGTCGAACCAGAAACGCACCGAGCCGCTCGCGTAAACGCGGGAGCCGGGCAGGTTGGCGGCCAGCCACTCGGTGACGCGGTATTCGACTCTGGGCTGGTAATCCGCCGCGCGAGGAAAAATCTGCCAGGCGTGGCGCAGGTAGCCGCGAGCAGTATAGAACGACAGCGCCAGCACCAGCGCGACGGCCAGGCGCGGAAGCCGTCCGCCCAGCGACCACAGCCAGCCGAGCAGGGCGGCCGCGCCGAGGATGCAGGCGAGGTCGAATTCCGGCGCCAGGCGCAGCGGTTCACCGGAGACGCGAAAATCGAACCAGGCGTTGCCGAGCACCAACAGCGAAAAAAAGACTACCGAACCGGCGGCAAACACCGGCCAGGTACGCCCAGGTTTGCCGCGCGCCAGGCGGTTACTGAAAACCAGAAAAGCCACCGCGACCGCCAGCGCGGCCCACACCGACCAGGTGTTGCCGTTCCGGGAAACGTAGCGCATGTTTTCTTCGGTGACTCGGAAATACGACGGCACCAGCCAGAAGGCGGTCAGGCCGTAGCCGAGGACCGGGATCGCCGCGGCGGGAAGGAAGATGCGCTTGTCGAGCCGGGTGATCCAGAACGACCAGACCAGAATCGGATAGAAGATGGCGAGGGCTACGGCGCCATAGAAGTTGTGCGACACGACCGCGGCCGAACCTGCCGCGGCCAGCGCGATAGCCCAGCGGCAGCGGGTATCGAGCGCAATCCAGGCACAGGCGAGGGCGACACCGACCCAGGCCAAAGCCGTCATGTGCGGGCCTTCGCCATACTTGACCAGAACCCCAAGACGCAGCGGGAGGAGTTTCCAGGCATCGTTGCGGAAGTTGGGCAGGAAAAGAAAACAGGGTGACATGAGGGCCGTAGCCGCCGCGCTGAAAAAGGCTGCCGCCCTGGATTTACTGGCCGCCCGGACCAGCAGATAGATACCGGCGATGCCGAAGGCATAGGACAGCGATACGTAGAAGTGATAGGCCTTCACCGGCCAGAAGCCGGTCAGCTTGGAGACGATGGCCGTGCCGTAGCGCAACGCGGGCGGATAAATGTAATCGAAACGCGTGCCGCAGTACCAGAGCGGCTGCCATTGCGGGTGGGGCCAATGGGCTACCAGGAAGCGGGCGTCGCTGATGAAGGTGCTTTCGATGGACTCCCACTTGTCCAGGTACTTGGCTTTGAAGTAGGGGCGGATGAGCGCCGCCGCAAACAGAAAAACGAGAAAGCAATCGGCGAGGACGGTGGCTCGCCGGGAAAGTCTTGGTGGCGTCAACTGGATTCGGTCCGCAATTGGTATGACGCGCCGGAAAGCCCTATCCGCTCGGCGCATCCATTCGGAAACATTATACAGCCCGGCGGATGGCATGCTCCGCGGGTGCAGTGACGAACCCACGGCGGCTTGATATTCTGAGATCCACATTCGTATGGCGCGTGGAACCGTCCTCAAGCCGAAAACCGGTGTCGATTCGGTGCTGGCGCAGGTGGTCGCCGAACTCAACTCCCACGCCAATCCGGCAAATGTTGCCGGGATGGCGCGATACGGAATCAGCGCCGAGGGCACCCTGGGCGTGAGTGTACCGCTGCTGCGGCGTATCGCTAAGGAGCTGGGGCGCGACCACCGCCTGGCGCTGCGCTTGTGGGATACCGGTATTCACGAAGCGCGGATACTGGCGCCCCTGGTGGACGATCCCGCCCTGGTAGGGAACCGCCAGATGGAGCGCTGGGTGCGCCATCTGGATTCCTGGGACGTGTGCGACGGGTTGTGCCACAACCTGCTGCGCCACACTCCGGCCGCATTCGAGAAAGCCGCCGAGTGGGCGGATGCCGATGCCGAATTCGTCCGCCGCGCCGGATTCGCTCTGATGGCCGGGCTGGCGGTGAAAGCCCACGAGGCATCCGACGCACAATTTGAAGCCTTTCTGCCGCTGATCGCCGCGGCCGCCTGCGACGACCGTAACATGGTGAAAAAGGCGGTGAACTGGGCATTGCGGCAGATCGGAAAGCGCAATCGGCAGTTGCACGCCAAGGCGATTGGCACCGCCGAGGCCATCGGCCGCCAAGGTTCGCGCTCCGCCCGCTGGATCGCAACCGATGCTCTGCGCGAATTGCACGGTCCCGTGGTGGCGCGGAAGCTCGGCTTCCCCAGCGAACGATAAGAATCGGACACCGGCGACAAAGATCGCCGGCGCTACGGAGGAAAAGAACGTCGGCTCGAAAGCCGACGCCGCGGACTGACAGTCCGCGCCACGAAGGAAAGAACCACCGACGCGAGAGGGCAGACACACTTAGGGCAGAGTCCGCTCGACGGCGCCCTAAACGAATGGCTTTTTTTCGGTCCGGCGGCCTTAGGCGGCCTTACGGAGGGGCCTTTGGGTCGCCTGGAGGAGCTTTTTGGCTTCGGCGAGGCGGGTCAGGTGGGTGGCCAGGCGGGCGATTTCCGGGATTGAAA
>PLRS01000118.1 GCA_003164035.1 Bryobacterales bacterium | reverse complement strand
GGCAACCTGGAAGACCTCCATGCGGGTATAACGCTTGACCAGTTCGGAGAGGATGCTCTTGTGGTCCGGGGCCAGGTGCTGCACCATGACAAAGGCCATGCCGGGATCGGTGCCGGCGGGCATGCCCGAAAAGAAGGCTTCAAACGCCGCCAGCCCCCCGGCCGATGCGCCGATGCCGACAATGGGGAATCCCGGGGCATCGCGCCCGGATGGCGGATCCGCCGCTCTCGGTTCGAGAGCCTCTTCCGGCTCCTTCGCCCTGCCTTTTGTTGTTGCCATGGCGCTTTGCTCCGATTTCTCCGTTACTCACGGCTTGTGCTGAGCACCTTCGGAAACTGCGCCGCCCGGACCGCCCGACCCACGCGGTCGCCATGCCCGGCATCTGGCGATCACCAAGATTATCCCACATTGGCGGTGTCCTAGACGCGGACGCGGGTGCCGCGTCTGAATTGCGAAATCCCCCGATCGGTTAAGCACCCGGCAAACGGGTACTATTGGAGCCGCGCTATCTTCCCTGACGGCCAGGCATCTCGAATCGGCTCACTTACACCTCTCCCGCAATTGCCGCCCGGACATCCTTTAACGAGAGCATCAGGTGCAGCGTGCCCGCGGGGAACTCCTCAAAGTTGAAATGTTGATAGAAAGCTTTCGCCTCCGCATCGATCGCATGGACCAATATGGCGCGCGCCCCGACAATCTCCGCGGCCGAGGCGATTCGGTGGAAGGCGTCTTTCAGGAGCGCGCTGCCCAGACCGCAGCCCTGTTCGCCGCGGTCGACGGCTAGCCGCGCCAGCAGGATCACGGGAATCGGATAGGCGGGAGGCATCCCGGCGGTAATGCCCGGCGGGCAGTCCGGCCTGTCCACGGAGCCGACGGTGAGCGAATAGTAGCCGGCCACGGACCCGTTCCGTTGCACCACGTACGTTTGGGAGGAATCCGCCTCCTGATTCTTGAGTGCGTGAAGTTTCAGAAACAGGTCGAGCGGGTGCTTGCCGCACTGGAACGCCTTCACTTGGTGACCGCTCTTCAGCTTCTCGACTTGCGAGAGCGCCCCGGCGGCGGTGGAGTCGACGTTTTCAGGCATGCTACAACTGTGTTGATAATAGAACGAAGCTAACACAAATCCAGACTTTCAAAATCACCAGATTCGGCGTACAATGTATGTACGGAGGATGATGCCGTGCCCTCAACCCTGAAAGCACCCCGATCACGACGCCTGAATCTTAGGACATCGGCGCAACAGGAAGATCTGATGCGGCGCGCCGCCGAGGAGCGAGGGGAGAGCTTGACCAGTTTCATCATCCATAGCGCCTGCGCCGAAGCGGAGCTGACGCTTGCCGACCAGCGCCGCTTTTCCCTGGACGCGGAGCACTGGAGCGCTTTCGTGGCAGCTCTGGATCGTCCGGCTCAGCCAAAGCCGCGCCTGCGCCGGCTGTTTGCCGAGCCCAGCCTGCTGGAGCGGCAGCCGTCCTGATCCTTCGATCACCGGGCTTCCCAATGGCGTAACCCGCGTTGCTGCAAGGGGTTAGCCAGCCGCAGCCGTGAGGCCCCTCCCAGCGCCATGCTAAATATGGATCGTGGGGCACCAAGCCGGACAGCCACCGATTACTCGACAAATATGCACAAAAATGCACAACAGCGAGCCCGAACCGCCGTTACCGAAACCCAACAATGCCCGTAGCAGATTGAACTACAAGGGCCTACTGTGGGTTGGCAACCTGCGCGCCGATTGCCAATCGGCGCAGGGCTGATCCGAGGCTCAAGTTGGCCATTGTGCATCGGCCCGGCCCGGATGCACAAAAATGCACAAACGCGAGCCCAGACCGCCGTTACCGAACGAACCCAATCTTCGCCGCAACTATAAGAAACAAAGGCCCGTCTTACGCCTCCGGCCGGTCGTACCCATTCATCCGCCGCACCCAGATGTTGCGGTAGCGGACGGGGTTGTGATGGTCCTGCAGCATGAGCGGCTCTTCGGCGCCGTGGGCGGTGTAGGTGGCGACCTTGCGGTAGACCATGGCACCAAGGATTTCCTTGCGGTTGTGCACAATCACGCCGTTATAGAAGAGCGTTACAAATGCCGGACGCACCAGCTTTTCGCCGTCGAAACGGGGCGCTTCGAAGGCGATGTCGTAGGTGTTCCATTCGCCAGGGCGGCGTGCCGGCATCACCAGGGGCGGCCATTGGCCGTAGATGGCGCTGGCTTCGCCATCGGCGTAGGTCGGGTTGTCCCAGGCGTCGAGCACCTGCATTTCATAGCGGCTCATAATCAGCACGCCGCTGTTACCGCGTCCCTGGCTGTTGGCATGGATTTCGGTGGGCGAACTCCATTCCACGTGGATCTGGCAGTCTCCAAACTTCTCGCGGCTGAGGAGGTCGCCCGTATTGGGCGCGACCTCGAACCAGCCGTCTCCCACTTTCCAGCGGGCGTCGACGAATTTACCGGCGTCCGCGCCTCGGCCGCGCTGATTCCAGCGGGAAAGATCGCCGCCGTCGAACAGCACCACGGCATCCGACGGTGGGCCGCCGGGCGTGCCCGAGGGCCGGATCTGTTGCGGGTGCGGGCGGGCGGGGTCGTGAACGTGCCAGGGCAAGTCGGGAAGCATCGGCGTGTCGGTGAATCCGAGGTCGGGATTGGGTTTCGGCGCCGCTTGCTGTGCGCGCGCTCCCGCGACGGGTATCCCGGCCACGGCGAGCTTGAGAAAAGTCTGGCGAGTCATAATAAGGCTTCTGGACGATCTTACCGCAGGCGCGGGCCTTGCCCGTTTAGGTGTGCTGAACCAATCTGGGGGAATCCGTTCCCGGCAACCGCTCCCTAACGGTCGCGGCTCGGTAAGTGATTGAAAACACGCGACGCCCTTAACCGAGCCGCGACCGTTAGGGAGCGGTTGCCGCGCCGAAACTGCGAAATCCCCAGATCGGCTAAGCGCCCCGCGTTTAGCGCTTCTGGCAGCGGGCGCAGAAGTGGGAGGAGCGCTGCGCCACCAGCAGACGGCGGATGGGGGAGCCGCAAACCACGCAGGGCTCTCCGGTGCGCTGGTAAACGCGGTGCTGCACCTGGAAAAACCCCTTGCGGCCTTCCGCGTCCACGTAATCGGAAATCGACGAACCGCCCGCGTCGATGGCATCGGAGAGCACATCGACGATGGCCCGGTGCAGGCCGCGGGCGCGCTCGGCGGTGAGGCGGTGGGAAAGAGCCAGCGGATGGATACCGGCGCGAAACAGGGATTCATCGGCATAGATATTGCCGACGCCCCGGACGAAGGACTGGTTGAGCAGCAGGGACTTGACGCGGACCCGGTGACTTTTGAGCGCGAGCGCGAACTCCTGGCTCCCGATTTCGAGCGGTTCGGGGCCGAGCTTGGCTACACGCGCGGGGAACTCCCGGCTGAATTCGAACGAGCCGAACTGGCGGCTGTCGTCAAAAAGCAGGCTGCCCTTATCGAGGGTGAGGATGACGTGGGTGTGCTTGCCGGCCTCGCCGCCGAGCAGCAGGCGGCCGGTCATGCCAAGGTGAAGGACCACGTAACCGGAGCGGCCAAGGGACAGCAGAATGAACTTGCCGTAGCGTTTCACCTGGGTGATGCGCCGCCCCACAAGCTCGACGGCGACCCGGTCCGGATCGGCGCCGCGAAGAATGCGCGCGCCGCGAATTTCCACCGCCAGAATGCGCCGCCCGACGATGGGCTGGAGCGACCGGGTTACGGTTTCGACTTCGGGAAGTTCAGGCATGGGCAGGAAAGAAATATAGCCACGGATGAACACAGATAAACACAGATGAAAACCGGCGTGTCTTATCTGTGTTCATCTGTGGCTCAACGTCTTATGGCACCTGGATCAGAATGTCGTCGCCTTCGACTTTGACTGGGTACGTCTTGACGCCACTGGACGGATCGAGGTCGCAGGCTCCGGTGCGGCAATCGAACTCCCAGAGGTGATAGGGACAAACCACGCAGCCGTCGTGAATCTGGCCCTGGCCGAGCGGGCCGCCTTCGTGGGGGCAAATGCCGCTGAGAGCGTGAACTTCGCCGCCCAGGTTGCAGATGGCGTAAGGCTCGCCGCCGACAAACACTTCCGTCAGCGAATCCGGCGGCAGGTCGGCCAGGCGGGCAACTTTCACAAAGGGCATCAGCGTTCCGTCTCGGCGGCGGCTGCTGCACCTGCCGGCCCGTTGGCCCCGGCTGCGCGCGGCCGGGAACTGCGGCCGATGCCGGTGTAGTCGAAGCCGGCGGCGAGAGCTTCCTCGGGAAGGAACAGGTTGCGTCCATCCACCAAAATTCGGGTATGCATGAGGGAGCCGAGCCGGACCAGGTCGAGGGTGCGAAACTGCTGCCACTCGGTCACTACCACCAGCGCGTCGCAGTCCTCGGCCAACTCCTCGGGCGAATCGCAGAGACGGATCTTGAGGTCGGGCCGCTGCTGGCGGCAGGCTTCGATGGCCACCGGGTCGTAAGCTTTGACGCGCGCGTCCATTTGCAGCAGGCGTTCGGCGATATGGAGGCTGGGCGCGTCGCGAATGTCGTCGGTATCGGGTTTGAAGGCCAGCCCCAGCAGGCCGATGGTGCGGCCCTTGAGGATGAAGAGCTTTTCCTGGAGCTTCTGAATGACCATCAGCCGCTGCGCGGCGTTGACCTCGATGGACGCGCGCAGCAGCTTGCTGTCGTAGCCGTACTCGTGGGCGGTATGCAGCAGGGCGTGGATGTCCTTGCCGAAGCAGCTTCCGCCCCAGCCGACGCCGGGGTTCAGGAAGCGGGATCCGATGCGGGTATCGAGTCCGATGCCGGCCATGACCGCGGTGGCCTCCGCTCCCACGCGCTCGCAAATGTTCGCCATTTCGTTGGCAAAGCCGATTTTCAAGGCGAGGAATGCGTTGGCCGAATACTTGATCATTTCCGCGCTGGTGAGCGAGGTCGCAAGCAGGGAGACGATCCCCTGGCCGGCCGGACGGGGCACGCCGGCGGGGGATTCAAAAGCCTGCGTCACCAGGGGAAGGTAGAGCTCGCGCATGGTGGCGAGGGTGCGTTCGTCGGCCGCGCCCACCACGATCCGGTCGGGATAGAGCGAATCGGAGATCGCGCAGCCTTCGCGCAGGAATTCGGGGTTGCTGGCAACTCCGAACTTGATGGCGTGGCGTTGTTGGGGGCGACTCTCCATGATGCCATCGCGCACCAGCGCTTCGACCAGGTTGCCGCTGCCCACCGGGACGGTGGATTTATTCACCACGACGCGGAAGTGGGACGGGTCCATGGCGGAACCGATAGCGCGCGCGGCGGCTTCGAGGTACGTCAGGTTGGCCTCGCCCGAAGGCAGGGGCGGTGTTCCCACGGCGATGAAGATGACTTCACTTTCGGTGGCGGCGGGCTCGAGACTTACGGAGAAATCGATGCCGCCGCGCGTGGCCGCGAGCGCGATCAACTCGTTCAGATACGGCTCGTAGATTGGCGATTCCCCACGCTGCAATCTGGCGATCTTGCTCTGGTCGGTGTCCACGCAAGTGACGCGGTGTCCCAGATATGCCAGGCACGCTCCCGTTACCGTGCCGACATATCCGGTTCCGATGACTGTTACGCGCATGGGAACAGCTTCCTTTGGAGGGATTTCGTAATTCAAAAAGTATAGCAGCTTGCTCCCGGGACGATAGGGAACCGGTACCGGCGGTACCAGCGGAAAGTTTCAGGCGCGGCCGCTCTTGCGCGGCGCGGAGCGGACCGTAACCACGCGAACCAGCTCCTGGTGCGTGTCCGGCTCGAAGGTTCTTTGGCGGGTGGCCAGCTCGCGGTTCAGCGTGGCGACGAATTCCTGGATCTGGCCCTGCATCTGGCCCATTTTTTCGCGCATATTGAGAATAATCTCGACGCCGGCCAGGTTGACGCCCAGATCGCGGGTCAAATGCAGGATGACTTCCAGGCGCTCCAGGTCTTCGCCGGTGTAGAGCCTGGTGTTGCCGTCGCTGCGGGAGGGCTTGAGCAACCCCTCGCGCTCGTAGAGGCGGAGGGTCTGGGGATGAATCTGGTACTGCTCGGAAACGGCCGAGATCATGTAAGCGGCTTTGGATTTGGATCGTGCCATGGGCTCAAACCTTTTCCCAGATTTCGCTGCGCGGGTCTTCCGGATGCAGCTTGCTCAGCTCTTTGAGGAGGTCGCGAGTGCGTTCGTCGCGCGGGTCGGGGGCCTGGATGGCCACTTCCACGATCTGGTCGCCGCGCTGCCCGGTGCGCGTATTGGCCACGCCCTTTTCGCGCAGGCGAAAGCGTTGGCCGTTACCGGTGCCGTGGGGAATCTTGAGGAGGGCGCGGCCGTCGATGGTGGGCACTTCGATTTTGGCGCCGAGCGCCGCTTCCCACACGGCGATGGGGATCTGAATTTCGATGTTGTCGCCGTCGCGATGGAAGAACGGGTGATCCTCCACTTTGGTGGTGATGTACAGGTCTCCGGGAGGCGCGCCCATGGTGCCGGCGTTGCCTTTGCCGGGCACGCGCAGCCGCGAGCCGTCGCGGGCGCCGGGAGGGATGCGGACCTCGACCGTATCCGGAGTGGCCACGCGGCCCTCGCCGCCGCAGGTGGGGCAGGCATCGCGCAAGCGTCCGGAGCCGCCACAGCGCGGGCAAGTGAGGTTGAAGCGCATGGCGCCGGCCATCTGGCTGACATTGCCGCTGCCTTTGCACTGCGGGCAGATGGCTTCGCCGCCGCCGGCTGAGCCGGTGCCATGGCAGGTGCCGCAGATTTCATAGCGAGTGATATTGAGTGGGATCTGGGTGCCTTTAATGGCCTGCCAGAAATCGACGGATACGACATATTCGAGGTCCGCGCCTTTTTCGGGCTGTGGCTCGGGTTGGGCGCCGCGGCCGCCGAAGAACTGGGAGAAAATGTCGCGAAACCCGCCGCCGGTTTCAGTCCGCCGGCCGCTGCCGGGGCCGGGCGCGCCCTGGAAGGCATCGGAAAAATCGAACCCGCTGAAATCCACGTTGGGCCGAGGGCCGGAGCTCTTGTGCGCGCCGGGTCCCGGCCCGGCGCCGGGGAAACCGGCATCCGAGTAGAAACCGTACTGGTCGTACATCTGGCGCTTGCGCGGCTCGCTGAGCACGTCGTAAGCTTCCTGGACGTTCTTGAAGCGATCTTCCGCCGATTTGTCGCCGGGGTTCAGATCGGGGTGGTACTTGCGCGCCAGTTTACGGTAGGCCTTACGCAGTTCCTCGGCGGTGGCCTTTTTGTTGAGGCCGAGCGTTTCGTAATAGTCGTGCTTGGGAGGAGACATTGGGGCTCGTAGCTTTCAGCCATCAGCTTTCAGCGGTCAGCTAAACCGGCTGGCTGATCGCTGAATGCTGACCGCTGAGAGCCTCTTACTTCTTATCGTCGACGTCGACGAACTCGGCGTCCACCACGTTGTCTTTCGGCTTGCCGCCGTCGCCTTTATTGTCGGGCCCGGGTTCAGTGGGGCCGGCGCCGGGTTGGGACGCGGCCTTGTACATCGCTTCGGCCAGTTTGTGGCTGGCGGTGGTGAGGCGGTCGACGGCGGAATTGATCTGCGCCGGGTCGGAATCGTGCATGGCCTTCTTGGTTTCTTCGATGGCCGATTCGATCTCCTTGGCCTCCGCTTCGCTCACTTTGGCGCGATGTTCCTTGAGAGTTTTTTCGACGTTGTAAACCATGGCGTCGGCGCGATTGCGAGCCTCGATAGTGTCGCGCTGTTTGCGGTCGTCGGCGGAATGGGATTCGGCGTCCTTGGCCATCTTGTCGACTTCATCCTTCGAAAGGCCGGAGGAAGAGGTGATGGTAATCTTCTGCTCGTTATTGGTAGCGCGGTCTTTGGCGGCGACGTTCAGGATGCCGTTGGCGTCGATATCGAAGGTGACTTCGATTTGCGGAATGCCGCGCGCGGCCGGCGGAATATTGCCGAGCTGGAAGACGCCCAGCAGGCGGTTGTCGCGGGCCATGGAGCGCTCACCCTGGAAGACCTTGATTTCGACCGAGGGCTGGCTGTCGGAGGCGGTGGAAAAGACGTCGGTCTTGCGGGTGGGAATGGTGGTGTTGCGTTCGATCAGCTTGGTGAAGACGCCGCCCATGGTCTCGATGCCGAGAGAGAGCGGGGTGACATCGAGCAGCAGCACGTCTTTCACTTCACCGCCCAGCACGCCGCCCTGGACCGCGGCGCCGATCGCGACGACTTCGTCGGGATTGACGCCCTTGTGGGGCTCGCGGTTGAACAGGTCACGCACCAGTTGCTGAACGCGCGGCATGCGGGTCTGGCCGCCCACCATCACCACTTCGTTGATCTGGGCGGGCGTGATGCCGGCGTCGGCGAGGGCCTGTTTGCAGGGAGGGATGGAGCGCTGCACGATGTCCTCGACCATCTGCTCGAAGCGAGCCCGGGTGAGCTTCATCTGCAGGTGTTTGGGGCCGGCGGCGTCGGCGGTGATGAAGGGCAGGTTGATTTCGGTTTCGAGGAGCGTGGAAAGCTCCATCTTGGCTTTTTCGGCGGCTTCCTTGAGGCGCTGCAGGGCCATCTGGTCGCGGGAAAGGTCGATGCCGTTTTCCTTTTTGAACTCGGAGACGATCCAGTCGATCACGCGCTGGTCGATGTTGTCGCCGNNTGGGTATCGCCGTTGGTGGATTTGACTTCGACCACGCCGTCGCCGACTTCGAGGATCGAGATATCGAAGGTGCCGCCGCCGAAATCGTAGACGGCGATGGTTTCGTTCTTCTGCTTATCGAGACCGTAGGCGAGGGCCGCGGCGGTGGGCTCGTTGATGATGCGCATCACNNACTTCCAGACCGGCGATCTTGCCGGCGTCTTTGGTAGCCTGACGCTGGGCGTCGTTGAAATACGCGGGGACGGTGATGACGGCTTGCGTGACTTTTTCGCCGAGGTAGGATTCGGCGGCTTCCTTGAGCTTGGTCAGGATCATGGCCGAGATTTCGGGGGGAGACTGCTTTTTGCCGAAAACTTCCACGCGCGCGTCGCCGTTGTCGCCCCGCACGACCTTATAGGGGACCATCTTCATTTCTTCGCTGACTTCGTCGGAACGCCGCCCCATGAAGCGCTTGATGGAAAAGATGGTATTTTCCGGGTTGGTGATGGCCTGGCGCTTGGCGACCTGGCCGACCAGCCGCTCGCCGGACTTGGTGAAGGCAACCACCGAAGGCGTAGTGCGAGCGCCCTCCTGATTGGCAATCACGGTCGGCTGCCCGCTTTCCATAACGGCCACCACGGAATTGGTGGTGCCCAGATCGATACCGATAATCTTACTCATAAACTGGTAATTCTCCTCCTTGGACCAAGTGGCAAATGATGACGGAGCCCACAGGGCTGACTAAACACGACTCAAGTATGGATGATTGAGTGCGATGTTGTCAAGTTTTCTTGAGTGCCATTTTCTTGATGGCTTCGTCGGAACGATCCCTGAGTGCGGCGACCAACCCCGGATGGCCATCCAGCGAATCCGTGACAAGTATCTCTAAATCATTGTATTCGTTAGAGATATCCAGAATGAGGCGGGGCAGGTCGCGATCCAGGTGAAGACCGGGCGTGAGGAAGTAGGGCACGACCACGAACCGGCGGCAGCCCTGGGCGGCGAGGGAGCGGACGGCCGACGGCAGGTCGGGTTGACCCAATTCGAGAAAGGCAGCCTGTACGATCGGATAGCCGCCAGCCTGAGCCAACTGGGCTGCGGCATCGCGGACGGCCGCGTTGGCAGCTTCGATGCGGGAACCGTGGGCAAAGACGATGATGGCTGTTGCGGAGGCGGCCACGGTTCCATGCTAGCAGGGGCGGGGCAACTCGAGTATGCAAGAGGGATGAGCCACCGATAAACACCGATGAACGCCGATGAGGTCAATGAGGTTAAGCGCGCTTCCCGGTCCCAATCCGTATCTTCGACCGGAAGGACGGCCGGTTCAGCGGATCGGGCGAACCGACGATATTGAGAACGAAAGGCAGAAACGGGCACATAATAGTACGGAAAGGCCGTGGAGGCTTATGGGTAGCGCTGGAGGAACGCTTGGGCCCCCGCTTCTCAAGGGTCTCGATGTCCTCCATAAAGCTGCCGGACAGCCATTGAAAGCCTGCAACGAGGCCCAGGCTAGCCAGCTCCTTGCGGTATTTCAGAAGCCCGCGGAATATCTCCTTTCTCTCGTTCGAGGTGCATAGCCTGGCAGCGATGCGGGCCAGCGTCGTCTCGTAAGGAGACATCAGGGCGCCATCTGTCGGCGTCGGTCCCAGGAAGGGCGGAAGAATCCCTGAGTGATTGAAGTTCGGAACGTCGAACGGCACCCGCAAGACGTTGACATTGTTACTTTCTGCCATAGGCCAGCTGCAGCGACCGACGATGCCGCGTGGCAGACGTTCACCACCAGCAATGTGAACTTGCTGGCCTGGTGGTTGGTGAAACCCATCTACAAGTGCGATTCTTACTTCGTGGACCTCAATACGGTGCCCCCAAACATCGTCAACCAGACGCGGTACTGGTTCGGTCTGTTTTCGCACCGCCGTACGGGGATCTGGAAGGGGCTTCTCCAAGTTCCGCTTGCTGTTACGCAGGACGATGATGACGCGTCTAGCTTGGTAGGTCGGTGATGCTAAAAATTGAGCGAGACCAGCTCGCTGCCCAACTCGCGGCCGTGAAGTACATGCTGGCATCCCTTCCGGCAAATGACTATCTTGGCCGGATGGGATTCGAGCACCGTCAGCAGGCCCTTCAGGAGAAGCTTGACGCTCTCCGAGGCGTCGAGGAAAAGCGTGCTCAGGTGGCCCTCTACTTCGGCGGCGATCCGGTCATCGGCAGCATGGGCGTCCAGGCCGAGTTCGGCACAAGGGCCCTGGGCAGCTTTCAGGACTTGCTCTCTAAGGTGTGGGGTGCACTCGATGGCGCGCAACTGCAATACATGGGGCCGATCAGGGATAAAGACGCTTCGCACCTCCACATCACTAGCGTCGTGCATGGTTCTTTTGGGTTTCTGCTGGAAGAGCTAGATGAGCAGATAGAGCCAATGTTCCAAAGCCCATTGAGCAAGGCAACGGATCAGGCTGCGGAATATATTGCAAGCTTCGCCGGGGAGAACGAAGCGACCTTCGCCCAAGTCATCGACACCCTCAATCCCCGCGTCTTCCAGTCCATTCGGGGCTTCTTCGGGTACCTGCACAAGGGGAACGCAACCCTCCGCCTCGTCGAGGGTGAGCGCGACCAGCAATTCGACCGACATGCCGTCGAGCGCGCGTGGATCAGGGCCGAAGCTTCAGACGTTGCTGAGGACAAGGTGCCCATGGAAGGAACCCTGCTTGGCGTCATTCCGATGGGGCGGCGCTTCGAATTCGTTCCGGACGAGAGCGGCATTGTCATCAAGGGGAAGATTGGCGAGCGCTTCAGCCATAGCTATCTCGAGAACCTAGGGACCCGGCAATTCGCTGGCAAACGCTGGAAAGCAATGCTGTTCAAAAGGACCGTCACCCGCGTCGGGCGGGAGCCTTACGATCAATACACCCTCCTAGAACTGGACGAGATCGACCGGCAGCACTAGCCTAGGGGGGAACTCGGGGGGGAACTCGGGGACAGACGGGACGTTTTCGAAGTATTTCGGGTCGCGGTGAGCGTTCCGTCCCTCCCCGGCTCCGTCCCAACAGGAACGAGGGGCTTACGTTGCCGCTCCGCTCGAAGGCAATTTACTTGGCCGCGTGCTTCGCCCGCTTGGAGGAAACGGCTTTGACGATCAGCGCCTCCAACACTTCCCGATCCACATCGCCGAGCTCCTTGATGTAGAGACAACCCTTGCCGGTGGTGTGCTTGCCGAGCTTGACGAGCAGCGCCTCGGACTCGCCGGACCCCATCAGGCCATAGAGAACGGTTGCGGCCTTGCGCGGTGAAAAACCGACAAGCGGCATATCGCCCTCGCGCCCGCTCTCGTACACATAGTGGTAGCTGCCGAAGCCGACGATCGACGGCCCCCACATCGTCGCCTTTTCGCCGGTCGCGCTCCGCATCAACTTGACGAGCGCCTTGGCGTCCGCGCGCCGGGTGCCATCGGTGAGCGCATCGATGAACGCCGCGGCACTTAGTTTGGTGGGCTTGGTTTTGGTGTCCGCCATTCGTCCTCCTTCCCTCCTCTCCGAAGGCTACCCCAGAGCCAGGCGGGCCGCAACTCCAGGCCCCTTCTCACGCAACGCGGAGAGCGCGAATGACGGCCCGCGGGTCACGCTGAATGACGGCCAGGTAGGCGCGGATGGGGATCTCCGGGCGCCGGCGGCCCTGCTCCCAGTCCTGCAGTGAGCGCACATTGAAACCGAACAGTGCGGCGAAGTCGGATTGGGACAACCCGAGCTTCTCGCGCAGCGCCCGCACGTCGGTCTCCGGCGGGACGTGGTAGACGGTCTCGCTCAGTTGAGTCTCGCCCCGCAGATGCGCGCGCAATTCCTTCATCGAATCCAGCAGGCGTTCCCCGAGCGGGGCTGCGGCTCGCCGCCCAGGCTTAGCCGCCAAACTCCCGCTGGATTTCCGAGGCGATTTCCTGGAGCTGATTTCTTTCCGCATGGGTCAGATTCTCCTTCTCGTTTTTTGCGTACAGGTCCGCTATGACGACTCGTCGCACAGGACCATTATACGGCTATGCCGTATGGCCCGCAGCGGCGAGAAAGATCCGGAGGGAGCCGTTGGGGCCGGCGCTGACGTTGCGGTCGCCCTACCGCGCCACCAAGTGCGGTACGAAGATTTGTCAAGCCGGCAGGAGAATCCGGCGGGCCGGAACACAATGCGGGAGGCGCATCGGTCCTCACCCCTTTGGTCGCGGCTCGGATGGCCCGGTCAGGCGCTATGGATATAGGCGCGCATGTGGTGCAGCTCGTCGGTTTGGCGGGAGAGCTCGTGGTGCATCAGGTCGCGCATGGAAAGGAAGGCCACGGCCTGGTCGCCGCGCGTCACGGCGAGGTGACGGATGGCATGGACCTGCATTTGCTCCATGGCTTCCTCGGCGGTGGCGGAATCTTCGACCGTGACCAGCCTGGTGGTCATGACCTCGCCCACCGGGGTGGTTTCGGGGTCGCGGCGCTCGAGGACGACGCGCAGCATCAGGTCGCGCTCGCTGAAAACCCCCTTTAGGCGGCCATCGTCCAGAACCAGGATGGCTCCGCACTGGAGATCCGCCATGCGCCGGGCGGCCGCGGCGACGGTATCGGTGTCGCGGACGAAGTAGAGCTCACGGTTGCCGACAATGTCACGTACGTGGGACATATCACCCTCCTGAGTATGAGGGAGCATATCACGAACGGGCGCCGGAAGGAAGGGGGAATTATCCCGGGTTCAAGACACCGGCGCCGCGAATGTGTATACTTTCCTTGATGATCGAAGCACTGGGCGTGTTCATGTGGTGGCTGCATCTGTCTTCGATCGCGGCCTTGATCGGCGGCATGCTCTACGCGAGCGCGGTGTTGGCACCGGCGGCGGGCGCGCTGGATGCGGAAACCAGAGCGGTGCTGGGGGAGCGCGCGGCGGCCGGTTTTCGGCGGATTGCGCTGGCGGCCATGGCCGGGCTGGTGCTCTCGGGGGTTTACAACTTCCTTGGCAATGTGGGCCATTCGACGCACTACAAAATTGTGCTGGGCATCAAGCTGCTCTTGGTGGCGCACATCTTCGCGGCGGCGCTGACGGGCTCGCGTCCTCATCATCCGCGGCGCACGCGGGTGCTGGCGGGCGGGGCCGTCTCGGGCTTGGTGGCGATCGCGATTTCGACCTACTTGCGGCACATATTCTAGGGCGGGCGACGCGGAGAAAGCATTGACTTAGTGCTCGACTTCCCAATTACGGCCACGTATTAAGAAAAACGCCCCCTGGGAAGCTGTGGAAAAAATCACAAATCGCAGGCGGAACCGCCTGCGCCACCAAAGCAGTTGCCTTGCTCCCCGTTCCGGGACAAGCAGAAGGTCCGTTATCAGGTTGATCTCAAGCTGTTCGAGGAGAGCAAAGCCGAAAAAGCGTCCGTCCCTACTACTTGAGCGCGCCCGTCGCGCAGACCCCCCGGCCGGCAGCGGCGGCTTTCGAGCCGGCCTTCGGCGGCGTCAATCCGCGCCTCCACTTTCCTGGCGCCGGCAATCTTAGTCGCTAAAGCCTGCGCCATCCGCTGGCGGCCCGGTAAGATGGAAGAATGACTGCGGGTTATGAAGCGCTGGCGAGCGGGGCGGCATGGATCGATCTGTCGGCGCGCGGGCGGGTAATGGTGCGCGGGCGGGACCGGGCGCGGCTGTTGCACAACATTTCGAGCAACGATATCAAGAATCTCGCACCCGGTTCGGGTTGCTACGCTTTTCTGCTCAGCCCGCAAGGGCGCATTCAGGCGGATTTCGAGCTGTTGTGCGTTGAGGATCATTTTCTAATCGACACCGAGCCGGATCTGCGCGAAAAAGTGATGGCGCACATTTTGCGATACAAGGTGGCCGACCAGGTGGAGCTCGAAGACCGGACGGCGTCGACGGTGGCGCTGGGTATCGAAGGGCCGGCTACCGAAGGCCCCGGCGGGCAGGCGATTCGCGCGGCGGTGGCGGACGGGACGGTGGCGCCGTTCCGCCTGACGGGCCAAGCGGGCTTCCGTGTGTACGGCGAACGCGAGGCCGCCGGGGAGTGGATCCGCCGTTTGGAGAACGCCGGAGTGGTGCCGGCCACGGCGGAAGACGCCCGCCGCATCCGCATCGAAAACGGCAAGCCGCGCTACGGCGAGGATATCCGCGATACCACGCTGCCCCAGGAAAGCCAGCAGATGCACGCCGTATCCTTCCAAAAGGGCTGCTACATCGGTCAGGAAATCGTGGAACGGATTCGCGCCCAGGGCCGCGTGAACCGTAAACTGGCGCGCCTGGAAATCGAGGGCGAGGCGGAAATTCCGCCGGCCAGCAAGGTGATGGCAGGGGAGAAAGAGGGCGGTGAAGTGACCTCGGCGGTTTATTCGCCGCGGGCGCGCCGGGTGGTGGCGATGGCTTTCCTGCGCTCCGAGTATTTCGAACCGGGTACGGCGCTTTCGGTTCTGGGCCGGGCGGCGAGGTCTGATCCCAATTTCAGCACGATTGGCCAGTTCAACGGAAACAGGCCAGGAGGCCTGTCCTACTGACTCCATGAAGATCGCAACGCGAAACGCAGCGGTGGTGGTGCCCACCTTTAACGAAGCCGAGAACGTTGCCAAGATTGTCGAGACCA
Organism: Bryobacterales bacterium; assembly: GCA_003164035.1. Classification (GTDB taxonomy): domain Bacteria; phylum Acidobacteriota; class Terriglobia; order Bryobacterales; family Bryobacteraceae; genus JBEKYD01. The sequence goes on along the minus strand of PLRS01000118.1, from coordinate 66,142 downwards.
TATTCCGCCTTTATCCGGAGATTCATCTGCTGATTGTGGACGATCAATCCCCGGACGGCACGGCGGGGATCGTGCGTGGGCTGCAACCGGGCCATCCCAACCTGGAGTTGCTGGCGCGCAGCGGTGCGCCGAGCTTCGGCCGCTCCTATCTGGACGGATTCCGTCTGCTGCTGGCGAAAGAATGGTGCCAGGCCATCGTTACCATGGACGCGGATTTCTCGCACGATCCGGCGGTGATTGCGAGGCTCCTGGAGTTGCTGGAGACGAACGATGTGGCGCTGGGATCGCGCTACGTGGCGGGCGGTTCGGTCGGGAACTGGGCGCTGGGGAGGCGCCTGTTGAGCCGCGCGGCGAACTCTTATGTTCGCGCCGTGCTCGGTCTGCCCATCCGGGATGCGACTTGCGGTTTCATGTGCATGCGGGCGGGCGCCCTGGCCGCGATCCCGCTGGACGCCATCGTGTCGGACGGCTACGCCTTTCTGGTGGAGTTGAAATACAAGCTGGCGCGGCAGGGCTGCCGCTTCCGGGAAAATCCCATCCGGTTTGAGGAGCGGCGGGAGGGCCAGTCTAAAATGTCGATGGGTAAGATTTGGGAGTCGGCCTGGCTGCCGTGGCGAATTCGCCTGGGCGCTATCGGCCGGCAGCGGCTTTGAGAGCTTCCACCACTTTGGGCGGGACGTGGAGATTGCCATCGCAGCCGGTGCCAAGGCGGACATCGGGCTTCATGGTGCCGTGGTAGTCGGACCCGCCGGTGACCAGCAGTCCGTAGCGCCGGGCAAGTTGCAAATACAGCTCGGTTTCGGCCGGGCCATGGTCGCTGTGATACGCCTCCAGGGCGTTCAACCCGGCGTCGCAGAGCCCCGGCATGAGGGCGGGAACGTCCTCATGGACGCGGATGGGGTGGGCCAGCGAGGCGATGCCGCCGGCCTGGCGAATGGCCGCGACGCCCTCGGAAAATCCGGGTTCGCGACGGTAGACGTAGCCTTTGGCCGATTCGTCCAGGTAGTCGTCGAAGGCCTGGCGGAGGTTTGAGACGTAGCCCTTGTCGACCAGCAGCTTGGCGAAATGGGGACGGCCGGTCATGCCTTTGCCGAGGGCTTCGGCCTCTTCGACAGTGACGTCGAGCCCCAGCTCGCGCAGGCGTATCGCCAGCCGGCCATTGCGTTCCCGCCGCGAAGCCTGCTGCTCCAGCACCCAGGCGCGAAAAGGCCCCAGGGCGTCCTCCGACGGAAAATATCCCAGCAGATGCACCGATTTTCCGTGCAGCTTGGTGGAAAGCTCAATGCCGCAAATCAACTCGACCCCGGCTTGCCGGGCCGCGTCGCGGGCCAGATCGATGCCGGTAAACGTGTCGTGATCGGTAATGCCCAGAACCTCCACGCCAGCGCGAAGAGCTTCGTCTATGAGCTGTTGGGGCGACGAGGAGCCGTCGGATTCATTGGTGTGGGAATGTAGATCGATCAAAGTCGATGAAACCCAAACGTTCCAGTGTAGCCCAGATTCGCCGCGCGCTTTCCTCCGGGGTTTCCCGCGAGGAGTTTACGGTCACCTCGGGATTGAGCGGGGGCTCGTAGGGATCGGTGATGCCGGTGAACTGGCCGATCTCTCCATTGAGGGCTTGCCGGTAGAGGCCCTTGACGTCGCGCCGCGCCAGCACCTCCACGGGGCACTCGACGTACACTTCCACGAAGAGGGGTATGCGCGCGCGAATCTCGTCGCGCACGGCGCGGTACGGGGAGATGGCGGCGGCGATAGCGACGACCCCGTTGCGGGACAGCAACTCGCACACGAAACCGATGCGGCGAATGTTCTCGTCCCGATCCTCCTTGCTGAAACCCAGCCCCTTGGAGAGGTGAGTGCGCACCACGTCGCCGTCGAGCACCTCGACTTTGGCTCCGAGCGCGCGCAAACGCTCGGCGAGAATGGCGGAAATGGTGCTCTTGCCCGCGCCGGACATGCCGGTGAACCAGAGAGTGAAGCCTGTATTCATGGGATCCAGATTCGCTTTCGCAATTACAGCCGCCTTTCCGGCAAACGCTCCTGAACGGTCGCGGTTCGGACCTGCACTTAGCTCTGGGAATCGAGGCGGCGCACCGAGCCATCGGGCAAGAAGTGAATGCCGCACTCTTTTTTCCCGCCGCTCTCCCACCACCAACGGCCGGCCCGGGAGTCCTCGCCGGCTTCGATGGCGCGCGAACACGGCGCGCAGCCAATACTGGCGTAGCCGGCGGCATAAAGCGGGTGCAGCGGGAGGTCGTGCAGCCGGTGGTATTCTTCCATGTCGGCGCCGGTCCAATCGGCCAGGGGATTCAACTTGATTTTTCCGCCGGTTTCCTCAATTTTACCGATGCCAAACCGGTCGGGGGACTGGCCGCGCCGCAGCCCGGTCGCCCAGGCGCCAAACTCGGTGAGCGTTCGCTCGAGCGGCCTGGTCTTGCGGACCTCGCAACACAGATGCCGGAGCTCTTCGCTCTGGCGGAAGAGGTTTGGACCGAGCCCGGTCACCATGCGGCTGACGTCGCCGGCATCCGGACACACCACTTCCACTTCGATCCCGTAACGTTGCCGCACGGTCTCGATCATTTGGAACGTTTCCTGCGGCAGGCGCCCGGTGTCGAGGGTGATCACACGAGTTCGCGAATCGATCCGCACCGCCATATCGATCAGCACCATGCCCTCTTTCTGAAAGCTGGTGACGATGCCAAAACGCCGGCCGAACGACGCGATGGCCCAAGTGAGCAGTTCCACTGCCGGGGCCTTTTCCAGATTAGTTAAAGACGTCAATCCACATCCAGATTAAGGTCTTCGCTTGGTGGGTGTCAAACCAGGCGCGAAACCGGAGTTGGAGTTTCAGTAAGCGCTCTCATGGCTCCGCCCCGACCTTTGACCCCGCCCGATTCGGAATCCCTCCGTACCCCGAATTGGCCTTTAGGTTGAAGGGCTGCCGGAATCGGTCTTGGTCCTGGCCGCATGAGTCAAGTGCTCCCCGGTTCGCTCCGATTTGCGCAGTTCCGCCAGTAACTTCGGAGGGCGTCCGCGCCGCCGGTGGCCTTCCTGTTTGAGTCGCTCCAAGCTCAGGATCGCAGCATCCAGATTGTCCAGCTCAGCGCGCAACTCCACCAGGACTTTCGCTAAATCCATACGCAACCTAATTGGAGTCTATTACGAATGTGTCCTTTGAACAACAAGTTTGGCCCTGCAAGGTACTAATTCTCCCTGGTACCGATAAATGCGGCCGGAACGCTTGCCCGATAGCTGGGAGCGTTCACAAATCGAGATAGCTGCCAGCAGAGTACCAGTACTCGGGGAATAAGCCGGCAATTGACAGTTCTCAGTCAGGCAGTTATCAGTTGGCAGTTATCGGCTTACAGTTGCCAGCCCTTAGTGTACCGGCGACGGGCCCCGACTCGCCGTCGAGACGCAAGCCTAAATCGGGTGAGAGGTAAGGTGAGGCTTACCGGTTAGTTAAATGTAAGACAGGCCTCGCGGCCTGTCTTACACGAAGGCTGCTACTCTTCCTTGGCGACGACTACGGTAACTTCGGCGGTCACATCCTTGTGGACCTTGATGAGCACTTTGAACTCGCCCAACTGCTTGATGGGGTCGTCAAGCTGGACCTTGCGGCGATCGATGGTGAAGTTCTTGGCGGCCAGGGCATCGGAAATATCCTTAGCGGTTACCGAGCCAAAGAGCTGATCGTTTTCGCCGGCTTTCTGAACGATGGTTACGGAAACTCCGGTAAGCAGCTTAGCCAAATCCTGGGCTTCGCTGTGGAGCTTGGCATCCTTGCGGAGGTAAGCCTGGCGTTCCTGCTCGACGATTTTCTTGTTGGCGCCGGTGGCCGCGACGGCCAGGCGTTTGGGCAGCAGGTAATTGCGGGCGAAGCCCGCGGCCACTTTCACCACCTGGCCGCGCACGCCCACCTTATCGATATCTTCTCTGAGAATGACTTCCATGGTTGGAATCCTCCTGCCTTACACTTGCGCCGCGAAGGGCAGCAGCGCGATGTTGCGGGCCTTCTTGATGGCATCGGCGAGCCGCCGCTGGTGGGGTGCGCAGACGCCGGAAATGCGCCGGGGCACGATCTTACCGCGTTCCGCCACGAAGGCGTGCAGCGTCTTAGTGTCCTTGTAATTGATATCGTCCATCTTCTCGACGCAGAAGCGGCACACTTTCTTGCGCCGGAAGTATTGTTTCTTCTGGGTGGCGACGGCTTTATCGCCTCCGGTGGGGCGCTGGCCGGCGCTGCCTGGTCTACCTTTCGATTCCGGCATGGGTTAGGACTCCTTCGGGACGCCCGGCATAGCCGGAGCTTCGCTGATCTGTTGCGCCAGGGACGGCTGCGCGGGTGCATTGGCGGGGGGCACGTTGGAACCCCGTTTGGCGGTTCGCTTGTCGCGCGCTTTCTTGCGCTTTTCCAGCCGTTTGAGCGTCTCATCGATGCGCACGGTCAGGAACTTGATCACCACGTCGGAAACGCGCAGGCGGCGTTCCAGTTCCTTGACGATTTCCGCGCCGCCGGAGAACTGAAACAGAACGTAGGCGCCTTCGCGGTACTTATCCACTTTGTAGGCCAGCTTGCGCTTGCCCCACTTTTCGACTTTGTCGACGGTGGCTCCGGCCGAAGTCAACTGAGTTCGCAGGGTCTCCACGAACTGATCGACTTCCTCCTCCGGAGCATCCGGCTTCACGATAAACAGCTCTTCGTAAATCCTCATGCTTCCTCTTCATTTAAGCCTGGGGCGCGACGATTGAATCTCGTCATGGCCTTAACGACGCCTTCGGCGATTATGGATTCCACCGCGCCGGCCGCGTAGCCGACGAAGTCATCCAATTCCTTGCTCTGCGCGCGCCGCAACGGCGCCAGCAGATATTCCTTGCCACCCGACAGCGGGGGGCCCGGATGAACTCCCAACCGAACCCGAACGAACTCGCTCGATCCCAAACAGGCGACGATGGATTTCATGCCGTTGTGTCCGGCGGCCGAACCCTTCGGCTTGATCCGGAGCGCCAGCCAGCCCAGATCGAGATCGTCGTAAACCACCACCAGGCGATCGAGCCCAATGGCGTGCTTTTCCATCAACGGCGCCAGCGAAACGCCGCTCAGATTCATGAACGTTTGCGGCTGGGCCAGCATCACGGGTTCGCCGCCGATATCGCCCACACCGGTGAGCGCCTTGGAATCCTTCCGCGTGACGCGAATCCCATGCCGTTCCGCCAGCCTGTCCACGGTGAGAAAACCCATGTTATGCGGCGTGAGAGCATACTCTTCGCCGGGGTTCCCCAGGCCGGCCACCAGGAACATAGAGGACTATTTCTTCTTGCCCTTCTCACCTTTGTCTTCGGCCGGGGCGGCTTCGTCTTTTTTGCCCTTCTTGATGACTTCGGGCTCGGTGCCGGCGGCGGGTGCGGCTTCAGGCGTGGCCGCGGCGGCTTCAGGCGCGGCTTCTTCCTCGGCGCGGAGAGTCACGATATGGGCGATCACCGTATCGGGCGAACTGATGAGTTTGACGGAGCCGGAAATCGCCACGTCGCTCGACCGCTTGCTCTGCCCGATCATCAGCTCAGCGACGTCGATGGTGAAGGATTCCGGAATCTCGTCCGGCAGGCACTCGATTTCGATGGCACGGGTAATGATTTCGAGCAGACCGCCCTGTACCTTGACGCCCGCGGGTTCTCCGGTGACGTGCACCGGAACGGTGACGCGGATACGGCGGCTCAGATCGATGCGTTTCAGATCGGCGTGCAACAGGGTGCCCTTGAGGGGGTCGGTCTGCTGGTCCACCACCATGACCGGGGTGGTCTCACCGCCGGCGATGGCCAGGTTGAAGATGGTGTTGAAGCCGGTTGCGCTACGCACGATTTTCATAATCTCGCGCGGGTTGACCGATACGCTGACCGGATCCTGGAAAGCTCCGTAGACGACGGCCGGAATGCGGCCGTCACGGCGGGTACGGCGCGCTTCGTTCTTGCCGCGCGAGGCACGCACCTCGGCGGCGACGGTAATATCTCTTTTCACTCGATACTCTCCTGGCGGAGGCGAAGTCCGTTGGCCCAGGCCTGGAATGGAGGGCCCGGGTTACCGTGGGTTCGTGTACTCCGCGAAATTAGCTCTCAGCTTTCAGCCATCAGCTTTCAGCTCGCATCCTCGACGCAACGCGCCCGAAGCTGAAAGCCGATCGCTGACGGCTCTTAAATAAACAACACACTGACCGAAGTCTCCTCGTGAATCGATTTGATCGCCTCCGCCAGCAGAGGCGCCACCGATACCGACTTGATCTTCTTCGAAGCCTGCGCCTCTTTGGAAAGCGGGATCGAATTCGTAAAAACCACTTCCTGCAACGCCGACTCCTCGATCCTGGGGACCGCCGGACCGGACAGCACCGCGTGGCTGGCACAGGCCGAAACCCCGGAAGCGCCGTTCTTGATCAGAGCTTCCGCACCTTTCACCAGCGTACCGGCGGTATCGATCAGATCGTCCACCAGCAGGCAATGCCGGCCCCTGACGTGGCCTACCACGTTCATCACTTCGGTGACGTTGGCTTCCTCCCGCCGCTTGTCGATAATCGCCAGCGGCGCATTCAATCTCTTGGCAAACGCCCGGGCGCGCTCCACTCCTCCCGCGTCCGGCGATACTACCGTCCAATCCGCCGAGGCGCCGCCGCGAAAATGCTCGATCATGACCGGGGACGCAAACAGATGATCCACCGGAATATCGAAAAAGCCCTGGATCTGCGCGGCGTGCAAATCCAGCGTCAATACCCGGCTGGCACCGGCGGTTTCGAGCACCGCGGCCACCAGGCGGGCGGAAATCGGGACCCGCGGCTTATCCTTGCGATCCTGGCGGGCATACCCATAATAGGGTAACACCGCGGTGATGCGTTCCGCCGAGGCGCGCTTGAGCGCGTCCATCATCAGCAGAAGCTCCATCAGATTACGCTCCACCGGGGCGCAGGTGGGCTGGATGACGAAGACGTCCGCACCGCGCACGTTTTCATTGATCTGCAGACGGATTTCACCGTCGGCGAACTGGCGCACGTCGGCGTTACCCAGGGCGATTCCGAGGTGGGCGCAGATTTCGTTCGCCAAAGCCGGATGGGCGGTACCGGTGAAAATCTGGATGCGGTCGTGCATCATGGCATGTATCGGGTTTGGGGCGGCCATATCTTACCAGAAGAGTGTTCCGCCAGAGCCCGCCACCACAACGATCGGTAGCGCGCCCTGGTTACCAACGAAATACGAACTGCGTTTTCCTTTCCGAAGGAACGAAGGGCGGCGGCCGCCAGCGCGGCCGAAGGGAACAAACCGAACACCGCGGAACCACTGCCGGTCATCATGGCTTGAACCGCTCCACACTTCGCCAAGCGGTGCTTCAGCTCCGCCAGCGCCTCATGCTGTTTGAGTACCACCGTTTCAAAATCGTTAACAGGGGTACCCGAGCCAGCCACTTCCCACGCTTGCGACTGGAAACTAACTATTTTATTTTGTTGGGATTCACTTGTCAAACTGGGGCTCAAGGCGCGGTAGGCGGCGGGGGTGGAAACGTGCAGCCCCGGAGCCACCAGCACGCCCGCGAAGGGCTGACCGTCGGGAAGTGGGAAAAGCTCGGTGCCGCGCCCAATGCCTACGGCGCGGCCGCCGAGAAGGAAAAAGGGCACATCGCTTCCCAGTTGCCGCGCCAGCGACAGCAGGGTTTCGAGCGGAAGGTGGCAGCCGGCCAGAACCGGCAAAGCGAGCAAGATCGCGGCGGCGTCGCTCGAACCTCCACCCAAGCCCGCACCCATGGGGATCCGCTTGCTCAGCCGAATGTCGAGCGCTCCGGAAACGTGGGCCGATTCCAGCACCAGGCAAGCCGCGCGTTGCGCCAGATTGTCCGGTATGGCCAGAGGGTCGGCCAGATCGACCCGCGTATGGCGGCCGGGCGTGAATTCGAGGTCGATGGTGTCCGCCAGAGATACGGTTTGAAAGATGGTGCGCAGTTCGTGGTAGCCGTCGGGCCGGAGCCCGAGAACCCGCAGATCGAGATTGATTTTCGCCAGCGCGCGTACCCGCGCCCGGCGCGTCGCGCTCATTTGTCGTACTGCAGCAGGGAGAACAGCTCGTAGCCGGGGAGCCTGGTCCGGCCGCCGAGGAAGGTCAACTCGATCACGAACGCCAGACCGGCTACCTGGCCGCCCAGTTGTTCCACCAGGCGCGCGGCGGCGGCGGCCGTGCCTCCGGTGGCCAGCAGATCGTCGACGATCAAAACCCGCGCACCGGCGCCAATCGCGTCGCGGTGCATCTCCAAAGTGTCGCTACCATACTCCAGATCGTAGGTGACCGCTGCCACCTCGGCGGGAAGTTTGGCGGGTTTGCGCACCGGCACAAAGCCGGCGCCGAGGGCGTACGCCAGGGCGGGCGCGAAGATGAATCCTCGCGCTTCGATGCCCAGCACCAGGTCGATGTGGGTCCCGCGATAGCGCTCTTTAAGTCCGTCGATGACGGCCCGAAACCCGTCCGGGACTTTGAGCAGGGTGGTGATGTCGTAGAACAGGATTCCGGGTTTTGGGAAGTCGGGCACTTCCCGTATCAGCTTTTTCAGTTCTTCCATGGAATGAACCGTAATTGTCACATGCCGGACGGTGCGGCTTCAACACGGCTCCGCCGTCGCCCGCCGAGGATGCCGCACCACCCGACTAATGTCTCTGTAGAGATGCGCCGATAAAACAGCAAGAGTTCTTTGGATTACATTAATAGAAATTATTTATTTCGTTTTGTTAGGAACAGGCCATACACTTGACCTAAAGAAATCCTTATGGCGGCTCGCCCGGTCCGCACCGCCTTCCACGGCACGCATCTCGTCTTCGTGCCCGAATAACTCTCATTCAAGTTCGAAGGAAGGTCTATCATGCGGGGAGTATATTGCACGACCCTGGGCACCGCGCTGCTGCTGAGCGCCGCCGCTGTCGTCCAGGCACAGACGCCAGACAATCCTCCGGCCACACAGACACCGGCCGCTGCACCGGCTCCTGCCCCTCCGCCGGATTCCCCTCTCAGGCAATGGGGTACGGAGTTCGACTTTATGTTCGACGGGTACGTAGACGCCAACCTCAACGACCCGGCGTCCGGCGTCAACGGGCTGCGAGCCTTCGACGTGCGCTCCGACACGGCCCACGTCGGCATGGGTATGGTGACGATTGACCATGCGCCGGCTCCGGTCGGCTTTCATCTCGACGTCGGTTTCGGCCAGGACTTCGACATTATCCACGCCGGCAACCGCGATCCGAACGCCTGGAAATACTTCATGCAGGCTTATGTCAGTCTCAAGCCGAAATCCTGGCACGGCGTCGAACTCGATGCCGGAGAGTTTGTAACCTCTGCCGGAGCGGAAGTCATCCAGACCAATCAGAACTTTAACTATTCCCGCTCGCTGCTTTTCGCCTATGCCATACCCTATTCGCATACCGGGCTTCGGCTGCAATTCCCGGTCGGCTCCCATTTCACCGGAAGCGTTCAAGTGGTGAACGGCTGGAACAACGTCGAACCCATCAACAGCGGGAAGACTTATGGTTTCAGCGGTGCTTATGCATGGAAAAAGGTCACCTGGACCAATACCGACTATGTCGGGCCGGAGCATCCAGGCACCACCAAGGGGTGGCGCAATATCTACGACAGCACCGTGGCCGTCAACCAGACTGACAATTTCACCTGGTACCTCAATGTGGATTACGGTCACGATAAGAGCGTCGGCCCCGGCGCCAGTACATGGGCGGGAGTGGCAGGCGCGGCCCGGTACGCAATCGGCAAGAACTATGCGATCGCCTCGCGTCTGGAATTCTACGACGACCATAACGGGTTTACCACTGGAACCGCCCAGACCGTAAAGGAATTTACCCTGACGGGCGAATACAAGATATCCGGATGGCTAATGACCCGCGCGGAATTCCGCACCGACTGGTCGGACCAGCCCTTTTTTGAGAAGAACAACCAGCCAAGCAGCGCCAAAACCCAAACGACGGCCACGCTGGGGCTGATCGCATACATAGCGCCGAAGAAATAAGTGCAAACGAGAGGGCGGCACGTCAGGAAGTCCCTTTCTCCCCGTTCCGAGATCGCGGTTCGTAGAACAACTTAGGAGACTAACGATGGCAGATAAACCCGAAGTTACGATGAAACAAACCCTGGGTCTCACAGGGCTTACCATGAACGCCATGGCGCTCATCGCGCCGGGGGCTTTCTTGTGGCTGACCTTTTTCATTCAGGCCACGGAGGGCTCCACGTCGCCCTCCATGTGGATCGGAATCGTGTTCGCCTTGCTATTGTGCCTGGCGACGGCGGTCTGCTATGCGGAAATGGCCAAGCTGTATCCGGGGACCGGCAGCTCGTACTATTTCGCCGAACAATCCTTTCTGAACCATGCCACGGTCTGGCGTTACGCGCGGCTTTCCAAGTTTATCGTGGGCTGGGGTTCCCATCTGTATTATTGGATCTACCCCGGCGTGATGGTGGGCGTCATGGGCATCCTCTGCGGCTATCTGGCGGGCACGCTCTGGCCCAACTTCATGAATGCGTCCAATCCTGGGCCCGCTTTCATGATGATAGTCGCGGTAGCCTTCTCTTTCGTGGTGGCCTACATCGCCAATCGCGGCGTCACCGGTTCCACCGCGGTGAACGTAGCCATCAATGTGGTTCAAATTGCGGCGCTGGTGGTGTTCGCGGTGTTGGCGCTGGGCTACCGGACCAATCATCCGGCTGGCAGTGCCGGCTACCAGTTCGACCCGGCCTCGGGCGACGCCTACACTTACGAGTTCGCCACCGAAAAGCAGGTGGTGGGCGGCCAGTCGACCGACGTGATTCTGCGCGACGCCGCCGGCGTGCCGAAACCGAAACTGGACGCGACCGGCAAACCGGTGCCGTTTCTGGTCGCCTATCCGACCCAGGACGAGAAGGGCAACTTCCTGTCGCACTCCAGTGCGGGATCGGTAGTGGGCGTTCATAATTTCAGTTGGGCCTTCATTCAGGCCACGGTGGCGATTCTGATCCTGGTGGGATTCGAATCGGTCACCTCCATGGGCGGCGAAGCGCGCAATGCGAAGCGCGACGTTCCCATCGCCGTGATCGCTTCCCTGCTGGTACAGGGCGTGGTGTGCTACCTGTTCGAATACTTCGCGGCTAATTACTTTCTGAACAGCGGCTACACCATGCAGACCGCTAGCGGATCGGCGGCTCCCATCGGCGACATGATGATCGTGGTGGGGAACGCCACGTTCGGGCCGGGCGGCGGGCGAGTTTTCATGCTGTGCGAGGCGGTGACGGTGTTTCTGGCGCTCATCGGTACCACCCTGTCCTGCATGAACACCGGGGCGCGCGTGACCTACGCCATGGGCAAGGATAAGGAAGTGCCGGAGCATTTCGGACTGCTGCACTCCGAACGGCTCACACCCCACCGTGCCATCTGGACGCTGGCGGCGATCTCGGCGGTGGTGGGTTGCATCGGTGTGGTGATGGCGTTCGGCGACGGAAGCGCTCCTACCGATGCGGCGATCAAAGCTCTACCGCCCGGCTTCTGGTCGAGCCTGGGCTACAGCACCCACGATAAAATGGCGGCGCTGCCGAATTCCCTGCTGGTGGTGACGCTGGCATCCAATTTCGGCACGTTCCTGCTGTATGGATTGAGCTGCACCATCTGCATGGTGGCTTACCACAAGCACCCCAAGTTCAGCGCTCTGCGGCACGTGGCGATTCCGGTTTTCGGCCTGGTGGCGAACCTGGTGTGCATGGCCTTTTACCTGGTGGGGCCGTTTATGGGTTATGGCACCAAGATGGAGCCTCTGCTGGCGCTGGGCATCGCGCTGGTATGGGCGATCTACGGCGCCATCTTTTTCGTCAAGACCAGCCGCAGCACGGGACGCACCACGCTGGTGCCCGAGCACTCTCGGGCGACTACCGCGTCCTAGTCCGGCCCGCTTTCAGGCGTTTTCCTCAACGGTTACCGGCTTCGCCTCGGCGAACCGGTAACCGATGTGGCTGTCAGTCAGCAGATAGGCGGGCTCGGCCGGGTCGTCTTCAATCTTCTTGCGCAACTGCCGAACAAAAGTCCGAAGATACTCCAGTTCTCCCCCATACTCCGGACCCCACACCGCACGCAGCAGGCGCGCGTGCGTCAGCGGCAAACCGGCATGCGCCATAAGATCGTGCAGCAGGTCGTACTCCTTCGGCGTAAGGTGAACAGGCTCGCCGCCCTTGCGAACCAGCCTGCGAGCCGGGTCCAGCTCTATGTTTCCAATCCGGATTACGGCATTGGGTTCCACCGCGGAAGCGCAGGAACGCCGAACCGCGGCCCGGATTCGCGCCGCCAGTTCGCGGACGTGGAATGGCTTGGTGATGTAATCGTCCGCGCCCGCATCGAGCGCCGCAACCTTGTCTTCCTCGCTGTCGCGCACCGTCAGCATCAGAATCCCCAGCCGGGGCAGACTTTTCCGTATTTCGCGGCACGCCCGGATGCCTCCCATCCCCGGCATATTGATGTCCAGAAGCAGGACATCGTATTCGGCTTGCCGCACCAGATCCACGGCCGCTTCACCGGTGGACGCATCTTCCACCGTGAACCCCATTCCCTGGAGCGAGCTGTGAAGCGCTCGCCGAATGGAGATCTCATCGTCAACGATCAGTACCTTGCCCTGCGACTGCACCCGATTGCCTCCTGATTTCAGCCCTTGCACCGCGCGGCAGAGCGAAGAAGAACGTCGTCCCGGCACCTTCTTCGCTGATTACCCAGGTACGGCCGCCGTGGGCTTCCGCGGCTTTCCTGGCGATCGACAGCCCGAGTCCGGTTCCCGGCGCCCGATACCGCGATTCTTCGGCGCGGTAAAACCGCTCGAAGATTCGCTCCCGATCGGCGGCCCGGATGGGCGGACCGTCATTATGTACGGCGATAACGATCTCTCCCAGATTCTCCTCGGCGACGACGGAGATCGGAGATCCCGGGGTCGAATACTTGGACGCGTTATCGATGAATTGCTCCAGCACCGTGCCGAGAAGCTGGCGGTCGCCCCAGACATCCAGGTGCGGCGCGATATCGGACACCTCGATTCGCCGGCCATGCAGCCGCTCGCGATTCGTCTCGACGGCATCCTCAATCAGCGTAAGCACGGAAATGCGCTCCTGCCGCAGCCTGACTTCGGCGGCGTCGATCTTCGCCATCTGCAGGAGCTCGGTGGTGAGACGATTCAGATGCTCCGCCCGCTCGTCGATGAGGGCGGCCATTTCGAGGTCGTCGCCGGAGAGGCGCCCGGCTTCCAGCAGTCCAGAGCTTGCCGTACGTAGCGCCGTCAGCGGCGTCTTAAACGCGTGCGCGAGCGAGTCGAGGACCGCGGTTCGAAGTTGTTCGGTCTGCCGCGCCGCTTCGGCCCGGCTCTCGGTTTCGAAGGAGCGCGCGCGCTCCAGCGCAACGGCGGCGAGCGAGGCGATCGATGCCATCGTAAGCCGGCCCACCTCCGAGCCGCAGAGCGCGAGCGCGCCCACCGGTCTCGATCCCAGCCGCAGCACCTGCGCCGACGCGTGCCCGGATTTGCCCTGCAGCGCGGCGTCCTGGAAATAGGCGTCGCGCGCCAGGTGCTCGAGATCGTCTGCCCGGGAACCGGTCGAATCCAGGCGCGCCAGCGTGGCGTCGAACAGGGCCGCGGATTCCGTATGGAAGATCTCCTGAATCAGGGCTACGACCTGCGGACCGATGGTCCGGCGGCGATCGAGAAGAAGAATGCGGCGGCTCAACTGGTAGAGTTTCTCGATCTCCATTCGCTGCCGCGCTTCCGCTCTGGTCTGGGCCTGTACCCGTGTCGAGAGCCGGCTCACGGTTAGCGCGGTGATCTCAAAAGTGGCGAGCGCGACCCAGTCTTGCGGGTTCGAAACCCTCCAGGTGAGCACGGGCGGGACAAAAAAGTAGTTGAGGCAATTGACCGCGACAAACGATGTAACGCTGGCTTCCCAAAAACCCTCGATAACCGCAACCATCACCACGATCAGAAAATAGAGAGAGCCCGTGGTGGAGAGGTTCAGATGCAGGCGGAAGGCACAGAACGTCACTAGGGCGACAGCCGCCAAGCCGCCGACGCAGCCGCGCCCAATCCCCAGTGCGGCGCGCGCGGCCCGCCGAAAGTCCGCCCGGAGTTTCGCCTTGTCCGCAACTGTCGATTCCGCGGCGGCGCCGGTCACAACCTCAATTTTCCCGTCCATGCAGGTCGACGAAACGCACAACGTTCACATTTATTATGCGCTTTGCCGGCGGGTGTCGGCTCGGGAGCGTCGTCTCAAGGCGAGCCCGCTTCGGGTTCGCGCTGGCAGGCGGAACCCGCCTGCCCCACCTCACATCCGAACCTCCCGGTGAAGGACCACCGTCAGCTCAGGCGCCTCTCGCTTCAACTCCGCCGCGTCGCCGCCGTCGAGGGTCATGCGGAAATGGACGGCGTCGTCTCCGCCTGGAACCGTCACGTCGAACTCTAAGACGGCGTCATGCAACCGCACGTGCTCCATGGCAACGCGGGTGGAACCGCCGATTCGTTTTCCCTCGCCTTCGTCTTTGATCACGTAAAAGGTGGCGCTGCCGGCGACGACGGCACCCGCGTCCTGGATTTCCAGGGTCACGGCTTTCACGCCCTGCATCTGGCCCTCCCAGGTTCCAGCGAACGAAGAACCTTCCGCCGAGGAAGCCGCGGTGGCAAGCGCCACGGCGGCGAGACACACTTCGAGCATACGTTTCATGGGAACACTCCTTTTGTATCGGTTATCGGATTGGCTATTGCGGTTTGGCGCCGGTCAGCGAGGCCGTGGCCAGCGTGCCTCCGAAGCCCATGGTTTCCACGGCGGACGACGGGACGATCACCATCGAGCCGCGCTCCTTTATGGCCTCGTATAGCATGTTCATGGCGCGCAGGTGCAGCGCCGTCGGGTTGTTCTGGTACACCCGCGCGGCCTCGGAGAACTTGTCGGCGACTTCGACTTCGGCCTGGCCCAGGATATTGCGGGCCTGCCGTTCCCGCTCCGCCTGGGCCTGGCGCGACATCATATCTTCGAGCGCTTGCGGAATGCGCACGTCGCGGATCTCCACCGATTGCACGGTGATGCCCCAGGGAGTGGTCTTTTCGTCGAGAATGCGCTGCAGCTCTTTCCCCAGCAACTCGCGTTCGGTGATCATCTGCGCCAGTTCGTGGCGGCCGATCGATTCGCGCAGGGCGGTCTGCGCGCCCATGCGAATGGCCTCCACGAAATCTTCCACTTCCAGAATCGATTTCTCGGCGTTCCAGACCATCCAGTAAAAGATGGCGTCCACGTTGACCGGCACGGTATCGCGGGTGAGCGTGGATTCGGCGGTCACGCTGGCCACGCGGATGCGCTGGTCCACGTAACGGCTTAGCGAATCCACCACCGGAATCATATGGAACAGGCCCGGACCGCGCAGCCCTTTGTACCGGCCCAGGCGCAGCACGGCCACCTTCTCCCATTGATCCGCCACGCGAATGGCGAACAGCAGATAGACTCCCACCGCGGCCCCGGCAATCCCCGGCCATCGGGCATCGAGAAGGGCGCTCCCGCCCGCGCCCGCCAGTACCGAAAGCGCGAACAACGCAACTCCCACCTGGCTCACCTTGATCTGGTCCTTCCTCATGGCATCGTCTCCTATTCTCCGCAGTACCGTTTTAACGATCGAGTAACTCATGGAGCTGCTCCAACAATTCGGCGACGCTGAAACCAGCCCCGCCGGCGCGCGCCACAAACTCGCCCACCATCTGGTGGAGCTGCCGACGGCGCTCCACTTCGTCCCGCCGCACCTTTTGCCGGCCGATGAACGTTCCCATGCCTTGCTGGGTATCGAGCACGCCGCGGATTTCCAGCTCGCGGTAGGCCCGCGCCACCGTATTGGGGTTGATGGACAGATCCACCGCCACCTGGCGCACGGTGGGAAGCTGATCGCCGGCCGCCAGCGCGCCGGCCGCCATACCGCCCAGCACCTGGTCGATCAACTGGCGATACACGGGGACCCCGCTGCGCGCGTCCAGGCGAAAGGCGAAACCGTTTCTTGGATCGGTTGGCTTGCTCATCCAAAATCATAATGTACTAGTCTACTAATACATGTCAAGAGAAAACCGAGCCGCGACCGTCAGAGAGCGGTTGCCGCCTAAGCCGCGAAATCCCCAGATCGGGTAAGCGCCGCTCCATGGCCGCTATGAGTACGATAGGGTACTAAACTCCCAGAAGTGATAGACTAATCGGCTTATGCTGCGTCTTTTTTCGAGGCATTTACTCCAGGCAAACCGCCGGCGACCTGCCATCGGTCGGGCGCTTTGCACAGCCGTGGCGGCGTGCCTACCGCTGGCCTTCGCCACTTACGCATCGGCAGCCGCTCCGGATAGGATCGTTCAGCCCGTCAACGCCGGCCAGGTTCGCACCATCCCCGCCGGCGTGCATCACCTGGCGCAGCGGCAATACGACCGCGGCGTGGCCGATCCCGCCACGGCGATGCATTACATGGTCCTGATGGTGAAACCCTCGGCGGCGCAGCAGGCCGACCTGGCGCAGTTGCTCGCGGACCAGCAGGACGCCGCCTCGCCCCGCTACCATCAGTGGCTCACTCCCGAACAGTTCGGCGACCGGTTCGGGTTGAGCGCGGGCGACACCGCCAAAGTGACCGCCTGGCTCCAGTCCTCCGGATTTTCGATTGAGCACCAGGCGCGCGGGCGCAATTGGATCGCCTTCAGTGGAACCGCCGGTCAGGTCACCCGCGCGCTCCATACCCCCGTTCACCGCTTCGAAGTGAACGGAGAAACGCACTTCGCCAATACCGCCGACCCGGCCGTGCCCTTGGCGCTGGCGGACGTGGTGGGCGGGTTTGCGGGCCTGAACGATTTTTCTACGCGGCCGCCCGTCACCCAGCCCCAGCCCGTTTATACCAGCTCCACCTCCGGCAACCACTACCTCGCGCCAGCCGATTTCTCCACCATTTACGATCTGACGCCGCTGGCGCGGGCGGGCTACGACGGCACGGGCGAGAGTATCGCCGTGGTGGGCGAATCGGATGTTTTGACCAGCGACATCGCGGCATTCCGCACCAAATTCGGCTTGCCCGCCAACCCACCGAAACTAGTGTTGTATGACACCGACCCGGGTTACAACGGCGCGCAGGTCGAAGGCGATCTCGACCTGGAATGGGCCGGCGCCATCGCCCCCAAAGCTACCATCTATTACGTCTACGGAACCGACTTTTACGACGCCATGACGTTTGCCATCGACGAAGACTTCGCGCCGATCCTCAGCATCAGCTACAGCGCCTGCGAAGTGGATTTCGGGCTCGACTGGGAGACGCCGGCACAGCAGGCCAATGTCGAAGGCATCACCATTTTGGCGGGCTCGGGCGATACCGGGGCCGCTGGATGCGATCCCAACGATTCCGAACCGATGGCCGAGTTTGGCCGCGACGTCGCATTCCCCGCCACGCTGCCGGAAGTGACCGGCATGGGCGGCTCCCAATTCGTGGAAGGTACCGGCACGTATTGGAGCGCGACCAATTCGGCCGGCACTCTGGCTTCCGCGCTATCTTATATCCCCGAGGCCGCCTGGAATGAATCGAGCACTGCGGGAATGGGAGCTACCGGCGGAGGCGCCAGCCGTCTGTATTCCAAACCGGCCTGGCAAACCGGGCCTGGCGTGCCAAACGACAGCGCCCGCGACGTGCCCGATTTGGCTTTCAGCGCGGCCGGCCACGACGGCTACCTGATCTATTACCAAGGTTCTCTCTACAGCGTCGGCGGCACATCCTGCGCCACCCCGAGCATGGCCGGTGTAGTGGCGCTGCTGAACCAGTATCAGATCAAGCAGGGTTACCAATCCTCGCCCGGTTTGGGGAACATCAATCCGCAGCTCTACCGGCTGGCGCAAAGCTCGCCCTCCGCGTTCCACGATATCGTCACCGGCAATAACATCGTTCCGTGCGCGCAGGGGTCGCCCGATTGCGGCACCGGCTCGTTCGGCTACAGCGCGGGGCCAGGGTACGACCAGACCATCGGGTTGGGATCGATCGACGCCAACAACCTCTTCACCCTCTGGAATCAGGCTGCCGGCGGCGTCACGGTCAGGCTCTCCGCCAGCCCAACAAAAGCCACGCTGAATCAGACCGTTCAACTCACCGCCACGGTGACCGCGGCGGCACAGGAAACCCCCTTCGTTGCCGGGCCCACCGGAGCCGTGAGTTTCAGCATTTTCGGCGGCCCGGGTCTCGGCACGGCGGCGCTCTCCTCGAACGGCACCGCCAGCCTTTCGGCCCCGGCCTACCAGTTCGATGCAACCGGCACGTTATATGCGACGGCGCAGTATTCCGGAGACGCCAATTTCAGCCCGGGCGGCGCGTTCCTGAAAATTCAGGTCACTACGCCCACGGGCGCGGCGGCGGTAGTGGTCACCGGCCCCAATACGGTTTGGCCTTCGCTCGATACCGACGCACAGGGGTTGAGCTGGCCGGCCACTCTGACTCTGTATGAAGAGGCGGGCGTTGCCGCCATGGTCACCGGCTTCACCATGGACGGCCAGACGCTCAGCCTGTCGCAATACTTTCCATCGCCCGATATCCCGGCGGGCGGCCAGCTCAGTACCAACGTGGTGCTGCGCAATCAGAGTCCGCCCCTGGTTCACACCTTCGTCTTCACCGGCGTGGATGCGGCCGGTCTGACCTGGTCGCGGCAAATCGCGGTCAACTATTATCCGCTCCCCACTTACAACCAATACTCGTTCACCGCAACGCCACTTACGGTGACTCAGAACGCGGCCAATGCCGCCTGCCCGTTTGCGGTGCAGTTGAACCTGGACAATACCGGCGGTTACTGGGACCTGATCGAGAACCTATACGCCGGCACCGTCGATATATCCAGCCAAATCGCGCCCATCTTCGGCACCACCCGAATCCAATCCTGGGCATCGCTCCAAGGCACGCTTTGCCAAAGCGGAATCACCCCTCCAGCGACCGAATACGTCTACGCCGTCCGTGACGACGGCCTCAGCCAGCAGGTGCAGGTAAACTTCGCACCGGCACCCGCCAAGCCGACCACGATTACGCCATCGCCCGCGTCCATCACCTTGACAGCGTTAAGCGTCAGCCAGACCGCGCAGGCAACCCTCGCGGTGGGCATCGGCGACAGCACCCAGCCCTGGACCGCCACCGTCCACCCGGCTAACCCCACGGCGGGATGGCTCGGCGTTTCGCAGCTTTCCGGCACCGGCCCCGGGCAAATCATGTTGACTGCCTCGGGCTTCGGATACGAGCCCGGCGTGTACCGCGCCATCATCACGATTCAATCCCCCAACGCGGTGCCGCAATTCGTCAATGTGCCGGTGATGTTCGTGCTGGGGGGCGCCGGAACGTCGATCACGGGCGTAGCCAATTCCGCTTCCGGGCAGACCACCGGCGCGCCGGGGATGCTCATATCGGTCTTTGGCAGCGACCTGGCATCGACGACGCAAGCATTCTCAGGCGGCGCGCTGCCGTTTGCCGCCGGTTCGGTTACCGCTACCATCAATGGCCAGGCCGCGCCTCTGCTCTACGTGTCGCCCAACCAAGTCAATCTCAAAATCCCTTATGAAGTGGGGGCTGGACCGGCCATGCTGGGAATCGTCAATAACGGGCAAGTGGCCGCCTTCCAGTTCCAGGTGGCGCCTTCGGCGCCAGCCATCTATACGGATGGAAACGGCAACCTGGTGGGCAACCCGTCGATCCAGGCGGGCGGTGTCGCCACCTTGTATCTGAACGGCGCTGGCGATGTCTTCCCGACGCTGGGGACTGTTTTTTTGGCACCTGCCGCCGGCACCGTCACTCCGGTCCTGCCGCTTTCGGTCACCGTCGGCGGTGTCCCGGCAATCGTCCGGTTCGTGGGATTGACGCCTTCGACTGCCGGCGCCACCCAGGTGAGTTTCTACGTGCCGGCTTCATTAGGCCCTGGTTCCCAGCCGGTCGTGGTCACGGTTGGAGGCGTGGCCAGCCCGCCGGTGAACGTGACGGTGATAGGCCCCCTACCGCCCCCACCAGCGCCGATTCCGTCGCGGTGATAGGGCAGGCTTCGCAATTCCGATTGCCTGCTCTCGTTGCGTGTGTTTGGCGCCGCAATGCGCCACCATGTGAGCTGACACGCCGCGCGCCATCCCGCTTACACCGGCACGGAAGTACCCAGCTTGGCGTACCAGGGCTTGGCCGTGCGGATGGCGTGGTTCACCGCTTCTATGTTCTTCACACCGTCTTTTTCCAGCCAGTCTTCCAGCGCCTTCACCCCCTGGCGGGCGTAAACCGGGATGCCGTCTTTCCAGGTGGCGCGGCCGCACAGCACGCCCGAAAAATCGGTGCCGGCTTCCCCCGCCATTTCGAGCGCCTCGGTGAACACGG
Organism: Bryobacterales bacterium; assembly: GCA_003164035.1. Classification (GTDB taxonomy): domain Bacteria; phylum Acidobacteriota; class Terriglobia; order Bryobacterales; family Bryobacteraceae; genus JBEKYD01. Next base: position 45,744 of record PLRS01000118.1, on the reverse strand, counting down.
CGTTGGCCACGCCCGCGCTGAGGTAGATGAAGGGTCGGCCCGCCGCCGCCGCGGCCTCGCGGAAATGCGCCAGGGCTTCCTGCCGGCTGTACACTTTCTGACCCTTAAAGACGCTGGAGCCTTCCACATACTCGGCGTTGACCGGCACTTCCACCTTGAGCACGTCCACGCGGTACTCGGGTTTCGAGAACTCGGCCATGCTGTGCTTGACGATCTCCGGCTTCGCGCGCGCGAACTCCGGTCCCTTTTCGTCGCCACCGGCCGGATCGTAGCCCACAAATTCCAGGAAAAAGGGGATCTCGTGGGTTTCGCATTCAGCGCCGATCCGCTCGATGAACGCGTGCTTGATGTCGTTCACTGCGGCGTCTTCGGAGGGGTTGTAGTAAATCAGAATCTTGACTGCGTCCGCGCCCCAGTCCACGATGCGCTTCACCGAGACGTGCGGTAGCAGGTCCGGCAGGCGGCCGGGGTGCGTGTTGTCGTAGCCGCTCAGCTCGTAAGCCAGCAGCAGGCCGGCGTTGCCGCTGCGCGCCGCAGCCGCTGCCAGTCCGAATTCCGGATCGAGCAGAATCGCGCTCGCGTGCGGCGTCAGGACCTTACTGACGGCGACCTTGAATTCGCTCATCTGCTCCGGTGTGATTTCCTGGGTAGCCACGTGGCGGGCCGCGGCAAGAGATTTCTGCAGACTGCCGCGCTGATCCATGGCGGCGGCCGCGATCACTCCATGTTCGTTCGCCAGCGCCTTCATGCGGCGCAATTTTCCGTTGGAGAGTGCCATGCGGCCATTATCCCACCGTGGGACAGTCTTGGCCGGCCGAGCTGAAACGGATCGTCGGCTGTCTCCGTCTACATCGGACATGGCGCGCCTGGCTGCGGCGGTGAGCGCTTCGTGGCTGGCGTTGGCCGGAGCCGGGGGCGTGGCGGCGCAATCGCTCATGGGCGAACTGCGCGGTTCGATTGTGGATTCCAACGGGCGGCCGCTTCCCAGAGCCGCCGTTTCCATTGCCGGCGCACCGGCCGCATTTCCCGACCTGGCCTCGGTGGAAGAGCTGACGGTGCGCGACAGCCCAGAGATCGGCGATGCGCGCGCTTTCGGCTCCCAGGTGGCCGAGTCCGCCGCCGAATTCGTCACCGGGTGGCACGGCGCGCTTGCCACCACCAACGCCGGTGGTTTCCTGGCTTCGAACAATTTGCCGCCGCCAGCCGAACGCGGGCTCGTCGAGCAGGCCGGCTTCGACCACTGGTACACGCGTGTCGCCGGAACTTTTGACGACAAAAAGTTGACGGTGTACGCGCAGAACCCGGCCAGCTTTGGCCAGGATCGTTACCTGCTGACCAATCCCGCCGGGCTGCGCGAACTGGACGAGGGGATGGTGGCCGAGGCCGGACAAACCTGGCGATGGCACGGCTGGCACGCTTCGTTTCTGGCGGTGAAATCCTATGGGCCGACGAACGCGGGCAACGCGGCGATCGAGAACGACCCGGGCGTGATCGGGTCGCTGTTCCTCAATCCGAACTTCGGGATTAATGCCGCTGGCCGCGGCTACTTCGATCGGGCTTACGTGGGGAAGCTGCAGTTTGCCGTGCGTCTGCCGCGCTGGCTGGGCTCGGTCGAATGCGCCAACACGGTGAACCACCTGGATGGCCTGCCCTTCGCGCGATTGCTATTGGTGACCGGCCTGCCGCAGGGGCCGATTGTGGTGGACACGACACCGAGAGGAAACTCCGGCGGAGGCAACCGCTCCCAGCATGTACTGAACTGGAATCTGCGCCTGAGCCGCGGTTTTGGCTGGCTGGGAGGGTCGGCGAGGGTGTCGATGGACGCACTGAATGTGGCTAACGAGGCCGACAGGATTGAAGAAATCGACGTAACGGGTTTGACCTTCAACGAGCGTCTACCGGCGGTGCTTCAGCCCGCCCGCTTCGCGCGGGTGAGCCTGGAGTGGCGGCGGTAGGCCAACCGCGAAGGGTATCCAGGACAAACGAAAGAGGACGAGGCTGGAATTCGAGAGCCGGCATCATACGGAAAAAGGGGCACGGATTGCCTTTCGGCTTCTCCGTGCCCCTTTTTTGTTCGCTATCAGCCCCTCGCGCGCTTATGCCCGCGGTGCTTTGAACTTCTTCCGGATCAACGAAAGGGCGATCATCCCCGAGCCGAGCATGATAAACGATGCCGGTTCGGGAGTGGTCACAAGTCGCAATGAACCGGTCTGCCCGGTAGTGATAGATCCATCGGCCTGTTCAATGGATTGGACCTGAGCAGGGGTCTCGTCGGGCACTGTTGTCTCGAGCGAACCGGTAAAAGCTGTGGTAAGGGTACCATCCGTGACCGTGCCAAATAGTTCCAGGGTCACATTCGTGTCCCCGGATCCGTCAGAAGTCAGCAGGAACGGAGAGCCCGCGACGGCGATGCACGATTGTCCATTGGACACGGCGGCTGCGCAGTTCGTCGAGGCTGTAGAGGGCGTGGAAAACCCGGCCAAATTGAAATCGATGGCCCCGCCCGACGTCAACCCGTCCGCCGTTCCGGAAAACGTGATGAAGTCAGTTACCGGGAATGTGGTGGGTGCCGTCAGATCCGTGATAGTGCCGACCACGCCGGCCAGCAAAGTACCTACGTTGGACGTTATGTCCGTACCAGCGGCCGAGTCGATGCCAGCCGTCGTGCTCGTGGTCGTACATCCGGTCCCGCCCAGCCATGTAATGCTAGTCAACGTGACCGTGACGCCGCCGCCGAGGCAGTTACTCTCTTGCAAAACCCCGTTTAAGGGCGTGGCCGAAGCCAACCCTGGTAATAGTAATAGCCCTGCGGCGGCGATAACAATAGCCGCGCTGAACTGAGATCGTTTCATGTTTTGAAGTCCTCCCCTTCCGATATCTCTGACGAACGTCAAGCTCGCACAGTGGAAGTACCACCTAGCGTACTGACCTTTGTTAGTATCGCCCAATAGGGGGCTTTCGTCTAGGGGAAGTAGTACTGATTCCCGATTTTCGCAGTACGGTTTCTACCTAATTTGGTTCGCAGCGTATGAAAATTCACGTTCCGACGAAGCTTCGCCCTCTCGTTTGCCCTGCGCTGGGATGTAGCGGCCGGGAGAGAGGACGTCGTTGGGGTCGAAGGATTGCTTCATGCGTTGGAGAAGAGCGGTGTAGGAGTCGGCGCCGTGCATGGCATACATGGAGGCGATACTCAGCCTGTAGGAGTGGTAGCCGTTCTTCGCCAAGGCGCGGAGCAAGGCGTGATAGCAGGCGGCAGCGCGTTCATCCTCGCCAGGCACAGCTCGGTCGTAGGCCAGGGAAATAATACAGGCCAGGGTGCGTTCGGTGATCAGGGTCAATGAGATGGCGGGCTCGAAGCCGTGCTCCAGGATCAGTTCGCCGGCGAGGGCGGCAAGCCGGGTGGCGTGATCGCCGTCGGCCGGCGCTACCGGGCTGCACCAATACAGGCCGCAGCCGTCGCGGTCCGGATTCATCTGGGCGGGAGGAGCGGTACGTTTGCGCCAGTAAGTACTTGCCAGGGGATGGTCTGTGGGGATACCGCGCATCAGCCCGTAGACCGGCTTAAGCAGGGCCAGGGTGCGCTCCAGATTCCAGCCGGTGAAGAATTGAAACGGCTTAGCAAAGATTGAGGCGAGGCGCAGGGTACGGTCGTCGAGAAACTGCAGGCGGCTGACCTTTCCCGCCAGCGCCCGGCGCAATAGCCTTCGCGCTTCCTTCACCTGCGCCTTGGTCCCATACAGAGCGCCGGAGCCGTTCCAGACGCCGATTTTCAAATCGTCGCGCAGTTCTGCCAGCAGCGGATCCCGCAGCGGGGTTTGCTGGTTCGCCTCGGCCCAAGGGTATTGCTGAAGGGCGGAGATCACCTTGTAGTCGTTGGCGATGTGCGAAGCGCTGCGAATGGTGCCGTCCAGACGCAGGGGGCGCAGGGCATCGATCAGCGGGCCCAATCCGGCGGCGGTTTCGCAGCGGAAATAGTACGCCTGGAAGTACTCGGGCGCGGGCATTAGCCAGGTGGTCATCCGGGTGACCACGCCGAAATTGGACTGCGAGAAGAGGCCGTCGAGCGACGGTCCGACGCCCCAACGGTAGACCGGCGCGGCTTTCGATTCGGCAAAGCGCGAAAATCCGGTTTCGATCGTCTCGCCGGTAGGGAGCACGACCTCCAGGCCGCAGGTATTCGCGAAGTGATCGCCGTACGGGGTGTGGCCGAAGCCTCGCTCGACCGCGTTTCCGACCAGGCTCGATGCCGGGCTGGCGCCGGTCGCATCCATCCAGAGCCGCGAGCCCCGCCCCTGCAGGAATGCGTACAACTGCCCTTGGGTGACCCCCGGCTCGACGGTGACGTAGGCCAGTTTTTCGTCGAAATCGAGGATTCGGTTCATGCGCCCCAGGTCGAGCACAACCGAGCCGTCGGTGACCGGGACACGTGAACCGTATCCCCAATTCTTACCCGTACTGATGGGATAGACCGGAATCCCAAAGCGATTGGCAACGCGCAGACACTGCTGCACTTCGGGAGTATTGGCCGGACGAACGATGGCGGAAACCTGGCTATTCATTCGAAAAGTGCCGGTTTCGGTTTCGTGGAGCGCGGCCGGGGCCGTGACGACGTGACCGGGGCCGACAACCGCCGCCCATTCCTTCAGACCGGAATCGAAAGAGCAATCCGTCATTGTCGTCATTAAATCGGTCTCCTAAAAAGCTCCGACGGGCACAGCCTCGGTTACCGCCCAGTCACGCAGTGGAACAGGCCGCCGAGCACGCGAGGAGCCATCCGGCACGGGACTCGCGATCACGGGAGCATGGGATAGGTAACTGCTGAGTTCGCAGATCCAATCCTGGTACCTGGATGGGGGATAGCGGGTATCGAAGCGCAGGATTTCCATCTCACATCGATATTGCGGATCGTAATAGGGCGGCAGATCTTCCCCATCCGCCTGTAACGGGGAAAGGCCGACCCGCCGGAGTATGGGCGCCGAATCGTGCCGGCGTGTCGCGGTGACGATTCCGGCGCATCCGCCGAGCAATTGCAGCAGCCCGCAGATGCTCAAGACGGTTCGCAGCGGTTCGGCGGTCAACCGGCGCTCCGGCGCCACTGCCCAGCCCCCGACTTCCCCAAAACAAAGTCGCGCCCGGTCCGCCTGCGTCATTTCGCGCTCCACCGCGCGCCGCAATTTGGAGCCCCAAACCGCCGAGTTCGTCAGGGCGGAGTGGCGAAGCCATAGCTCGTCAAATTCCGTGCAGTTTGCTTCCGGAAGAAACCGTAGACAGGAGGACACGGCGCCAGCTTTATTCAAAGTCAATAAATGCCAACTGTATTCGTCAATCACGAGCTGGTGGCGGCCATCTGAAGTTAGTTCTTCGGGCATAATGGCGCCGTCTTCCAAGTAAACATTACCGCGAAAGCGCTGCATCTCGGCAAGCAAACGGGACCGCAGGGCGGCGTTCCCCTCTATGTGCTTGAAAGCGGGTGGAGCGTTAGTACTGATAGGACACAGTACCACCGGGAAGAACCCCGTTGAACCAAAGGAACTGCTAATCGATTTCACGGCTAGATCTCTCCCAAGAGGGCTTCTTTTCAACATCGCCTTCTTGGCCGGAAGTGGAACCTGAGAGAAGGCCGCAGCGCGTACCAAAACCGACCTTAATAATAGGCGTATTGTCACCATAATCCAATTATGCAGGAAATGTCTGCGTTGAAAATGGACAGTACTTCTCTAAGGAATATAGTTAATATCAGGGCAAATTTATCTTCCTTTTCTAGCAATTATTTAAATTTGTGAAGAAGCGAACCATGCAATTGACCTGCCAATGTGGCACGTACCAAATACGAGGTTATTCGGGTTATGAAAGCAGCTTTTACCCGACCTTGGGGTGTACCTTTTACACGGTAGACGGGGAATGACCCGATGGCGGCCAAGTCAAACCGGGAGGCGGCCGCTGCCCTGGCCGCGAAATCGGGGTTGGGGCTGCTCGCGGCGGAGGTCGATGAGCAGCTTCATAACCCGTTGTTCGATTTCGTCGCGTACCTGGCAGTGCTTTTCGTAGTCCATGCCAATGGGGTCGGCCACTTGCCATTCTTCCACGGGCGCCTTCAGGCCGTCGCCCAAGGGCGCGCCGCTCATGTTGATCACGGCATCGAATTTTACGCGGGCGAGCTGGCGCAGGGTCTTGGGAAAATGCTCGCTCAAGTCGATATTCTTTTCGCGCATGGCGCGGATGGTATCGGGGGCCACGCGCGCGGCGGGCGCGAGGCCGGCGCTGGCCGGAATCAGCGCGTCGGACCCATAGTGCCGGGCGAACCCCTCCGCCATTTGGCTGCGGCAGGCGTTGCCAATGCACACAAACAGAACGCGTTTCTTTTCGCGAGCGCTCACAATTTCTCCAGGAAGAGGGCGTGCACGCGTGGGTCCGAGGTCAATTCGGGATGGAAAGTGGCCACCAGGTGGCGCCCCTCCTCAACCAGCACCGGGTCGCCGCGGTATTCCGCCAGAACGTGAGCCGAGGGACCGACGCGGCGGATGATGGGAGCCCGAATGAAAACGGCCTCCAACTTGCCTGGGGCGGTGCGGGACTCGAATTCGGGCTCGACCGCGATTTCCACCACGCGGCTGTCGATCTGGCGCCCGTAGGCGTTTCGTTCCACTCCGATATCCATGAGCCCCAGGGACTCCTGCGTGGGATGGAAGACATTGCGGGCAATCAGGATAGCCCCGGCGCACGTGCCAAAAACCGGCTTCTCCCGGCCGAACGCGGCCAGCGGTTCCATAAGATTATCGTAGTGGAGAAGCTTGAGCATGGTGGTGCTCTCGCCGCCGGGAATCACCAGGCCGTCGATTTGTGCGAATTGCTCCCGGTCGCGGACAAAGACGGCACGGGCGCCGGCGCGCTCTATGGCCGCGCCGTGCGCCGCGAAATCGCCCTGGAGGGCCAGGACGCCGACTTGCTTCATTACCAGCCCCGGGTCTGCAACAGCTCGGATTCGGGCAGCTTAGAGATGTCCAGACCGGGCATGGCATCACCCAGGGCGCGGCTGGCGGCGAGCAGTTTTTCGGGGTCGAGGTAGTTCTTGGCGGCCTGCACGACGGCATTGGCGCGGGCGGCGGGATCGGAAGATTTGAAGATGCCGGACCCGACGAAGACGGCCTCGGCGCCAAGCTGCATCACCAGGGCCGCGTCGGCCGGAGTGGCAATCCCGCCGGCGGAAAAGTTCGGTACCGGAAGCTTGCCATGTTCGGCCACCCATTCGACCAATTCCAGCGGCGCCTGCAGTTCCTTAGCCTGGTGCACCATCTCTTCCTTGCCCAGCACGGTAAGCTGTTTCATTTGCTTAATGATGGTGCGGATGTGGCGCACCGCTTCGACAATGTTGCCGGAACCGGCTTCGCCCTTGGTCCGGATCATGGCGGCGCCTTCGGCGATACGGCGGAGCGCCTCGCCCAGGTTGCGCGCGCCGCAAACGAACGGCACCTTGAACGGGCCCTTATCGATGTGGTTCTCTTCGTCGGCCGGGGTGAGTACTTCGCTTTCATCGATGTAATCGACGCCGAGCGATTCCAGAATGCGCGCTTCCACGAAGTGGCCGATGCGCGCCTTGGCCATCACCGGAATGGTGACGGTAGCCATGATTTTTTCGATGACGGCGATGTTGGCCATGCGGGCCACGCCGCCTTCCTTGCGGATATCGGCGGGGACCCGCTCGAGCGCCATCACGGCGCTGGCGCCCGCATCTTCGGCGATCTTGGCCTGATCGGCGTTGGTGACGTCCATGATGACGCCACCCTTGAGCATCTCAGCCAGTCCGACTTTTACCCGGAACTGCTCGCTGGAAAACTGAAACATTTCGTCCAATACCTCCCAATCAAAACGCTTTCGAACTTCAAACCATGGCCGGGACGGGCTCGTCGTCGCGGAGGGCGGCGCCCAGTTCGGCCGCAACGATGCGCGCCAGAATCGACAGGCCCGCGCGGATTTCCGGCGGCGACAAACCGGCAAAACTCAGGCGCAGGCCGCCAGGGTCCTGACGCGAGACGGCGAAATAGCGTGCCGGCAGGAAGCTGACGCCTTCTTTCTGGGCGCGGCCGAGCAACGCCGCGGCATCCAGAGGCTCGGGCAGACGCAGCCAAAGATTCATGCCGCCTTCCGGGGTGGTCCAGCGCGCGCCGGGCGGCAACAGGTCGCGGCAGCCGGCCAGCGTGGCGTGCAACCGGTCGCGGCCGGCTTCGAGCATGCGGGCAAGGTGCGCCGCCAGGCGGCCGGATTCGGCGAACTCCAGCAGGACGGCTTGGGAGAGCTGGTCGCTGTGCAGGTCGGCGGCCTCTTTGGCCTGGCGCAGGCGGTCGACGAGCGGCTTGGGACCGACCACCCAGCCCACACGCAGGCCCGGAAAGCTGATCTTGGAGAAGCTGCGGAGCAACACCGTGCCGTCGCCCCGGTCGAGCGCCTTCAGCGGCGCAATGGACTGCCCCTCGTAGCGCAGATCGACGTAGGGATCGTTTTCAACCACCGGGACGCGGGCCGCGCGGGCGGCATCGAGCAGGGCGTGACGCGCCGCCAGCGGCAGAGTGGCACCGGTGGGATTCTGAAAATTGGGCGTCACCACCAAGAGGCGCGGGCGCTCGCGCTGGAGAATGCGGGCCAGCGCCGGAACTTCCAATCCTTCGGCGGAAACCGGGATTCCGGCCAGTTGCGCGCCTAAATCGGCCAGCAGATTCTTCAAGCCGGGATAAATGGGATCTTCAACCGCTACCGTATCGCCGGGCGAGAGCAGGACGCGGCCAATCAGGTCGAGCGCCTGCTGGCAACCATTGGTGATGAGCACGTCGTCGTTCGGCCCGGCCAACCCCTGGCGGCGGGCATCGTCGAGAAGATAACGCCGCAGCGGTTCGTAGCCGCCGGGCGAACCGAGTTGCAAAATGTCGGCCAGGTCGGCACGCTCCAGAACGGCGGCGCAAGTGGCGCGAAATTCGTCCAGGGGAAACAGATCCCGAGACGGACGGGAGGTGGCAAAGCTGATGGTCTGGCGGGGCAAAGTATCGCGGCCGGCGGCGGGGTCGGGACGATCGAGCAGGCTGCTCCAATTGAGGCCAGCGGCGGGAGAGCGCGCCCCGGTGCCGGTAACGAAGCTGCCTCGGCCGACGTGGCCGGCGATCAGTCCCTCCGTTTCGAGCATTTCGTAAGCCGCCGAGATCGTAGCGCGATTCAATCCAAGCAAGCCAGCCAATTCGCGGGTAGCTGGAAGACGCTCGCCCGAAGGCAGCTCACCGGAGCGGATTTGTGCAGAAATGTGCAGAAATATCTGCCGATAAAGAGGAATATCGGAGTCATGCCGGAGCTGCGGCGTGAAATCCATCATCCAAAGCATACCATATTGGATGGGCGTGGCTTGGTTTTTCAGGCGCGGCGGCGCATCTCGGCGCGGGCCTCGGCTTCGGCGGTTCGGGCGCGTTCGGTTTCGCGTTTGTCGTGCAGTTTCTTGCCCTTGGCTATGGCGAATTCACACTTGATACGGCCGTTTTTGAGATAGATTTTGGTGGGAATCAAGGAGAGACCTTTTTCCCGCGTTTCCACCTGTAGCTTATCGATCTCCCGGCGGTGCAGCAGCAGCTTGCGCTTACGCACGGGCACGTGGTTTTCGCGGTTGCCGTGCGAGTATTCGGCGATGTGCGCGTTGACGAGCCAGGCCTCGTTTCCCTCCACCGCGGCGTAGGCGTCCTTGAGCTGAACCTTGCCGTCCTTGGCCGCTTTCACCTCCGTGCCCGTCAGCACGATGCCGGCCTCAAACCGCTCCATCAGAAAGTAGTTATGCCCGGCCTGCCGGTTGTCGCCGAGGATCTTGATAGTGGAGTTCTTGTCGGCCAATTTTTGGTCTCAACGTCCCGAAGCGCAATCTCGTCAATCACTTTAGATGGCTCCGGACCGCGTAACCGCCTCTGGCCATATTATAGCCCGCGGCAAGGCCTCAGAAAGCAGCTTAGAGTAGAGCGAAAATGTTCTCTTTCAATCGTTTAACGGTGGGTGCCGCGATCTTTGTCTTGCTCGGCGCGGGTTTTCCCGCCGTGGCCGGCAACCGCAAAGGCGACCACTTGCTGGCCGAAGGACGCGCCCATCAAGCCCGCAAAGAATGGGACGCCGCTCTCGATTGCTTCGAAAGAGCCCTGGCCGAAGACCCCTCCGACGTCAGCTATCAGATGGCAAGCGATAAAGGGCGTTTCCAGGCCAGCCAGGCGCACCTCGACAGCGGTCTCAGGATGCGCGCCGCCGGGCAACTGGGCAATGCTCTGCTCGAGTTTCAGAAGGCTTACGCCACCGATCCCGGCTCTACCGTGGCGGCTCAGGAGATCCACACTACCCAGGAGATGATCGAACGCGAGCGCAAGCGCGTGGAAGCCACCGGCAAGGAAACTCCTCCCGCCGAACGGGCCCTCACTCCCGCCGAAGCCTACCAGCGGGAGGAGCAAAAGAAGATCGGCCGCATGCTGGCGGTGCCCGAGCTCAGACCCCTCAATCCAGCGCCTATCAATCTCAAAATGAACAACAAGACGCGCGTCTTGTTCGAAACCGTGGCGAAGCTGGCTGGCGTCAACCTGCTCTGGGATCCCGAATATCAAGCGCCGGCGCACGACGGCTTCAATATCGAGCTGGACGACCTGACCGTGGAACAGGCTCTCGATTACCTGGGCGTGCTAACCAAGTCGTATTGGAAGCCGCTCTCCTCCAACGCCATCTTCGTCACCAACGACAGTCAGGCCAAACGCCGCGACTACGAAGAGCAGGTCACCAAGGTCTTCTACCTCCAGAACACCAACACCGTGCAGGAGGTGCAGGAGATTCTCAACGCCGTCCGCACCATCACCGAAATTCAGAAGCTGTTCCCTTATAATTCGCAATACGCCATCGTGGCCCGCGGGGAAGCCGACAAAGTCGCTCTAGCCGGGAAAATCATCAGCAGCCTCGATAAGCCCAAGGCCGAGGTCCTGGTGGACGTGCTGGTGATCGAAGTCAATTCCACGTTCAGCCGTCAGCTCAGTGCGGCCCTCATCACCGGCGGCCTGAACATGTCCGGCACCTTCCAGCCGCGCTCCACGATCGCCACCACGGCCACCACCAGCTCCAGTTCGAGCAGTTCAAGCTCTTCGACCACTTCCACTTCGTCCACCGTCGGCCTGAATTCACTGAGCCATCTTTCGAGCGCGGATTGGTCCACCACCCTGCCCAGCGCCTTATTGCAGGCGGTGATGAGCGACGCGAAGACGAAAATCCTGCAGTCGCCGCAGCTTCGCTCGCTCGATGGCATCAAGGCGACCCTGAATATCGGATCGCGCGAACCGACCGCCACCGGCAGCTACCAGCCGGGCGTCAGCGGCGTCAGCGTCAGCCCGCTGGTCAGCACCCAGTTCCAATATCTGGATGTGGGCGTGAATGTGGGCATGCAGCCGCATGTGCATGAAAACGGCGAAGTCACCATCCACATCACCATCGACATTTCCACCGTCAGCGGGTACACCAGCATCGGCGGCATCAACGAGCCCATCATCGGGCAGCGCAAGGTGGAGCACGAAATCCGGATGCGCGAAGGCGAGGTGGGCCTGCTGGGCGGCCTGCTCAACACCGAGGACGACAAAACCGTCACGGGGATCCCTGGCCTTTCCTCGATTCCCCTCCTCGGCACCCTGTTCAAAGGCGATAGCGTCACCCACAACCGCGACGAAATCATGATCGTGCTGATCCCGCACATCCTCCGCCGCCCCGACATTACCGCCGACGACCTGCGGCCCATCGACGTCGGCAACACCACCAGCGTGAAGATCCATTACGCAGCCGAAGACGAGGGCGCCGCGCCCGCCGCCAAGCCGCCAGCCGGCGCGGCCGTGGCTGTGCCCCCGGCGCTTCCTCAAAACCAGGCCAGCGTTCCAACTGTCCCGGTGCCAGCCGTCACCGAGCCGGCCGTGCCTACCGGTCCGATGCCGCCGGCTACCGCGCCTCTGTTGCCCATGCGGCTGCCGCGGACCGGCGGTGCGCCCGCGCCGCCCCAGGCGCTACCCTCGGCCGGAGGGTCCGCTCGCGTTTACTTCGCCCCGGCCCAGGCCGATGGCGCGGTGGGCGCGCCCCTCACCGTGGCTCTCCATCTCGACAACGCCGCCGACCCGGCCACCGCGCCCATGTTCGTTCAATTCGACCCCAAAGCGCTGAAACTCACCGACGTCCAGCCGGGCGATCTGTTGGGCAGCGGACCGCAGATCGCCTTCAGCAAGACCATCCACAACGAATCCGGCCAGGCCGCCATCGAACTCAAGCGCCAGCAACATGCGCCGCTTCCTTCGGCCGCTTCGGGCACCCTGGTCACATTGGTATTCCAACCGCTCGCCGCCGGTTCCACCACGGTCACCATGCCCAGCCTGGCCGTGCGCAATTCCGAAGGCCAGGTGATCGCTTCCGCCAGCCCTCAATTGACCATCAACGTGAAGTGAGAATCGGCATGAGGCAGGCACACAAAATCGAGTGCGGGCGGGCAAGCCAAAGGGGCCTGACCCTGATCGAGCTCATCGTGGCGTTCACCATCATGCTCGTGCTTACGACGATGTCGGTGCCGCTCGCGCGCGCTAAAGTCCGTGCCCAGCGGGAGCGCGAGCTTCGCCATGATTTGGAAGAGGTTCGGCGGGCCATCGACAAGTATAAGGATTATTGCGATCTCGGCTACCTGGGCGCCCCCAAGGCCGGTACCAATTGCTGGCCGGAAAAACTCGACATCTTAGTGGAGGGCGTCAAGTTGCCGGGCTCCGCCGACGGCAAGAAACTCCGCTTCCTGCGCCGCATCCCCCACGATCCCTTCACGGGTTCTACCGAGTGGGGCATGCGCAGCGACCAGGACGATCCGAAATCCAACAGTTGGGGCGGCCAGGATGTTTTCGACATCTATACCAAGACCGACCAGAAACCTCCCGATGGCAGCTCCTATGCGGAATGGTAAAGTACACACCCGCGGCTTCACCTTCGTCGAGCTGATGGTAGTCATCGCCGTCATCCTGCTGCTCATCACCATGGCCATTCCGATCTATCAGAAGACCATTATCCGGGCCAAGGAAAGCGTCCTTAAGAACAATCTTTTCACCATGCGCACGGTCATCGACAACTACAGCTACGACAAAATGAAAGCTCCCCAGTCCCTGCAGGACCTGGTGAGCGAAGGGTACCTGAAAGACGTGCCCATGGATCCCATGACCGCCTCCAATTCAACCTGGAAGATCATTATGGAGGATGCCAGCCAAGCCCTCAACCAATCCGACCCGGGCATCTTCGATGTGCGCAGCGGATCGGATAAAACGAGCCTGGACGGGAGCGCTTACGCGGATTGGTAATTCGCTTTCCTAGCCCCGTCCGACGCTTCGTATTATGAATGTTAAGGTTTCACGGTAAGTTACCTGTTCTCCTCGGGAACGGCTAGAACCGCGTTCGGGCGTCCGACAAGTTGTACCCAATCGTAAACGTCCCTCGTATACTTAAGATGTCTGCGTCCTTCGGCCGTCAGCCGAGTGAGGAGAATCCCAACTCAATATGCTCCAACGGTATATTTCCGCCTGTGCCCTGTCTTTATGCGGCGCGGCCGGCGCTCTCCAGGCCCAAACCGCCCAATGCTCGGTTTCCGCGACTCCCGCTCAGGTGCGCGCCGAAGGCGTCACAGAGCGCCTCGGCGCTCTGGTTTTGCAGTGTACGGCGACGCCCTCCAGCACGCTTTCCGGCAACCTCGCCGTCTACGTCCCGGTCAACGTTACCGACCGCGTCGACACCGCCTCCAATTCTCTCGATTCGGTGCTTTCGGTCAACTACGGCACCGGCTTTGTGCCCACCTCCTACCGGGGCCTGGTCAGCGGTTCCAGCATCGCTTTCAATGGAATCGGCCTGACCGTCCCGGCCAGCGGTTCGCTCAGCCTGCAGGTTTCGGGCCTGCGCGCCGATATCAGCCAGTTGGGTTTGACACCGCGAACGGTCACGGCCGATGTGTCGTTCAGTGTGCCGCTCAACGTTTCCACCGCCACGGTCGCCTACTCCCAGCCCAGTTTGTACGCCACGCTCTATGAAACCGGCATCGCCTGCGCCGGCTCTCCGTTGCCGGCAACGCTCGATCTGGCCCACCTGTTCGCCGCTGGAACCGCCTTCGCTTCCACCCGTTTCACCGAGAGCTTCGCCAGCGCGTTTCAGCCGCGCGGCGCGGGCGACGATAACGGCACTCGTTTCCTGGTCCGCTACTCCGGCGTTCCTTCCGCCGCGCAACTGTTCGTTCCCACCTGGGTCGCCGGTTCCGATGCCGCCGTTCCCACCGCCGGCGGAGACCTGGGCCAGGCGCAGGCCGTGGGCCAGTACGTGCCCGCAAGCGGTACCCTGCTGCTTTCGCTGGTGGTTGGCGCCGACAGCACCGGCGCCGGCGGCTCTCCCACGCCGCTCCCGTCCGGTGCCAGTCCCCTGGTTCTCAATGCGGTTTCGCAGGTAACTCTTTCGAATGGTTCCGGTTACGTGGTCTACGAGGTGGTGGACGCCGGCTCCAGCCGCATCGAGAGCGCCCAGTTCCCCATCTTCATCGGCCTCTCCGCCAACACCGCGCCGGCCACCGCGTCCGAAACCGTTTCCTACGCAGCGGTCTCGTCGGTCGGAACGGCCTCTCAAACGGCTCCCATTCCCCGCTTCCTGGCACTCGAGCCGCAGTCGGACTGCAGCCTCGCCGCCGATTGCTCGGCCGACTATTTTCCGCAGCTCTCGGTCAACGCGCCGGCGATCCAGCTCGCCGCCTACTCCGGAGGCGCCATGACCAGCCTTCCCGGCTATGTGCCGATTCAGAACTCCGGCGGCGGCATTCTCAACTGGAGCGTGACCATCCAGTATGCCACCGGTTCCGGCTGGTTGACGCTCGATAACACCGCCGGCCAGAACAACGGCAGCGTCCGCGTCTGGGCCAATTCGGCCAACCTGGCGGCCGGAACCTATCAGGCCACCCTGATTGTCGAAGGCGGTCCGCTGGGTACGACGGTCGGCGTTCCGGTGAACTTGCAGGTTGTGCCGGCACCGTCCACGGTCATTGTCACTTCGGTGGTCAATGCCGCCACGTTTGCCACCACCCCGCTGGTCCCTGATTCGCTCGGCACCATTATGGGCACGGGCCTTTCGGGCAGCAATGTCGCCGTCACGTTCAACGGAACGGCTGGGACGGTGCTGTACGATTCCGCCACGCAAATCAACGTCGAACTCCCAGCTAGCCTCGGCTCGGGCAACTCGGCCACGATGGTGGTCACCGTGGGCGGCGTTTCCAGCGCCCCCGTCACCGTCGCGATTTCTCCCGCCTGGCCCTCCATCTTCAATAGCGGCGTGCTCAATCAGGACAACTCTGTCAATTCCGCGGCCAACCCCGCCGCCCAAGGCAGTATCATCCAGGTCTTCGCTACCGGCATCCCTACGACGGCGCAGGAGTGGTTTGTCCCGATCGGCGTTAGCGTCACGATCGGCGCCGCCGAAAACCTGGTCCCGCTTTACGCCGGTGCGGCCCCCGGGCTCTCCGGCGTCCAGCAGGTCAACGTGACGGTCCCCTCCAGCGCGGCTCTTAACGTCGGCGGGGCCGGAGGCACGACTTCATTGACTCTCTGCGCCAACGTCACCTACCCCCCGACGGCTCTCGCCCAGCAATTCTGTTCGGCGGCGTTTACGCTAGCGATAAAGTGAGGGCCGCGGGGCGCCCCCGCGGCATCGGTCCGCCTAGCGCCACTCGGCTAGAGTGAGGCTCTCTTCCGGTGATACCGCACCGGCGGTATAGCGGATATGAAACGCGTCCACCAGACCGATGAAATTGGGATCGCGGTGGGCGATTGCGGAGAACTTCTCCCAATTGGCGATCAACGTCCTGAAGTCCTTTAGCCGCAGTGTCGTCACCCGGGACGGCTGGGTTTTCAGTGCCCGTATCCGCTGCTTATCGGATTCGTTCCGATCGGTTTGGGGACCGCTCAGGATGGCCAGCCACTTGGCTGTGCCGGTCAGGTTTTGGAAGAGGTTCTCATTCACCTGAAAGACCTTCATGTTCCGATCACCGAGCCGGCGGCGCAGGCGGGCATCGTTGCCGGACAGTTCTTCCAGTTTCGCGGTGCCGCTGACGTTGCGTTCTCCGGAAACGAAGTTACCCGCCCACGATACCAGCCGCACAATCACCTCCTTAAATTCCAAATCGTCCGAGATTTCACAAGCAACGGCACAGCGAATAGGGATAAACCGCGCCGCTTCCGAAATGGCGAAAGCAAGGCGGTCGACAGCGGCCTTTGCCGCGTCGTGGTTGCCGGTCCCGATGTAGCCCGGGAGGCCCGCCGCAAGGGCAAGATCGGTCATCGTGAAGGCTAGCTTCCAGGTTTCACCATCGTAGCGAGCGGGTATCCCCGTCTGGACGACCCCCTTACCGAACTCCTTGGTCGAAAAATAGCCCAGGTAGCTTTGCTCCTTGCCGCCGTCTAACACCTGGATATCGCCGTTCGGAGCACGCGCTGCCACCAGGTACAAACTGGCCGCCTCCAGGAACAGATTGAGCGACCCACCGGGCAATGCGGCTTTCAACTCGACGACTTGTCCCTTGGTACGGCTACCCAGCGCCCGATGAAGATCGAAGAAGCTCCGAACGTATCCGCCGGGCGTGGCTAAGTCGAAGGCAACGGCAGCCATGGGGATTCCTTCGCGGCCATTGTAACCCCCAAAAAGGCTCTCGGCCCGGGAGATATAGTACCGGAAGCAATAAAACCCTTCCCCGGGACATGAAGGCACCGGCCGCCATGCTCGCATTGCCGCTGGCGATACAGAGGAGTGGCGAACCGCGGGATACCGGGCGATCAGCTACGATAGGTGGTCTATGTGGCTGGGAATCGATATTGGCACCGGCGGGTCGCGCGCGCTGGTGGTGGATGAGAGCGGCGTGGTTCGCGGCAGCCGGACGGCCGTGCATGAAGACATGAAAATGGAGCGGCCGCTCTGGGCCGAGCAGCGTCCGGAAAACTGGTGGGATGCGGCGAAGGACGCCATTCGCGGCGCGCTGGCGGATGCGCGCGTGGCGGGCGAGCGAATTCGCGGCATCGGCCTGTCTGGACAGATGCACGGGCTGGTGATTCTCGACGCTGGCGGGAGCGTGATCCGGCCCGCGCTGATCTGGTGCGACCAGCGCTCCCAGGCGCAGGTGGACGCGGTGAACGCCAAGCTGGGCCGCGAGAACATCCTGCGCTACATCGCCAACCCCGTGCTGACCGGATTCACCCTGCCGAAGCTGCTGTGGGTACGCGACCATGAGCCGGAAAACTTCGCCCGCGTTCGCCACGTGCTGCTTCCCAAGGACTATGTGCGTCTGCAGCTTACCGGCGAATACGCTACCGAAGTATCGGACGCTTCCGGCACGGCGCTGTTCGACGTGGTTCACCGGCGGTGGTCGGGAGAGATGATGGAGGGCCTGGGGCTCGACAAGTCCATTCTGCCGCGCTGTTACGAATCGAGCGAGATCACCGGCGTGGTGGGCGCCGAAGCGGCGGCGGCGACTGGGTTGAACGCCGGTACGCCGGTGGTCGGCGGCGGCGGCGACCAGGCGGCCAGCGCGGTGGGTAACGGCATCGTGCGCCCCGGCATCGTATCCTGCACGTTGGGCACGTCCGGGGTGGTGTTCGCGCACATGGAAAAGGTGGCCTACGACGCCGGCGGGCGCGTGCACACGTTCTGCCACGCGGTTCCGGGTAAGTGGCACGTGATGGGCGTGACGCAGGGCGCCGGCCTCAGCCTGCAGTGGTTTCGCAACCGGCTGGCGCCGGGGGAAAGCTACGACGCGCTCACCGCGGAGGCTGCCACCAGCCCGCGCGGCGCGCAGGGTCTGTTCTGGCTGCCGTACTTGATGGGGGAACGCACCCCGCACCTGGACGCCACCGCGCGCGGCGGTTGGATCGGTCTCACCAACAGCCACACTCGCGCCGATCTGATTCGCGCCGTGATCGAGGGCGTCTCCTACAGCCAGCGGGATTGCCTGGACATCATCGAGGAATTGGGAGTGGAGGTGAACTCGGTGCGCGCTTCGGGCGGCGGCGCCAGGAGCCCGTTCTGGCGCGGCGTGCTGGCCGGCATCCTCGACAAACGCGTGGTGACGCTTGCAAATCAGGAGGGTTCGGCCTACGGCGCGGCCCTGCTGGCGCTGGCCGGCACGGGCGCGTACGCTTCGGTGGAAGAGGCCTGCGCCGCTACCATTCGCGAAATCGAATCGGTCGAGCCCAAGGGCGAAGACGCCCGCTATTACCGGAAAGCCCACGCCGTCTACCGCGCCTTGTATCCGGCTCTGAAGCCGCTGTACGGCGAGATGGCGGAGTTGTAAAATGCCGGCGGGCCGCGTGTTGATCGTTCTGGGTTTGATTTTAGTGGTGGCCGGGGTGTTGGTGAGCTTGCTCGGCAGGTTGCCGCTGCGTTTGGGGCACTTGCCGGGCGACATCCGCATCCAGGGCCGCAATTCGAGCTTCTATTTCCCGCTCACGACCTGTGTTTTGATCAGCGTGGTCCTGTCGGTGGCGATGTGGCTATTTCGGAAGTAGCGACGCGAAGGGGAGCTGTGAAAAAACAAATCATTAGCCACAAATGAACGCAGATAAACACAGATAAGTCTTCTTGTTTGAGTTATCTGCGTTCATCTGCGGCTATATCTTATCGCAGCCGGCCGATGCGGTCCGGAGGCCAGTAGACGAAAACTGCCTTGCCGTAAATATTTTCGGCCGGCACATAGCCCCAGGCGCGGCTGTCGCTCGATTGCGAGCGGTGATCGCCGAGCACGAAATATTCGTTGGGTGGCACCTGGCGATCTACCGGCACCTCGCCCAACGGCCAGGAAACGCGGTCGCGTGAATCGGGCGGAACGTAATCTTCAAGAAGCGGCGTGTCGTTGACGTACACCTCGCCGGCTTCGATGCGCACCAGATCGCCGGGAACGGCGATCACCCGCTTGATGTACGACTTGGTGCGGTCGAGCGGGTACCAGAAAACGACCGTGTCGCCGCGTTGAATCTTTCCCAACCCGAACCAGTAGGTGAACTTATTGATAAAGATGCGTTCCTGGTCGGCCAGGGCCGGTTCCATGCTGGTGCCTTCCACTTTCACCGGTTGGTAAATGAAGACGATCAGGACGATGGCGATCAAGACCGAGAAGACCAGGTCTCGAACCCACGAAATAGCGCTGACAAAACCGGCTCGGACCCTACGTGTCGGGCGCTCGGCGGGAGGCGTGGTCAAAGGCTGAGGCGGGACTTGGTTATACTCCATCCCTATTTGGAACCTTGCTGTCGATTATACCAGCACTCCGGAAACGGGCGTCCCAAAAGAGAGCCGGAAGGACTTCCCTTGAGAGTCCCTCCGGCTTGGGAGGAGTAATGGCTTACCTCGCAAATATCGACTGCGAAATCTATCTGGCCGCCATCAAGGCCCGAAGCCGGCGAGCCCGCTCGGGCGCTCTCAACTGGCGCAGCGCTTTGGCTTCGATCTGGCGAATGCGTTCGCGCGTAACGTCGAATTCCTGGCCGATTTCCTCCAGCGTGTGCTCGCGCTCACAACCGATGCCGAAGCGCATCCGAATCACCTTCTCCTCTTTGGGAGAAAGAGTTTTCAGAATGCCCGCGGTTTCGTCGCGGACGTTGGATTCGATCACCGCATCCACCGGCGAACCTACCCAGCGATCCTCGATCAAATCGCCCAGCGCGGACTCGCCATCGCGGCCAACCGGAGTTTCCAGCGACACCGGGTCGCGGGAAATGGTCTTGAGCTTCTGCACTTTCTCCACGGGGATGTCCATGCGCCGCCCTATTTCGTCATTTGTAGGAGTACGGCCCAGCTCCTTCTCCAGTTCGCGCGTGGCACGAAGGAACTTGTTCATGCTCTCGTTCATATGTACCGGAATCCGGATGGTCCGGGACTGGTCCGCGATGGCCCGCGTGATGGCCTGGCGGATCCACCACGTGGCATACGTAGAAAACTTGTAGCCGCGCCGGTATTCGAACTTGTCGGCCGCGCGCATGAGGCCAATATTGCCTTCCTGGATGAGGTCGAGAAGGTGAAGTCCGCGATTTACGTACTTCTTGGCGACCGAAACCACCAGGCGCAGGTTAGCTTCCACCAGATCCTTCTTGGCACGCTCGGCTTCGGCTTCGCCGTGACGGATTACGGTCAAGCTGTGGCGGAGTTCGGGAAGAAGGGCTCCCGCCGCCTGCTCCCGTCGGCGAATCTCACGCTTGATTTCGCGGAGGCGAACCAGGTTAGCGGGGTTATTGCGGGTTTCGAGCTTCTTGATTTCGCCGTCCAGATGGCTGATCTCCTCGACGGCGCGTTCGATCTCCCGTGAGAACTCCTTCCATTTGTTAACCTTGAAGGGGCATCGGCGAATTGCCAGGGAAGTCTCGACTTTAGCCCGGTTCAGCTTGGCGCAAAGCCGCTTGCGCGGGCGCTTGTTGGCCACCGGGGTGGCTTCTACCTTCACTTCGAGTTGCTGCAATTTCTTGTGCAACACGATTACGTCGCTGAACCGGCCGTGCGATTCCTCGCGCACCTTCAGATCGGCAGGGGAACCCTCCTCGACGTCGCCGAGATCGACCAGGCTCTCCAGCTCGATGGCATTTCTTTTCAGTTGTTCGGCCAGTTCGACGACCACCCCCTGCACCAGGGCGGAGCGGCTGATTGCCTTTTGCATCCGCAACTTACCGCGCTCCATGCGCCGCGCCAAATCGACTTCTCCCTCACGCGTGAGCAAGGGAACCGCACCCATTTCGCGTAGATACACGCGGACCGGGTCGTCGGTATAAATCGATTCTTCGACCGGCTGCTGCGGTGCCAGGAAGTCGGCGTCATGAGCTACCTCAGCATCGAAAAACTTCGCGTCGTCCTCGAAGTTCAGACCGAGATTTTCCGGACTGTCTGCCAGAAACTGATCTTCAAAATGATCCACTAAGACTCACCTCCCCACGGAAAAAGCAGATAAAGTTCGCCGAATGATGGGAAACGGGGTATAACCTGAATCGTGCTCGACTTGATGGCCCAGCCCCCGGGTGGCCGGGAAGACTTCTCCGCCAGAGGGTTCAACCGCTCTATCATAGCACCAGTACTCGCTCGTTGTTAAGCCCTATTGTATGAGATGTTCGCAAACCGTATAGGTTACAGGGCCGAGACATTTTCAGCGTCTTCATGCACCTTATCGGCCTTCGGGCAACTTCTGCCGCATTAGCGTCTTCAATTCGTCGAAGAACGCCTGCTCGTCTTGAAAGTCCCGGTACACCGAGGCGAAACGTACATAGGCGATCTTGTCTAAGTCGCGGAGGCAGTCCATGAGAAATTCTCCTATATTAATAGTAGATATCTCCCGATCCGGCGAATCGCTGACCTTCGATTCCACCCGGTTCACCAGCTCGGACAACCGCGCCATACTCACGGGCCGTTTTTCACAGGCTTTCAGCAGACCGCCCAGCACTTTCTGGCGATCAAACTTCTCCCGACGCCCGTCCTTCTTGATGACCATGTACGGCACTTCGTCTATTCTTTCATATGTAGTAAATCGACGTTCACACGCGAGGCATTCCCTCCGGCGGCGAATGGCATCGCCTTCCTTGCTCTCGCGGGAGTCTACCACTTTGTCGTGAAGATGATCGCAAAACGGACACTTCATACTTTGCTCACGCTACACTGGCTCACGCCCTAAACGCCGCAAGCTCCGCCAACTAAACCCTTCCTTCACCGCGGTAACCAGCCCAACCGGAACTACTACAAGAAACATAATTGCCCAATTGAAGACGGCGAACGAAGTGGCCACTTCCAGTTTGACACCGAAAAGCTCGGTCAGGATTACCACCGCGACCACCTGTGCGCCCCCTCCGATCCCTGGCAGTTGGATGACCGCACCAAAAGAAACGAACCCGGCAAAAATCAGAACTTCTTCAAAAGACAGCTTCAGCATGCCCCCAAAGGCTTTCGCCAGGCACCAGTAGCACAACACAATCAGTACCCACTCGAGCACGGAGTACAGGAAAACCAGGAAGAGCGCACGATCATTTCGCGTGGATTCGACCCCTTCGACCAGATCCGTGAGCATGCGTTGCACGCGCCGGTGGTATTGCTGCGGGAGAAAGGCCAAAGCCGAGGAGAGGCGACGCCGGAGCGGCTCCGCCAAATGGCGCATCGACAAAAGTAGTATCAAAACCGCAAACCCTGCCACGGTGGCCATGCGCCCGCCCGCTTGCAGAACCCAGGCCAGGCGGCTGCTGAGCGGCAGGCCCGCGGAGTTCAGACGGGCGAGTGCCAGGCCGAACACCAGTATGGCCATCAGCAGATCGAATGCGCGCTCCAGGACCCAAGCGGAGATTTGCGATGGTACCGATACTTTCTCTTTAATTGCAATCAGATACGGGCGAACGAATTCGCCGGGCCGGCCAAACAGAGTAATGGCTGTGAAGCCGATCACCGTGGCGGAGAGCAGGTTCCGAAACGAAGGTCTTGGCTTGAGGGGTTTCAGGAAGATCCGCCAGCGCAAGGCACGACCGATGTAGGTGCCCGAGATCGGCAGCATCGAAAGCGCCAGCCAGGGCCACTGCAAACGGGCGAGGCTGGCGCCGGCCAGTTTCCAATCGAACGACAGGCCGGCGAGCTCGCGGCGAAGAGCCCAGAACAGCAATCCGGCGCCTAAGCCGAGCGCCACGGCCCAGGGCCATTTTCGTAACGGAATGAAAGGCCTCCCTAATACCGCTTCCCTTAGTGGAAAAATTGAACCTATCATGATAAAGCCTCGTTTCTCTAGTTGAAAGAACGAGTGCCATGGCGACCGCGACGCTAGCTTTCGATGTTTTCGCAACCCAGGCCACCGGAATTGCTGCAAATTCCGGCTTGGCGGCGGCCCGCCAGGAGCGAAATTTGGTAGACGGAATCGCGCGCACGGATCTCGGACTGGTGTCGAAGTGCTTGAACGGCGACGAGGGCGCCTGGGAAGAGCTGATTCGGCAGCACACGCGAAGGGTGTACGGGCTCTGCTACCGTTTCACCGGAAGCGGAGCACAGGCGCAGGATTTGACGCAGGAGGTTTTCCTGCGGGTGTTTCGTACCCTGAGAACGTTCCGCGCGGCGGAAGGATCTTTCGGGACGTGGTTAGCGCGGCTGACGCGCAACCTGCTCATCGATCATTACCGGCGGACACGCCAGGAGCGGGTGACGGATTCGATCGAAGAGCAACTCCCGCGGATTGAGGAAGCGAGTGCCGGGGCGGCCGATCCGCCCGACCGCCTGGTGACGGGCAGGGAAACGAGCGAAATCCTGCAGGCGGCTTTGCAGAAGCTTTCGCCCGACTTGAGGGAAGCCGTCATTCTGCGGGACCTGCAGGAAATGGAATACCGGGAAATCGCCACCGTGCTGAATATCCCGGAAGGAACGGTGAAGTCGCGAATCAATCGCGGGCGCGCCGAGTTGGCGCGATTGCTGCGAAAACGGAAGTTGCCCTTATGAACTGCGCGGATGCGGAAATCCTGATCTGCGACTGGGTGGATGGCACCCTGGAGGGGCCGGCCCTGGCGGAATTCGACCGCCATCTGGCGGCGTGCCCGGCGTGTGCCGAACTGGCTCAAGATTCGTTGGCGGCGAGCCGCTTTCTGGCCACCGTGGAACCCATCGAACCGCCCCCGGCGCTGGTGAACCGCTTGTTGTTTCAGGCGCCGTTGAGCCAGCCCAAATCGCGGCCGCGGCAGTGGTTGGAGACCTTGCTCAGCCCCGTCCTGCAGCCGCGCTATGCGATGAGCGCGGCCATGACGGTATTGGTGTTTGCGACGCTGGCACGGTTCGTGACCCCGGTGTACCGCTTTCGGGCCGCCGACTTGCGCCCGGCGGCGATATGGGCCGGCCTGGAAGACCGTGCCTATCGGACCTGGGGCCGCGCCGAGAAGTTCTACGACAACCTGAAAGTCGTGTACCAGATTCAATCTACGTTGCGGGAGTGGCAACAGCGGGACGACGATCAGCCGCCGGCCGCGCCCGCGACAACCGCCCCGGCGCTGGAAGAGCACCAGTTGCGAGTCCACCCGCCGGCGAATGCAGTCGATAAAGAACCACGTTAGGTCAGGGGAACACTATGAATTGCCAAAACCATCCTGAGATTTCGGCTACGGCATATTGCCGGGCTTGCGGGAAACCGCTTTGCGACGGCTGCCGGCGCGAAGCGGCTGGAACGATTTATTGCGATGAGCACGTTCCCGCCGAGGCGGCCGCGCCGCCGCCCGCCAGCGCCTACACGCGTCCGCCGTCCGCTCCGCCGTATCCGCCGCCGTATCCGCCGCAGCCGGCGTATCCTTCCAGCAACGTATCGCCGGCGCTGGCGTTTTTCCTGGGCCTGATTCCCGGTGTCGGCGCCATCTACAATGGCCAGTACGCCAAAGGTCTGGTACACGCGGTGGTCTGGGGGCTGCTGATGTCGATCGCCGACTCGAACGCCGCCCACGGTCTGGAGCCGGTGTTCGTGATGCTGGTGATCGCCTGGTGGGCATACATGGCGCTCGAAGCGCACCGCACGGCGCAGCGGCTGGCGGCCGGCGAGGCGGTGGACGAGTACTCCAGTATTCTGGATATGCGCGCGGGATCGAGCTTTCCCGTGGCCGCGGTGGGATTGATCGTGCTCGGGGTGCTGTTGCTGCTGCACACCCTCGACCTGCTCGATTTCGAGAGAGTGGCGCGGTACTGGCCGGTGCTGCTGATTGCCGCGGGCGTCGCCATGCTGTGGGCGCGCCTGAATCCCCACGACGCCGCGCCTCCCGAGGTGCGTCATGAACGATGACCGCGCAGCCCGCTGGGCGGAACGCCAGTCCCGCAAAGACGCCCGCCGCCAACGGCGCGGCCTGACGCGCTCGATCAAGGGGCCGGTGATGCTGATCACGGTTGGCGTGCTGTTTGCATTTCAGAATTTCACGCCCTACGGGTTCGAGCAGACCTGGCCGGTGCTGTTGGTGGTGGCCGGTCTGTTGAGCCTGCTGGGAAGGGTCGTGGCGCCGCCGCCGCCGAACCCCGGGGCGCCCTATCCGCCCAATACCTGGCCGCCGGTGCCACCCACGCCGCCACCTCCCGCGGGAGATTATCGCGGCACTTCCTATTCGCAGGGGCCGTATAGCGCTCCCGCGTCCGCGCCCGACACCGGGCCGGGGACTTCCAATACGGGAGGCGTCAAATGAGAAGCCGATCGTTCACCGGTCCGATCATCCTTCTGGGGGTCGGCCTGTTGTTCCTGTGGAGCAATTTGCATCCCGAGTTCCAGGCGCTGGACGTGCTCGGACAGTATTGGCCGTTTCTGCTGATTCTGTGGGGACTGGGGCGCTTGGTCGAGGCGCTGCTGCCCAAAGAAAATGCCTTCGGCAGCAGCTTCACCGGCGGGGAAGTGCTGCTTATCGTGCTCATCTGTCTGGCGGGATCCGGCATGTATGCCGCCTCCCACGCCGGTTTCCCATGGCGGGCGGGCTTCACCCACGTGCTGGGGACGGATTTCGACTATCCGATCGCGGCCAAGGCTTCCGCCGGCGGCGCCAAACTGCTGGTGGTGGACCTGCCGCGCGGCAATCTCAAGATCTCGGGCACGGACACTACCGATATCACCATTACCGGGCAGAAGAGCATCCGCGCCTATAAGCACGAAGACGCCGACCGGGCCAACGGCATCACCTCCATCGCGGTGGCGGTGGAAGGCGATCACGTGATCGTGCGCACCAACCAGGATCGGGCTTCGGAGATCGCCAGCATTGCCGACGACCTGGAAATCACCGTGCCGAAAGGGCTGGCCGTCGAAGCGCGCGGGCGCCGCAACGATTACGAGGTTTCCGACGTCGCCGGCAACGTGGAACTCGCCAGCGACCGCGGCGACGCCCGCCTGGCGCGCCTGGGCGGCAACGTCCGCCTGGTGCTGGCCCATAGCGACACGCTGCGGGCCGAAGACGTGAAGGGAAACGTGGACATCAACGGTGAAGGTTCCGGCCTGGAACTGGAAAACATCGGCGGCCAGGTCACCGTCACCGGTGCGTTCAGCGGATCGCTGGATTTCAAGAACCTGGCCAAGCCGTTGCAATTCGAAGGCGCGCGCAATACCGAATTGCACGCGCAGGCCGTGCCCGGGCACATCAACATGGACCTGAGCCAGTTCGACGGCCGGGGGTTGACTGGTCCGGTGCGGCTGGTAGCGGGATCGCGCGATATCAAAATCGCCGACTTCTCCCAATCGCTCGAGCTGGAGTCGGCGCACGGGGACGTGGAAATCGAAACCGGGCTGCCCACCCCCGCCATCGACGTGCGCGCCGATAGCGGCAACATCGATCTCGGCCTTCCCGAAAAGGCCACCTTCGACCTGGAGGCGACCTCCGAACGGGGCGATGCCTCCAACGAATTCGGCCAACCCATTCAGCAGGACCGGGATGGCCGGCGGGCTATGCTGAAGGGCAAGGTAGGCAGCGGACCCAGCCTGCGGATCACGGTGACACACGGCTCCGTGTCGGTGCATAAGCGCTCCGAGACGCCCAGCGAAGCCGCTCCGCCTGCGCCCAAGAACTTGAAGGATTCCGAAGTCAAACTGTGAGGCCGCGCAGGGCTGGGCAGTGGGGGGTGCTTTACCGATCTTGGGGAAATCCGTTCCGGGAAACCGCTCCCTCGCGGTCGCGGCTCGGTAAGCGACTGAAAACGCGCGGCACTCGTAACCGAGCCGCGACCGCAAGGGAGCGGTTCTTGGCGCCTAAACCGTGAAATCCCCAGATCGGTTAAGCACTCGGCAGTGGGTCGGATAGAATGGTGAGTCATATCGGGAACTCCAATTAACCCACCATCCAAGCCTGTGACCAGCCGCGCCACGCTGTTGGTTCTATTCCTGGTCAACGTACTGAATTTCTACGACCGGCAGGCTCTGGGCGCGGTGTTGGAGCCGTTGCGCCGCGAGTTTCATCTTTCCGACGCGCAACTGGGCGGGCTGACCACGGCGTTCACCCTGCTGTATGCGGTAGCCGGACTGCCGCTCGGCCGCCTGGCCGACACCGGCAGCCGGCGCAAGCTGCTGGCGGCGGGGGTTGCGGTCTGGGCTTGCCTGACCGGTTTGGGCGGCCTGGCGCGCAACTATGCCGGCCTGGCCGTCACGCGGCTGGGCGTGGGCGTGGGGGAAGCGGTTTGCGCGCCGGCGGCCACCAGTTGGCTGGCGGACCTGGTTCCGGCGGCGCGCCGCACCCGCGCCATGGCATGGTTCATGATGGCCGTGCCGGTGGGCGGTTTCCTGAGTTTCTCCGTGGGCGGTCCGGTGGCGCAAGCCTTCGGCTGGAGGGTGGCGCTGGCGGTTGCGGCGCTGCCGGGGCTCGTGCTGGCGCCGGCGTTGCTGTTGCTCCGCGAGCCGGGCGCGGGGGTGGCTTCCGAACCGTCTAACGTCAGCCCGTGGCAGTTGCCGACGATTCCGGCTTTCGGCTGGATTGCCGTTTCCGGTGCCATCGTCAACTTCGCCCTCTACAGTTTTTCCACATTTATGCCGGCCATGCTGGCGCGCTATCACGGGTTGACGATTGCGCGGGCCGGCCTGTGGACGGGGGTGGGCTCGGGCGTATCCGGCGTCTTGGGCGCGCTGGCAGCCGGGGCCCTGGGCGATCGGGGGGCTGACCGCGCCGGCAACCGCCTGGCGGCCCGAAGGCTGCGTCTGGCTGCGACGACGGCGCTGATGGCCGCGCCGGCAGCCTTTGCCGGGACGCTCGTGCCGGCCGGCGCCGTGGCCGCCTCGGTAGGATTGCTGATGTTGGCGTACGGCCTGCTGCAAACCTACTACGGGCTGGTCTATGCCGCCATTCAGGACATCGTACCGGCTCATTTGCGCGGCACCGCCATGGCCGCCTATTACATGGCGATGTACCTTTGCGGCGCTTCTTTCGGTCCGCTGGCCACGGGCAAACTGAGCGACTGGCTGGCCGGCCGGGCCGCGGCCGCCGGTTCGCCCCTGGAAGCTGCGCGCGCCGCCGGCTTGCATCGGGCCATGTACAGCATTCCCGTGCTGGCACTGGCGCTGGCGCTGGTTCTGTGGCGGGCGGGGAAAGCGACACCGGACGAAACTTGACGCCGAGGCGGGCAAGGGATTCGCCGAGATTCGCAGATTGCCGCCCCGTCGACGGGTCACGGTGGTATATTCAATTCGGAAAAAGAGACACCTTTATGCGCCATCACCTGATCGTGGCTGTTGTGATCCTCGCTGCGCTCTCCGCTTTCGAGCTGGGCTCCCAGTCCTCGCAACCCGGGATATCATTCTCCGCAATCCCGAGTTGGGGACAGGACGGATTGGTCACGGGATCAATCTACGGTTCGGGGACTCAGCAGACAAGCTTATACCTGTTTGCATTTGTTCCCGATCTCGGCTGGGTTGGCGTTCCCGGCAACTGCACGGCCACACAGGTGCAAAACGGACAGTTCTCAGTCGATACTACCCCAAACATCACCCTTCGGTCGGCGACTCGCTTCAGTGCATACTTGGTTCTCTGCGTCGCTGAACCCGCAGTGCAATACGGGTACCGCGACGGTTCCATTTGTTTTCCAGCTCAATGCGCTGGCGTCGGCGACCATTCCACGGCTGGCACAATACCCGACGATTTCGTTCGGCGGGCTGGAGTGGTATGTGAAGCAAGCGCCGGTTCAGGTCTATCCAGGTCCACAATTCTTTGTCAACAGCAACGCTTACGTAGACGCGCAAGGCCAACTGCACATGCAGATCACGCCTTGTGGCGGCTCATGGTGCGCATCTGAGATCTACACAACCCAGAAGGTTGGATACGGGACCTACACCTTTACGGTAAATTCTGAGCTCAGCGACCTCGACCCAAACATAGCCCTTGGGCTGTTTTCGTGGGACGCCCAAGCCGGCGACCAGAACAACCGGGAGTGGGACATCGAGTTTAGCCGCTGGGGCAACTCAAACGCAAGCGCGAACGCCCAGTATGTCATCCAGCCGTATAATGTTCCGGGCAACATTCAATACTTCCTCATGAGTCCAGGCGCTCCCTCAACACACGTCGTCTCCTGGACTTCGTCCCAGGTAGGTTTCGCCTCGTCCACCCTTGCGATCAACCCGGTGAATCAGTGGACCTATAGCGCCGCTGCCGGCATTCCGACTCCCGGCGACGTGCATTTGCACCTGAACTTCTACATTGGAGCCGGGCAGCAGCCCAGCGTTCCGGCCACGCAGGAGATCGTAATAAGCGGGTTCAGGTATGCACCATCGGGCCCCCAAATCGGATTCTCCCAACTCGCCAACAACGTTCCCTTCCAGCAGCAGTCTTATGCCGTTCCCCTCACCGTTGCACCCGTGGCGTCCGGATGTGCTGCCACCGTCGAATCGGACAGCCCATGGCTCTCGGTGGCAGGGTCCAACGTCATCCCGGCGGGCTCCCCGGTTCAATACAACGTATCCACCAACATAGGCAACTCGCGCTCCGGGAACCTGATCTTGCAGAGTACGAACTGCAACGCGACGCTGGGCGCCCAGGTTTTTGCGGTCACGCAAGCTGGACTTGTCTGCGCACCGACCTTTGCAACCCCGTCGACGAATATCGGTTTCATCCAAAGCACCTTCGCCGTAAGCATCCTCGGTACCGCGCCTGTTTGCAGTTGGACTGTCAATTCGTCGGCTCAATGGCTGACGCTTACCTCGGGAGCATCGGGAAGCGGCGACGGAAGCGTGCAGGTGGCCTCAGACGCAAACTCAGGCCAGAGCCTGCGCACTGGCGTGCTTTCGCTTAATGACGGTCCAATCAACTCCGTCTACCAAGACGCGTCCGGGAACCCGATCGCTCTTTCTCCGCTGACCGTAATATCATGCAGCGGTCAACCCGCAACCTTTGGGCTCTCCTGGGCCGCTCCGACCAACGTCGAGTTTCATCTGAACTCCCCAACCGGCGTCTTGGTGGGACAATTTGGGCCAACCGGCACGACCACGGTTCCGGGCCTCGCCGACGGAACCCTCGTGTTCATGGTTCAATCGCCAGCCACGTCTCCACCGAACACGCTCGCCAGCGCCAGAGCTTCGGTCAGTTCTTCGAATTGCAATAGCGCCAGCATAGGGGCTCTCGGGGTCGTCAATGCCGCAAGCTACTCGGCGGCTTCGCTAGCGCCTGCCTCTCTCGCAACCGTATTCGGAGCCAACTTGAGTTCCGCCAGTGCGCAGGCACCGGCCGGTGGGTACCCCACGAGTCTGGCAGGGGTCACGGTTCTGCTGGGCGGCCAACCGTGCCCGCTCTGGTACGTTTCGCCAACTCAGATCAATTTCGCTGTTCCCTCCTCAATCACGGCCCCTGGGCGGTATACCCTTATGATCGGATCGGCAACGTCCGACGTCCTGATTAAGAACGTGTCGCCCGGCATATTCACTTTGAAGGGGGACGGGACCGGTGTGCCACTCGCCGCAGTTACCGGCGTGCTGGCAAACGGGGCCATTGCTTCGTTTCCACCGTATCAGTGCTCCCCTTCCGGATGCGCCATCGCGCCAATCTCATTGCCACAAGGGCTGACGGATCTGTATATCGTTCTATACGGGACCGGGATGAGGAACTACCACAACATCTCATCTACCGGCTCGTTTATGCCGGAGGTCGTTTACGTTGGCGCCCAGGGGCAGTACCCAGGCCTGGACCAGGTCAACCTACACCTCAGCGGCCCTTTCAGCCTTAGTGGATTGCAGTCCCTCCAACTCCAGGTTGACGGGGCGCTCAGCAATGCGGTCTCGCTGCTGTTCCAGTGAGGCGGCCAGCCCAATGCGGGCCGTTCCCGCCGGACGCCTGAATGGAGCGCCCCACGTGCGGCACAGAACTCAGGGGCAATCCAGAGGCGGTTTCGAGTGGGCGGCCTTGGTTGTGCCCGTAGACGGAGAAGGCAACGTGGCTCCGCTGGTGCGGGCCGCTGGGCTACAGCAAAGTTGCCTAGGATTCCGGCTTTCGGCTGGATTGCCGTTTCCGGCGCCATCGTTAACTTCGTCCTTTACACCTTTTCTACATTTGTGCCGGCCATGCTGGCGCGCTATCACGGGTTGACGATTGCGCGGGCCGGCGTATGGACGGGGCGTCGGCTCGGGCGTCTCCGGCGTCTTGGGCGCGCTGGCAGCGCCCTCACGAGCGGCTGCGTGCAAACCGCGTCATGGCTTCCAGGTTCGCGTACGGCGTGCCGCGCGGCACTTCGCAGCCGGCGCCCACGATGTAAGCCGGGCCCGCCTGCCGGTAACACTCCGTCAGCGCGGCTTCCACCGAGGCGGGCGTGCCGTCGCGCAGCTCGCGCACCGGGTCGATATTGCCCAGCAGCACCTGCGTCTCCGCCATGGCGCGGCGCGCGTGGCCGAGCGGCGTTGGAAAATCCAGGTCGATGATGTCGGCGCCCGTCCGTCCCATGCCTTCCACTACCCGCTTGGTATTGCCGCAGATGTGCAGCCGCACCGGCACGCCGAGCGCGTGGATGGCGGCGATCAACCGCTGCTCCCAGGGAAGCACATGTTCGAGGTACAGCTTGGGCCCGACGAGGGAAGCCGCCGCGTCGCCCACCCCGATCAGGGTCGCGCCCGCCTCCACCTGCGCCCGCGCGAACTCCAGTTCCAGGCGCACCGTGAACTCGAAGAGCGCTTCCACAAAAGGCGTATCGTCGAAGAAATCGAGCATCAGGGTATTGAGCCCGCGCAGATCGGCGCTCATCGCGCATGGCCCTTCCACCCACCCTTCCACGATCAGGGTCGCGCCGGTGCGTTCCGCCAATAGCCGCACCGCTTCGACGCGGTCGCGCATGCGTCCGGACGCGGCCAGGTCGGGAGGGCGCAGGCCCTCCAGCTTGCTCTTCTTGTCGAGGAGGGCGCGGCTCTCCACAATGGCGGGCGGCTGGTTGTCGAACCATTCCACCGTGGCGCCGAGGTCGGAGGCTTCGCGCGCCGGGTCGGAAATCGCCGATACGTAGTCGAAGCCGAAACGCTCCGCCACCGTTACCTGCGATTCGGCCAGCACGCGGTGATCGCGCGCATACTCACCGTAGCGCGCGCCGGCAAGGTCGGCCGCGAACATCATGGTGATGGGCATCAGCGGCAGCGAATCGGTGAGTTCGCCGCGCAGCTTCGCGAGAATGCGCTCTTTGCCCGTCATGCCAGACAGGCGATTTATAGCACGAATGCGGCGTCGGCTTCACGAAGCTGACTGCTGAAAGCCGACTGCTGAAAGCTTTCAACTACACGCGCGCCATGCGCTCGATGGCTTCGTCGATCTCGGCCGTGCTCTTGAAGCCGATAGTGACCGCGTCCACCGCGCCCAGATTCATGGCGAACTTCATGGCGGCATCCCGATCCTCGAAGCTGGTGAACTGGCCTTCGCCGCACAGCTTCATGCTGATGACGCCCATCCCCTCCCCATGCACTTTCCTGGTGTGCGCCACCACTTCGTCGACGTTGCCCCGTTCCGGCGTCTCGCGCATGCTTTCGGCATCCATGCGAGTGCCGTTGTGGTTCATGCGGATCATCGCGATATCCAGCCACTTGTTGCCGGGGAAGGTGCGCAGGGCCGGCAGCCCGTGTACCGAAGCGCCGTGGGCGAGAATGATTTTCTTGTCCTTGGCTTCGGAAAGGCCGTCCTGGAGCGGTTTGTAGTCCTGCTCCCAGGTGGGCGGGCGCAGGCAGTGCAGCAGCAGAATATCGATGTACTCGGAATTGAGCGCGGTGCGGAACCCATCGATCTTCTCCGCCGTAGGCGCGCCGGTGCCCGGCGTGCTGTACTTGGTCATCAGCCGGTAGCTGTCGCGAGGCAGCCCCTTGAGCGCGATGGCCAGCATTTCCGGCATGCCGCGATAGCCCTCCGAAGTTTCGAAGAAGCGAATGCCGTGGTCATAGGCGTATCGCACCAGCCGCGTGAAGCCGTCCTGCCCGAGATCGCGCTGGACGCGGCCGCCAAATGTTCCAGTGCCGAAGGCCAGCCGGGTGACTTTCACTCCCGATTTGCCCAGCGTCACCCAGTCCGTGGCCGACCGCTTGCCGGCTTCCGCCAGCGCCGCCCTGCCGCCCATCCCTGCCAGTACGGTCGCACCGATACCAGCTTTGAGAAAATTGCGCCTACTCGTTTGCGACATGCATCCCTCTCCTATATGGATACTCTACTATACGGACGGGAGCCGGGGCGAACAAGTGGAGATTAACCGGAGACGAACCGAATTCCTGTCAGTTGGTCAGCCCCAGTCCGTATCTCCTCAGAAGCCTCGCAAGCTGTTGGGGGTCTTCGGCAAGGGAATGATCCTGGGCGACTGCCAAACCATCACTAGCACGGTCATACATGGCGGCCGAGAGCGCCGAATCGTCGTGACGGGATCGAAACAGGAGTCCGTCCGGTTGGTCGCCGTGCTCCCACAGGGCACGCGACCAAAGTTGCGAGCGCTCGTACCCGCTGCCACTTGCCAGTTCGGCCGTTACACCCAACCGCGCCAGACTCGAACCGTGAATCGGGACGAGTCGCAGATCCCGGCGCACCTCCACGGTCGCGATGGAGCGCCCAGCTAGATCGTCGAGTGCCAGAATTCTCACGGGCGGATTGCGGAGGAACGTCTCGGCAAAGCACACCTCCAGGGTGGTTCCTAAATAGCACACACGAAATCGCCCGGCAGGGTCGTCGAAACGGTGAATCGGCGCGCCTCCGCGGGCAGGGCCGAACCACAGCGCATCCCTGGCTTGCGCGTGAATTCGCATCCAATGACTTCCGCATCTTACACGGCTCACCGGAAGGCGCTTCGGCAGGGCTGGTTTCGGCGGCATGCGCGCCTCAGGCCGCCTGTTCTCCAAAGGCCGCGGCGACGGCGATCGCGTTTTCCCATTTGCCCGATCGCAGCGCTTCGACGATCGTCTTGCCCCCCAGCGCCGGCGCCGGTGCGAGCAACACAGAAAGCTGGGTCCACGGGCTTCGAATCCGGAATGCCCGAAGCACCTCCTCAAGGCCGGGAACGACCCCGTCCGCAGTGAACTGGCAAGCTGGATACACGTACTCGCCGGATCCGTTCGGTACCGCCAGCAGCGCGTGCCGGACCCGGCGCTTGTCCACCGCTTGCCGCGTAATACCTAGGGCGCTCGACACCCGGCTGGACGTGAGCCCCCCACCCCCAGTGGTCAACAATTCCCGCTTGATGGCGGCTCCCCGCGCCATCGCTTCCAGCAACGGGTCCACCGCCGACAGATCGGCACCCAGCGGAGCGAGGTCCGACAGCAGGGATGCAACCCCGCCGACGTCCGTCGGAGAGGACAAGGCAGACTCCAGGACTTCGGACGATGCCGAGGAACTCACGCGCTCGAGCATCTTCACGGATCGCTTCAAGAATGCCTGCGCCAGAGCCTGCCGGGCGCTGTCGGCCGGACGCCTCCCCATTGGCGAACATGGCGCGGCGCCGGCCCTGGGCAGTGCGGCTGTGCGGCGCTTCATCATCGGCTCCCCTCACCTGGAGTTTACCATGTCTACGATGTGGCCGAACGGACAAGAGCAACCAATGCCACCTGTACCCGCTTGTTTTCGCTTGTGGGGCAGACCATCGCTTCCCGTGGTCCGCCCATGCCGCGCATAAAAACCGGCGACGGCGCACCCCCGATTGGCTGGCGCTTCCATCCCCTCAGATCGAACAGGATGCCCTCGATATCCAGAGGGTCCCGCCCTGCCAGCCAGGGTCCGAAATTGCCGTTGACGATGTATTCGGCGCCGACCGTGTCCAGCGTTTCGCCCGTACCGCTCAAGCCCTGATCGGTATAGACGCGCACGAAGCGGCTGTTGAAGCCGTCGCGCAGACGCACCGCCCGGATCTCGCGGATCGTGAGCTTGGGCGCGCGCGACGTCCCTTGCGCTCGGGCGTATTGCAGGAATTCGGAGTAGCAGAGTGCCGCCCCGCCTAGAAACGAACGCCGATTCATGCGAGCATTCTAGCTCATGTGTGTTATCGAGGCCGGTAAAACCAACAGCCGATGCGGCATACCGACGGGCGTTCCGTCGGCGTCGAAAATCGTCGGAGAGTCCTCCCTATGGAGCGCTTCTCACTCCGACCGCAGCGCGATCTGGGGATCGATTCGCGCGGCTCGCCGCGCCGGGATTGCGGCCGCGGCCAGCGCGACCACTC
The DNA here is from genome assembly GCA_003164035.1 of Bryobacterales bacterium. Taxonomy (GTDB): domain Bacteria; phylum Acidobacteriota; class Terriglobia; order Bryobacterales; family Bryobacteraceae; genus JBEKYD01. The sequence continues at coordinate 10,602 of PLRS01000118.1, read as the reverse complement.
CAAGCAGCGCGGCCACAAACGCGAAAGTCGCGCTATCGTGGACCGAAACCCCCTTGACCTGGGATGCGACAAACCGCGCCAGCAGCGCGCTGAACAGCGTTCCCGCCGCCAGGCCGGCGCCGACGACCGCCATCGATCGGAAGAGGATTTGCCGCACCACCGCCGCTGGCCCCGCCCCGAGCGCCAGCCGGATCCCGATCTCGCGCGTCCGCCGCGCCACGGCATACGATACCGAGCTATATAGCCCCACCGATGCCAGAACGATCGCGACTAATCCGAAGGCTCCAAACACCCAGGCGGACATCCGCTGCGGCGCAAGTGCGACGTTCAGAAGCTCGTCCACGGCCCGGATATCGTAAAGCGGGGAATGCGGCAAAATGGCGTTCCATTCCCCGGCGACTGCCGCGGCAACCTCTGCGGGCCTCCCGCCCGCGCGCAGAATCAGATAACTCGCCGGGCTGTCCGTCTGCGAAAACGCGACATACAAAGATGGCAGCGGCTCTTCCCACACAGCACCGAATTTCGAGTCGCGCACCACTCCCACCACCCGCATCGCCGACTTCTGAACCTGGATGCTTCGCCCCAGAGGGTTCGTGCCCGGCCATAATCGCGCCGCCAGCGTTTCGTTCACAATCGCCGCTTTGGGCGCGGCCTCGCCGTCTCGAATATCGAACTGGCGCCCGTCCACCAGCGAAATCCCCACGGTACGAAAGAAATCCCGATCTACTACTTGCTGGTCGGCCGTAACAGTGCCCGTGTCCGTCTCAACCCGCGTCCTGGAGTGGAGCCCATCCAGCGGCAGGCTCCAAGTCAGCGTGGCGGACTGCACCCCCGGCGCCGTTCGGAGGCGTTCCATGAATTCCTCTTGTGCGCGTCGAAGCCGAACGTTGGACTCCGTCCCCTGGGGCCTCACAGGGAAGGCCGCCGTAAGCAAACCCTTATTCCGAAACCCGAGATCGGCGGACCATGCCCGCAAGACGCTACGCGCAAATAATCCGCCGCCCACCAGCAGGATCGTCGTAAACGCAACCTGCAGCGCCAGGGACAAATTCCGCAGCCCATCGTGGCCGCCCGATAGGGCGTTGCCCGATTCCTTCAGCGCGGGAAGCACGTCCGTTCGTGTCGCCTGGAGCGCGGGTACAAGTCCGAGGAGCACCGCGGTGGCAACCGATAACGCCATGCAGAAGCGCAAGACGCGGCTCTCGATCACGGCATCGAGCGCCATCGGCAAACCCAAAGCGTTGGGGAAATGCGCCAACGCTCCGGCCAGGCCATAGGCAATCGCTAGCGCCGCCGCGCAACTCGGCACCGACAGCAGCACACCTTCGGTCAGCAGTTGGCGCGTCAGCCGTCCCCGCCCGGCGCCGATCGAGAGACGAATGGCGAATTCGCGCCGCCTCCCCGTGGCCCGGCTCAGCAGAAGGTTCGAAAGATTCGCGCAGGTCAGAAGCAGAACCAGAGCCGCCGCTACCGCGAAGACCACCAGCGACCGCGTAATCGAAGCGCGATAGGAAGGCCAGAACTTCGACCGGTTTGCGCTGAAAACGGCTCCCGAGATATCGCGGTTGGTCGCGGGGGCGCTCTGTGCGATTCCCGCCGCGATAGCCCGAATCTCCGCCTGCGCTTGAGCCACGCTGAAGCCCGGTTTCAGCCGCCCCGCGATCAACAGCCATTGCATCGCTCTTTGATGAAAGATATCGCTGGAGCGGAATCCGGGCCACACCATCGCCGTCGCTTGCAGCGGAATCCATACCCGCGGTGCAGCGCCCCAGTTCAGGTTCGTCCCGTGGTACCGTTTCGGGACGATGCCGACGATCGTGAACGGTTGATCCTCGATTTCGATCCTCGCGCCAATCGAGCCCGCATCGGCAATCTCCTCGGAAACCATCGCCACCCGCCCGCCATCGGCCGAATCGTCGCTGTCGCGGAATACCCGCCCCGCGGCCGGCGGCATTTCCAGCATCGAAAAGAAATTCCCCGTGACGGCTTCCACCGGCAACCTCTGGCTGCGTTCGCCCCAGGACACGTTCATCGGCACTCGGCAGAACGCCGAGAGTTGTTGAAACGTGGTCGATCGGGCGCGGAAATCCCGGTAGTCGGGGTAGGAACTGGAGAGGAACACCCTCGACGCCTTGTTGAATGCGAAGACGTCGGCCAGTTGCTCGGGCCGCGGAAAATCCAAAGGCCGGAACAGCGTTTCATCGATGGTGCTGAAGATCGCGGTATTGGCGCCGATTCCGATCCCCAGCGTGAGTATCGCGGCTGCGGTGAAACCGGGCGCCTTCCCGAAACAACGCACCGCGTATCTTCCGTCCCGCAGGAGTGAATCGAAAAGCGGCAGTCCGCGCGCTTCCCGGTGCGCTTCGCACATCCGGGTGGCGGATCCCAGCGTCCATCGCGCCGCGCGGCGTGCCTCGTGCGGCTCCATTCCACGGCGTATGCCGTCCTCTTCCAGCATGGCGAAAATATCCGACCGGTCCTTCGCCATCTCGGCTCCTCTAGCCTGTATAGAGAAGAGATTGACAGCACTCTTGTGGGATGTCAAGAGGGGAGCGGTTTTTCGGCGCGCGCCTTAAATCAGGATGTCTTTGACCACGTCGCCCGAGATGCCGGTAAGGCGCACGTCCAGGCCTTGAAATTTCACCGTCATCCGCTTGTGATCGATGCCCAGCAAATAGAGCATGGTGGCGTGAAAATCGTGTACGCTGACCGGGTTCTCCTGGGCGGCGTAGCCGAATTCGTCGGTAGAGCCGTAGGTGATTCCCGGCTTGATGCCGCCGCCGGCGAGGAAGAACGAGAAGCCCTTGATGTGATGATCGCGCCCGTCGCCGCTCTGCGACATGGGCGTCCGGCCGAACTCGCCGCCCCAGATAATGAGGGTGTCGTCCAGCATGCCGCGCTGTTTCAGGTCCGTAATCAGCGCCGCGGTGGGCTTGTCGACTTCTTCCGCCTTCAGCGCGATATTGGCTTTCAGTCCCCCGTGGTGGTCCCAATCGCGGTGGTAGAGCTGGATAAACCGCACCCCGCGCTCCGCCAGGCGGCGAGCCAGCAGGCAGTTGGATGCGAAAGATCCGTCGCCGGGCCGCGCGCCGTACATTTCGAGAACCTGCTTGGGCTCGGCCGAGACATCCACCAGGCCGGGCACGCTCGATTGCATGCGGAAAGCCATCTCATACTGGGAGATGCGGGTCTGGATTTCGGGGTCCTGGAGGGCCGAAAACTCGGCGCGGTTCAGCCGGTTGATGGCGTCCACCGATTCCCCTTGCAGGGTTTGGCTGATGCCCGCCGGATTCTGTATATAGAGGACCGGGTCGCCGATGGAATTGAGCTTCACTCCCTGATACTTGCTGGGCAGCAGCCCGGCCGACCACTGGCGCTGAGCGATGGGCTGCATCTGCCCGCCGCGCCCGCTGGAAAGCAGCACCACGAATCCGGGCAAATCCTGGGTTTCCGCGCCCAGCCCGTAAAATACCCACGAACCCATGCTGGGCCGTCCGGCGATGAAATTGCCGGTGTTCATGACCGTGTGGGCGGGGTCGTGATTGATCTGTTCGGTCCACATCGAGCGCACGATACAGATGTCGTCGGCAACGGCGCCGATATGCGGAAACAGCTCGCAGATCTCCTGCCCGGATTTACCGAATTTGCGGAACCCGTACTGCGGCGCGAAGCACAGCAGCGGTTTGCCTTGAAGCTGCGCCACCTGCTGGCCCTTGGTGAGCGAGTCGGGCATGGGCTGCCCGTTGTTCTGCGCGAGTTTCGGTTTGTAATCGAAAGTTTCCAGGTGCGAGGGGCCACCGGCCTGATAGAGGAAGATCACCCGCTTGGCCTTCGGGGCAAAGTGAAGCGGATTGACCGCTCCATGCGAGGCAGTTAGCGGCGGCGCATCGGCCGCGAACAGGCGCGGGTCGAGCAGCGAGTTCAGGCCGATCAGCCCGAGCCCGGCCATCCCCCGGCCGAGAAACGTGCGTCTGCCCAGGCTCTGGCAGTGCGGACAATCAGTTGCGCGTGATGGTTTCATGCATGTTCAAAATGGCACGGGCTACGGCGGTCGTAGCCGCCAGGTCGATCGGATTCAGGCCCTCTGCGAGCGGCGCCTCGCCGGCACGAATCAACTCGTCGGCGCTGGCGGGAGACCGCCCAAATTCGGCGCTGCTCCGGCGATAAAGATCCATCAGGATTCGGCTCTCCTCGGCGGTCGGCTCGCGGCTCACCGTGCGCTCGAATGCCCAGGCAATGCGGTCTTGGGCGGCGCTCCTCGATTGCAGCATGCGCTGGGCCAGGGCGCGCGACGCTTCCACGTAGGTAGGGTCGTTCAGCAGCACCAGAGCCTGCAGCGGCGTATTGGAGTTGTTTCGATTGATGGTGCACTCTTCGCGTGTGGGGGCGTCGAACGCCAGCAGGCTCGGATGCAGGAAGGAGCGCTGCCAGAATGTATACACACCGCGCCGATAGAGGTCCTCGCCGCGGCTGGCGGAATACTCGCGTTTGGGAAAGTTGAGGGCGGCGAGATACCCATCCGGCTCGTAAGGCTTGACGCTGGGACCGCCAAAATCCTCCACCAGCAGATCCGAAACCGCCAGCGCCACGTCGCGAACGTTTTCCGCGTCCAGGCGAAACCGGCTCTGCCGCGCCAGCAGCCGGTTATCGGGATCCCGCTCCGCCAGCTCGGGCGTGGTCAGCGAAGACTGGCGGTAGGTCTGGCTGGTGACGATCAGCCGCACCACGTGCTTGACGTCCCAATTGTGCGTCCCTTGCGCCTGGAATTGCGGGTGCGTGAATTCGGAGGCGAGCCAATCGAGCAGTTCCGGATGGATGGGCCACTCCCCCTGCGATCCCAGGTCGTCCAGCACTTTCGAAACGCCCATGCCGAAAAACTGGCGCCATAATCGGTTCACGAACACGCGCGCGGTGAGCGGGTTTTCGGGCGATACCAGCCAGTTGGCCAGGTCGAGCCGATTCGCGCGGCGCCCGCCGGTATCGAGCTTGCCAAGGAAAGCGGGGATGGCCGGCTCGACCACCGCGCCGGAATCGTCCATCCAGTTCCCTCGCGGCAGAATGCGCGTTTCCCCCGGAGTGGTGGCTTCCGAAACCACTACGTGCGGGATGGCGGCATCGAGCCGAGCCAGTTGGCCTTCTGTCTTGGCCAACTGGAACATGGCCGCCTGAGCTTCCGGCGAGCTCCACTGAAAGACCCGCGCGATCTTGGCCCTGTCGGCGTCGCTGCGCTTCTTGTTGGTGGTTTCGAGGGCTTTCCTCAGGTCGTCGGGAATATTGTGGCCCGTTTCGATATCGGGCCACGGAAACTCGCCGGTCGAGAGCCACAGGCGGAAACGGCCGGTGACGGCGCGGCGAATCTCCGAATCGTGGTGCAGGTGGACGGTGAGAAGGGCCGCGGAGCCGGTACGAAGCGGCTGGGCGAAACGCAGCGCCAGGAAAATCTTGGGCGTTTCGTTATAAGTGGCGACGGCCCATCCGGTCCGCGCGTCCCGATCTACGGCGGCGATGGCGGGATACTCCTCGGCGGGATTCCTGAGATTGGAGATGGCGCCGGAAAACTGCAGCGCCGCGCCGGCGGTCTCGGCGTCGACTTCGGTCAGCACCAGCCGGTCGGCGCCTCGCGCCACGCGGATACCCAGCAGGCTTTCGTCCTGCACAATCTCGATTCCCAGCATGGTCCAAGTACCGGCTCCTGGCCTGAGCGTCACGGTATAGGTTTCGTTATCGGGATTGGGTCCGCTGGCAACCACCAGTCCGTCGCCGGGCTTGCGCTCGGAAGTAAGGTTGGTGCCGTCGTAGCTGGTGAAATCGACCGGTTCGTCGCGGTAGATCTTCAGCACGGCGCCGTGGGCCGATTCCGCGGAAATCGGCCGCTGTACGTGCCAACTTCGCCCGGCGCTGTCGCTCGAAAGTAACTGTTTCTCCCAGGCAGCCTGGCGGCGCTTCAGTTTCTTGACCACGGTATTCCAGGCGGCGCGCGCGCCTTCCACTTGGGCGTTCAGATCGTCGAGCTCTTTCTGCTGCCCCGGAGCCGGCAGGGCGAGCTGCGAACCCCAGGCTTTGGGACCCCGGTCCGGCACCAGCCCGGTTTCCTTGATGTCGGCAAAGAACGCCTTCATGGAATAAAAGTCGCGCGCCGTGAAAGGGTCGAACTTGTGGTCGTGGCATTCGGCGCAACCGAGCGAGCTGCCCATCCAGACGGCCGCCGTCGTGCGCACGCGGTCGGCGCCATACTTGGCCAGGTATTCTTTGGGCTGGATGCCGCCCTCCGCCGACGTGCGATTGAGGCGATTGTAAGCCGATGCCACGCGCTGGTCCCGGGTTGGGTTAGCCAGCAGGTCGCCGGCAAACTGCTCGCGCGTAAACTGGTCGAACGGCATGTTGTCGCGGAAAGCCCGCAACACGTAATCGCGATAGGGCCAGGCCGGAAACGCGTTATCGCCGTGAAAGCCGCAGGTATCGGCATAGCGCACCACGTCCAGCCAATGCATAGTCTGTTGTTCGGCATAGCGAACCGACCCCAACAGGCGATCCACAACTTTCTCGTAAGCGCCGGGTGCCGGGTCATTGAGATACGTGGCGACTTCTTCGGCGGCCGGCGGCAGCCCGGTGAGATCGAGCGTGACGCGGCGGATCAGGGTGCGCCGGTCGGCTTCGGCCGAAGGCCGTAGCCCTTCGCGCGCCAGGCGGTCCTGAATGAAGGCGTCGATGGGATTGCGCACCGGCGCCGCCGGGCTCGCGATGTGGGGCGCTTCGGCCGGCAGAATCGGTTGATACGCCCAGTGCCCTTCGTACTTGGCGCCTTCCGCCACCCACTGCCGAATGGTATCTTTCTGCGCGGCCGTCAACTCTTTATGGATGGAGGCCGGCGGCATGGTGCGGGCGCCACTGGCAAAGATGCGCTGCACGATGGCGCTCGACTCCGGATGGCCGGGCACGATGGGAACGACGCCGCCTGGAGCGGGCTTCAGCGCCTCCTCGCGAATATCCAGCCGCATATTGGCCATGCGGGCGCTTCGGTCCGGCCCGTGGCAGCGGAAACAGGTTTCCGACATGATCGGGCGGACATCGCGATCGAAGCGGATTTCCGCGTTCAGCAACACCGGTGCCAGCAAACCGGCGCACAAGGCCAAGCTTGAGATTCCCCTCGCCACTAGTGGAGCAGTATACACCAGCCGGTACCCTGCCGTGAGTGCCCGTAACCGAGCCGCGACCGCGAGGGAGCGGTTTCCCCTGAGCCGGCCGCTGCCGTGCTGACCGCTCTCCTCAGCGGCTTGGCGCCACCACCGGCGGCAGGTCGGGAAAGTAACCGTCGCGGGCGCGGATTTTCACACCCGGCAGGTTGGGAAGCTCGACCTTGATATGCCGATATACCTTTTGCCTCGGGTCGTCGGTGTAATCGGGAATGTAGCGAATCACGTACTGAGTCGCAATGTCGCCGGCGATTCCCGACACGGCATTCGTAATACCGCTCGAAATCTCCGCCGCGTAACCTCCGGTGCCGGCTTCGTATACGTAGTTGCCGGCGTCGGTGGGGTGGGATAAATAACCGGATACGTCCTTATACAGCGAATTCAACGGGTATTCCACGTGGCCGCCGGTTTCGGTGGCCAGGCGCTCCAGGTCGTCCGACGACGGGTTGTCGAAACCGAAAGCCTGTGTGCTCATCCCGAAAATCGTGATCAGGTTGCGTTTGGCCAGTTCCAGCATCTGGTCGATGCCCCTCGTGCCGCTGGAGTTGTGGCCGTCTCCGATCACCACCACCACGCGCCGCGGTTGATAGGGCTCGCCCTTAATCAAGGTTCGGTCCGTGCAAGCCATATAAAGCGCATCGTAGAACGCCGCCGCGCCGCCGGGCTTCATGCGCTGCACCGCTGTCGCCAGCTTATCGGCTTCCTGGGTAGTGTTTACCAGCATCTCGGCTTGATTGCCGTACCCGATCAAATAGCCGCTGTAGCGCGGGTCGTCGCCGGGCAGCAGGGTATCGACCAGCTCGGTAATCGCATCGGCGAAATTCTTCCAGTGAATCCGGCTGTTGTTGCTCAGGTCCACCAGGAACCCGACCACGATGGGCTGCCTCAGGTCGTGGCTGAAGAAGCTGATGCGCTGCGGCCTGTTCTCGTCCAGGATGCGGAAATCCTTGGCCTCCAGGTTCGAAACATACCGTCCCTTTTCATCCACCACGGTGACCGGAACGATGACCTCCCTGGCCTCGGTGGTGATGAGAACCTGCGGCTGCTGCGGCGCGGGCGCTGGCGGGGGGCTGGACGGCGCCGCCTGCTGGGGTATTGCCGGGCGGCCGGTCACGAAACCACACAATAGCGCGAAAGCAATCTGGCGAAGCATGGGAGTCACGGCTTGTTACCTAATTCTACCGCGAGGCGGCCGGCTTCACAGCCACCGCTTCCAGGGCAAAACCGGCATCCATCGACGGCAGCCCCTCGAAAGTGGCCAACGAACCGGCCGGCGGCGGGTCCGCATTGAAGAAACCGGCCCGCAATTGCCTCACCTGTTGCGCAATCCGCCCGGATAAAGGATAGTAATGGACGAATGCCACGTCCGCGGCCGATGCGCCGGCCTGCCGCAATTCCTTCAACAGGCGCTCGAACGCCAGCCGGGAATCGGCCTCCTGGTAGCCGAACGAGGCCTGCGTGCCGGTCAGGATCAGCTCGGCGGAGTTGACCAGGGCCATCAGCGATTGTCCCGCTTCGGCGAGCAGCCCTTTCGGGTTCAGCGGACGCAACAGGTTGCCGGGGTCGGCGCTCAATCGGGCTACCGCTTCGCACGCGGCAATCGCTTCCACCGGCGCGCGTTGAGTCTCGACGAAATCCGTGGCGGCGTGGGGATACTGGCCGGCTAGAGAGGTCCGCAAACCTTCCACGCCATCCAACCGGCTCAGAAAACAGGTGATGCGCAACACATCCGCGGGCGTGGCTCCCGCCGCCGAGACCGCCTCGCCCAAACGGGCTAACGAACGGGCAGCCAGCGGCGCCGCCGGATCGAGCGGATTATCGGACGTTTCCACCTGCGCGGAAATCCATGCCAGCCCGAACGGGTCCACCTCTTTGCGCCCGGCCGAAATCGCTTCCAGCACCACCTGCGCGCCCTCCAGCGGCAATCCTCCGGCGCGAACCAGGCTCAGCGCGGGCAAGGGCTGCTTGCGTTCGGTGAATACCTCGCTCACCAGGTCGCGCACGCGCCGCAGGTCGCCAGACCCGGCCACAAACGCCCGAATCTTCAAGACGGTTTCGCCGTTCGCCTGGCGCAGCAGAGCGTGCAGGCCGTCGCGCACCTGCGCCGAAAGCAGACCTTTGGCCGAAAGAGGCGTCACCCGAAACACCAGCCGATGGGTCGGCGCGGTCACCGAAGCCGGCAGTTCCCTGGGCAACTGCAAAGTCTGGGTTTCGTCCTTCTTCTTCTGTTCGCCCGGCAGCGCCAAAAGGCCGCCCGTCAACGCCAGTGTGACAACTCCGCGGCACAGGCCCCGCACGCGCATAGTCGTAGGCATTGTAGCAAAGGCTGGAGTGGGCGGAGAGGTGAAGCCCTGTACGACTCACAGTCAATCCCTTCGCGGTTCCACCGTGGGCAGACCATCGTCGTTCGCGCTCTGCCCCGCACTGGGCACGCTGCTGCGCGAGGTCTTCACCATGCCCAGGGGTCCGGGTACCTTTTGGTTGATATCTGTACCGATACAAGGTACGGTATTCTGGTGATAAGGACGTTCCGACACCGGGGTTTGAAACGCCTCTACCAAGGGGACCCGAGCAAGGTCCGTGCCGATCAGGCGCGCCGAATCGCGGACGTTCTTGGTCACTTGGATAGAGCGCAGCGTGCATCCGACCTCGACTTGCCGGGCTACCGCCTTCACGCCCTCAAGGGCGACCTTAGGGGCCTGTGGAGCATTACGATATCGGGCAACTGGCGGATTGTTTTCCGCTTGGTTGACGGTGACGCGCTCGACGTTGATTTGATGGACTACCACTAGAAAGGAACCGCGCATGCCCATGAAGAACCCGCCGCATCCCGGCCACTCCATAAAGGACGCCTGTCTTGATCCTTTGGGCCTGAGCGTGACCGCAGGGGCCAAAGTCCTGGGCGTAGCCCGCCACACCCTGTCCCGCGTCATCAACGGCCAAGCCGGCATATCGCCTGAAATGGCAATCCGGCTGGAAAAGGCTGGATGGTCGAACGCGGACCACTGGCTGCGAGTGCAAGCGGCCTACGATCTGGCGCAGGCCCGGCGTCATGCGGACGGTATAAAAGTCAGGCGCTACGAACCGCAACTTGCGCTGTAATTGCTGGAGCGCGCAATCTGGGATACTTTGCGATCCCGCAAGCCTGGTTCTCTACGGGCGATGCCAAGCCAGTTCGAGACCTCATGCGCGATTTGGAAAGGGTGAATCGCGGCGAACCTTGAGCGAATCGTTTTCTCCATTCGAATCGAAATGATGTACAATCCGCACATGCAAGGAAAAGCCTGGAGCACAATTGCGCTCGGCTCGCTGTTGCTCATCTCGGCCTACTCAAAAGGAGGACAAAAAGTGCAATCTCCGCAACCTGAAGAGTCGAAACCGCCTGTCAAAATGGAGCAGCGCGGGCGCA
>PLRS01000004.1 GCA_003164035.1 Bryobacterales bacterium | reverse complement strand
CTTATTTCGTTACGATCCCTTAGGCTGACCGGCCCATTAGCTACCGCTCGGAGCCGACACCACCAACTCGTTTGGAGACATCGACACGGTTGGTGCGTCCGCCCATACCACCAGGGTTACGGGCAGTTGGCCCGGCAGTAAATTAGCAGTGGGACTGCTGAAGGTCACAGTTCCGCGATAGACGCCGGTCGCGAGGCCGGCCGGATCGACCGAAACCGATATGTTTGGATAACCGCCGTTGCTAGGACCGGGAGCGATAGACTGAGCCGAAAGCCAGCCGAGGCCCTGATCCGCCTGCGCGGTGACGGTGTCGAGAGAGGCGTTGACAGCGGCCACTTGGGGACCAGGCACAACACCGCCGGCCTTCGCCCAGAAGGCGAGCGATGACGGCTCGGACGTTAGCGCGTAAGTCGCCGGCTGTGGCGGGTTGGGCACGATCATGTTCACGGGCTCGGATACGGTGTTAGAGGGGCCGGAGATGTCGATGTAGCCGATACCGGCGGTTTGCGAAGGAGATGGGTTCACGTAAACACCCAGCACGGCCGGCGTCACTCCTTCGATCGGCGTCACCGAGAGCCAGCCGCCCTCTTCGCGAATGTTCACCGAGAACGGCGTTCCAACTGACGGACTATTCACGGTGATCGGCGCCGGGCCGCGCGAATAGACCGAATCGGTTACAGAGAACCAGAGATAGCCCGGCGCGACGATCGAGATCGCCGACGGCGCGACTCGAAAGACAAAGGAGAACGACGCGGGCAGGAGGGTAGGATCGTCGCCGGTAATGGTTACGGTCGCGTGGTAATCTCCCGCGGGCACGGAGGGATCGGCGGTAAGGGTGATTGGTGAGCCGCAAGGGGTGCTGGAATACCTGAAGCAAGCCTGGTTGCTTGCGACTGCCATGGTCAACCATTGCCCCGCATCGGTAGTGGCCGAAGCCGTGAACGATAGGGCATGATTCCAGGTGACAGTCGCATGGCTTACCAGGGGAGCTGCTCCGGCCGCTCCGAGCCAGCACGGCGGCGAGGGCAAAGGAAACTGATAGGCGCCGTTGCAGCTCGGGTTGGGACCGTCCCAGGTGACCGCCAGCCCCACTTGATCGTCGGAGTCCGGCACCGACGGGCTCAGTATCATCACGCGGATCGGAGCGTCGGATCTCAGCCAAATGAAGCCGGTGTCCTCCTGCGGGATAGGAAGAGAGAGAAATGTCTCTCCGGGTTCGACGGTGCCCGCGGCGCTGTGGCTCGGAGTGTGGAGGGTGGCACTGTAGTCGATCTCGAAGTTGACTTGTTCCAGGGTAGGATTCTGGATGGCAAAACCGGGGCCGTTCGTGGTGCCGAGGTCGACGTAGGAGTATGTCTGCTGGGGCAAAATCGGCTGCACGGCACCGGAATAGTTGCAGCCGCTACAGGTCTCCTTTCCGGTCAAAGCGGGATAGAAATCTGCAGACGAACCATCCGGATTGGTTACCACCACCCGGCGTCCGGTTAAGTCCGCGGGAGTGGCCACGGTGACATCGATTTCCTGAGCTGCGACAAACGCCACCGAGGCCAGGGGCACACCATCGATCTGGACCGTGGCCGAAGGGGCAAATCCTGTCCCGGCGATCTGAACTTTGGTAGCCGACGGGAGCAGGCCACCGCCCGGGGTGACGCTGTCGATCGCGAGCGCACTGCCAGCCTGGAACGGAGCCGACGTTGCCGATACCGTGTATTGATAACCGAAAGCGTCGGTGCATTGATTTCCATACGGAGCCTGGGCGGAAGGGAAATTCACACTGGTTGCCGTTGAGCCGCCGGCAAGCACGGGAACGTTGACAACCAGCATCGGCGCTCTGGGGATTCTGCCGATTCCCCCGGTGTCGGAACCGAATCGCAGGTCGATTCGATTCCCGGTAAAGACGGCTGTGCCTACCTGGTCTCCGGTTGCGCTGAACACGTCAACCTGAGCGGGAGTACCGATGACGGCCGGGTCGAGGTCCATGGAGACGACGCAGGAACTGATCCAGTGCGGTGCGGCGCGGCAAGCGTCACTCGAATTTGAGCCAGGGCGCCGGCAGGTACGCTGGGCGCAGACACAACGACAGCCAACGGCAATTGCGGAACAGCCGCGTTGAGCGCGTCCGGCATCGCACAGAGCGCGATCGACAGAAGAATCCTCCGACTTCCGGCGCCGCGAAACCAAGGCGTTGCGCGGATCGTCGGGCCGACGGTTGACATAGAGGCCTTACCTCACCATAAGACTCGCGCCGGGAGCTATCAAGCACGGACGCGTGGGCGGCTCGTTCCGAGTGCTGCCACAATTAGGCATGCAATCCGGAGCCGCATGATCCTACGCAGTGGCGAACCCAGCCGCGCCCCCGGCAGAACGGGCACTCGCATAGTCGCGCTGCCTACCTTCAAAGACCCGCCAAGAGGCGATTTCACTACAGCAGCTAACAATTTTTTGCGATCTGGCAAAAGGGCATGAACAATGCCTTGGCGACCAAGAAATACCGCTGACGGATCGATGTGCTGGCGGGGTAGAGGATGGCGGAGGGATCCGCGCTTCATGGGAGGCCTGAGCGAGCCACCCCCAAGTGCTATGTTCTTCAAGGAGTTCGACCCGATTCGGATTGAAGAATCGGGTTTGGCGTCCCCAGGGGGATTCGAACCCCCGTTACCGCCGTGAAAGGGCGATGTCCTAGGCCGGGCTAGACGATGGGGACTTGCTGCCGGAAAGAAGGGCTACTCTTCTAATGTACCTGCCCGCACGCCGAGCGTCAAATCCCCCCTGCTCGCCGGGTACGTAACCGATCTGGGGGAAGTCCGTTCCGGGCAACCGCTCCCTGACGGTCGCGGCTCGGTAAGTGACTGAAAACAAGCGGCACTCGTAACCGAGCCGCGACCGCATAGGAGCGATTGCCGCGCCTAAACCGCGAAATCCCCCCAGATCGGTTAAGCACGCCGCCGCGCGCCGGGGATTCGAAGTCCGCCGGCATTGCACAAAAATGCACAAACGCGAACCCAATTCGCCCCTTCTTCGTGGCGCGGACCGCTGCCCTGCAGCGCCTGCTTTCGAACCGGCGCTCCGACCCAAACCCCAACAGCCGCGCCCCCGGCCTCGGGTCCCGCCCCAATGCTTGTGTCGATTAAGAAACTTATTGGCCCGTAAGGAGTCTAATGAATATGCGTTACTGGTCGTTTCTCGCAGCCAAAATAGCTGTGGCGTCGGTGGCGTTGTACGGGCTCCTCATCCTGATGGACGGGTATCTGCCGCACGGCATGGTCGTCAAACCCGCCGCAAAAATCCATGCCGCCCCTCGCGTGCCGACTTTGCCCGGCGCGGAAGCCAGTAACCAGCGGGACGTTATCTGGCTGGTTCCCGGAGCCGTCGCGACGCCCGCCGAGGAAGCCAAACTGCTGGCTCCGCTTTCGAACGGCACCGACCGGCTACTGTGCAACCTTGGGCTAATGGCGTGGTTCCTGCTCGCGGTCGGCGTGGGGTACCTCATCGTTTGGGACCAGCGCTACCGCTGCCGCACCTGCCTGCGGCGTCTGCGTATGCCGGTGGAAACCGGATCGTGGGGACAAATGCTGCAGTTCGGCCGGCCCCGTATCGAATATATCTGCGTCTACGGCCACGGCACGCTGCGTGCCGAAGAGTTGCAGATTTCCGGCCGGGAACAGCCGGAATGGACGCCCAACTCCGGCGATTTCTGGCAGGAATTGTGCGGCTCGGGTAAAGATTCCTCTACTAAGCGGTGACGCCGAAGCATGCGTGGTGCCGAACCGGACGCCTGGCAATCAACCGGCAGCCTGGGAGCTTTTGGTTTATTTGCAACCGGTTAACCCGCTTAGAGCCACCGGGCGGCCCGACTCCCGCTCCCTTCGGCCCGCTGCGTGCCTGAAGTAACTGGCAGCCCGCGGCGGTTTCGCTATCGAGCGGCTTTTCACCAGGCATGCGAAAATCAAAGGTAGTGGCGAAAAAAGGAATGAAAGTGCGGGTCCCGACCAATTCCGGTCTGGCCCGCTTTGTCTTGGGCCCGGTCGGCCGTACCCTGCTCATCGCGGGCGCCGTCGCCACCATCCTCTGCTTCGGCGTCTTTACCTACTTCTACCTTGTATATGCTCCGCTGATCGATAAGAAACTGGGTGAAGGCCCGATCGCCAACACGGCCAAAATCTTTGCCGCGCCGGAAGCCGTATCGGTGGGCAATACTTCGACTCCGGAGACTGTCGCCGCCGATCTCCGCCGCAGCGGCTATACCGAATCCCGCAGCAATCCGACCGGCTACTACCAGCTCTACCCCGCCGCCATCGAAGTCTACCCCGGACCGGACTCTTATTTCGACCAGGAGGCCGGTCTGATCCGCTTTTCCGGCGGCAAAATCTCCTCCATCGTCTCGCTGCAGGACAACACCGCCCGTAACGAGTACCAGTTGGAACCCCAACTGATCACCAATTTCTCCGGCCCCAACCGCGAGAAACGGCGCACCGTCCGGTTCGCCGACATCCCCAAGGTGCTGGTGGAGGCGGTGACCTCGGCCGAAGATAAGCGCTTTTTCCAGCACTCGGGTTTCGACCCGGTGCGCATCGTGAAAGCCGCCTATGTGGATGTCCGCGAAGGGCGCAAGGACCAGGGCGCTTCCACCCTCAGCATGCAGTTGGCCAAGATGTTCTGGCTGGACCAGCAGAAACGCTGGACGCGCAAGCTGGCCCAGGTGATGATCACCATCCAGATCGAGCAGCGCATGTCCAAGGAGGAAATCTTCGAGGACTACGCCAACGACGTCTACCTGGGCTCCCGCGGCTCGTTCCGCATTCACGGCTTCGGTGAGGCGGCGGAGGCTTACCTGGGCAAGGATCTCAGCCAGATCGACGTTTCCGATGCGGCCGAACTGGCCGGCATGATTCAGCATCCGGCCGCCTACGACCCCTACCATCACCCCGACCGTGTGCGCGAACGGCGCAACGTGGTCTTGAACCTGATGCGCCAGAACGGCTACATCGGCGACCGCGATTACGCCAAAGCCGCCGATGCGCCCATCAACGTGCCCAAGGCCGCGGCCCAGTCGATCGAGGCGCCGTACTTCGTGGACCTGGTCAGCGATACCCTGCAATCCAGGTTTCAGGACACCGATCTGCAGGCCAACGCCTACCGCATCTACACCACCCTCGATATGCGCTTGCAGCGCGACGCCGGCGAAGCCGTTCGCATGGGCATGCAGAATGTGGACGAGCAGATCCGCAGGCAGCGCCGCTTCAAAGGCAAGACCGTGCCCGAACCGCAGGTGGCGCTGGTGGCGATCGACCCGCACACCGGCGAGGTGCGCGCCCTGGTGGGAGGCCGCAGCTACGGCGCCAGCCAGCTCAATCATGTGCTCGCCAAGCGCCAGCCCGGCTCCATTTTCAAGCCGTTCGTCTACGCCGCCGCCATGGATACGGGGGTGGATGGCGCCGCCCAGGTGCTGACGGCCAGCAGCATGGTCGACGACGAGCCCACCACTTTCTGGTTCGATAACCGGGCCTACGAGCCTTCCAATTTCGAGCACGAATTCATGGGCCACGTTACGCTGCGCACGGCGCTGGCCCACTCGCTCAACGTGGCCACGGTGAAAGTGGCGGAAACGGTGGGCTATCAGTCGGTGGTCGAAATGGCCAATCGCGCCGGCATGAATTACCATATCCAGCCCACCCCCGCCGTGGCGCTGGGCGCATACGAAATCACGCCGCTCGAAGCGGTGGGCGCCTACACCTTATTCGCCAACCAGGGTGTGTACGTGAAGCCGAATTTTCTCACCCTGGTGCGCTCCCAGGACGGGCACGTGTTGTATAAGGGAACCGCGGAGAAGCGGAGTGCGCTCGATCCGCGGGTAGCCTACCTGATGACCAATCTGATGGAGGAAGTGCTGCGCAGCGGGACCGCCGCTGGAGTTCGCTCTACTTACGGATTCCTGGTTCCGGCGGCGGGCAAGACCGGCACTTCGCGCGACGGCTGGTTCGCCGGCTACACCTCCCAGTTGCTGTGCGTGGTGTGGGTCGGGTTCGACGACAATAGCGACCTGGGCCTGCAAGGCGCCTTCTCGGCCGCGCCCATCTGGGCCGAATTCATGCGGCGCGCGCTCAGTTATCGCGAGTACCGCGACGCCCAGGAATTCCGCGTTCCCAACGGCATCGTCACCGTCGAAATCGATCCCGCTTCCGGCATGCCCGCCACGCCCAATTGCCCCAAGACGCAAACCGAAGTCTACATCGCCGGAACCGAACCGGTGGGGAGTTGCCCGCTGCATGGCGGCCGCACCGGCGTGACCAACGTGGCGGGGTGGGATTCGGAAGCGCCGGCGCGGGCGGGGGACTCCGGCGCCAGCCATATCGGCGCGGGCGAAGTTGCCCGCCGGGCCGCGCGCCAGACCCCGCCCGATACCGCCGCGGAAACGGCAAGCGCTCCGCCGAACCCGAAAAAAGCGCCGCCGGAGAAGAAGGGGTTGTTACGCCGCCTGCTGGATGTGATTAAATAATCACAGGGTGATTCGGTAGCACTGTAGGAGGCCCGCATGGTTGCACGTCACTTTGCCTTGGCACTGTTGGCAGCTTTCCTCTACGCAACCGCGGCCGCTCAATCCGGCAATGCCATGCTGGATAAGGCCACGGCCCAATCCGCCGCCATATCTCCGCCCTTATCTCCGGAGCTTCGGGGCGATATTTTCATGGCCCGAAGGGACTATCGCGCGGCCATCGACGCCTATGGTCTGGCGCCATCCACCGATGCCGTCGTTCGCAACAAAGTCGGCATCGCCTACCACCAGATGAACGATCTGGAAAGCGCCCGCAAGGCCTATCAACAGGCCCTCAAGATCAGGCCCGGCTACGCCGAGGCGATGAACAACATGGGTGCGGTCTACTATGCCCGCAAGAGCTACCGCCGCGCCATTTCCTGGTACGAGAAGGCTTTGAAACAGGACGCCGATTCGACCCGCGCCGCATCCTATTACATGAACCTCGGCACGGCCTGGTTCGCGCGCAAGAACTTTGCCAAGGGCATGGAGAATTACCAGATTGCCGTCAAGCTCGATCCGGAGGTGCTGGAGCATCACGGCAGCTTCGGCCAGATCCTGGAGGAGCGCAGCATCGCCGAGCGGGCCTCCTATCATTACCATATCGCCCGGTTGTACGCCAAACAGGGCCGAAACGAGCTGGCCCTGCAGTACCTGCGCAAAGCCCTGGAAGAGGGCTACAAGGACAAAAAAGAGCTGGCCAAGGAGCCGGATTTCGCCGCCATGCGCGACTTGCCGGAATTCAAGGAACTGCTGACCCTGGAGCCGCGTGTCCTGTAAGCAAGCGGGACAGGCCTCCCGGCCTGTCTTCGGGGCGTTTACACCTGGCAGGCGCTTTCGCCTGAAAACGACAGGCCAGGAGGCCTGTCCCACATTAGGGATCATCCTGGCCGCGCTTTGCCTCGTGGCCGCGGCCTGTTCGCGGCACTCCGCCTCACCCCCATGGACCCGTCTGGCCATCGTTCGATTCGAGAACCTGGGGGCCGACCCCGCCCAGGATTGGATCGGCCGCGCCTTCACCCAGGTTCTCGGCGAGGAACTGCGCGGCGCGCCCGGTATCTATGCCATCCCGGCGGCGCGGTTGAGCGCGGCGGAGCGCGGTTTGGGTGTGCGCCCGGTATCGGGTCCCGGCGTCTCCACCGAAACCGCGGCGGCTGCGGCGGTCGGCGCTACCCGGGTCGCGTACGGATCGTACTGGACCGCGGGCGGGCGGCTCCATGCCCGGCTTTTCTTGCGCGATGTGCGGACCGGCCGCGATATGGCGTGCCTGGAAGCTTCCGCTGCCGGAACGGATGTGCTGGCGGCCGCCGCGGAACTGGCCCGCCAGCTCGCGCCCCATCCGGAGGGCTTCGGCACCCACAGCCCCGCCGCGCTCGAAGCCTACAGCCAGGCTCTGGAAGCGCCGGACAGCGTTTCCATGGCTAAAGCCGCCGAGCGCGCCATCGCCGCCGATTCCGATTTTGCGCCCGCCTATCGGCTCCTCGCCGAAACCCGGCACGGCACCGACGAGGCCCGTTCTACGCTCGAAAAGGCGCTGAACCGGCCGGCCATCCCGGCGCTGGAACGGGCGCGCATCGCGGTGGAATTGGCCGCCCTGCGCGGCGATGCCTCTGGGCGCTATCAAGCCCTGTCGGCCGTTGCCCGTCTCACCCCGCACGATCCCGATCTCTGGCGTTCGGTGGGCGAAATGGCGTTAAACCGGCACGATCATCGCCCCGCCGCGCAGGCCTACCGCCATGCTCTCGAAGTCGAGCCGGACGATACCAATCTGCTCAACCAACTGGCCTACGCCCTCGCCTGGTCCGGCGATTTGGAAGGCGCCACCGGCGCGCTCGAAAAATACCGGCAATTGCAGCCGGCCGACCCCAACCCCATCGATTCGCTGGGCGACATCAACCTGATCGGCGGGCGCTTCCGGCAGGCTGCCGGTCTGTATCTGGAAGCCGTGCGTAAGACCCCCGGCTTTCTCGGCTCCGGCGACTATTTCAAGGCCGCATTCGCCCAGTTGCTGGCCGGCGACCTGGCCGGCGCCAACGCCCTCGCCCGGCAGTATCGCGACGCCCGCGCGGCAGCGCACGACCCGGCGGCCGATTTCTTCGACGCCGAATGGCAGTGGGCCGTGGGCCAGCCCAAGGCCGCTTTCGCCCGCCTCGAAGCCATGGCGCAAAAGGCGGAAGCAGGGCCGCAGCGTTCTCTCGCCTCCCGGGCTTACGTGCGTCTGGCGGTCTGGAGCCTGGTCGCGGGCGACCGGCCGCGCGCCGAAGCCATGGCCCGAAAGGCCCGCGAAACCGGCGACCGAGCCACTTCCACTGCCGCCGCCATCGCCGCCTTCCTGGCGCAGCCGCCCGCCGCGGCCGCCGAATGGAAGGTCCGCGCTGGTAAATTCGCCCCTCTCGCCGCGGAAACCGAAATCCGCGATTACGCGCTGGCGCACGCCCTGCTGCTGGCTCGCGATTTCGCCGGCGCGGGCGAAGTGTTCGAGCGGATGTACACCAACGGGGAGGGATCGAGCGACGAAGGGCTGCCGGTGCTGCTGGCCGAGTGCGACCTCGAAACCGGACGCCTCGCCGAGGCCGCCGCCCTGTTGGCGCGTACCCCGGTCCCGCCGGTCCACGGCCTGTCGCCGTTCGCGGCTTTCTACTTCCCAACCGTGCTCGATCTGCGCGCCCGCCTGGCGGCGCAACAAGGCCACGCCGCCGAAGCTAAGGCCGACGCGGCGCTGTTCCGGCAACTCGCGGGGCGGTAGGCCGAGCCGCGACCCTGATAAGCGTGGCGCACGCTTTCGTGCGTGCCGTGTCGAGACTTCGAACTCCTGACGCCGCCCCGGCGGTTTTCTGGTGCTGAGGAAAACAGGCTGACCCAACTGACGGGGACCGGCGCGGGGAGCCAGGTGGGACAGACGATCGTTTTTTTGTCGTCTGTCAGGCGCGGGCGGCGTGTCGAGGCCTGACAGACGACGAAAAACGACCGTCTGTCCCACCTCCGGGTCGCCGAAACTGGCTCAACTCAAATTCCACGACTTCAGGAGAGTTCGGAGACTCTTCTCGACACCCGCTTGCGTAAAGGCACGCCGAGCGCGTCTTCAACGGAGCGGTTGCCCGGAAATACGTTAGTTAGCGAACTTATGAAGCCGTGTACTCATCCGGCGTTATGGGATGGCTCCGGTGCCTCATCTTTTAGCCGGTTGGCTGGACTGTAGCGCCCGAGAGCCTTCCGCAAAGCATCGATCGACAGTGGTTTACTCAGGTAGTCGTTCATTCCCGCCGCAAAGCAGGCCTCGCGGTTTTCCACGGTGACCGATGCCGTCAAGCCCACAATGGGGGTCCGCGAGCAGGGCGCGGACAGAGACCGAATGCGGCGCGCCGCTTCCAGCCCGCCTAAGCCTGGCATTTGTATATCCATCAATATGGCGTCATAAGACGCCGCCTGAACCCGGGACAGCGTGGCCATGCCATCGGCCACCACGTCGACGTTGCAGCCAAGTCTCTGCAGTACGAGCTTGACGACGGTCTGATTCACGGGGTTGTCCTCGGCCACCAGAATCCGCATCTGGCCCAGTTCCGGCTGGCCCACCGGCTCCGGCGCGGGAGATCGACCGGCGGAAGAGCCGGCCACAAAGTCGAATTCGAACACGGATCCTTCGCCGGGACGGCTTTCGACGCGGATGGGGCCGCCCATGGCTTCCACCAGGCGCCGGCTGATCGCCAACCCCAAACCCGAGCCTCCAAAGCGACGGTTGCTGGAGGCGTCCACCTGGCTGAAGGGCTGGAAGAGACGGCTGAGTTTGTCGGGAGGTATCCCAATCCCCGAGTCCCGTACCGAGACGCGGATGCGGTATTGGCCGGCCGGCGCGGGTTCCCGCGCAAGCCCGGCTTCGACATCGATGGTTCCCTGTTCGGTGAATTTGATGGCGTTGCCGATCAGGTTCGCCAGTACCTGCCTGATTCGCGTGGCGTCGCCGTCCAGACGTTCCGGAACGCCACTTTCCACGCTAAGGTTCAAGCGGAGATGCTTGTTACCAGCCATGGCGCGGAATAGTTCGACACCCCACTCCATGGCGTCGCGAAACGAAAACGGCGCCTGCTCCAACTCGAGCTTCCCGGATTCGATCCTGCTGAAATCCAGAACGTCGTCCAGGATCTTTGCCAGCGTCTCTCCCGATGAGCGGACCAGCCGGAGCATGGAACGGGCGTCTTCCGGCATGTTGCTATCGGCAAGGAGCGCGCTGAGGCCGAGGACGCCATTGAGCGGGGTATGAATCTCATGGCTCATATTGGAAAGGAACTCGCTCTTAGCCCTGGCCGCGGCCTCCGCCCCGATGCGGGCTAGCCGCAGATCCTCTTCCATCCGTTTGCGATCGGTGATGTCCAGATAAAACCCGAGTACGTGCGGCGAGCGGTCTATCGTGACTTCCCGCAGCCACAGCAAGCCGTTGCGCCGCCCCAACGTGGGATTGGTATAGGCCCATTCGTGCGCGTCCACGCATCCGAAGCTGGCCAGCCTCCGGCCGAGCTCATGCAGGGACTCCCGGCTGTCGAGCCAGCCAAGCTCCACCGCGTCTTTGCCGATCATCCGGTCTTTGGCGAGGCCGACCATCTCCTCGAAGGCGCGGTTGACATCCAGATAACGTCCCGCCATGTCGCATAGGGTAATGGCGATCGGGCTGGCCTCGAAAACACCGCGAAATGCCTCTTCCGCCTTCCGCAATTGCTCGGTGCGGCGGGCTACCATGCGGTCCAGATCCTCCATCCGGGCGGACGCCTGGCGGCCGACGCGCCATTTGTTGGTGAGCGCATGCGCCAACTGGATGACTTCGATATTGTCGAAAGGCTTCTTTAGGATCAGCAGGTTATCGGAATTGCCCAGACGGCGCACGATGTCCGTCCAGGAATAGTCCGAGTAAGCCGTGCAAATTACCGCCTGTAAGTGCGGATCAACCCGCCAGAGCCTCCCGATCGTCTCCACTCCGTCCCAACCCGGCGGCATCCGCACGTCCACCAGTGCCATCGCATAGGGACGATTCTCGGCAATCGACTTCTCGAGCAAGGCAAGTCCTTCTTGTCCCTGGTAGGCGGAATCGATTTCGAACCGAGTGGCGGCGGCCGGCGCATCGTCGAACAGAAACTCCTCGTCCGATTCGAGATCCGACCGATCCACCTGGTCGCCAACGAGGATTCTCCGTACGTCGGCGTGGATCGCCCGATTGTCGTCGATGACGAGGATTCGGCGATTCGGCTCTGTTTCGGTTGGAGGTTTCATGAGCAACCCGTGTGCGTGAGCGCGTTGGTCAGGGGAAGTTCCAGCGTGAAGGTGGCGCCCAGGCCCGGGCCCTCGCTTTCGGCCCACAACGAGCCCCCCAGCCTCTTTGCGGCCAGCGCCCCGGAATGCAATCCGAAGCCGTGTCCGTCCGGTTTTGTGGTGAATCCGTGGGCGAAAATCCGGGTCAGGTTTTCCGCCGCCAAACCCACGCCGCTGTCGCGCACGTCCAGGCGGACGCGGTCGTCGCCATGCCGGCGGATCCGCACCCGGATCGTTTTCTCCGGCTTCCCGGCCTCGCCAATCGACTGTTTGGCATTGCGCAGAAGGTTCAGAAGAATCTGCAGGATTTGATGTTTATCCGAATGAACGGGCGGAACGTCCTCAAAGTCGCGCGTGAGATGAATCTTCTGACGCTCGAGTCCGGACTGCAGTATGCGGACGGCGTCCTCGGTAAGCTCGCTGAGCGAGAGGCTTTCGATCAACCCGGAGACCTTGGCGTAACTTTGCTGGGCGGCCACGATCCGCTTGATGTGGCCCACGTGGCTGGTCAGAAGTTCCAGTTCTCCGATCAGCACCAGGTGCTCCTCCTGAAGGTGGCTGCCGAGCTTAGCGAGGTAAGGGAGGACCCGCTGCCCCTTGGGGTCTTGAAGGAGAAACTCGTCGATACCGCCGGCATGCCGCTGCAACAGGTCGACCACATCGATCAGTTTATCGACACGAGAGGCCTTAACCTTGTCCGCGACCAGCGTGGCGGACACGTTCACGCTGTTGAGTACGTTGCCGACGTTATGGAGAACGCTGGTGGCGATCTCCGCCATTCCGGACTGGCGGGAGAGATCGATGAGGCGCTGTTGGGCTTCGGCCAACTCGGCGCGAGCGCGCTCTTTGGCGCAGACCTGGTCTTGAAGCTGCCGGGTCCGGTCCGCCAGTTCGGCGTCGCGCCGCCCGATCTCCTCGAGCATGGTGTTGAAGGAATCGGCCAGCACTCCCAGTTCGTCGGACGAAGCCACCGTCACGCGATCCGCGAACTGGTGGGTTTCGGCGATTCGCTCCGCCACGCGGGCCATCGCCAGGATGGGACTGGAGACACGGGATTGCAGGACCACGGCCACCACCGCCGCCACCACCAGGCTGAGCGCGAAGATCAGCGCCGCTCCGCCGAGGTATTGGCGCAGTACGGCGGTCATCGATGGAACGCCGCCGGCCAGAACAAGTGTTCCCAGCCGGTCGCCCCCCGCGCTGACGGAGCGCACCAGAACCAGGGCGTCGGCTTCCCGGCGGGTCCCATCCGGCGGGCGGGCCGGACACCCGTTGGCGCCGCTCCGATGGAATTCGGCGAAACAATCGCCCCGCGCGCTGTACAGCACGGCGTCGCGTACCAGGTTATCGGCGCGTAACGAACCCAAAAGCTCGTTGGCGGCCTTTTGATCGCTGAGGGTGATGGCCGGCCCCACCTGGTCGGCGACAATGTTGCCGATGGCCGCTACCTCCGCGCCGGTGTGGTCCCAGAACCGGTGCAGATCGAGCCAGGAAAAGCCGGCCGCCGCGATGACCGCCGCGACCGCGCCGCCGCCGGCAATCAGGGCGGTTAACCTCCAGCGCAGGGATGCATACTTTTTCATCGCGGCAGCTTCCCCTTGATTTGGCCGTACCGCAACAGCTTGGAACTGATCTCGACGCCAGTGGCGGCGAGCACCTGCAAGTCGACTTCGAAGCTCATGTGGCCATCGACTTCCAGCAGATTGACGGCGCCCCCGTAATTCAGGAACCGGCCCGACTCGCCGATGGTGAGCGTATGCGTGGAACGCACGTCGGCCAGCGCCCGCTTGATCTCGGCCCCCTGATCGGTGGCCACATAGAGCACCTGGACGGGTTGCGGTTCGGCGGCGGATTTGATTTCGATTACCCGAATGGGCCGATCGTTGACGACTTTGCCATCGAGGACCCGATGCAGAACCTGCGCGAGGGACGGCCGGCCCATGACCGCCACGGTAAGAGAGTCATCGGCGGAAGCCGTGGCGGGCCATTCCGTGTACCGCAGGAAGCTCAACACGATGGCCGACTTGAGTTCATCTTCGGGCTCGGAAGGCGTGGCGCGGGAACTCACCAGCAGTCCGAACAAAGCCAGGCTGGCAAGAGCCGGCGCCCGTCCGGGGCGCAGCCTCATAGTTTGTCCGCTCTCCATTAGAAACGCTGGGTCCACTTGAGCACAAAGGTTCTCCGTATGGGAATGGCGACGTTCGGCATCTGCGAGTATGCCTCGAGCACCTTTCGGTCCGTCAGGTTGTCTACCGAAAAGCTCAGTTCTCCCCAACGAGTCGGGTGCCAGGCCAGCCGCGCGCCAACCAGAAACGTTCCCGGCGCGGCATAATTCAAGTCTCTCGATCTGGCTTTGGCCGTTAAGTCCAGCCGCAAGGTGCGCGAGAGGTCGTGCTGCGAGCGCAGCAATCCCTGATGGGGCACCGTCAAGGGCCGGAAGTTCCACTGGTAGTTTACGTTGGTCGAGGCAGGCAGCCAATCGGTCTCATTCAGATACGAGTAGGACGGGATCAGCCGCCAACCGGAAAGTACCTGCCACATCCCCCAGACTTCGCCGCCGTATGAGCGGCCGGTACCCGCGTTATCGGCTACCACCTGTTCCGACAGAGTTAGCGTACCCCCGTCGATGGCGATGGTGGGCACCAAGGGGGACTGGATCGCCTGGAGCCTGCCGTAATAACTCCAAAAAGTGGAGGCATCCACGGACCACCGCTGGCCGGACTGGAGCCGGTAGCCCACTTCCAGGCCCCTCTCCGTTTCCGAAGCTAACGACTCGGACCCGGAACCCGAAACGGTGACGGGGAAGCCATCGGCAAGCACCTGGCCATCGTCGAGGCGCAGGTCGCGGTCGAAGCGGCTCGGCACACGCACGGCGCGCGAAGCGGCAAACCAGACGGACTGTCTCGAACTGGGAGTGTAGAGGAGGCGGAAGCTGGGTTGGTACTCGAGATGCGAATAGGAGTTGGAATCGAGACGAATACCGGCCGACGCCATCAGCCGGTCCGGCACGAATTGCCATTCATCGCGCAGCACCACGTCGCCCACGCGATAGGCGGACCTCCTCGGGTTAAAGGCGGCAAAGCGGTTCGAGTAGGTTTGGTCCCAGTATTGTTGATAACCGGCCCCCCAGTAGAATTCGTTCCGCTCTCCGATCTTCTGGCGTTGCTGAAAATCGACCGTCAGGTTGTTGATAGCCCCGCCGACATAGGGGTAGTCGAGGTTGTCGCGGTTCCACGAGAAGTTCAGGACGCTTTCGGTGGCCGCCGAGCTGGTGTGGGTCCAACTGCCGTGCAGGTAGCCGCCGGCGTAACCGGTGTGGCCGTTCTCCAGGTCCACCTTGACCGGCGCCAAGAGCGGATAGGCGTTCACATCGTGCCGCCCCATCCGGTACAGATCGCCCTCGACCATCCATTGGTCCTTTCCGTCCGGTTTGCCGTCGAAGCGAAAACCCATTCTGCCGCTGGCTGCATCCAGGTCGTTCACGGAAGGGTCCCGATAGGTATAGCCCCTGCCCATGAAGAAATAGCCGGGGGAGCCGTAGGCGGGAGTGCTCTCTTCGAGTTTGCCCCAGACGCGGTAGGCGAATTCTTCGCTGGGAGCGGCATCCCAACGAACCTGTGCATCGCCGCGCAGTTGGTTGCCGGTGGCGATACTGGCGGTTCCTCCTTTGGCCGCCTGTGCGTGTTTGGTGATGATATTGATCACGCCGTTGACGGCATTCGGCCCCCACATCACAGCGCCGGGTCCGCGCACCACCTCGATTTGTTCGACATCTTCCAGGTCTACGTCGACCGCGTCCCAGATCACGCCCGCGAAGAGCGGGGTGTAGAGGGATCGCCCGTCGATCATCACCAGAATTTTATTGGAGTAAAGGGTGGCGGACCCCCGAGCCGAAACCACCCACGAGCGGCCGTCCAGGTGGAGCACGGTAAGGCCAGGGACCCATTGGAGCGCCTCGGGAATGCAGGTGGCGCCGGACCGCCGGATGTCTTCGGCGGTCAGGACGAATACCGCCGCCGGGGCTTTGGACAGTTCTTGCGCCTTACGGCCCACCGAAGTCACCTGGACGTTGAACAGCTCATCGACGCCAAGCTTATCGAGATCGTCGGTTGGGACTCCAACCCGCTGAGCGGAGCAGATCCCCAGGGCAAAAGCCAACAGGATCATGAGCGAGAACGGTCTCATGTAAGATTTATCGGCAGATCACAGGTAAAGATTAGGTTTCGGATATGTTTTCATGCCGATTTCGGCTTATCCCGCTCTGCTAACAAGCTGTCAGCAATCAGCGCTCGGCTTTCAGCTCATTCGCTGGCTCAAGTTCGCCGCGGGCTGGCGCATTGGCAACGATGAGAGCATCCGGCAGACCGTGACAACCCGCAACGCGCCGCGGTGGTGGTAAGCTTCTCCCAGGGATGCCGGTCTATCGCGAACAGCCTCCAACCGCCGCGCTGGCCCGTTGGGTGGAGTGCGTATGGTGCCTGGAAAGCGCTACGGCGGTCGCCGGACATCGCGTGCCACCGGATGGGTGAGGCGACCGTGGCGCTAGAGGTTGCCGGGCGCGTGTTCGGGGAAATCAGCGCTCTCCTGGCACCGCCCCGGCAATCCTAAATCGGAGAGGCCGCTCACCGATGCCGCCACGAAGTATGGCCCGTGATCTTGTATAAGGGAAGGGTTCAGGTTGGGGGCGGCTGCCAAATGCAGAGAGCATGCCGCTTTCGGAAAAAGCACTGCACGAGCAGGCCGTAATGCGCGAATCGGCGGTGTCCACAATACCAGAGCGGCGAATGCGCCGTAGTTCAAGGCGCGGATGCCAGATTTAAATAATTAATTAATCTTAATGTTTATTTGAAATCAGCAACTTACAAAAAATCGGGCGCAATTGCCCCTTCGTTTACCGAAATTGACCGCAATCTGCAACTGGCCGTTGGCGATACCTCACGCAGACGGGAATCAAATGAAATCTTCAACCAAAAACGGCTCTTGGACGAAAGGCACCAGCGGCAACCCTTGCGAAAGACGTGGAATCGGGCCGGCGTGAATTGCGCGAGTACCTGAAGAACCTGAAGAATGGCAAACCGGAGAAAGTCGCAGAAAGCCCGGAAGGTACAAGCCGATGAAACCAATCGAAAAGCGAATTCAACGTCTGGAACGGGCGTATTGGCCCGAATCGATGCCCGAATCGAACACCGGCCTTGTAACCATGGAAGAGTTTCTATTTATCTGGGGGATCCAAAAGAAATGGCCTGGCGAAGCTGCGGTACCGAGTTTCGCGCGGGGAGAGTACTGCCAGATATGGCGGCGAAATCGTTCTGCGGCGAAGCCCCAGGATCTGGTGGTCGGCTTCATGCTCGGCTGCTGCTCGATTATCGGGAGCCAGAAATCGGCCACGATCCTCGGCATGACCGCGCCGCTTCTGGCCCTCGCGATTCCCCTGCTCGACACGGCGCTCGCCATCATTCGAAGCTTTCGCGGCAAGCCGATCTTCACCGCCGATCACGGCCATATTCACCATCGGCTCCTCGATCAAGGTCTGACGCCTCGCCGAGTCGCGCTGATCATCTACGGGAGTTGCGGCCTGTGTGCGAGCCTGGCGGTCCTCATGATGAACAACGGATTCGAAGGGCTCGTCATCCTCCTGTTCTGCGTCGCCGCGTGGATCGGCATCCAGCATCTCGGTTATGTCGAATTCGGCGTTGCCGGACGCATGTTCGTGGAAGGCGCCTTCCGCCGTCACCTGAACACGAATGTCGCCCTCAAGGTATTACAGGAGCGACTCTCGAAGGCTGCAACTCCCGACGATTGCTGGACGGTGATTCAGGACAGCGCAAAGGACTTTGGCTTCCACACGGTTGAGATGTCTCTGGCCGGCCGCGCCTACCAGTACCGGAATGGCGGTTGTCCCGAACGCTCGTGGGTCGTTCGCATCCCGCTTTCTTCTGTTGATTTCGTGGAACTTACCCGCGAGTTCGACACGCCGGCCGAGCACAGCGTCGTCGTACCCTATGCGGACACGGTCCGTCGCACCATGGAAGCCAAATTGGTGAGTTTCCCGAACGAGCGAGCGCTCGGAGCGGCCGGATGACATTGCCGGCGCCGATGGCCAAGAATGTGGCTATGATTGTCGCCCACCCGCTTCTCTATGGTGAAGCCAACGGTGGTGTCAGTTGCGATGCCCCGTTACCCGTTGGGCCTTCCGTTCCGCGCCCTGATCGCCATTCTCTGAGCCGCGCCTGTTCCCTCGTCCGCAGCCGTCGCCTCACCGACAATCTGAGATCCATGCTGTGTGACCCACTGGCCGGAGGCGTATCCGCATTCGCGATGGAGCATACACTGAAGCCCCAAGGGAACGCAACCTGCGGTTTCTTTCCCTTGAACCTTTTCTTCCCTTAGCTGCCAGTGACGCCCAAAATGCAGCTTCTTCTTTGGTCGTGTCGCTTCTGCCTCCGTGGAAGTCAAGCAAGAGTCCGCTGCCGCATGCTTGAATAGGCTAGGCTCTTAGATAGATAGCAGGAGCGCTTCTGCGATGTAAAACATGGCATAGTAAGCGCGCGAAACCGCCGTGTCGAAATCGCCATCGGCTAGCAACAGTTTGGCGGATCGGACATTGCGGTGGGCTTTTTGAAGGAGTCCCTCCTGCTCGGGCGTCACACCAAGACCCCTTCCCTTCGCACGTTCAGCATTAACGGAGATTGCTCATTACAAAATCTTCTCCGGACAAATAGACACACGAGGTTACCACGTCGTGCTTGAGGCTCAGGCCAGAGGTAAACGACGATAGCCTCTGGATTTCTCTGTTCGGGTTTACCGCGCCTTGCAGAACCAGCATCACGTCAATGTCCGAATCTGGTTCGGCTTCGTCGCGCGCCTGGGAGCCAAACAGCACGACTCGCACAAGTCGAGAGCCATAAATCTGCTCAAGACCGTCCCGAAACTCATGCAATATCTGATCAAGCCGCGCAACGCGCATATCCAACAACCCTCATCAGTTTGCCACAAGTGGACGGAATCGCTCACCCACCTTCACCGTAATGACACCGCCCGATTCTTTTTGGCCATGGCTACCACGTAGCCGTAACTAATTCGCCGCCATGCGCGGGTCGGCGGGCTCCACCAAGTCCGGCACGGCGGCGAGGCGTGCGTGACTGGAGTGCGCATCGTCTCCGGTATCCAGCCACGCTCTTGCCCACGGCCTCAGGCCGCTTTATCCGCCTTCACCGGATGACCGGTAGTGGGCCGGGCTCTTCTCTCAACGGTACGCTTCGCGGCGGTTGCGAATGTGCAGAATCCGGATGATGTCTGGCTTCTCATACACGAAACGAACTCGCCAGTCTCCCACGCGCAACCTGAATTGGCGCCCCTCCCCCGCCAGCATCTTTATGTCGCCAAAACCGGTTTGGGCAAACCGTTCGATGGCCCCCTCCACCTGGTCCCGGTTGCGGTTCGGTAATCGTTCCAGATCCCTGACCGCCTGCGGGCGAAACAGGACTCGTTCATGCCCGTTTGCGTCGGAGCTGTTCAAATGGGATATCAGGAGAGGCGTCGGCCAGAGATGACGCCACCGAGGCTCGCTCTTCTTCCGTCTCCGGCTCATCGTCAAGCGGCGCGGTCAGCATCGCCAGTTCCACTGGATCCGCCAACGCGCGCAGGATCTTGCGCGCCGCCGGCACATCGCTCTCGGGAATCTGGTCTACCAAGGTGTGCAACTCGTGGCGGTCGATATCGGCCATAACACCTCCTCTTTTCGAGTTTACTCTCTCTGCCGGCATCCGCGGATCGGTGCGGCCAAAGCAACTCCTGGACCGCACGCACTATTTCTTCCTGCGGATCATGATCCCCCAAAAGACAGCCTGACTCTTTCTGTGGTGACTCACGCAAGCAGAGCTTATTCTTACCCGACTTTTTCCACCTTGACCGGAATTGCCAAAGTCCTTTCGCTATCTCACCACTTAG
This sequence comes from Bryobacterales bacterium, assembly GCA_003164035.1. GTDB lineage: Bacteria > Acidobacteriota > Terriglobia > Bryobacterales > Bryobacteraceae > JBEKYD01. The sequence goes on along the minus strand of PLRS01000004.1, from coordinate 44,579 downwards.
GCAAAGCGCAGCATTATACGGGTCGGCGTGCCCCAATGAGTCCTGCCCGGCGCCAAGGCGTGCGTGGCTGGCGGACGCCCGCGTATCCGCTATCCAGCCACGCCGCGTCGGCATTTCCTTTTCCCCCTATTGCCTCAACTCCCAGCCTCAGGCCGCCTCAGCCTCCATCTCCCGCCGAAGTTGGCTCATCCTGCCAATCGCCCGAGCCAACCCGGAGTAAGGCCGGCAAGGCCCGGCTAACGAAGTTGACGCCCGAACAACGCAGCGAGATTGCGCGACGGGCGGGCAAGGCTGGCGGGCGCGGACGGAAGAAGGACTAAATCCTCGGCGGCTTTCGCCCTGTACCGCCTGCCTCTTAGGCCTCGCGGCTGGTCCGGTCTACGAAAGCTACGTTATAATAAGCCGCTTATGATGCCACGCGGAAGGTTGCGAAGAACTCAGAAGCCGCTTATGGTAGTAGTTGCATGGCAGCGAAGAGTGCGATCAGCCGGTACCTCGCCGATATCGGGAGCAAGGGCGGTAAGGTAACGGGCACGAAAAAAGGCTTTGCTTCCCTGACCGATGAGGAGCGGCAGGCAATTGCGAGGAAGGCGGCGGCTGGGCGGCGGGCGGCGGCGGCGAAGAGAAAGAAACCCGGGAGATAGTCCTCCATAATAAGCCGCTTATGGTACACTGAGTATATGGATGACAAGATCCTGATGGACCGGTTCGACTCGCTCTCCCGAGAAATCGGTGAAGTAAAGGACGGAATCAATCGCGTCGAAACGCGGGTGGCGACTGCGGAGCAGCGCACGACCGCCGCCGAGCACCGCACCATCGAAGCCATGCGCGACATGCAGACCGAAATCCTGCGCGGCATCGAAGCCTTTGCCCGCGGCAACTTCGCCCGCATGGTCCGCCTCGAAACCGCCGACTCCTCCACTACCCAGCGCCTCGCCGCAATCGAAGAACGGCTCCTGATGTTGGAAACCCGCCAGCGGCCGCCGCAGTGATCAGTCCCGATGTGTCAACGATCATCTGAAAACGTACTTTTCTGAGCGGGAGCCGAGGGAACTGGCGATCTGTAGTAGCACCTGTTTCCGAATGACACTGAGGCGTTCCGGGGCTCGCCCGAAGGCAGCCTACCTGGAACTTGGTAGCGGCTTTATCGATCCGCACAAATCGCCGAGTGGGACGGTGGGACAGACCATTGCTTTTCGTGGTCTTTTAGCCCTCCGCCGTAGCGCGGCTCCCAACAGACGACAATAAACGAGCGTCCGCGCCATCGCGGGGCTTAGGCTCCCCACCTACTGCACCGGCAGCGTCGCTGCTGCCGTAGTTTGGCCGCCGACGGTGAGCGAGATGGGCACCGCCGAACCGGTCGTGGCGTTGGACGGCACGGTCACGGCGACCTGATACAGCCCGGGGTAGTCGGGCGCCAGGACCGCATACACTACCGTTGCGCTCTGGCCGCCGATGGTTACGGTGGGTGTAGTGGTGGTGTACGACAGAGGAGCCGCGACCGCCGGCACTCCACTATAAGGCTGGTTCGTCACCGGTCCCAGCCCGTCGGCCCAGAGCAGGATCGTGCTGCCGCGCTTGGCCGCAGAGCTGTTGGTGATCAGGTTGTAGGACAAATCCGTGGCAATAGCCGTGCCACTGTTGTAGTTGAAAAACTGCGGCGCGGCATTCGAGATGTTCACAGTCACGACATTGGATGAGAGTCCGGTATCGCTCGTCACCTTTACTTGCGCCGAGGAATAATTTTGCAGCTCCCATGGAGCAAAGACATTGATTTGCGTGGGACTGATATAGATAGGGTAGCCGGGATAGGTCACGCCAGAGCCTACGTCGAAACTCACCGTCACCGTATCGAGCTGCAGTGCCAGGTTGGTGAAGGTATTGGAAGCGGTGTAGTTGATCAAGTTCGAGCCAAATAGCGAGACGTACGACCCGGGAGCGATGGTTGGCAAGAAGGCGGCTCCGTCCACGACTCCGGGCTGGGCGCTCGTTTCGCTGTTCAGCCTTGGGGTGGTGGTGACCAGGTAGGCATAGACTTCGACCGACTGCCCCACAAGCGAATTCATGTTGATGGTGAGAAACGACGTTGCGATGCTGGCCGGCAGCACGGCGTCGAAGTAAAGGAACCCGTAAGGGTCCGTGGAGCAGGTGATGGAAGTTGTGCTGCTGGCCGGAGAGCACGCCGGCCCGCCAGGAGCGCTCTTCAACGTCAGGCCGCCTGAGGCGGTAATCGGCGCGGAGGCGTTGGCGATGGGCGCGCCGGTGGTGTCGGTAACCTGCAGGATCGGATATCCACTCGGATTCATATCCGAGCCAGGTGCCCCTGCGAAGGAATAGGTGCCGTTGCTGTCGCAGCAGGACAGGAACATAACCACGTTGTAGCCCACATTGCTCTTGACAATGAACATGAACGGAATTCGCAGTGTGGTAGCCGAACCGGTGAGGATCACCGCGCCGGAGTATTCACCCGCCGCGGGCAGCGGTCCCGAAAAGGTCACGGTGAGAGTTGCTGTGCCGCCCGCGGCCAGCGTGGAGCTCGACAAGCTGGGCATGATTTTGGTCGAACCCAGATTTACGCCGGTAGTCACGGTTCCCTCGCCCGAATCAACCGAGCAGCAACTCACGCTGGCGGCCAGCGTCACCGAACCGGAGCCAATATTTGTCAGGGTGATATCGATCGGCGCCGGAGCCGAGCTGACGATGCCGAAAGAAGCCGAAGAAGGCACCGCCGTCACGTTCGCGGTGATGGCCGCTCCCGCATCTAGCAGGCCGGCGCCGATCCATTCGGCGTCCACCGGCGCCCCGTAGTAGTCCTCCACGGTAACCGTCTGTGCCGCGTTGTTCACCAGCAGAGACTTGATCTGCCGGCCGTTGAGCGAGGGGTGGGCCTGTTTCAGGAGCGCGGCCGCTCCGGCGGTCAAAGGAGTGGAGAAACTGGTGCCATCAGCGGCCGCGAAGCCGTTGGTTGTATAAAGGATCGCATCCCCGGCGTCGAACGTTTCGCCGGCCATATACATTCCCACCGTGGAGGGCAAGGAATAGTCGTTCGGATCGGGGAAGAGATGCACATCATCACCGCCAGTGGCTACCAGGTCGGGCTTCAACTGCCCGTCCGGAGTGGGACCGAAGGAGGAATAGCTGGCCACCGTATTGGCGGCAAGGGACGGGATCGGGTTACTGGTAGTGCCAAAACCGAAGTAGCTGCCCTAAGTGGTCAAGTCCATTTCGGCGCCGGCCGTGTCGATGGTCACAGATCCGCCCGGATTGGCATCGATGTAGGCTTTGAGATTCAGTCCGTCGGAATTTGAGATCACCACGCCAGGGCCGTACTCGTTGATGCCTCTGGCGTAGGGGGAACGGTAAATCGATGTCGAATTGGATTGATACCAGATAAATCCGATGGCACCCGCGTTCTGCGCATTCAACGCCTGCTGGTCGTAGACGCCGTTCGCGCTGGTGCCGGCAACCGGGCAACTGGCGGTCACTCTAATCAGGGCAAACGCGCCGTTGAGGGAGCCGGCCGCAAGCGGCACGCAGGCGAGGCCGGTACCATCGAGCAAATCCACATCGACGAGCGGCGCAACGTTGGCGCCATCCGCCGAGGGATAAAAATACGAGTCGCTCATCATGGCCTGAATGTGCTGCAAATTAAAAGGCGCGCCCGAAGCATTCACCGAAACCGCGGGCATCATGCCGTGCGAGTTGAGGGTGGCGCCGACCGAGATCACGTCGGGAGCGTTGGATGGAGACGAAATCGTGTTGAAGGTCGGGTATGAGAAAAGACCATCGTCGCCGCTATCGCCAGCCGCCGCCAGCACCACCTTGCCGGCCATCACCGCGGTTTCGAACGCCGCCGCTACCGGATCGCTGGAGGCCGCGGTGATAGCCGGGGAGCCAATCGAGGGGGAACCCCACGAGGTGGTAATCACGTCCATGCCGTCCGTCACCGCGTCATCCACGGCGTTGATCATGGACTCGTCACTGGCGAAGCCGAACGAGCCCGCGATCTTGTAATTGCCAATCCACGCCTTGGGCGCCATCCCCTGCAGCCTGATCGTGCCACCGGTGGACGAAACCGCCGGCGCAGTGACGGCGTTGCCGGCGGCTACCGACGCTACCGCAGTGCCGTGCCCGTAGCGGTCGCGCGGCGTGTAATCGTCCGGTTCGGAATCGGCGGCATAATCGGCTGGATTCGAGCCCACCGCCAGCAGCCTCACATAACTCCGCGCCGCGATGACCTTGCTATTGGTGAAAGCACAGTCGGCGGTCGAACTGGAGTTGTATGTCCAGCCCGCCGGATACTCGCCGGCAGTCGGGGTGCATTTGGGGAAGCCGGCCGGTACGCTCAGGCTGGGATCCTGAAACATCGGGTTGGTAAGTTCGAGCCCCGAATCGAGAATGCCGATCTTGACGCCCGCCCCCGCGTTGGTAGATCCGCCCAGCGCCGCCCACGCCGCCGGTGCGTTGACCAGTTGCACAGCGCGGTCCAGACTGGCTTCAAACCGGCGCATGGGGGTAACTGAAGACACTCCTGGGATGCTCCGCAGTTCTTCGATGGCCTGCCCAGGGGCAACGACGAACAGCGCGTTGAGCACGTTCGAAACCCGGCTGGTGACCCGAATATTGCGCGCCTGCAAGACCTGTATCATGGCCTGCTGGCGGCTTTCAATCCGGGCACGGTAGGCCTTCGCATCGGGTGTTGCAGCCTCCTCCGGCGTGTGATACTGGGCCAAAACCGGCGCATCCGGCAGCACCATTACGTAACGGCCCGGCATGGTCATTTGACGCACAGCGGTGTGTTTGCCCAGGCCGGTGGTCCGTCTGGCCACGGCAGCTTTACGCCTGGGCGCGGGGTGTTGCCCAAAGGCCGGCAGGACCAAGAGTCCCGCCACCAGCGACAGCGCAAGCAAGGTGTGGCAACGGGCAACCGCAACAGTCGGATAAGACATGCTCAATTTACATGACATAAATAAGCAATTTTCGTCGTCAATCTTTCACGGGGAGGTACTACCATTCGTGAATTGTACCTCCAATCTAAGCTCCGAAAGTCCCAGTTTGGAGGCAGCAGCGCGCGATTTATCCGGCGTCAGGAAACCCCCAATAGTGGAGGCGATTCGCGGCTGCCGAGCCGACCAAAAGGGATCGCCGGCAATCACTGTCGGTGGACCAAAAAGATCGGCGCAGAGGGGTGATCGACACTTCGGTACTCGCGCCTGGAATCGTCCGCTGCGGAGTTATTATTCCTTCCATCGTGTGAGCCGCCCCGGCCCGTGGCGTGTCCGGACTTCGGACTCCAGGGGCCTCACGCGGCCGTTCTGGGCAGCACCTCACGCTCTACCGCTTTGCCCGACTGATCCTCTGCCACCTCCAACTCCCAGGAAGCCTGCATGTTCATCCAGAATCTGGACGTCGTGCCGAAGTAGCGGGCCAGCCGCAGGGCGGTATCCGCCGTGATGCCGCGCTTTTCATTCACAATGTCGTTGATCCGCGTCGCTGGCACGCGAAGTGCCATCGCCAGCCCATGGGAAGACATGCCAAGAGGGCACAGGAACTCTTCGCGGAGAATTTCGCCGGGATGAATGGGTGGAAGCCGATCTTTGTTTGCCATGCGCTAATCACCTCGCTAATGGTAATCGACAATCTCGACATTCTCCGCAGCGCCCTTTCTCCAGACGAAGCAGATTCGCCACTGATCGTCGATTCGGATGCTGTGCTGCCCCTCTCTGCCGCCGCTCAGAGCTTCGAGCCGGTTTCCCGGAACGGCCGCAACGTCTGCCAGGGTTTCTGCGTCGTCGAGCAGGCGCAGTTCTCGGCGCGCGATCTTGCCGATATTGCCGAACTTCCGGTTCCGCTGGCGATGGAACAACTCCTCGGTGTCCCTGCAGCGGAAGGAGCGGATCACACCGAAAGTATATCACGACACCAGTTAAATGACGCTCATTACACGGGCCCCATTCCACCCCATCTTCACCGGAATGAGCAGGGCCGGTTGTTGCATTCCTTCCTCTCTTCGGGCTCCACGTACTGCGCGAACCAGGAGCGTTGGAGACGAGTGGTTCACTGCTCTCCCCACTGGGCAGCAATTGGAAAGTGTGGCGCACGACCCGCGCCACGGATTATGATTGCCTACGGGTCCCTCGTGTACAACTACGCCAGTAAATTCCTCGCCTTGTTCTTCGATCCATTCCACTGGGCTCTGTTGCTTGCCGTGGGCGGCATCATTAGCTGGAGAAGACGGTCTCTGGCTCTGCGATTGCTGGCCACATCGATACTCGTCCTGGCAGTGTTCTCGTGTCCAGAAGTCTCGCTGACGCTCACACGACCGCTGGAGGCACAGTATCGCGATTCCGGTGTCGCCCAAATGCCCGAGGCGCCGGCGATCGTCGTGCTCGGCGGCACAGTTCACACGCCCAACCAGGTGCACCATGCGAGTGCTCTCGCCGATTCCAGCGACCGCCTGCTTGTCGCCTATCGCCTCTTCCGCGCTGGGAAAGCACCGCTGGTGATCTGCAGCGGCGGTAACAATCCCTGGCTGGGGGACCCACACCACGGCTCCGAGGCTCGCTCCATGAGCGGCCTACTTGAGGAGTGGGGCATTCCGGCCGCCGCCATTGAGGTGGAAGAAAACTCTATCGACACGCGAGGGAACGCCCTGTTCAGTTATCGGATCCTCTCGGCGCGCGGTACCCGGAAGATCATTCTGGTCACCTCCGCGATGCATATGCCGCGCGCCGCAGCGGCGTTTCGCAAGGTTGGATTCGAGGTGGTTCCGGCCCCTGCCGATTTCCGGACCGGATGGGAGGGGTCCAATCCACTGCTTCTCTGGCTGCCAAAGGCAGAGAGCATGGAGCTTTCCGAAAAAGCCCTGCACGAGTGGTTGGGCCTGTGGGTGTATCGCCTCCGCGGCTGGGCTTGAGCCTTTCGAGAACCTTGCGGCCCAGCGCCCACCGTTGCCGGATTCCTATGTCTAGCCATCGTCCAGTTCTCCGCAGGGTTCACGCCGTAATCCCTGTCCTTGAGAATCGCCTTTGGTCACACATTGGAGCCCGCGAAGATTCCGCCGCTGATCGAACTGCCTCGACTTCTCTTAGCCGCGGAGCATGTCTTGAGCGATACGGAGAGCGACGAGGATTTGCGCTTACTCCTCGCACCCGGCTCATCGCTCGGTGGTGCCCGTCCGAAAGCCTCGGTCCGGGACCGCGACGGCCATCTGGCGATTGCCAAGTTTTCGAACCTGGGAGACGAGGTGAACACCGTCTTGTGGGAAGCCGTGGCACTGACGCTCGCGGCCCAGGCGGGTATCCCGGTTGCTGCATGGCGGCTTGAAACCGTCGTCGCCCATAATCCCTTAGGCACCTTAGGTAGTTTCTCCTTGATGTTTTGCCGTTTGCCGATATACGATATATTATGATTCGCTCTTTTCGAGATACCGAGACGGAAAAGATCTTTCGGCAACAATTCTCGAAAAAGCTTCATGGCGTAGAAAAAATCGCGGCTGCGCAAGCTCTTCCACCTGAATCGGGCAACCACGCTCCGCGACTTGGCCTTGCTTCCCGGAAACCGGCTGGAAACGCTAGAAGGAAATCGCAAAGGGCTGTACAGCATTCGGATCAACGACCAATACCGCATCCGCTTCGGCTGGAATGAGGGGGATGCTTTCGACGTCGAGATTACCGACTACCATTAAATGAAGGAAACCCTAAATGCCTAAACTGATTCCCCCGCCACATCCCGGCGAAACGCTCCTGGAGGACGTCTTGAAGCCCCTCGACATGAGCGTGAACCAGCTTGCGACCAACCTGGGCGTTACGGCAACCCGCCTCAACGACATCGTTCGCGGCCGGCGCGGCGTCACCGCCGACACGGCCCTGCGCCTGGCTCGGTATCTGGGGACATCCGCCGAATTCTGGCTTGGCCTCCAGTTAGAGTATGACCTGCGTATGGCCAGACAAACAAAGCTGAAAGAGATCGAACGCGCCGTGCGACCCCGCACCGAGGCGGCCTGAGCGTTTCACTTCCCATGCGACACCCGCTGCACTGGCGCTGCCCTCGAGTCGTGCCCGCCGGACATTCCGCGGCGATGTTTCCGAACCTCCGATTGCCTCGGCGATTCGAGTAGCTACCCGGTGACCCTGCAGCGGAAGGAGCGGATCACGCGGAAACTGTGTCCCGACCACGGTCAAGCGCCGATCAGTTTTTTTCGTGCCGTTTCGTCAAGCTCAGGCACTATGTCTACCTCGTCGGCTCCATCCACCTCGTACTCCTCATATTCTTCGTCCCCATTATCCTGGTAGTCCAGGAGGCCCGATTCCAGCCCTTCAGTGATGTCCTGATCGAGCGACTTGTTGCCGCTCTCCAGGATGTACTGGGAGACGCGCGCCCTGATGGAGGCCGATGTCTTGGCGTCGGCCATCAGCATCAACTGTACCGAAAGGGCGGCTCGGCAGCTTTGCTGCATGCGGGCGTGGACCTGTTTCATCATGTCCCGGCGGGCCAGCAGATGCGCGGTCTGGAATTCTGGCAGCTTCATCCATCGCCGCAGGGTCCTTTCGTTGACGCCGCTCTCACGCGCAGCCTCTTCGAGATTGCGGGAGGTTTCTGCCCGTGATGGGGTTCCAGGACAGGCGCCGGGGAATCATGGCCGGCCTCTCGATGTTCGTCCTCGGGGTTCTCCTCGAAGGCGGCCAACACTTCTCCCCCGGGCGCTCCGTGGAACTCGGGGATGTGATCGCGAACGGTATCGGCGTGAGTTGCGGCACCCTCTTGGGCCTTCCTTTCCGCACTCTGATAGCCATTCTTTGAGCCGCTGCTGTTCCCTCCAGAGCGGCCATCGCCTCGAGAACAATCTGAAATCCATGCTGTATGACCCACGGGCCGGAGGTGTGTCCGAATTCGCGATGGCGCATAGACTGAAGCCCCAAGGGAACGACGAAAAGCCGAAGTCAGCCAAGATGGAGAAGGCCATCGTTGTATCATTGCGCGACGACGAAGGCATGACTGTCGGCATTATGACGGATTCTGCAGCCGGGGATGTAACGCGGGCGTCCGAACGATGGGTCGAGGCTAGTTTTAGGTGGTTTCGTGCGATCGGCTCGGTGTTTGGATTGTTCCTAATGACCGCGCTTGTGGCCGTGTCCTACGATCCAGTGGCATACGCCCACTGGTTCTTCCGCGGGGAGTCCGAATCTGAACGCTTTTGCCGAACGCTGGGTGGGCTCCGTGCGTCAGGAATGCCTATCCAAGCTCATCCTCTTTGGAGACGCTTCGTTGCGCCGCGCGTTGACTGAGTATATCGAACATCATCATTTTGAACAGAACCACCAGGGCAAAGGCAATCTTCTCCTCTTCCCTCCGATGGACGTATCGCCGAAATGCCAGATCGTTTACCGTCGTGATCGCCTGGGGGGGCTTGCTCAAGTTTCACTCCCGAGCGGCCTGATACTTTGACCACACGGGAAGCAAATTGCTAATTGATGAAAGGTCTGTTCGCCCGGACCAGCTAAGTTATTGATTCTATGGTGCGCCCGAGGTGATTCGAACACCTGACCTTCTGGTTCGTAGCCAGACGCTCTATCCAACTGAGCTACGGGCGCAATAGACTTAGTGTCCGACGAGGCCGGACCGAACTTTTTTCCAGTGTACTACATGGCACTGCCCTCGCGGGGCGGAAAAAAGCGGCGAAACGCATCGGCGGCGGTGCCGGGGTGGCGGACAATCGCTTTCAGGTCGTGACCCGCGGAGGGGATCGCCAGCAGCTCGGTTCTGGCGGGAATCAGGTTCAGGGCGGCGCGCAGTTCCTCGATCGTGCCGAAAGGGTCGGCGGTGCCGTGAATGAATAGAGCCGGCGTGCGCCACTGCGGGAAGAAACCTGTGCGCGGCTGCTGGGGCTTGCCGGGAGGGTGGAGAGGATAGGAAACAAGCAGCAGGGCCTCGGCCAATGCCGGCGATTCGGCGGCGGCCATGGCGGTTTGGCGGCCGCCGTAGGAATGGCCGCCGGCGAACACGCGAACACAGCCGAGCGTCCGCACGAGCGACGCCGCTTCCACCACGCCGGCACGGTCGCGCGCCGCGCGGGCGGGGTGCGGCGGTCCGGTGGGCCGCTCGCGCCGGAACGGCAGATCGTAGCGTAGCACCAGATAACCGGCCTCGGCGAAGGCCGCGGCGAGGGCCGCCAGCAGCGGGGCACGGTGATCCGACCCGGCGCCATGGGTCAGCACCAGCCCGTCGCCGGTAGGCTCCGCCGGACGATGCAGGACTCCCCGGATACCATTTCGTTCGAATACTTCGTGCATCGAATCTCAGTGTCGCAGAAGCCGGCGCCCCGGCCCCCGATCCGAAGTATAAATTAAATTTATTCGACCCTCTTACAAAAAGCTGATACGCTCTCCCTAACAGGTGGATCACGCCAGTGCTTGGCGTGTAGTAGCTCCTGCGTTAGCGAGCGCCTGGTTCGTGCCTGGGCCGGGACTTGCGCAGTGGGTTGGCAACGTCGATCCTCCTCGCTTTGCTCTCCGTACCGCTCGGCACAAACCTCAATTCCACCGCACGAAAGGGGAATTATGAACGCGTGCTTGAGTGAACAGCGACAAGACGAATTTTTGCGGCGCGGGTTTTCGCGGCGGAGTTTCGGGCGCATTGCCGCCCTGCTCTCCGGCGGGGCCGCCGCGCTGCCGTTCTTCAATGAACCCGCCCTGGCCCAGTTGTCGGCCATCCGCGAGCCTATCCCGCCCGACGCGGTAATGATCAATGCCAACGAGAATCCGCTAGGCCCATGCGAGGAGGCGCGGGCCGCGGTGAAGGCGATTGTCGACAGAGGCGGCCGCTACCTGTACCAGGAAACCTTTTCGTTTACCGATACGCTGGCCGAACAGGAGGGCCTGAAGACCAGCTACGTGATGCCCTTCGCCGGTTCCAGCGCTCCCTTGCACCAGGCGGTGCTGGGCTTCACTTCTCCCACCCGTGCTTTCGTTACGGCCGACCCGGGCTATGAATCCGGCGAGCGCGCCGCCGAATTTATCAAGGCTAAAGTGGTCCGGGTGCCGCTCACCGAGACCTACGCCCACGACGTGCGGGCCATGGTCGCGGCCGACCCCAACCCCGGCCTGTACTACATCTGCAATCCGAATAACCCCAGCGGCACGCTCACGCCGAAAGAGGACATCGAATGGCTGGTGCGGAATAAACCGGCCGGCTCGGTGGTAATGATCGACGAAGCCTACACCCACATTGCCGGCGCGCCTTTCATGTCGTACCTGGTGGCGCAGGATAAGGACGTCATCATTCTGCGCACCTTCTCGAAGATCTACGGCATGGCCGGATTACGGGCGGGCGCTGCCCTGGCGCGTCCGGACCTGTTGAACAAGATTCGCCCGTGGAGCGCCGGCGCCCTGCCGATCACCGGCATGCTCGGCGCCAACGTCAGCCTGAAACAGAAGTACCTGGTGCCCGAGCGGCGCAAGAAAATTGCCGACGTTCGCGCCGACGTGCTCGGTTTCCTGGACCAGCACAATTTCAAGCACACGCCTTCGGTTTCGAACAAGTTCATGGTGGACGTTGGCCGGCCGGGCCGGGAAATCATCGTCGCCATGCAGAAGGAAAAGATCTATATCGGCCGCGTCTGGCCGAGTTGGCCCACCTATGTACGCGTGTCTATCGGCACCCAGGAGGAAATGGACAAGTTCAAGACCGCGTTCCTTAAGGTGATGGCTTGAATGCTGGCCCTTCGGCGATAGCGCTCCGCCGCGCGCAGCGCTATCGCTGGCCGCAATTGGTCGGCGACCTCTCGGGGAGCGTCGTCGCCGCCCTGATCGCCCTCCCCTACGGTTTGGCCATGGCGTCGCTCATGGGCCTGCCTCCGGAATTGGGGGTTTACACTTCGATTCTCACCGCTCCGGTCATCGCCCTGCTGGGCCGCAATCCGGTGCTGATCGGCGGCACCGCCAGCGCCACCGTGCCGTTCATCGCCGCCGCCGTGCGGAGCCAGGGAGTGGGCGGCGCGGCCAAGGTTTCGCTCGTTGCCGCCATCGTCATGATGGCGTTCTGCGTCATGCGCCTGGGCCGCCACATCATGCGCGTCCCCCAAGCGGTGGTCACCGGCTTTTCCTGCGGTATCGGCGGCATGATGCTGATTTCGCAAATGGACATCATGCTGGGCGTGGCTTCGCCGCTCACCCGTGCTTCCTCCACCGCCGTGGGCCAATTGGCCGCGGTGATTTCGAACCTTGGCAACATTTCGATTTTCCCTTTGATTCTGTCGGCCGCGGTGATCGCCGGCGCCACGGCTTCCTCGCGCTGGTCCCACCGCGTGCCGGCGCCGCTGGCCGGGGTGCTGCTGGCGGCGATCCTGGCTCGCATCCTGGGCATGCGCGTAAAGGATATCGGCGATGTGCCCACTTCCCTGCCCCCATTCGCCGCCTTCAACTGGGCGCCGCGCGACGTCTTCACCGTCCTCCCGTCGGCCATCGCGCTAGCCTTCGTTTCCTCGGTCAATATTCTGATTACCTCTCGCGTGGTGGAGCATTTCCGCGGGCGCCACAAACCGATGAAGCTGGCCGACGCCGATGCCGAACTGGGCGCCTACGGGATCGCCAACATCTGCGGCGGCATGTTCGGAGCGCCGCTCAGCGTAGGCATTCCCGCCCGCAGCCTGGCCGTGGTTCGCTGCGGCGGCTCCACCCGGCTGGCCAACCTGTTGCACGCCGCGATTCTGTTCGGCATCATGCGCCTGGGCAGCGGCTTGATTTCGCGCATCCCCATCGCTGCCCTGGCCGGAGTAACCGCCTGGATGGGCATCTGCCTGCTCGATTGGAGCGCATGGCGCCGCCTGCCGCGCATGAGCCGCGTCGACGCGGTGGCGTTCCTTTCGACCGCCATTTCCGTCATGGCCGTGAACGCCGTGCTGGCGGTCGCGGTGGGTTGCGCGGTATATGCTCTCCACTATGCGTACGTCCGCTGGTTCCGGCCCGAGCCGGCCCTGCAACGCGCTGCCTGAAAACTGACTCGCTCAGTTCGTTTTGGCCATCCGGCCGAAGGGCGGTATCTTGCCGGAGTGTACGTCGAACAATCGCATATTGGTGGCTTTAATTGCGTCCACCAGGCTTCGGTACGGCCGGTCGGTGACATCTACCAGCCCGATATTGTAATTCTCGCCGTCCATGCGCCCCAGCGCCGGCTGGTCCACCCACTGGAACCAGCTTGTGCCGATGAAGGCGGGGAACGCCGCCGCCTGCTCCACAAAGTAGCGATAGGCCACGCCGCGTTCCTCCTGGTCGCGGGTTTGAACCAGGCCGGCAGCGAGCCCCCTGCCGGGCACGCCAAAGTGAAATTCTCCCACCAGGATCGGCCGGCCGGCGAGCGCGTACACCTTCGCCAGCACTCTCGGGTCCACCGCCGTGCTGTACACATTCATGCTGTACACATCGAAACCGCGCGAGCCGCGCACCATGGCCTCCGGCGGCACCTCGCCGCCGAAGCGGAGGCCCAGATTCAAATGATTGGGATCGTACTTGCGGATGGCCGCGTCGATCACTTCGATGTAGCGGGCAAACGCCCGGTAAACGAATTCCTTGCGGCGCTCCGGCGTGTCTCCCTGAGCCAGAAACGCCCGCGCCTCGCGCTGAATCGCACTGGGCGGCCGATCGAGAATGGTATCGACCACCAGCGACTCTCTGCCCGGCCACGGCGGCTCGTTTCCAATGAAGTATCCCAACAGGTACGGATCGTTCTTGCGCGGCTCGCATTGCTCCGCCGCCGCCCGGTCGACCATCGCCGGCCAATCCGGCGCGTACACGTCAGGCATGCCCAGGTAGCCGGTCTCCATGCCCCAGCCGCGAAGAAAAACGAAGTAAGCCTTTTTGTGGCTGTCCCAAAGCCGCGAATCGCTCCAATTGCCGATGGTGTTGATGCCCCAGTCGTCCAGCCGCCGGAGCGCTAACTCCATCCATTTTGTATTCCAGTCCGGACCGAACCGCCGGGACTGGTTCCAGGCGTAGAAACCATGCTGCCCCGCGGGCGGGAGCGCCGCATAGTAGCTTTCGCGGCCCTCCACGCGCGCATCGCCGGTCACTCCCATGCCGTTGGCGCTGGTGGAGAAGAAAAAGTGCCCATCCGGATCGACGAACCACCATTTCCCATCGGCTTGTTCGACGCGGAAGAAGCCCGTCGCCTTCGCCCGCGTATTGCGATAGCCTCCATAGGAGCAGTAGTTGAAGCTGCCAGTCCCGAGAGCCGATTCCTCCTCGGCCCACTCTTTTTTCAACTGATCGAGGCTCTTGATCTTTCCCGGCCAGTCGACCGGAATCCACTGGCCGAATTCGTCCACCAGCGGCTTCGGCTCCAGCACCTCCGATCCCGGGTCCTCTTTCGAGAGCTTGACGGAGCGGATCTCCAGCGTGGGCTTGCCGAGCGGATATTCCATCGCCACTCCGATCGCCTCGACCGCGTTCAAGGCGCCGTATGCGCCTCCGGTAGTAATCCAGAAGGAGTTTCGCGGAACCTTGCCCACCGAGGCCAGATCGAACCCCTGCCGGTTCGGCTGCCTGTAATAGGTAAGCGGCACGGCGGCACGAATCCAGGCGTTGGCAAGGGGGTGCATGCGCCTCGATTGCACCAGACCCTGGCTGTAGAGATTCAGGTTGAATCGCTGCGGCGACGAAGCCCTGATTTCCAGATCGAGGTAGTTGTAACCGCTCCAGTCGGACGGCAACTCCGCGTTCAGGTCCTTCAACGTCCATTTGTGTTCCGACACGGTGCCGTCGAAGACCACCTGCCGTATCTCTCCGCTGGCGCTGCCTGCCCAACAGAGAAAAGCGATCGTCCATACACACGAAGATCGAACCATTGTGTCCTCCGCCATGGCTTCAGAATGCACTATTTGGGACTGCCACGTCTAATATTAAGGCGGCAGAGGGTGTCACGACGCGAAGAGTGCTTAACCGATCTGGGGATTTCACGGTTTAGTCGCGGAAACCGCTCCCTCGCGGTCGCGGCTCGGTTACGAGCGCCACCTGTTTTCAGTCAGTTACCGAGCCGCGACCGCGAGGGAGCGGTTTCCCGGAACGGATTTCCCCCAGATCCGTTAAACACCCCAATGGGAAGAGGGGCAGGCTATGCGAAACAAGCGCCGGGATTAGTCCCGGCGTGGCAGACTCGAGAGTCTGCTCCACGAAGAAGTCAGTGTTGTAGCTCATGGCAGAAGTCGCATTCCAGGCTCGCTTTCTTGGCGCGGTGACAATTCATGCATCCGCCCATGGAGATGTCGGTTTCCCTGGAAAGCTGGTCTCTCTGGGCCACCGGGCCGTGGCAATCCTGGCAAGTGTTGCCCTTTTCGAGATGTGCGCGGTGGCTGAAATCCACGAAAGAAGGAATCTGGTAGACGCGTATCCATGGGACGTCGCGGCCGTCCTTGGCAAACCCAGCGAGGCGCTTGATGGCAGGGCTGTCGGCCTTAATCGCGGAATGGCAGTCCATGCACTTGGCGGGCGGCGCGATGGTCATGGTCTCGCCGGGGTCGGGATTGGGATGGCACATTTTGCACGCCAGCTTCATGGCGCCGGCGTGGGTTTTGTGGCTGAACGGGATGGGCTGGGCTGGAGGGTCGGCCGCGTGCAATAGCACGACGCATAGCGGCGCCAGTAGAGCCCTGCGGACTTTCATATGCTGCCGGTGCGCATCTGCTCGGCGCAATACTCGGATGCTCGCATGGACAGCGCCAGGATGGTCATGGTCGGATTCTGCCAGCCGCAGGTGACGAAGGCCGCGCCGTCCACCACGAACAGGTTCTTGATATCGTGGCTCTGGTTGTACTTGTTCAGCACGCTGGTTTTGGGATTGTCGCCCATGCGGCAGGTGCCGAGCTCGTGAATGCTGTAGCCGGGCGGATTGTAGCGCTCGGTCCGCGACACGGGCTCCCAGCCGGCGGCATGGAACAGCTCGTCGATGGTATCGGCGGCGTCCTTGGCCAGGTTGCGCTCGTTATCGGAATCCTGGGCAACGATGTGCAGCACCGGGATGCCCCAGGCGTCCTTCACATCTCTATTAATGCGGACGTGGTTTTCGAAGCGCGCCACGCGTTCGCCATAGATGCCGCCGGAGACGCAGGAGCCGGCGTAGCTGGCGAGCTTCTTCCGCAACTCTTCGCCGTAAGCGGCGAAGTACTCGGGATTAGCGTCTTGGCCGCTCGAGATGCGCACGCAATAGCCTTTGATGAAATTGCGTTTTTCGCCTTTCTTGAGGTTGCGGAAGCGCGGCATAAACGTGTTGCCGCCCATCAGGCCCTGCGGCGCTTTGCCGTCGCGCGCCTCGGGAACCGAAGCGACGACGTTGATGCCGTAGATCTGGTCGATCAGGTAATGCCCCATCACGCCGCTGGAGTTGGCGATCCCCGAATTGAGCAGCAGGCGCGTGCTTTCGAGGCACCCGGCGGCGAGAACCACCACGCGCGCCTTGACGTGCATCTCGCGGCCCGTGTGCCGGTCGACGAAGTGGGCCCCGCTGGCGAGGCCCGTATTCCTGTCGATGGAGATTTCGCGCACAATGGCGTTGGGAACGATATCAAGCTTGCCGGTCGCGAGCGCATCGGGCAGCAAGAGGTTCACGGAGCTTGCCAGGCCGTTCTGGCCCATCGAGGAACGTCCCTTGGAGCAGCCGATGCCGCGCGCCGTGGCCAGATCGATCACCTTCCGGATGGTCTCGCTATCGGCCGGGTAGGTGTTCTCGACGAAATTGCCGTCGGGGAATTGCGGCCAGGCCTCTTTCCGCCCGGTGACGCGAAAAATCGCCTCGACGCGCGAGTAGTAGGGATCGAGGTCGGCCAGCGCGATGGGCCAACTGTCGCCGGTGCCATCGATTTCGGCGGCCTTGAATTCGTAGTCGCTCAGGCGGAAGCTCTCGCGCGCCCAGAATAGCGAGCGGCCGCCCAGAAGGCGCACCCGCACCCAGTTATACGGTTTATCGGGATCGTACGTGTAAGGGACTTCCCGTTCATCCACCCATTGGTTGGCGTTGAACTCGTTGGCCTGGTAGATGTGAGGATGGCGCCCCGGCTGGCCGAAGCCGCGGTAGGGGAGCTCGTAGACGGGTTTGACCACGCGGTCGCGGGCGAAATCCGCCTGCGGCCCGGCGTTGAGCATCAGGCAGGAGATGCCTTTCTGGGTCAGGATATTGGCGGCCATGCCACCGGAATGGCCGGAGCCGACGATCAGCACGTCGTATTCTTTTTCTTTTGCGGCCACGCGTTCACCCCTTCACTACCGGATCGATGGGAAGCCAATAGAGCCCGCTGCCGCCGCCAAACCCTCTGCCGCGGCGCCGGCCTGAGGCGGCGTCGGAGGCGGCCCACTCGCGCGAGTTCTCCGTGGCGGTGCGAAAATCCCGCTGCGCCTGCGCCAGGAAGTGGCGGAGCGGGTCGCGCGGCAGGTCTTCCGGCCAGGGAATCGTCACCAGTAGAGGGCGGAGGATGGCGTCCGCCTGGCGGTCGTCCAGGTCGGCGAAGGATTTTTCAAACTGCTTCCCGGCCTGGGCATTCAGCGCATGGAGACCGTTGCTGTAGAGCAGTTGACGGTCGGGCGGGGAGACGCCGAGGAGAAAATCGAGGAACTCAGGCGCACCGGCTTCGGGCGCCCCCGGATGGCCGTTCATGGGAGGTTGGAGAAGACTGCCGAGACGTCGCAGGGCGGCGAACTGGTCCGGGGTGAAGAAAGCGGGCGCGGTAGCCGCGGCCGTAAGATCGGCGGCCGTGGTCTGTAATGGCGGAGCGGCCTGGCCGCCGCGGAACTGGGAGGGCGGTGCGGCCGGGGGTGCAGCCTGTTGTGCCGCCAACGGAGCGGCGGGCGCAGCGGCGATAGCCTGGAGAAAACGTCTGCGTTTCATGAGTCCTCTTGAGTGCGGCTTGCAGAATTATACTACTCGGACACTCAAGCTCCAAAATGCGGTGAGGAGGGTCCACTGACGATGTGGCCCAGGCCCAAGCACCTGATTTCGGAATTACGGCCACGTATTAAGGAACCACTTCCTGGGGAGCCGTGAAAAAACAAATCCATAGCCGGTAGAGTTGGACGGGGGGCAACGGAATGAATCCGCGACCCTCCGTCCCCTCGTCGAACCGGACATGCGGATTTCCCGCATCCGGCTCTCCTGAAAACCTTGGTCACAGGCTCACGCATTAGATCTCCAGGGGTTTGAGCCCCAGTCGCCGGAAGTGCTGGTAATCCAGCTTCGCTTCGATCCAGCCATACAGACGTTTGCCCGGATAGCGCGACATCACCACAAAATCGTCGGCATATCGCACCAGTTTGGCTCCCGCCCATTGTGCCGGGCCCCCTGCTTTGGCTTGGCTGGCTTGGCGGAGTGAGTAGCGCTCCCGTCTGGCATCACGTTACAATCGGGACAGAAAAGCTCCATATGAATAAGACGCGTGTGGACCGGTCCCTGCAGGTGGGCATTCTCCTGCTTCTGGGCGCTTTTGTTTACAGCATCTACGCGGGCATTGAGCAGCGCGTCGTCGCTCAGGGCGACCAGGCTCCGGGGTTCCGCATCACCACCGACAACGGCCGCACCCTCACCCTCCCGGATTTCGGCGGCAAATTACTGGTCTTGAATTTCTGGGCCTCCTGGTGCCCTCCCTGCGTCGAGGAAACCCCTTCCCTTAGCCGCTTCGCCAGCGAGTACGCGGCGCGCGGCGTGGTGGTGCTGGCGGTCAGCGTCGATCACAACGCCAATACCTACCGCGCCTTCCTCGACAAGTACAAGCCCGCTTTCCTCACCGCCCGCGACTTGTCCCTGCACGAACAGTTCGGCACCTTCATGTATCCGGAAACCTATGTGATCGACGCCAAGGGCAAAGTGGTTCTCAAGATCGCCGAAGGCGCCGATTGGACCGATGCCAAGCTCACCCAGGCGATCGATTCGCTGCTCCTGTGACCCTCCGCGTCCGGACCGCTTCGGCACTCCGCTCCCCGCCGTGCTTTAAGATGGGAGCATGTGGGCCTTACTGCCGGCGCTGTTCTTTTTACAGGCAGCCGATCCTGGTGCCGACGGTCTGAAAGCCCTGGACGCGGCCCGGTATTCCGATGCCGCGGCGGCTTTCGAAAAAGTCATCGCGGCCGACGCCGCCGACTTCAGCGCCCACTTCAATCTCGCCCTGGCCTACGGGTTTCTCAATCGCGATGCCGACGCCATCGCGCAATATCGAATGACCCTCGAGCTGAAACCCAATCTCTACGAAGCTGAATTGAATTGCGGCATGCTGCTGCTGCGGCAGAGGAACCCCGCCGACGCCGCGGCCCTGCTGGAGGACGCGGCTCGCCAGAAGCCCGCCGAATTTCGCCCGCGCTACTACCTGGCCGAGGCGCAGTTCGGGCTGGGTGCCTGGGAGAAGGCCGAAGCCCTGTACCGCCAAGCCGTGGCCGCCAATCCCAAATCGGGCGGCGCGGAACTGGGGCTGGGACGGGCCCTTGCCCGGCAAGGCAAACCGGACGAAGCCGAACCCCATTACCGCCGCGCCGGCGAAATCGATGCGCGCGACCGCGACTGGCTGCTGGAGCTCGCCGAGCTCTATCAAAACAGCCACCAGCCGAGCCGGGCGCTGGCCATTTACCAGGAGTTTCCGCAAGATCCCCAAGCCCAGGCCCACGCCGGCCAGCTCATGCTCGATAGCCATCAGTACGCCGACGCGATTCCGCGCCTCGAAGCCGCCTTTGCCGCCGAGCCCAGCCAGGCGAACCGCGTGGCCCTGGCCATGGCCTACCTCTTTGCCGGCCAACTTCCCAAGGCGCTTCCCCTCATGGCCGACGCCGTCCGGGCCGACCCTTCCAATTTCCAAACCCGCATCATGTACGCCCGCGCGTTGCGCGACGCGCGCCAGTTTCCCGCCGCCGCCGATCAGTTCTCCGAAGCCGTCAAACTCAAGCCCGCCGATGCCGCGGCCTGGCGCGAACTCGCCGATATGCAGTACATGGCCGGCAACCTCCCTGTCGCGCTGGAGGATTTCGACAAGGCCCGCCAGTTGGGCGAGGATACCGCTGGCGTCTGTTTCATGCGCGCCATCATTCTCGACAAGCTCCGCCAGTTAAAGCCCGCCCTCGAAGCTTACACCCGCTTTCTTTCCATGAGCCAGGGCCAGCACCCCGACCAGGAATTTCAGGCCCGCCAGCGCGCCCGCATCATTCGCCTGGAGCTCGAAAAGAAATGATCCGAACGGCGGTAGCGGCTTGCCTGAGTTCGATCCTGCTGGCGTGGTGCGCCGCTCCCGCGTGGGCCGATCTGGCGCGCGCCCGCGCCGAAACGAACCCCGAGCGGCGCGCCAAGCTGGCGCTCGACAATGCCGCCGCCGCTCTCACCGCCGCTCGCCATTCCTACGAGAATGGCGACGTTCAAACCGCCGGTGCGCTGTCCGCCGAAATCGGCGAATCGGTCGCGCTGGCTTACGACTCGCTGGTATCCACCGGCAAGAACCCGCGCAAAAGCCCGCGCTGGTTCAAGTACGCCGAAATCCAAACCCGCGACCTGCTCCGCCGCCTGGAAACCTTCAACCTCGATATGAACGCCACCGACCGCTCATTGTTGGGTAAAGTGAAAGAGACGGTGCTGGAGGTGCACGACCATCTCCTCCAGGGCCTGATGGAGGGCAAACCGAAATGAAGACCCTCGCGGTTTTCTTCTCGCTGGCCGCCGCCGCGATGTTCGCGCAGCAGTCCCGCGATTACCTCAGCGTCGACGAAGCCGATCAGATCCGCGAGGCCCAGGAGCCCAACGCCCGCCTGGAACTCTATGCCCGCTTCGCGCGCGCACGCATCGACTTGGTGAAGAGCCTGTTGTCGCACGATAAGCCCGGACGCTCCATCCTGATCCATAACGCCCTCGAAGACTACGGCCGAATCCTCGATGCCGTCGACAACGTGGTCGACGACGCGCTCATGCACAAGCGAGACGTCGCCCCCGGCCTCAACGCCGTTTCCAACCAGGAAATCGCCATCAGCGGCATGCTGCGCAAGATCCAGACCAGCCAGCCCAAGGACCTGGACCGCTACGATTTTGTCCTCCGCGACGCCATCTCCGGCACCGAAGACAGCATTGCCATGGCCCGCGAAGATTTCGGCGACCGCGCCCTGGACCTGGAACAGCGGCAGAAGGAAGAGAAGAAAGAGATCCAGGCCACTAAGTCCGACGCCCAAAAAGCCGCCGACGGATCCCAGACCGTCCAGGATCAACCGAAGGCGCCGACCCTCTATCGCCCCGGCGAAAAAAAGGACGACGGCACGACGGGCCACTAGCGTTGGGTCCCGCACAAGAGCGGACAGGTGAGTGCGCGACCATCACCGCGCCGAAGTCAGGCTGCCTTTCTGAGCGGCTTTGGGGGCGCGAGGAACAGCTTTTTCGCTTCGGCAAGGCGGCTGTGATGGACTGCCAGGCAGGCGATTCCAGGTTTTGAAAAATCAAATTGCGGGGGAAGGGCGTGGCGCGGGTAGTCGCGTTCGAAGTCCGGAGTACAGAAAGCCACCGGTTTGTGGCCATTATTGCTCCGCCCCTGATAAATTACGGTTCAAGAACGATCTTGCCATGTGTATGACGGTGTTCGAGTTCTCGATAGGCGTCGCGAACGTCGGCGAGAGGATAGACTTTAGCGATCGGGATCTCGAGGCGGCCGGCGGCCAGTAGCCCAGCGAGTTGAGCGAGCACGTCTGCCGTCGCGCCTTCGTGGTTACCTTCCGTCTTCACACCATACTGAGCCGCCGCGGCGAAGTCGATGATCGTGTCGATTCGATTCGGAGCGATGCCCAACTTGACCGCTAACTCGACGTACCCGCCCCCGAATGTGTCAATGAAGGCATCGACTTTCCCTCCGGATGCAGCGCGGATCCGATCCTCAACTCCATCACCATAGGTAACAGGAATTACGCCGTGATCGGTGAGCCATTTGCGATTCGCGTCGCTGGACAAGCCGATAACCTTGGCCCCGGCATTCCTGGCCAACTGCACGGCGATCGACCCTACGCCCCCCGCAGCACCGGAGACAACGACCGTGTCACCCGCGCTCAAAGCGACGCTCCGCACCGCAGCGTATGCCGTCGTGCCGGCCACGAACAGGGCACCGGCTTGTTCCCACGACACGTTCGCTGGACGCGGCACGAGATGGCCGGACTCGACGAGCACGAACTCGGCTTGACTTGATCTGTCGTTGGTAAATCCAATGACCTCATCACCCACTGCAACATTTGCGCCCCCCGGGCCGACCTCCTCCACGATGCCAGCGAGATCACTACCCTGCCCTGAAGGGAACGTTGAAGGCCAGCGATCGGCAAACACGCCTTTCCGAATCGAGGCCTCACCCGGATTAATGCCCGCAGCTTTCACCCGGACAAGAACCTTCCCAGGCCCCGGGGTTGGGCGGTCGACTTCTATCACTTGCAGAACTTCGAGCCCACCATATTTATCGAATCGCACCGCACGCGGCATAGAGCTTTCTCCTCTCACAGCAACACGGATAGTAGATTCCATTCAACCGCCCTCCGATTCGCGAAACTCCTTGGCCCTCTCGCGGGGCAGCAAACAGGATGGAGCAGTTCAGGACCTCTACCGTCTCTCGTCCCCCGTGATCAGCCGTGCGCCCCGGTTCCGTGTGACGTAGTTGTACACCCACTCGACGAAAATCAGCAGCCGGTTTTCGAACTCCACAATATACATCAGGTGTACGAACACCCACAGGAACCACGCCGGAAAGCCGGCCACGTGGATAACGCCGAAATCGGCCACGGCTCGATTGCGGCCCACCGTCGCCAGGTTACCCTTATTGAAGTAGTGGAACGGCCCCACGCTGCCGCCGCGCAACTTCCGGCGGATCAGGTTGGCCACGTAACGGCCCTGTTGCATGGCCACGGGCGCCACACCGGGCAGCGGTTTGCCGCCCTGATGGGTGAAGCCGGCCAGGTCGCCAATCACGTGGATCTCTGCATGGCCGGAAAGGCTCAGGTCCGGCGCCACCATCACTCGTCCGGCGCGGTCCAGCGGTGCGCCGGTGCGCTCGGCCAGCTTCTGCCCCAGGCTGGAAGCTCGCACGCCGGCGGCCCAAAGCACGGTCCGCGCCGGCAATCGCTCGCTGTCCCGGCTGTGATTCTGTATTGTGACGCTCTCGGAGTCGATCGCCGTCACCCGCGCGCTCAGCCGGAGCGTGACCTTCAAATCCTCCAGTTGCCTGGCCGCCTTGCGCGACAGGTCCGCGGGAAACGACGGCAGCACCCGGTCCTCCCCCTCCACCAGCAAAATGCGCGATTCGGAGGGGTCTATGTGGCGGAAATCGTGACGCAGGGTGTCGTTGGCGATCTCGCCCAGCGCCCCCGCCAGTTCCACGCCGGTGGCGCCGCCGCCCACGATCACGAAGGTCAGCCACGCCTGGCGCCGCGCCGCGTCGGGCTCCCGTTCCGCCCGCTCGAAGGCTTCGAGTACGCGCCCGCGAATTTCGGTAGCATCCTCGACGGTTTTCAATCCCGGCGCCAGCGGAGCCCATTCGTCATGGCCAAAGTAATAGTCGGTGGCGCCGGCCGCGACGATCAGGTCGTCGTATGGAACCGCACCATCTTTGAGGATCACCTGCCGGCCGGAGACATCGAAATCCACCACCTCGGCCAGCAACACTTCGGCATTGCGTTGCCGGCTCAGCACGGCGCGCAGCGGGGAGGCAATCTCACCCGGCGAAAGCCCGCCCGTGGCCACCTGGTACAGCAAAGGCTGGAACAGGTGGAAATTCCGCCGGTCCACCAGGGTCAGCTCCACCGGCGCCTTCCGCAACGCTTTGGCCGCGTACAGCCCGCCAAAACCGCCGCCTACGATCACTACGCGATGTCGGCTCACCAGCCGAATTAGATGCGCCGGCCCGTCCCCTGGATCCATGCCGCCCGGCGGATCGAGAGGCAACCACATGCAGCGCTTCTTGCGCTATCGGCAATACTTGCACTAAACACTTTGCGGTCGCATAAATATTCTGCCTTGTGTTGTCACCCGTTCCGCTTTGGCCCCCAATTTGCATTGCACTGCCATGTAGAAAAGGTGACAAATGACGATCATTTTGATTGTTCTGGTAGCGTTATTTCTGCTCGGCGGCGGGGGATGGGGATATTCCCGCTTTCGCGGGTAGCGCCCGCCCCGGCCGTTCGACTTGTACACAACTTCGTTAGTTCGCTAAGTTATTTCCGGGCAACCGCCCCTAACGGTCGCGGCTCGGAAACGCGCGAAACCGAGCCGCGACCGTTAGGGAGCGGTTGCTTCATATGTGACCGTAATTCCGAAATAGGGTACTTAGTCAGTGACGTGACCCACAACGCAGGGCGGGCGGGACGCCCTCATGGGGTCTGGGTGGATATATAAGTTGAGGGAGATCATGAGTATCACAACGTTAAGTACAACAGACATAGCCTTAATCGTCGCTCTCGTCGTGGTTTTCGCCGCGGGCGTCGCCGCGTTGCTCTTGCATCGCAGGCGCAAGACTCAAAGGCTGCGCGCTCAGTTCGGCGGCGCTGAATATGCTCGCGCCGTGGAGAAAGACGGCGGCAGGCGCCATGCGGAAGCCGGACTCGATGAGCGCACCGAACGAGTCGAGGCGTTGCACGTTCGCCCGCTCGCGGCGGCGGATCGCGCGCGTTTCATAGAGTCATGGCGCGGAGTCCAGGCGCGCTTTGTCGACGGTCCCGCCGGTGCAGTCGCCGAAGCGGACCAACTCCTGGGCGACGTGATGTCCACCCGTGGCTATCCGGTAGGTAACTTTGAACAGCGGGCGGCAGATATCTCCGTGGATCATCCACTGGTCCTCGAAAACTACCGAACGGCCCACGAAATCGCCCTTCAGCAGACGCGGGGGCAGGCCAGTACGGAACAACTGCGTCAGGCAATGGTTCATTACCGGACGCTCTTCGAGGAACTGGTCGGCGATCAGGCGATGGCCGCAGCGAAGTGAGGATGGGCCGGGTTATCAGTTCGATGACTATAGAGGAGCCAACGCAGGGGTAGCTCCCGGTTAGCTCGACCAGGTTCCGGCGCTTATTCGTCTGCGCGAGTTACAGTCAGCGCCGCCGGTACGTTACCACCGCCGCGCCCGGGCGTTCTTTCACCGTAACCGGCAGCCCGCGCTCCATCAGTTCCGCGCCGCTCATGGTGATTTCGGCCGCGTCATCCGTGTCTTTCACCACGTAGCTCGCCTTGGCATCCAGGCCGTGTAACTGAAAGCGGGCCACTTCGAAGGGGCTGTCGGGCCGCCGAAATGCCTGCACCATGCCTTCCCCCTTTTCGGGCAAATCGAACTGCCAACCTATCCAGGCGGTAAGGTCGAGATTGTAAGGAGTCAGCGGGTAATAGTCGCCGTAGTAGTTACCAGCCACTTGGCGCCACTCGGCAACCAGCTTTTTCAGCCGCTCGTAGCCGTTGGGATAGTTGCCGGCATCGAGGCCAATCCCGACGGCGGGGGTCATCTGGCTGCGAAAGATGTACGGTTCGACCGAATTCACGCCGGTGCCGTAATAGGGTATCCACAGCGCAATACCGTAGCTGATGGCCTGCATCGCGACCGGATCGTAGGCCTCGTCGCTCCGCCAGAGGGGCACCGCGCGGCGCAGCGTTTCCAGATCGTTGCGCCGCCCGCCCGAGGCGCAGGTATCGATCGTCATCTGGGGGAAGCGCCGGCGCAGTTCGTCCCAATAGGCCAGGTACCCGGTCACGTGTTTGATCTCGGTGATCCCCTGCCGGTCCGGCGCATCGTTGGCGCGCCAGTAGGGAAGGGGCTCGAAATTGAAGTCCTGGCGATAGAGATCGATCCCCTGCTCCCGAATCAACCGGCTCACGTGTTCGGTGAGCCACTCTCGCGCCTGCGGGTTGCCCAGGTCGAGCAGCCGGTCCGGAGAGTTGTTCTTCAGCAGCCACTCCGGATGATTCAGGTCCAGCCACGTACCGGCGCGCACGCGTTCCGGCTCGAACCACACCAGGATCTTCACCCCGCGCCGGTGAGCGGCTTCGGCAATCGGAGCGAAGCCTCTCGGGAAGCGCTGCGGGTCCGGTTCCCACGTGCCTGTGTCCGGCCAGCCGTTGGTAAATGGATACCAGCCGGCATCCATCCACCAGTAGTCGAGCGGTACCCCCTGATCCAGCTCGCGAGTCAGGTCGCCGATCTGGTTTGCCTCGTTGGCCTCCTGCATTTCGATGGTATGGCGCCCATTGCCTCCCGCCAATTGTGCGGGATGAAGCTGGCCACCGGGGCGCGGCAGGTTGTGCGCCACCATCCAGCGCCGCCAGAGATTCTGGCCCGCGATCCAGTCTCCCTGGTAGAACACCAGCGCGATCAGCGGCGACCGAACCTCTTCACCCGCCTCCAGCCGGAAGCGAGTGAGCTCCTGACCGGCGCGCACCTCCACCGACCGGCCTTCGTCGCGGGTGAACCGCGCCGCCCATTGTCCCGGCCAACCCACCGCAATGATGACGCCGCCTTCGGGTTCCTGCAGGTTGAAATACGGCAATACGCCGTCGCTCCCCCGGCCGCCCACGCTGGCCAGCCGCTTCTCCTCCTTCGGCCCCAACGGCGTTTCGAGCGGCATGTAATCGTCCGGCTTCGTGCGGCTGCCCAATCCATGGTGAAGCAAAAACTCGCCGCCGCCGCCGCGCGCAAACGATGTATCGAGCGCCTGGATGTCCTCGATCACTCCGCTGCGGGTGTTACCCGTGTTCTTGAAATAGAGCGTCCATTCCACGGCCGGAAAGTCGTGGTATTCCACCGCCACGGCGCGCACCGTTACGTTCGCCGAGGGATGCGAATAGGCGAGCGTATATTCGGTCCGGTTCTGGTCGATTGGCCGGGTCTGGCGCGACACCATCCACTCGCGCAACAGCTCCCGCGAGGGGCGCCCTTCGTAGCGGTACGAAAACGGCAACCCGATCGCCGGCGGCTCCGCCAGCGGACCCACCGGCAGATCGGCCAGCCGGATTTCGCTGCCATCGGCCAGTTTTACTTTTGCCAGCGCCCAATCGGCCTGGTCCCACTCGGCCTGGTAGAAACGGGATTTCTCGCCCACAGCATCCAGTCTCAGCCGGAACTCGCGCGCGCCGCCCAGGTTCACTCGAACCGGGATTCCGGCCATGCCCTCCTTCAGACTGGGCGAGCGAAACACCTCCCGGCTCTCCACCTCCACCGCGGCTTCCACTCCGCCGCGGCCTTGGTTCGCGTAGTAACCCAGATCGTTGCTGTCCACGCCCACCACGGCTTCGAACCATGCCGCCGGCGCGCTCAGAATCACGCGGATCTCGCCCGGGCTCGGCATCGCTATGCCGCCGTCGAATTCCCGGTCCTTGATACGGAACAAGCGGCCGTGAATCCGGTTCTTCTCGATCCCGCCACGCTTCAGGTAAGTCAGCATGTGCGCGCGCACCGGCACCGCCACCGGCTCGCCCAGTAGTCTCGCCCGCACGAATTCGTGCGATTGCGCCAACGCGCCGCCGCACGCCGCCGCCAGCAATAGAAGAATCCGCACCATCTTTTTGTGTCCCTTCCGGATTATCAGTGTAACGAGTTGCGGTGGGGGCGAGGGCGGGCCCACTGCAGCGCACGCGCCCGCCGGTGCAGTGTCGAGTCCAGCCTACCAGCCTCGGTGATCGAGAGGTGGGACAGACCATCGTTGTTCGTGGTCTGTCAGGCCCTCGCCAAGTCGCCACAGCCTGACAGACGACAAAAAACGATCGTCTGTCCCACGGCCCCGGCCCACCCCACAGCACGGAATCCGGGTAAAATCAGCGGGCAAGGGGGATTCGATGACCTCACGCAGTTTATCCCGCCGGTTGTTCCTGACCGCCGCTGCCGCCGCACCGTTCCTGAGCCGTTACCAACGGCTGATCGCCGCCGAAAGGAAGCGCTTCAAAATTCGCGACGTCCGCACCATGACGCTGCAGGGACCCTCCCGCACCTATCTGCTGGTGAAGGTGCTCGCCGATGATGGCCTCTATGGCATCGGGGAAGCTTACGGAACGCCGGGCGTCGGCGTCAAAGAACAGATCCTGTCGATGAAGCCAGGGCTGGTTGGCACCGATCCGCTCGAAATCGACACCATCTACACCCTGCTTGACGAGCACGTGAGGGACCTCAGCGGGACCCGCACCGATGGCTCGGCCCACAACCTGATGCGCGCCGCCAGCGGCATCGAGATGGCGTTGTGGGACCTGGCCGGAAAGGCGCTCGGCGTGCCCACGGGGACGTTGTTGGGCGGCCGCTTCCGCCGGAGAGTGCGGGTGTACGACCATGCCGCGCCGCGCAACATGCTGGACAAAGCTTCGTGCCGCGAATGGGCGCAAAAAGTCAAGGCCGACCCGGCCGGTTTCACCGCCCACAAATTCGGCTTCCCTCATACCGATCCCGCCACCGACCTGGCCCGCGACGCCGCCAACCGCGTGCTCACCACCAGGGAACTCATCGACGTCCAGCGGGGCTTCGAGAATTGCCGCGAGGCGCTCGGCTGGGACCACGACATCATGGTCCACTGCCATTGGGAGTACGATCTGCGCACCGCCATCGAGATTGCCGAAGCAGTCGCGCCGATCAAGCCGCTCTGGTTCGAGGACCCGCTGCAGGTGGAGTATTCCGAGGAGTGGTCGAAGCTATGCCAGAGCGCCCACGTCCCGATTTGCACCGGCGAGAACCTGGCGCGCCGCCAGGGTTTCCGGGATTTTATCATTCACCATGGGTGCGATATCCTGCATCCGGATCTGCGCAATTCGGGCGGCTTCCTCGAAACCAGGCGCATCGCCGATATGGCCGATGCCTTCGGCCTGCCCATGGCCAACCACAACACCGGCAGCCAGCTTCATACCTGGGCCACTTGCCAGTGGGCGGCGTCGATTCGCGACTATCTGACGTGCGAAACCATCACCGGCGCCGGCGGCTGGATGGACCAGTTGCTGCTGCTCGACGGTCCTTATATAAAGGACGGCTTCATCGAGGCGACCG
Source organism: Bryobacterales bacterium (assembly GCA_003164035.1). Lineage (GTDB taxonomy): Bacteria > Acidobacteriota > Terriglobia > Bryobacterales > Bryobacteraceae > JBEKYD01. The sequence continues at coordinate 15,613 of PLRS01000004.1, read as the reverse complement.
ACAAACCCGGCCTCGGCGCGGAGGTGAATCCCGATGTGGCCAAAGCCCATCTGGCAACGGGCGAAAGCTGGTGGGGCTGAGGTAGTAGTCCCATTCGGAGTTTTGCTGACATATTGAGCAACCGCTCCCTGGCGGTCGCGGCTCGGACTCGAGCGTGACGCCCCCGGTCGGAGCCGCGACCGTGAGGGAGCGGTTGCCTCAGCCAGCCGCGGCTCTTTCTCCCGATAGCACCGCTTCCAAATCCGAAGCCCGGAAATAGCCCTTCGGCCGCGCCTGGGAGCGGTTCTGCAGCACTTCGCATTGCTCCCCGCCGGGGTCGCCGAGCGAGGTCAGCACAATCGATGCGTGTGAGAAATCTTCATCCCGGGTATAGCCGCTGACCGTCACCACGCACTTCATTTTGGCGCCGTAGGCGGACTCCACGCCGTTATTGGAGTCTTCCACCACCACGCACGCCTCCGGCGCCACGCCGAGTTCGGCGGCGGCCATCAGGTAGATATCCGGCGCCGGCTTCTTGGCCTTCACCACGTCCCCCGCCAGCACCGCCGAAAAACGCGCCGCCGTGGCCTCCCCCATGGCGTGGCGAAGCACCGCGTTTACCGCTTCCGGAGCGGAGGTGGATGCCACCGCCAGCAACCAGCCGTTGGCCAGGGCTTCCTCGGAAATGCGCTTCACGCCGGAACGCGCCGGGACGCGGCCGGAGCCGATGATCTCCTTATAGATCTCCGTCTTTCGCTTGTGCCAGGCGGCCACCGTTTCCTTCCGCCTGGTTTCGTCCGTGGGAGCCTCCGGCCAGGCCTTCCGGAACGCCGGTTCCGCAAACAGGCTCGCCATGCGTTCCTTGCCGCCGCCGATCTTCAGCTTGCGCCCGTACTCTTCCACCGACCATTGCCACGGCACACCCAGGTCCATCCACATCCGATTGAATGCCACCAGGTGGCCGAACTGCTCGGTGTCGCCCAGCACGCCGTCGCAGTCGAAAATCAAGGCCTTCTTCATGCCGCCTTGCCCTCGCTGCCGAAGGTGTGCATGAAGGATTCGATCTGCGCCACCAGCTTCTTCTTCACCGCGCCCAGCAGCTTCAGCGGATCGTATTCGGTGGGATGCTCTTCCAGGTAAGCGCGGTAACTGTCGGCCAGCGTGATCTTCAACTGGGTCGATATGTTGATCTTGGGCATGCCGTAGGCGATCAGCTTATGGAAGGTCTCCTCCGAAAGGCCCGTGCCGCCGTGGATCACCAGGGGGATCGGCTCGGCTTCCATGATCTCCGCGACGCGCTGGAAATTGATCTTGGGCGTTCCCTTGTACAGCCCGTGCGCGGTGCCGATGGCCGGCGCGAAACTGTCGATGCCGGTCTGGCGGATGAACGCCACGGCCTTATCCAGCGCTACGATGGGGCCGCCGTATTCGTCTCCCACTCCATCTTCCACGCCCTTGATGCCTTCGAGTTCCCCTTCCACCGCCACGCCGTACTGGTGCGCAAACTCCACCACTTGCCTGGTCTGCGCCAGGTTGTCTTCGTAGGTGAGCTTGGAGGCGTCGAACAGCACCGAATTCCATCCCGCCGCCACACAATCCTCTATGACTTTCCGGTCGGGGCAATGGTCCAGGTGCAAGGTTGTGGGCACCGGCACGCGGCCGGCCATCTCTTCGAACATCACCCGGATCAACTTGGCTCCCATCACTTTCACCGTCTTGACGGAAACCTGCACGATCACTGGCGACTTCGTTTCGGCGGCGGCGAAAAGCACCGCGTCCATAGTGACCCAATCGACGATGTTGAACGCTCCGACTCCGTAGCGGTGGTCGAAGGCGTGTTTCAAAATCTGCTGCATCGGCACAACAGGCATAATCGGTTTCCTTTCGCTTCGTATTCGCTTATCGTAATCACAATCGCGTATCCGGCAACCGCTCCCTCACGGTCGCGGCTCGGAAAAGCTCCAACCACCCCTGCTGGTGGATGCGGCCCAGCATGGCCGCTCCCAGCAGCGACGATTGGTCCTGATACTCGTACTCGAAATCCCCCGTCCAGCGCCGCTTGGCTTCCACGTACCCGCGGATCCTGGCGCCGCCGCCGGTGGCGATCACCCGGCGCCCCAGTTTCACCATCTCGCCCACTTCGCCCAGGTGCCGGCCATGGTAAACCGCGTTGCCGCGGATCAGACTCAATAACATAGCGTCGCGATCGGTTTCGAGCGTGATGCCGTCGAACGCCGCCTTTTTCTGCTCCAGCGCGTATCGAGACCCGCTCAGGAACGGAACGTACACCGGCAGATCGGCCTCCGCCCGGTCCCGGTCCGGGTTGTCGAAGAAAGCCGCCAGCACCCGCGGAATGTACTCTTCGTAGAAATCGTTCTCCGCCATCTCCGCGCAAAAAACCGAGTGGAACCATTCGAGCGCCTTGCCGCCCGTGTTCAGCACGAAAAACGTCACCCAGCGCCCGGGGACAACATGGCACCGCACGTTGAAATTAGGCGAAGCCACCGGCTGGTCCACGCACACGCTGGTGATCTCACACGTGCCGCAAATGTTGTTGATGCCGCCGGGTTCCGTCAAACCGCCCGATAGCGCCGCCAGCATCGCGTCGTTGCCGCCGCACAGCACGGTGCAGCCGGCGGGCAGGCCCAATTCATCGGCGACCCGCGGCAACAATTCGCCGGCCGGCTCGTAGGAGTGCATCAAAGGCGGCAGCTTGGTTTCGGCAATGCCGGCCAAATCGAGCACGCGCCGGTTCCAGGTCAGATCGTTGGCGGCGGTGTTGTAAAGCCCGGTAATGGAGACAGTCGAAGGGTCGATCGCCCAGTTCCCCGTCATCCGCTTCACCATGTAAGTGTTCGAATGGCCGAACTTGGCCGCGGCGGCCCAGACGTCCGGCTGGTTCTCCCGAATCCATAGAATCGAACACAGCGACGAACCGCCCGATACCGGCAGGTTGCAGGTTTCCTTCAGAAAGTAATCTTCCCCCACCACCGCGCGGATGGCCCGCGCCTGCGCATGCGAACGTCCGTCGAAGAACAGAATCGCCGGCCCCAGCGCCGCGCCGTCCTCCGCCATGGGCGTCAGCCCAGGGGTAGTCACCGAAAGCGCGATGACTCCCACCGAGGGAAGGAACTCGCGCACCTCGGCGCAGCACTCGCGTAGCGCCCGCCACCATTTTTCCGGCTCGATATCGGCGCTGCCGCCGGCGTACACATTGACGTCGTAAGCACGCGAAGCTTCGGCCTTCTTCTCCAGCGCGGGGCTGAAAATTCCCAGCTTGAAGGAAGTCGTGCCGACGTCCATGCTCAGAATATCGCCCGTCACTCGAGAATCCCCTCCTCGACGAGGACCCGGCGCATCTCTTCCACCTGCGCCGCCGTGAGCGGCAGCAGCGGACGGCGCGGAATGCCGCCGTTGTATCCGCCCAGGTTCATCGCCGCCTTCACCCCCGCCGGTCCGTACGGGCCCGATATCGTCTTATTGATCCGGGTGACCCGCGCCTGCAGGGGAACGCCGCGCGCCTCATCGCCCGCCTGTCCGTAGCGGAACAGTTCCATGACAATGCTCGGGAACGAATTGGCCAGCGAAACCGTTCCGCCCACCGAGCCACCCCTCATAGCTGGAAACAGAAAGTTGGCCGAACCGGCCAGCACGTGGAAGGTATCGCTCTCGAACCCGAGAAACTGCTCGATGCCGCTCGCGGCGCTGTCCTTCATCCCCACGATTCCGGGGTGTGCCGCCAGCCGCCCGGCCAGCGCCGGAGATACGGTGACGCCGCAGAAGGCAGGCGCATTGTAGATCAGCAGCGGGATGGGCGAAGTGTCCGCCAGCGTGGAGAAGTAGCGGAACAGAACGTCGTCGGTCATCTGCTTGCGGAAATAGCCGGGTGAGAGCACCAGTCCGAAATCCGCTCCCAAATCCGCGGCCTGTTTCAGAAACAGCTCCGTGTCCCGTTGCGCGTCGTAAGTGGCGCAGGCCATCGCCACCTGGCCGGAGCCCTTATGCCGCACGATGGTCGAAAGCACGCGCAGCTTTTCTTCTTCCGTCAGGCTGCGGTTCTCCCCGTTCGATCCCAGGGCGAGGTAGCCGAGCACGCCGCTTTCGGCGTAGCGGGCCAGGTTGAATAGGAGAGCGTCGTAGTCGACCGCCTCGTCACCCGAAAACGGCGTGGAGATCGGGACGAATACACCGGCCAGCTTCTCCAGCAGCAGCCGGGCGTTGGTGGGAGAAATCGCGGGCATGGGGGATCAGACCTTATTCTATTGCGATTTCGGCGCGCGCGCCTAACCAAACTGACGGTTCGCCGTTTAGGCGCGGCAACCGCTCCCTTGAAGACGCGCCCAGTCAAAAACACCGGCGACAAGATCGCCGGCGCTACGCAAGCAAAGAACGTCGGCTGGAAAGCCGGCGCGGCAGACCGGAGGTCCGCGCCACGTACGTCTTCATTCCCTTTAGTGGCCCGGAGCGGGCCATATGGCACTCCCTTGCGGTCGAACGGCGACCAACCTCCCTAAATTGGTTAAGCACCCCGGTCATGCCCGCCTGGTTTTCTTCCCGGTCGATGCCTTCGCCGCGCCTGCCTTGGCGTTCTTGTCCACCCGTAGCTTCCATGCCGCGCGCAGTGCGCCGGCAAGTACGTCCTGGTTCGCGACGGCCAGCCGGATGTGGGTCATGCCCATTCTTCCCCACCCGCCGGCAATCGGTAGAAACACTTCCGGAGCCTCTGCCACGAACGCGGCCTGCTGCTCCAGCGTCAACATCAGGTTCCCGTAACCCTGGCGTTGGGAGGCAAGGGTGGCGAAGATCCTGCCGCCCACGCGGAAATCGGGCGCACCCATGTGCGACCTCTCCTCGGCACCCTGGAGGCTCAGCGCAATCCGGCGAAAGTCTTCCGCGTCCATCGCCTTTCTCCCACCGCTCGGCTTAAAGCCGGACTACTGGTCGTTCAATTTGCCCACGTGCTTGAGATTCTTCTTGATCTCTTCGCCCGCGTCCACCACCTGGTTGGTGTCGTAGATCACTCGCGGAGTGAAGAAGATGATCAGTTCCGACCGCGACTTGGTCACGCTCTTGGTGCCGAAAAGAAACCCAATCCCCGGAATGCGGTCCAGGAAAGGAATACCGCCGCTGGTCACCTGGTAACTTTCCGTGATTCCGCCGCCGACGGCTATGGTATCGCCGTCCTGCACCGTCACCTGCGTGCTGACCGAACGGTTGGTGAACGAGGGCGAGTCGATGCTCGAGGTGGTGGTGGATTCCGGCGAACTCACCTGCTGGTTGATCTCCAGGGTCACCACGCCGCTCGAATTCACTCGCGCCATGATGTTCAGCGTCACGCCGGTGCTCTGGCTGCTGATGTTCTCGATCGGCACCGAAGTTCCGCCGGAGGTGATGGTGCTGGCGGAAGTGGAAGTCGCCACCGGAATCTGGCTGCCGATGTTCATGGTGGCGGGAATGCTGTCGGTGGCAATCACGCTCGGCGCCGACACCAGCTTGGTCGTTCCCCTGGACTCGGATGCGTTCAACTGCGCCTGCAGCAGGCGGGTTCTCGACACCAGCCAGCCCGCGGTGAGCTGCAGCCCGGGAGTGGACATCGAGGAAGTGTTGCTCGCGCCGTTAAGCTGGTTGCCGGTCTGGATCGGGTTGTTGAGTGTGGAAGTCAACCCCAGATTCAGAGTATCGTTCAAATCGACTTCATAGATCTTGGCGTCGATCAGGACCTGCCGCGGCGGTACGTCCAACTGGTCCAGCACGTGCCGAATCTGCTCCCAATCCTGCGACGATCCCTGCACCAGAATGGTGTTGTCGAAGGGGTTCGGAATTACGTGCGGCGCATTCGGATTACTGGCTGCCTGCCCTGTAGGCCGGAGATACTGCCCGGTCTGGTCGGTGGCGGCGGGGGTGGTCCCGAACGGGGTCACGGCCTGCACGCCGCTCTGGGGGACGTTGCCGCCGTAGTTTGACCCGTACATGCTATTGCCGTAGCCGCCGCCGTAGCCGCTCCCATACCCACCCCCACCCCCATACCCGCCGCCGTAGCCGCCGGCCCCGTAGCCCGACCCTCCCATTCCGTTCATGCCGTAACCGCTCCCACCATACCCCATGCCCTGCGACATGCGCTCCTGATTCATCTGCCTCGCCATTTGAATCAGCGCCATGGGATTGCCGCTGTAAAGCGCCATAATCGCCATGGCCATGGTTTCCGCCCGCCCGTATTTCAGCCGATACACCCACATCCCGGTGGCACCCGCCGGTATCTTGGGCGCGACGTCCAGCTTATCGATCCACTTCTGTACTTCACCGAAGATGCCCGGGTTCGGGGCCACCGCGATCACGGTGTTGATGCGGTCGACGGGAATGAACTTCACGGCGCCGCCTTTTTCGGAAAGCGAGTACGCCTTGAAAACCGAGTCGAGTTCCTTCACCAGATCGGTCGGGCGGCTGTTCTCTATTTCGAAAAGCCGTACCCGCTGACCGGCAAAGGTGTCGCTGTCGAACAGCGCCAGCAGGTCGAGCGTGCGCTTCATGTTCCGGCTGTTGTCCTGAATGATGATCAGGTTAGCCGGCTCATAAACGGAATCGCTCGCGCCCTCGCCCAGAAACGGCTTAATCAGTTTTTCGATCTCCGTCGCGGTGGCGTACTTGAGGAAAATCAGGTCCAGAATCATGCGCTCGTCGTCGGGCAGCGTCTTGGCTTCCGCGTTGACCAGCGGGTCGATGGGCAGTTGCGAAATCGAATTCACCGGAACCACGTGGTACAGGTCGCCCACTTTGACCAGGGTGGCGTGATTGACGCGGAGGACGGTCTCGAGCAGCGGCATCAGATCCACCTGCTTCACTTCCCCGTAGGTGTGGATAGTGACCGCTCCGGTGACTTTCGGATCGACGATGATGTTGATCTTGAGCCTCTTGGCCAGCACGTTGATCATGTCGGTCAGGGAGGTGTTGTCCAGTTGAAACAGGCCGGGCTCGAGCGGCTTGCCCGGTTCGGCCGGCTGGGTGGAAGGCGCGGGAGCGGCTGAAGTGGGGGCCGGCTGCCGCGGCGGCGGTTCGGTGGGCACGAAGACAACCGGCGCTCCCTGTGCTACGAGCAACCGCGGGGCAAGCACGCTCAGCGCCAGAAAACTGAACCGGAGGCGCATGGGTCTACTTCCCGGCAGCCGGGCGATCGCGGTCCCAGGCGGCCTGCTCCACGGCGCTCAGCGCGGTCTTCTTGCTCTCCCAGCGGTAGATGCCGAACGGCCCGGGACGCTCGAAGCGCACGCTGTCGCCGGCATCCGCCGCCTTCAGGTACCGCGCTTGCGCGGAGATATCCGCGGCGGCGTGGGGGTCCGGCTTATCTTCCAGCCGGGCGACCCCGAATGGGGTCTGGCGGTAGATCCACTTGCGGCCCTGGGCATCCGCGTAGCTCCAGGTGTAGGGGGCGGTTAGCACCGCGCCTGCCGGAACGCCCGGCGTAGCCGGAGCCGGCCCATCGGCGGCGGCCAGGCTCATGCCAAAAGTCGCCGCAACAAAAATCATCAGTCGAATCGATTTCATTTTTTTCCATCCTCGCTATCACTGCGCCGCCGTCAGCGGCCGACCTGCTCCCAGAAGCAGGCACTCCCGAACGGCGTGGCCTTGCTGGTCTTACGATAGCCGTCCACTACCGTGCCTTCCGGCGTGCTGTCGTTGGGCTGGCACGTCTTGATGCCGAACTGGGTGTCTGTGCCCGGTCCCTTGTCGGACATCACCGGTGGCGGAGGCGGAGGCGCAACAGCCACGTTGGCCGCCTGAGCCGCCGCTAGCGGCGCATCGCTGCGATCCAGCAGTTCGTCCACCGATTTGTGAATCACCTGCCCGTTCCATTCGAGTGTGATCTCTTGAGTATTGACGCTCAAAAGCTTGAATTGGCCGATCGTGTCGCCGGGAGACAGCGCCTGGTGCGGCGAAGTTTTGTTGACGCTCAAAACCGCCAGCGGCCCTTCCCCCACGTCCATCACTCCGTGGCACAACGGCAGCGGCGGCATGGGGGGCGGCGGGGGCGGCGCCGGAGGAGGTTCGACCGGAACGTCCGGGTTGCGCGAAGGGTCGAACAGATCCTCCGTGGCGACCTTCGTATACGTGGTGGGCAGCAGCGCTCCGGGCGCCGCCAGCGGCGCCATTGGCGGGGGCGCCGAAGCGGCGGCGTGCGCCTTAAGCAGCGCGTCCTGCCGGGCCTTGGCCGCCAGCCATTCGTTGTGCAACTGCCAGCCGGCCCACGCCACCGCCACCGCCAGCACCAGGTTGAGAGCGATCAGCTTCCGGCTCAAAATGCCGCCAGTCCTTTCTTTTTGGGAATCAGCTTGCCCACCACCGGCGCGGCCACCATCAGCCGCACCTGCACGTTCTTTTTCTTGTCGTTCCCATGATTCACGCGAATCTCTTCGGTGGCCACCAGTTGCGGTTGATCGCCCAACGCGGCCAGCAGGTTCACCAGTTGTTCGATGCCGCAGGTGAAACTCACTTCCACCGATACCTCGCCATAGTCGGCGTCGATCGCGCGCCCGTCCATGCGCTCGACGCCGTGCGAATCGATTCCGTTGGCGCGAGCCACCGCCTGCAACATGTCGAGGAGCTGCGCCTGGGCCTGCTGCATGGTGTCGGCCTTCAGCATGGTTTTTTCGCGGGTGGCCAGCTCCGCCTGGGCGGCCTGGAGCAGGGTCTGCCTGGCCGGCAGGGTCGCGGCCACTTCCCGCAGGTGCGCCAGCCGCTGTTCCGCCACCGGAATCGAATCCACCGATTCCACCACCGGCGCGGTGCGGTCGGCAAATACGCCGAAGCGCAGGATCAGGATCGCCGCCACGCTGCCCAGCAGAAGCAGGAGGCTCTTGCGGTCGATGGTTCCCGTGGTCATGGCTGTCCCCGGCGGCTGGAATGAATCTGAAATACTTCGCCCTTGCCGGACTGGCTGCGCTGCGCCATATCCATCCCGGAATCCTGAAACAGGGGCGAAGAATCGAGAATCTTCAACAGCGGCGCGGCCTGCGGCGCCTCCCCGTTGATGCGCACGCCGCCGCGCGTGATCTCGAGACCAATGCTCCATGCCGGAGGTTCCACGAGCCGCGTCAGCTCGTGGAGCGCGTCCAGATCGGTCCGGGTACGGGTGCGAAACTCGTCCAGCAGACGGGTGCGGGCACGGATGCGGTCGATGGCGCGATCGAGCGCCACGGCCCGCTGCGCCTGGGGCTGCACTCGCGCGATCTCGGCCCGCAGGGTTTCCAGGTATTGGTGCTCGGCGTAGCGCGCGTAGCCCCACATGCCGGCGGTGAGCAGCACCGCCAGCGATCCCAGCACCACCGTCGGCGCCAGCATGGCGCGCGAACTGGAGCGACGATGCTCCACCGGCAGCACGTTCGCCACGGGCGATAGCCAGGGACAGGCCCCGGCCAGCGCCGTGGCGTACGGCAGTGCGTTGCGGGAAAGATCGTTCTCCACCGGGTTCGCGGTGGGCTTGACCAGAACCTGTTCCAGCGTGACCGGCGCCGTGTCCGGCGACAGGCGCAATTCGGCCAGGGCCACCAGCGCGGCGCGCTCCCCGGGCATCTCGAACTCGGCCGAATACACCGGCCGCCAGTCGCTTTCGCCGTAAACTTCCACCGCGTGATCGCCGACGCGGCTCAAGGCTACAAACCCGGCGCCGGTTTCGAACCCGTTCATCCGGATGGCCGCATGCACCGCCGCCGCGGAGAAGGTAAAACTGGCCACCGCGATACCGGCTTCGGCGAACAGGGTCACGTAGCGGTCGATGACCGATTGCCGCGCAATCCCCACTAACGCCGCGCCCGGCCCCAGCACCGACCATCCCCACGAAATGTCGTCCTCGCCATACGGATGCAGCGAGTCCAGTTGCAGACGGATGGCGCCCTCCATGTCCTTGGCCGCCACCCCCGGCAACGCCAGGTGCCGCACGATCACCTCGCGCCGCGGCAGCAACACGGTGGCGCTCAGGTAGCTCACGCCCAGCGATTTCAGCCAGGCCCCGTACTCGGCGCCCCATTCCGCCGCCGGCCGCGCGGCGAAATCTTCCACGGTCAACCGTCCCGGCACCCGAACCCGCGCCATCCGGGCCCGCACTACCACCACCTCCAGATTGCGCTCGCCAATCTGGATTCCCACGCCCGAGCCGAACGCCAGCAGTTTCCGCAGATCCTTGCCCAGCGTGCTCTTGCTTCCCCGCGCCGAGCCGACCGCCGGCCGCGTCTCCGGTTGGGTCTCAGCGGGCATTGGCGAAATCGCTCCAGGCGGTATCGTACCAGCGCAAGACGTGAAAGGGCGCGTCGTAGCCCTGCGGCATGTATTTCACCATCGCGGCCACCGTTCGCCGCACATCCGAATATCGGCCGCCGGCCAGGCGCAGCCGCGCCGTGGCGCGCATGGTGAAAATGGTATTCCCTCCGACCCGGAAGCCGACTCCGAGCTGCCCATTGACCCCCTGCACCACCGACAGCTCGGAGGCCGTGAACGGCTGCTGCCAGCGCCGGTTTACGATGGTCTCGATCATGCCCGGATCCAAACCTAGAGCGGCCAGCAGGGCCGGGCTGACGGTGTTAATATCCACCGCGTTGCTGCCGAATACCGACAGGCAATCCATCAGCCCCGGCCGCGCGGCCAGGCGCGCCGCTCCGGGGGAAGCCGACCCTCCCGCCGGAGCGTACGAACCATAAAAAATATCGGGGGTAACGCCTTTCACCAGTAGCAGTTCCTCAATCTCTCGAATAGACGAGTGGGAGGCTCGAAAAGACGGCATCAAGGAGGAATAATACTGATCGAAAGCGGTGGGCTGGGCCGACCCCGTGCGCCAGTCGACGATGGCAGCGGCTATCTCCCGCGCCCGTGCATCGTTGCCAGTCACCGCCAGCGCGATCCGGTACAACAATTCCGGCGCTGCCGTGTTGACATCGATTTTCGAAGATTCGGGGATGATTTCCACCCGCACCACCCCGCTGGGGAAGGAAAAAACCACCGCGTTGGCTCCGATGGGAATGGTGCGTTTATCGGGAGCCTGCTGCGTCGACCACAGGTATTCCAGCATCGCCCGCTCGACGCCGCCCGAAGCCAGGTAGTACGCCCGCATGCTATCCTCTGCGGTGGCCACCCGCTCCGTTTCCCCGCGCACCGTGGCCGATACCGAAATCCCGATCGCCGCCAGCCCCGCCGCCAGCCAAAGCACCGCTAGCAGGGCGGAGCCGGATTGGCTGTTCCGTGGGGCAGACCATCGTTTCTTGTGGTCTGCCGCCCGGGCTTCCTCCGGATGGCCAAAGGAGGGGACAAGTGGGAAGGGTCGAGTGTCAGGTGCGGGGCAGACCACATACAACGATGGTCTGCCCCACGGCGATCGTCGCTTAGGGGTTGATATCGACATACTTTACCTCCGGCGCGCGGTGCAGGCGGATGGGAGCCATGATGGTGAACGGCTGGAGGCGCGACGGGTCGGGCGCGAGCGGTGCCATTTCCACCCGAATGGCCATGGGCCAAACCATTCCGTCGGCGCTCGATGCCCAGACCGGTTTGAGGCTCTGGGGCGCTTTCATCAGGTAAGAAAACTTGCAGAAAGCCAATTGGTCGGCCAGCACGAAAGGCTGCGGTCCGAGAACCAGGGGAAGAAAATTAGGAGCCGGAAGCCCGCTCTCCGGATTGATGGCGACACCGGTGCAGTTGGCGCCGGCCAGGAGCGGCGAAAAGGGCAGCTCGTTCACCACCAGCCGCACCCCGCCGGCGTCGCCGGGAATCACCAGGAGGTCGAGCAACTGCGGCTGGCCGCGCCAGGCTTGCTGCAACGAAAATGCCGATACCAGGCGCATGGTCGCGCCGTCGCCGTGAAAGTATGGCGTGGTGCCGGCCACGGCGCTGGTTGGAATCGGCGCCTGGCCGTCCAGGGATGCGGTGCAGCCGACCGTGAACGGCACCATTCCTTCCAGTTCCTGCTCGAGGATGCGCTGCGCGCCCACCACCTTGCGGTCGGCCATCAGCTTGGCATTGGTTTTAGAGAAAATCATCAGCCCGATCCGCATCGCAAAAACCATTCCCACCGAGAGCAGTCCCACCAGGGTGACGGCGATCAGCATCTCGATAAGGGTGACGCCGGCATTGCCGGGCAGGCGTTTCGAGCGCCGTTGCCTCGGTTCCGCGCGCCGGGACCGCTCCCTGACGGTCGCGGCTCGGTAATATTTCATGGCGCGGCCGCCGCCGCGATATCGTCCGCCACCAGGATGTGTTCCTTGTACCCTTCCAGGGTGAAGGTGTGGCGGGTGCCCCCGTCGTTCCACCAGACTTGCAGCACGACGCGGTCCAGCGCCAGCATTTGGGGGCCGGGCGACGGCGGGGTGGAAAAGGGTGTCACCAGGGCCTGCCAGCCGGCATCGAGCGTGCCCGCAATCCCGCCGTCGAACCGCCCGCCCAGGGAGGCGTTGCGCGGTAGGGTGGGATCTACCAGCAGTTCGTTCATGCGCAGCCGGGCCAGTTGCGCCACGCGGTCGTGGTCGCGCAGGCGGGACGCGTTTCGCACCGCGCCGGACAGGCCGGTGAGCAGCGCCGTCACGGCGATCGCCATGATCACCGTCGCCACCAACACTTCGAGGAGGGTAAAACCGCGGGTTCGGGTTTGCCGCATCGGCTATTTCTTTACGACGCTTTCCACGTTCGGAAAGCCGGTCATCGGGTCGAGATGCACGATTCTGCGGCCGCCGTGCCGGTTGGCCAGTTCCACCCCGATGGCCGGAACGGTAGCGCCCGGGAGCAGCAGGAAATGGCGATTGCCGGTTTCGTCGCTGGCCGCGGAGACGCCGGTTTCGGCGCCGGTCAGCGGCGGCAACACGGCTTCGAGCGCGATGCCGTCGGGCAGATCGAAGTGCCGCTCGGTGCCGTCGGCGGCCAGCGCTGCCAGCCGGTTCCGCGGCAGGGAAATCTCCACTTCCACGGCTTGCTGGCGGCGTTCGGCGCGCGTCACGGCGGCGTTGAGGAAGCTGGCGACCTCTTCGGTGGCCGAAGCCAGGCGCACATTATCGAGACCCGCCGAGGCGGTGGGATAAGAGATGCCGGCAAGCAGCCCGATCAACCCCACCACGATCAACATTTCGATCAAAGTGACGCCGCGGCGGTTGCGGGGAAGCTTTGAAAAAACAAATCTTAGCCACGGATGAACACAGATAAACACAGATAAATCCTTTGATTTCTTCATCTGTGTTCATCTGTGTTCATCTGTGGCTCAATTTCTTCCGCGCGCGTCACTTCCAACTGCCGATATCGGCATTGATTCCATCGCCGCCAGGCTGCCCGTCGGCGCCGTAGCTGATGATGTCCGGCTCGTCGCCGTGGTCGCCCGGAAATTTGTAAACGTAGTCATGATTCCAGGGGTCCTTGGGAACGTCCTTGGGCATGTAGGGACCGTTCCAATTATCGGCGTCGCCCGGTTTCACGCGGAGCGCTTGCAAGCCCTGCTCGGTGCTGGGAAAACTCCCGTTATCGAGCTTATAGGTGCCCAGCGCGCCCATGAAGCTTTCGATCTGCGCGCGCGCGGCCGTAATCTTGGCCTTATCGACGTTCGACCAGAGCTTGGGGCCGACCAACGCCACGAACAGGCCGATGATGGTCACCACCACCAGCATTTCGATCAGCGTGACGCCCGCCTGTCCACGCTTTCTTTCGCTTTTCCGTCTCGTCATTTCACACCGCCACGTCGTTGATGCTCGTCACCGCGAGCAGCATGCTCAAAATCAGCGAGCCGACCAGGATACCCATCACCAGAATCACCACCGGTTCGAAGATAGCGGTGAAGCGCTTGATGGCGGCCCGAGTATCATTTTCGTAAATGTCGGCCATCCGGGCAAACATCGTATCCAGATGGCCGGTTTCCTCGCCCACGGTCAGAAGGTGCGCGGCCAGCGGCGGGAAGACGGCCGCCCGGCGCAAAGGCACCGCCAGTCCTTCGCCGCGTTTTACTCCCATCGCCACGCCCTCCAGAGCATTGGCGATGGTCTTATTGTTGAGCGTGGCCGCGGCGATGCCAAGCGACTGCACCAGGGGAACCGAGTTAGCCACCAGGGTCGCCATGGCGCGCGCGAATCGCGAAGTTTCGGCCTTGAGCAGCGCGTCGCCCAGCAAAGGCAGTTTGAGGCGCGTCCGGTCCCACCAAAGGCGCCCGGCGGCGGTTCTGGTGTAGAGGCGCCAGCCCACGGCGAGGGCCACCGCGGCACTCAGCGCGATCCAGCCGTAGGTGCGTACCAGGTCGCTGGCCGCCAGCATCAGGCGCGTGGGCGTGGGCATCGCCATGTGCCCTTCCTGAAAGATCACGGCGAAACGCGGCACCACGAAGCCGAGTAGAATGCCGACCGAGGCCGCGCCCACCGTGGCCAGCAAAGCGGGATAGATCATGGCCGAAACGATGAAGTTGCGCAGGTCGTCGCGGGTGCGCTCGAATTCGGCCAGGCGCTCGAAAATCACCGCCAGCGCGCCGGAGGCTTCGCCGGCCCGCACCATGTTGAGATAAAGCTCGGAAAAGTAGTCGGGATGGGTGCCGAGGCTGTCGGCCAGAGAACGTCCGCCCTTCAATACGCGCAGCACGTCGGAAACGATGGCGCGGAAGGAGGCTTTTTCGGTGAGTTCGGTGGTGATGGCCAGGGCGCGGTCGAGCGGCACGCTGGAGTTCAGCAGGGTGGAAAGTTCCTGGGTGAAGAACAGCACGTCGCGGCGCTTGCCGCCGCCGAACGAGGGCAGCTTGAGCTCGGTGTGAAGCCCTTTGTTGGGCTGCGCCCCCACGTAGACCGGGGTGAGCCCCTGCTTGCGCAGTTCGCGGGCAACCAGTTTCTCGCTGGCGCCGGCCAGGCTGCCGTTGCGGATTTTGCCGTCGGAAGCTACCGCGCGAAAGAAGAAGGTGGTCATGGGAGCCCCTCGCGGTCAATAGAGGTTTGAATGCCAGCAACCGCTCCCTGACGGTCGCGGCTCGGAAACGCGCGAGTCCGAGCCGCGACCGTCAGGGAGCGGTTGCGGATGGATGCCACCCATCGCGGGCGCACCCTAAAGCTCCTGCGTGACGCGCATCACTTCTTCCACCGTGGTGACGCCGTCGCGAATTTTCAGCCAGCCGTCTTCGCGCAAATTGCGCATGCCGTTGCGGCGCGCCACCTCCGTCAGGCGGCTGGCGTCGGCGCCTTGCATCACCAGTTTGCGCAGTTCGTCGTCCACCTGCATCATCTCGAAGACTCCCACTCGGGAAGAGTAGCCGGTGCCGTTGCAGGCGGCGCAGCCGGCTCCCTTGTATATCTGCAGCCGTTCGCCGGCCGGTGAGATGGCGGTTCCCGCTGGCTGCTTGCACTGGACGCAAATCATGCGCACCAGGCGCTGCGCCAGCACCGCCACCAGGGACGAAACGATCAGGTAATTCTCCACCCCCATGTCGGCCAGCCGGGTGATGGCGCTGGGCGCGTCGTTGGTGTGCAGGGTGGAAAAAACCAGGTGCCCGGTGAGAGCCGCGCGAATGGCGATATCGGCGGTTTCCCGGTCGCGGATCTCGCCCACCATGATCACGTCCGGGTCCTGGCGGACGATGTGCCGTAATCCGGCGGCGAAGGTAAGCCCGATCTGCGGATTGATGTGGATCTGGTTGATGCCGTCCATC
>PLRS01000162.1 GCA_003164035.1 Bryobacterales bacterium | reverse complement strand
GAGACGGTGGATTCGGCCGACATGGGCGGCATGTTTTCGAGGCGCTTCAGCTCGGTGAGAGCTTTGTCGAGCGCATCGGCCGTCATGCCGGCGGTTTCGATGCGTTTCTTCAGCTCGTCGATCTCGCTTTTTTCCCCCCGGCCCAGCTCTTTCTGAATGGCCTTGATTTTTTCGTTGAGGTAATACTCTTTTTGAGCCTTTTCCATCTGGCGCTTGACGCGGCCCTGGATGGTGCGGTCGACGTTGAGCTTTTCGATTTCGATATCCAGCATTTCGGCCACCCGGGTGAGGCGGTCGATGGGATCGAAGATTTCGAGCAGTTCCTGTTTTTCCTCGATGGTGAGCTGCAGGTTGGCGCCCACCGTGTCGGCCAGTTTGGCGGGATCGTCGACGCGGATGGCGGCGATCATGGTTTCGTAGTTGAGGTTCTGGCTGAGCTTGACGTACTGCTCGAACAAGCCGGTTACGCGGCTGATGAGGGCGTCCAGTTGGGGGCCGGTTTCCACCCGGAACGCGGTGGTGCGCACCAGCGCCCGGAAGAAGCCTTCGTCGTCGGCGACCGAGACTACCTTGGCGCGTTCGACGCCCTCGACCAGAACTTTGATGTTGCCGTCCGGCAACTTCAGGCTCTGCACGATGTTGACGATGCAGCCGACCGAATAGATCTCGTTGGGCTTAGGCTCGTCGATGGAGGCATCGTGCTGAGTGGCCAGGAAGATCTTCTTGTCGCCGGCCATGGCTTCCTCCAGGGCGCGGACGCTGCTCTCGCGGCCTACTACAAACGGGGTCATCATGTACGGAAAGATGACCACGTCGCGGATAGGCATCATCGGCAGACGCTTTGAGTCGGATTTTTCCTTCGAAGTCAGCATTCTTTCCCCAGGGCGCCTTTCCCGGTTTGGGGCACCGAGGCGCGGCAAGCTGTCTTTATGATAAAGAAGTTAGCCGGCCTTTTCCAGTATTGTAAGACTGATTTTCTGCGACAGCACCATGTCCTTGGTGACTTGGAACTCCCGCACCTTCTTGTAGGAGGGCAGGTAATACATCAGATCGAGCATGAGGTCTTCGAGAATCATGCGCAGCCCGCGGGCTCCCACCTTACGTTCCATGGCAAGATCGGCGATCGCCTCCAGGGCTTCGTCGCTGAACCTGAGCCGCACGTTCTCGAATTCGAGCAGCTTTTGATATTGCTTGATGATGGCGTTCTTGGGCTTGGTCAGAATCTGCATGAGGGCGGCGCGATCCAGGTCTTCCAGCACCGCGCTCACCGGCAGACGGCCAATGAACTCCGGAATGAAGCCGAACTTGATGAGATCGACGGGCTGGGCCTGGGACAACAGATCGATATCGCGGCGTCCACTGATGCCGCCGCCGCCGCGCGGGCGGTTGTCTTCCTCCTGCAAAAAGCCCATGGACTTCTTGCCCGTGCGCTTGGCGATCACCTTTTCCAAGCCTACGAAGGCGCCCCCGCAGATGAAAAGGATGTTGGTCGTATCCACCGGAGTAAATTCCTGGTGGGGATGTTTGCGGCCTCCCTGCGGCGGCACATTGGCCACCGTCCCTTCCAAAATCTTCAACAGGGCCTGCTGTACGCCCTCACCGGAGACATCGCGGGTAATCGACGGGTTCTCGTCCTTGCGGCAGATCTTATCGATTTCATCGATGTAGATGATTCCCTGCTGGCACTTCTGCACGTCTCCGTCGGCGGCCTGGAGCAGCTTCAGGATAATATTCTCGACGTCTTCGCCGACGTATCCGGCTTCGGTGAGAGTGGTGGCGTCGACAATCGCGAATGGGACTTCCAGAATCTTGGCTAACGTCTGCGCCATCAACGTTTTGCCGGTGCCTGTCGGGCCGACCAGGAGAATATTGGACTTTTGCAACTCGACATCCGCATTGCGCAGGCGGTTCATGTGGATGCGCTTGCAATGGTTGTAAACCGCCACCGCCAGCTTCTTCTTGGTGGCCTCCTGCCCGATCACGTACTGATCCAAAAACTCTTTTACTTCGAGTGGCTTGGGAATCTTATTCGGAGTGCCCGAGGGGGTGTCGACCTTGTCGTCCTCGAGGATGGAGTTACAGACGGCGATGCACTCGTCACAAATGTAGGCGCGGGGGTAGTCGCTCGGAGAGGAGATGAGCTTCCCGACTACGTCCTGGCTCTTATGACAAAAGGAACATCGCAAGGCATCATCGGACCCGGCACGCTTCAAGCAATTTTCTCCTGTACCACCGCTGGCCGCAGTAAGGCTCCGATTCGGCCCCGGCCACTGTCGGTGTCGAGAACCTCAACCGATTTCGTTTCTATTATCCCCCGAACCGGCTTCCATAGCAATGTCTTCCAAGGTTGATAACGGACCATCAGGCGGTTTTGCGGGCGTGTTCGAACAGCAAGTTGAGAGTTTTCTCGGTCTGGATGTGGCTGGCAATCCTGCCCAAAGTGCCATCCCTCTCGAAACGCATTTCCACCGCAGGCACCGGTTCCCGCTGCTGGCGGGCGATCCGTTCCACTTCCCGGTCCACTTCTTCACGGGTGGCGTGAATAGCCTCCCGTTCGGCCACCTTGGCAAGCAGCAGGCTGGCCTTCACCTCATGCACCGCTTTTTCGCGTTGGGATTCCTTCACCTTGGCCCAATCCAGTTTGAGTTGGTTGGGGTCCACGCCCTCCGAAGCCAGGGCGCGCAGGCTTTGCTCCACGCGGTTGCGGATCTGGCGCTCGACGAATACTTCCGGCACCGGAAAATCGTGCTCCGCGACCAGCTTCTCGACGATCTTTTCCTTGGCGGCCTGCTGGGCCTCATACTGCCGCTGGGCGAAGATGTTCTTGCGGAGGGCCTCCCGCAGTTCTTCCAGGTTGCGGTAGTCGCCGAGATCCTGGGCGAAATCGTCGTTCAATTCCGGCAGTTCCTTCTTGCGGATCCCTTTCACTTTGGCGTGAAAAGCGACCGTCTTGCCGGCCAGGCGCTTGTTGCCGTAATCCTCGGGATAGGGGACCGAGAACTCCTTTTCGTCGCCCGGGCTGGCTCCCCGCAGGTTCTCGCTGAAGGCCGGGAAGGTATCTTTGCCGCCGATTTCGAGCACGGTTTCGTCCTGCTTGACGGGACCCGATTCGGCGCCGGCGCCGGAAACGGTTTCGAGCGAAACCACGGCGAAATCGCCGTCCTCGATCGGGCGCGGGTCCACATTGCTATAGTCGGCCTTGGCCTGGCGCAATTCCTCGATCCGTTGGGCCACGTCTTCGGCGATCACTTCCGGGTCGTGATAAGGCACTTCCACGCCTTTGTATTCCTGGAGCTCGATGGCGGGCACGACTTCGAATTCGGCCTTGAAGCGGAGGGGCTCGCCGTCGTGGAAGTGAACGTCTTTAATGTCCGGCGTGCCCACCACGTTGAGGTTTTCCGCCTCGAACTGCTTGTTCAGGAACTTGGGGATCAGGCTTTCGAGCACGCGCTGCCGGATGTCGCCGGCAAACTGTTTGCGAATCAACGAGGCGGGTGCCTTGCCGGGACGAAAGCCGGGCAGCTTGGCGCGCTTCTGAACGTCCGCCATAACCCGGCCGGTTTCGCCGTCCACGTCCTCGACGGGGATGGAAACTTCAAGCGAGTGCCTGCAACCTTCCAATAATGCCAATGGGATCTCGACCTCAGGAAAAATTTGATGGTGTAAACTTCAGGATACCACTAGAATGGTCGTCAGGCTTCCGCATGTGGATCTCGGTGGCGGCGGTAGCCGCCCTGCTCACTCTGTGGGCTCTCGCCGTACGGCGGCATAAATGAACGGCCTTCACTTTGAAACCGCTTTGCTCAACGTGCTCCTGCTGTGGATCCTGACGGCGCCGCACGAATTCGCGCATGCCTGGACGGCGGTGCGGCTGGGCGACGACACCCCGGCGCGGCAGGGGCGGTTGACGCTCAACCCGCTGGCGCACGTGGATTGGATGGGCACGGCCATTCTGCCTTTTGTGACGTCGCTGTTGGGGGCCGGCTTTTTGGGCTGGGGCAAGCCGGTGATGACGCAGCCGAGCCGATTGCGAGGCGGTCTAAATGGGCTGGCACTGGTATCGCTGGCCGGGCCGGCGAGCAACGTCATCATGGCGGTGATTCTGGGAGTGGTCTCGACCGCGACGGCGCACGCTTTCCCGGCATTCGCCCAATTCGCCGCCCGCGGGGTGCTGTTGAGCCTTTACCTGGCGCTGTTCAACCTGCTGCCGGTGCCGCCTCTGGATGGTTCCAAGCTGCTGCTGGCCGCCCGCATTCCCCCGGTGGTGTACATGGAACTGGCGCGCTTCGGATTCGGCCTGCTGATTGTGGCGATGTGGGTGACGCCGCTCGGGCTGTGGCTGAACCAATGGAGCTACCAGGGGGCGGTGGCGATTTTGAACGCGGTGTAGGGAGAAGGGGCGACGAGACGGGCAGCGCCGCCGCCTAGCGCGGCTTCTGCGATTCGAATTTGGAAATCCACTTTGGAATCATCTTGCGGACTTCATCGATCGAAACGGTGCGGCCTTCGTCAGCAGCCCTGATTCCGCGGTCGATCGCCGCCAGGGTTGGGGCGTCGACCTCGACTGCGTCGACGAAGGGGCCTTGGTGAACAGGTTCAGCCATAGCCTTTACATTAGCCATGCAAGACTTGGAGCGCAAGTCGGCGTTGCTGCCGGGCTGGCGCCCGGCTGGACCGATTGGCAATTGGTCCACAGGTTTTAGTAACCAACCTGCCCACACAGAGCAGCAGGGCCGCGACCAAGGCCGCGGGCTATCTTCGCGTGCCCGGGGAGTACGACAGGCTATGCGAGACAAGCGCAGGGGTGAGTCCCGGCGTGGCAGACTGAGAGCCCAATGCCGCATACTTTTTTCGTCGCGGACAGTCCGCATAAACTGTGGGGTGGGCAATTTTGCCCGCAGCCGCCTTTCTAGGCGGCCCTTTCGAGGCGCAGCGAGTCCTCCTGCCAGGCGAATGCCGGCTAAAAGCCGGCTGCAGCCAGAATTGGCTGCCCCACAATTTGTGCAGAAACACAACCGGGATGAAAAAGTATGCGGCATTGGACTGAGAGCCCGCTCCACGAAAAAGTCGTTGCAGCCAGAGAAGCACCGAGACGAATCTCGGCGCTGCAGACACAAGTGTCCGCGCCACGAACCGATATAGGGATGGCTACACGATCAACATACAGTCGCCGTACGAATAGAAGCGATACCTTTGCTCCACGGCGTGGCGATAGGCGGCCAGGGCCAGTTCCGTCCCGGCGAAGGCGCAGACCAGCAGTAAGAGGCTGGTGCGCGGCAGGTGAAAATTGGTGAGCAGGGCGCCTGCGCCGCGAAAGGCGTAGCCGGGGCGGATAAACAGATCGGTTTCGCCGGAGACGGCCTCCAGCGGGCCGCGCGCCAGGGCGGATTCGAGGCTGCGCATGCTGGTGGTGCCCACGGCCACCAGCCGGTGCGCGGCTCCCATGAGAGCGGCGTTTTCGGCGCCGATGCGAAACCACTCCCGGTGCAGCTTGCCCTGCTGCAATTGCTCGTCGTGCAGCGGTTGAAAAGTTCCGAGGCCCACGTGGAGGGTGACGTATGCGGTTCGGGCGCCGCGCGCGCGGCAAGCTTCCAACAGCTCGGGGGTGAAGTGAAGGCCGGCGGTGGGGGCGGCGACCGAGCCTTTTTCGGCGGCAAAGACGGTCTGGTAGCGCTCGCGATCTTGCGGCCGATCGGGGCGGCGGATATAGGGTGGTAGGGGCACGTGCCCGATGCGCTCGAAATCTTCGAACAGGTCGCGGTTGGCGGGAAACGACAGCGTGCGCTGGCCGAATTCGCCCCGGCCGATCACCTCGGCTTCGAGATCGCCATCGAAGGAGATTCGCTCGCCGGTACGCACCTTGCGGCCGGGCCGCACCAACGCTTCCCAGACACGGCCGCCCGCCTGCATCGGCCGCACGAGCAGGACCTCGACCTTGCCCTGCCAGCCGGCGCGATGGCCGTACAGGCGCGCGGGAAAAACCCGCGAATCGTTCAATACCAGGCAATCGCCGGGGCCGAGAAGTTCGGGCAGGTCGCGAAAGGCGCGGTCCTCGCAGCGGCCGGAAGCGCGGTCGACGACGAGCATGCGCGAGGCGGCGCGGTCCGGAAGTGGCTCCTGGGCGATGAGGTCTTCGGGAAGGTGGTAATCGAATTCGGCGAGGTCGGAGGGCAAGTTCCAATGTAACGGAAATGGGGCGACACGGATCGCCGGGGCTATTGGAATAAGCTGCCCTGGGGGTCGTCGAGCCACAGTTCGGGGCGATATTCCACCGGGCGCGGGGAGAGGCCGTAGCGGTCGCGGATTTCCGCCACCAGCGCGCGCAGCTTGTCTTTGTAATCGCGCCCCAGATACGGCCCGCCGGCGAACAGGCGCCGGTATTGGGCCGCCATCTCCGGGAAGCGTTCTTCCAGGAATGGGAAAAATACCTCCTGCGCGCTGGGCATCAGGAATAGGACTCCCTCGCCGAAGGACTGCGCGCCGCGATCGCGGGCGGTCTTGGCCAGCCGGTCCAGGCCGCGTGGCGAATCGGTCAGGCCGGGCATGATAGGACTGGGCGTCACTCCGACCACGATGCCGGCGCGGCTCAGCTTCTCGACCGCGCGCAGGCGGAGTTCGGGGGTGGGAGCGCGCGGTTCGAGCTTTCGCGCCAGGGCTTCATTCAAGGTGGTGATGGTGAAATAGACGTTCAGCACGTTGCGGCGGGCGATCTCGAGCAATAGATCCAGGTCGCGGGCGACCAAGTCGGACTTGGTGGTAATGCCGAGATGCCGGCCGTTTTCGGCCGCGAACACCGTGAGAAGCTCGCGCGTCCTGAGGTAGCGCCGCTCGGCCGGCTGGTAGGGATCGGTAGCGGTGCCGAGTGCAATTCGCTCCCCCGGCGCCACCCGCCGCAATTCCTGGCGGAGAAGCTGGGCCGAAGCAGCCTTGGCATAGATGCGGTCGTCGAACTCGGCCGCGCTCATCTCCATGAACTCGTGGGTGTAGCGGGCGTAGCAGTATTTGCAGGCGAACTCGCAGCCGCGATAGGGATTGATGGTCCACTGAAATGGCGCGTCCGGCCGGGTGCGGTTCAAAATGCTGCGCGCGGGCATTTCGAAGTACTCCACTTGACGCTTGGCCTCCAGGCGTTCGGCGTGGGAAGCCAGGCGCGCAATGCCGACCAGTGCCATAACCGTATTTTCGCTTTTTATTCGCCTTTAGGCAAGAGGAAAGAAGCGATCGGCTTTCAGCTGTTGGCTCTGAACGCCCTGGAGCGCTATGCAAGATCCGCCCAGAACGCCTGTGAACAAACCAAAGGATTTATCGGCGTTTATCCGCGTTCATCGGCGGCTATGATTTGTTTTTTCACGGCTCCTTGGTACGCAACTTCATTAATTCGCTAACGTATTTCCCGGCAACCGCTCCCTCGCGGTCGCGGCTCGGTAAGTGTTTGAAAACGCGCGGTGCCCGTAACCGAGCCGCGACCGCGAGGGAGCGGTTGCTTATTTCGTAGCCGTAATTCCGAAATGGAGTGCTTAGCCGATTACAGCGGTGCGCTCTTCGTTATGCTCGAGAATGGTCGATTGCAGGGATTCCAGCGCTTCGACCACGCGTTCCACCAGATCGTCGGTCTGGGACATGGCGGTACGCAGCGATTCGATCGATCCGGCTTGCTGCTTGATGGTGCCCTCGAGGCTCTGCACGTCCTCGGCGACCAGTTTGTGGAGATCGGCGATGCGCCGGGTGACATCGGCGGCCAAGGCGCCGGCGTGCTCGGCGACGGTCTTTTCGAGGCTGTCGACGCGGGAGGTTTGGGTCTCGACGCCATGGGCGAGTTGCGCCACCTGTTCCGGGTTGACGGAGGATTCCACGCGCCGCTCGAAAGCGCCCTGCAAGGCAACCAGGGCGGCTTCGATTTTCTCGGTGCGCGCCTGGTGGTATCCCAGGCTTTGGGCGATCTCGGCGACGTGCTCTCGGCTGGCGGCGTTGCGGTCGAGCTTTTCCAGAGCGCCACGAGTGGCGGCGAGGGCGGACTCGATTTGCTGCATGCGGCCGGCGTGAGCTTCCAGGTTGAGGCCGATCTGTGCCAGGTGTTGATGGTTCAACCCGGTTTCCGCCAGTTTGCGCACCCGCTCCTGGCTGGCCGCCAAATCCTGTTCCAGCCGCTGCACGCGCTCGGCGCTGGCATCGAGGTGTTGTTGCACGTGGCCGATGAGCTTTTCGCCGGTGGCGTGGATCTCCTGTTGGGAGAGCACCGAACTTTGTTGCGCGGTGTCCAGTTGAGAGGCGATTTTACCCAGTTCGCCGCGCAGCCCGGACAGGGTATCGGCAGTGTCGCGATGCGACGCCGCCACGTCCTGGCGATGGCTTTCCAGACGGCGGTCGATACGGGCTTCGAGCTGCGCGATTTCGGCTCGCAGCGCGGTTTCGAGCGTAGCGTCGCGGCGCGGAGCCGGCGGTTCCGAACGCTTGGCGAGCATGCTCAACATCTTCAGTTCGAGGATGACTTTCTGCATCCGCGGCGGCCGCGCCGCGGGGTCCTTGGCCAGGCAGGCGGCCATCAGCCGATCCACCGCCGGGCTGCCGGTAGGCGCCGGCTGGGCTTGGGTCACGGCGACGGCAATGGAGGCGAAGTCGCCGCCATCGAAGGCGCGCCGCCCGGTCAACATTTCGTACAACACGGTGCCATAAGAGAAGATGTCGCTGGCCACATCCGCCGGTCTTCCGGCGATGACTTCCGGGGCGGTGTAAGGCGTGGGTGTCAAAGAAGGCAGCGCGGAAGTCAGCTCCACGCCGTCCGGAGTAAGATTCACATTGGCGGGCGACACGGCTCCGTGTACTCGTCCGGTGTCGTGCAACTTGCGCAATGCCTCGGCCAATTGGGTTCCGGTCCGGAGCGATTCGGGAACTGGCAGCTTTCCCTCAGCCAAACGATGAGCCAAGGTCTGCGGAAGCGTGGGAGCGGCGGACATGCATAACCTCCAGAATATCGAGCGGGAATCTCTCGCCCACTCTGAGTAAATCAGTTCTCCACCCGCGGTAGCAAGTTCCAAACGGTTACTACAGTTGGCTAAACTATCGCTAAAGTACCTTTGGTACCTGGAACAGGCACCAAACTGTCGAAACCAAGTTGGAGTAACGCGGGGAATTGGAAGGAGTTAGACCCGCTCCGAACGGATGGACTCCACCTTCCAGGCCACGCCATTCAGGCCCAACCCGGCTTCGAGCGGGGCCCGGCGCCAGCGGGTGGCGCGAACTTCGAACTGAAGGGTTCGTCCGGCGGAGGCGGGAAGGTCAAAGGCGATTTCAAAGCTGCCGGGGCCGACCGGCCAGCGCGCTAGCTCGCTGCCTTCGAGCCAGACGGCGAGGGACTGGCCGCGCAGGGAGGGGTGGGTGGGCACCACACCGCGGATCTCGACCCTGCCATGCCCTTCGGGCAGCATCCAGCGGAGGCGCCGCCCCACCCAGCCGCCGGCAAAGCACCCTTGTGCCCCGAGCGCTACCCAGGCGATGGGTGCGGCCGTGGCGGCATAAGCCAGCAGACTGAGGAATTGGGCCGGCGGACCGAGCCAGCGTGGGCCTGGACGGGCCAGCGCGGTCATGGCGCTGCGCTGGCACTGGTCCAGGGCATGCGTCCAGTAACCGGGCGCGCGGTGCAACCCGGTGTGGCGTTCCAGCACACGGCGAATTTCGGCGATGCGGGCGCGGCCGCCGGAAAAGGTCTTGGCCTCGGGATACTCGCGCAGAGCCGCCAGATAGGCGGGCGTGTAGGCCAAGCCGAACTTTTTCCCCAGGCGGATCAGCAAGTCCCAATCCATGGCGTAGTGGAGCGACTCATCGACCCAGCCAACCGCCTCCACGGCGGAACGGCGGAAGAAGGCCGCCGGCTGCAGGATGTAATCGGATAGATAGGCCAGCTTCCAAAGATTGAAACGCTCGGTAGCGGGAAAGCGGCGGCGCGCCAGGCCGGAGCGATCCATCAGGTAGCCTTCGCCGTAAACCGCGGCGGCGGGTCCGGCGTGCTGGAGTGCGGCCACGGCCTCGGCGACCGCGCCGGGCAGGAGCAGGTCGTCGGAATTCACCCAGGCCACGATATCGCCGCGGGCGCATTGAAAACCTTTATTAATGGCGTGGGACTGACCGCGATCCTTTTCGCTGGTCCAGGCCAGACGACTGGAGTACTCGGCTGCAATCGAAGCGCTGCGGTCGGCGGAGCCGCCGTCCATAATCAGGTATTCGATGTTGGGGTAATCCTGCGCCAGCACGCTTTCGATGGTGGCGCGGATGAACTCACCCTGGTTGAGCGAAGGAGTGACGATGGTAACCAGGGGTTGGCTCAAGCGAGGCTCTCGCGGGCGGTCGACAGGATATCCACGCCGAAGCGAAGCGGGTGACGCCAGTTATAGCGGGCGCCCATGGCGAGCGACCGGCACGCGCTCCCGAACGACGCCGCCGGCCGCGCGGAGGCGAGCGCCTGTTGCGTGCGCAGACGGTGGGCATAGCCGTAAAGCCAGTTATAAGGTACATAGCCGTAGTGCCGGCGCAGCACTTCAATGGTTTCCAGCATGGCCGCGGGCATTTCGGCGAGCGTCTTGCTAGCGGCGTGGAGGCGCGAATCGGCCAGTACGCGGTCGATTTTGAGCATCGGGTAAGAGGCGGAGAGACGGATCCAAAAGTCGTAGTCCAGGGCATAGCGGAGGCTGGCGTCCAGCATGCCACAGGCGCCAAACGCGTCGCGGCGGACGAAGGCCGCGGGCTGGCAGATAAAACAGCGGCGGGCGAAAAGGGCGGGCTCGAAGGGTTCCACCGGATAGCTGCCCACCCCCCGGCCGGATTCGTCGATGTAGCGCGCCTCGCCGTAGACCGCGGCGGCTTCGGGGTGGAAGGCGAAGGCCTCGACGGCGGCACGGATGGCGCCAGCGTGGTAGAGATCGTCGGCATTGAGAAAGGCGAAGAGGGAGCCGCGAGTTTGGGCGAATCCGCGGTTGACGGCGTCGGCCTGGCCGCGGTCGGGAGCGCTGGCGACGCGCACCCGCGTGCCGTAAGAGGCGAGGACATCTAGGGTGCCGTCGGTCGAGGCGCCGTCCACGATCAGGTATTCGATATCGGGGTAATCCTGATCGAGCACGCTGCGCACGGTTTCGCCGATGAAGCGGGCCGCGTTAAGGCACGGCGTGACGATCGAAACCAGCGGCATGATGAAATTCTAGCGTAGCGCCGCGCGGACAAGAAGACGTGCGGCATGAAACGCGGCTTTTTGGGCAACGGCCGGCGAAAGCCGGTCAATGTGCGTCATTTGCCCCAACCGCGGAAGACTAAATGTGGAATTTCGCATCCTGTTTTCTGCAACTTGGCACCGCCAGAGGGTTGGCCCGACGATTGCAGCCCCGCAGGCATGGCCTACGTAATTACCGATACATGTACCAAAGACGAACTGTGCGTCCAGGCTTGTCCCGTGGACTGCATTCATCCCAAGCAGGATGAGCCGGCCTTTGCCGAAGCGCCGCAGCTCTACGTCAATCCGGCGGATTGCATCGATTGCGGCGCGTGCATCCCGGTTTGCCCGACCAATTCGATCTACACTTTGGAGGACTTGCCCGCCGAACAGGCGCATTTCGCCGACATCAACGCCAACCACTACAACTGAGCGGCCGGGTTCAGTACTATCATGGCGCTCGGTATAACCGGAGCGCTAACCAAGTTGCGTCTTGTTCGCGCCCGATGGCTCCTAGTAAGATTCCGAGTACCGGCGAGTTCGGTTTGATGTTTCACCCGACGACCCGCCGGCAAAGGAGTTGTCGAATGAGTTCACCCGTCCTGGCACTCGGGCAGACCGGCGCGCCCGAAGTGAACGACCTGATCGCGAATCAAAACTCGGTGTTTGGCCAACTGGTCGCGTTGCGCACGTTTCGGGATTTCCATCCACTGGGTGCGGCGACAGAGACCGGGAGGTCGGCGGTCGAATCGGCGGCGCGGCGGCTGCACCAACAGATTCTGGACGGCTGGCTGAAATTATCGCTGCTCGAACAGAAGCGCGATGTCGCCGCCTATCTGTCACACATTGGCGAGGAGCCGGTGGCGTTGTCCAGCCTGGTAGCCCGGGCCCAGGAACTCACGCCCGAGAGCGCCACGCGCACCCAACTGGACCTGTTCGTTCACAACCTGGCGATTGTGTACCTGGTGCTGGCTCACGAATGGAATGCCGGGCAGGCCAAGCGGGTTCGGCCCATCGCCGCGCAGGGCGCCGAGGAGCCGACTGCTTCCCCGGCCCAGAAAGTGATGGCCGCCTAAGTAGGCGGCAGCCTCCACCGCAGCGGCTCACTCGGCCGGGCCGCCACGCGAATTGTGCCAGTCCAGGGCGTTCAGGTAGGCGGCTTGCTCACGCCAGCCGGGCTGGACGTGGACGTGCAGATCCAGATAGATGTGAAACCCGAACAGACGTTCCATCTCCTGGCGGGCGGCGGTTCCGATTTGTTTGAGGGTGGCGGCTTTGGCGCCGATCACAATGGCTTTCTGGCCGTCGCGCTCCACATGGATGGTGGCGTAGATGCGCGTCAGCTTGGGAGTCTCCTCCCAGCGGTCGACAATGACGGCGACCGAATGCGGCACTTCTTCGCGGGTTGCCGCCAGAACCTTCTCGCGGATCAACTCGGCGGCCAGGAAACGCTCGGGCTGATCGGTGACGTAATCCTCCGGGAAATACGCCGGGCCTTCGGGCAGTCGCGTCAGAATCTCCTGGCGCAGGATGTCGATGCCGTCGCCGCGCGCGGCCGAAATCGGGACACAGGCGGCGAAGTCGAATAACTTCCGGTAATGGTCGATGAGCGGCAACAGGCGGGACTTATCCTTGACTAAGTCGATCTTGTTGAGAACCAGAATTACCGGAGTCCCGGTCTTGCCGGCCAGATCGATGGCGCCCTGGTCCTCGGGACCGAAGGCGCGGCTGGCGTCCACCACCAGCACCAGGGCGTCGCGCTCCTCCACCGCGCCGCGGACGGTGTCCATCAGGCGCTTGTTGAGCGACGAATCGGCTTTATGAATTCCGGGCGTATCGACAAACACGATCTGCGCGCCGGGCAGGGTTAGCACGCCCTGGATGGCGGTGCGGGTGGTCTGCGGTTTGTCGGCGACGATGGCCACCTTCTGCCCCACCAGGGCGTTCAGCAGGGTGGACTTGCCGGCGTTGGGGCGTCCGATCAGGGAAACGAAGCCCGAACGGAAAGCTTCGCCGGCGCGCGGTGTTTCGCTCATTGGGCCACCTTTTCCGATTTGCCGATGCGCACCTGCTCGATGCGCAGCTCGTCGCCGGCCAGCACGGTGACGCGAATGCCGTCCCTATCCACCCATTCTCCGGGTTTGGGCACGCGGCCCAGCCATTCGCTGACCAGGCCGCCGATGGTGGTCGACTCGATGTCTTCCTCGCGGTGAAAAGACTCGAACAGCTCGGGCACGCGCGCCAGATCGAAACTGCCGGAAACGATGAAGCCGCCGTGGCCGTCGTCGGTCACATCGCTGGCTGGTTCGTGCTCATCGCGGATTTCGCCGATGATGACTTCGAGCAGGTCCTCCATCGTCGCCAGACCGGCCGTATTGCCGTACTCGTCCACCACCATCACCATATGTGTGTTTTCCTGCTGCATGTAGCGCATCAGGTCGTTGACCGGCTTGGTTTCCGGCACGGAAGGAATGGGCCGCGCCAGTTCCCTCACGGGGCGGTCGCGCTGGTCCTCTTCGAGCTCGAACATGTCCCGCACGTGGACGAAGCCGATCACCTGGTCGATGTTCTGCTCATATACCGGGATGCGCGAATACTGCTCGTGAATCACCAGGCGGCGGAGGGTCTCCAGGGTGGCCTCGGCGCCGATGGCCACGATGTTGGGGCGCGGCGTCATCACCTGGCGCACCACCTTGTCGCCGAACTCGACCACCGATTGAATCAGCTTGCGGTCGTCCTCCTCGATGAGGCCTTCTTCGGCGCCGGCCGAAATCAGGGCTTCGATGTTCTCCTCGGTGGAGGGCGCTTCCTTGTTGGGATGGCCCTCGTCGGCCAGGTCCACCAGCGACTGGAAGAATTCGAGCAGGGCGGCGCAGGGGCGCGCGATCCAGGCCAGGGCGCGCAGCGGAGCCACCAGCCCCAGCAGCCAATGGGCGCCGGTGCGGCGATAGAGCAGTTGCGGCAACGCGTAAGCGGCCGCGGCCATGGTCAGCCAGCCGGCCAGCACGGCCTGCCAGACGCTGTCTTCCAGCCAGCCGAAACAGAAGATGCCGAGCAGCACCAGCAGGGTGTGCTTGATGAGGGAAAACGTGCCCGCGCCCTGTTCGGTTTCGAGGCCGAGTTTCTCTTCCAGCGTGTCCTTGAAGAATTTCAGGGCGGGCAGGTCGCGGGTGCGCAGGCGCAGGCTTTCCAGGTA
Organism: Bryobacterales bacterium; assembly: GCA_003164035.1. Lineage (GTDB taxonomy): Bacteria > Acidobacteriota > Terriglobia > Bryobacterales > Bryobacteraceae > JBEKYD01. The sequence goes on along the minus strand of PLRS01000162.1, from coordinate 202,659 downwards.
CAGAAGCTGCACGAAGGTGACGACGCCCAACAGCGGAGCGCAGGCCAGCGCCAATATCGCGAACGCGTAGCTCATGCCCGCACCCGTTCGATCAGGCCGCCGGGCAGGCCCAGCCGCGCCCGCCAGCGCGCTTCGGCGCGGGCCATCCGGCCGCCGTCGGTCTCGTGGTCCATGCCCAGCAGGTGCAGCAGCCCGTGCAGGATCAATATCCGGATCTCGCTTTCGGTAGTATGTCCGAAGGCGCGTGCCTGGGCTCGCGCGCGCGCCAGAGAAATGGCGATGTCGCCCAAAGTGGGGCGGACCCCCCGGTCCGCGCGGGACGCCCTCGTCCCGCTCTTCTCTCCAGGGCCTAAGCGCTTGCGACTGGCGACGAGCGCCTTCTCCATCCCGGCAGGGGCGGGGAAGGAGAGCACGTCGGTGGCGTAATCCTTGCCGCGGAATTCACGGTTCAGGCGGCGCAGTTCAGCGTCGCCGGCCACCAGGCAGTCGAAGGGCTTGCCCTTGGCCACTTCGCGCTGGAGGCGGCGGGCGAAGCGCAGCAGGGATGCGCTATCCGGGTTTGGCTGCCTGCGCCGAAATGTAACCGTACTGCCTTCGCTGCCGGACATGGAAAGGCTTCAGGCCTGCGGCGCCGTTTCCGCGGCCGCCTCCGGCGCGGTTTCGGGTTCGGCCAGTTTGAGCGAAAGCTGGCGGCCCGCGCCGATCGCCTCGTTGTAGCGCTCGTAGGCTTTGACGATGCGCTGCACCAGCGTGTGGCGGACCACGTCCTTCTCGTCGAACTGCACGAAGCTGATGCCTTCCACCCCGCGGAGCACCTCGGTGGCGTCCATCAGGCCGCTGCGGCGCCCGGTGGGCAGGTCGATCTGAGTCACGTCGCCGTTCACCACCATTTTGGAATTGAAGCCCTGCCGGGTCAGCACCATCTTCATCTGCTCGGAGGTGGAGTTTTGGGCTTCGTCCAGAATAATGAAGCTGTCGTTCAGGGTACGGCCGCGCATGAAGGCGATGGGGGCGACTTCGATGACGTTGCGCTCCAGCAGTTTTTCCACCCGGTCGCTCTCCAGCATGTCGAAGAGCGCATCGTAGAGCGGGCGCAGGTAGGGGTCGATTTTTTCCTGCAGGGTACCCGGCAGGAAGCCCAGCCGCTCGCCGGCTTCCACCGCCGGACGGGTCAGGATGATACGCGCTACCTGCTTGGCGAGCAGGGCCGAAATCGCCATGGCCACGGCCAGGTAGGTTTTGCCGGTGCCGGCCGGGCCGATGCCGAATACCAGGTCGTAGCGTTCGATAGCTTCCAGGTAACGGCGCTGGTTGATCGAACGCGGGGCCAGAACCTTTTTGCCGAAACTGCGCTGCCGTCCGCTCGATACCAGGGCGCGCAGCGTGACTTCCGGATCCGCCGCCACTACCCGCAGGTAGCTGTTGAGGTCGCCGTTATTAAAGACGTGGCCTTCCCGCAGCAGCGTATTGTAGTCTTCCAGAATGCTCTGGAGGCGCGCCACCCCGGACTCTTCGCCTTCGATTTCGAGATTGCCGTCCAGCAGTTGAGTGTGAACGTTGAAGCCGTTCTCGATCAACCGGATATTTTCGTCGCGTGTGCCAAACAGGCTTTCCACGCCGCGGAGAATGCGCACACTGGCTTTCATTGAAAGAGCGGTGGATACCTCCCTGTTGAAATGGAAACCGGACAGGAAACCGCGCTGCGATGGGAAAGGAACGAACCTTCGACAACCCGCTGGTGCGGGCGGTTAACTACCATCTCCCTGAATTATACCAGCGTTTCGGGAGCGGCAAACGCGGTATTCTTGTAAGCAATGGACCGCGAACCGCGGCGATGGGCGAGGGGAGGATTGGCCGCTCTTGCGGCCGCGCTGTCGCTAGGCGCGCTCGACGCGCAGCGGCCCTTCCGCCAATTCCCCGGAGTAGAGTACCGGCTGGGCGAGATCCCGCTGCCTTCCGATTACGCCGACAACGCCGAGTGGGCTTTTGCCCGCCTCATGTTTCCCCCCGGGCCCCTCAACGGTTACGAGGGCCGCGATCTGGACTGGCACATGGGGGTTTCGTTGTGGACCCAGGACTTCCCTCGCGCCGACCGCCATTTCTCGCTGGCCGTTCGCCGCCTCACCCGCATTCAAACCCGCTCCGCCGAGCAGTGCGTTAACCTGGACGAAGGCGACGCCTTCGACTGGCCGTGGCTCTACGCGGTGCAGGTGGGCGAATGGGGATTGACCGGCCGCGAGTCCGCCGAAATGCGCGAGTACCTGCTGCGCGGCGGCTTCTTCATGGCCGACGATTTTCACGGCGGGGCGGAATGGCGCGAGTTCGAAACCCGCATCCGCAAAGCCTTTCCCGACCGGCCCATTCAGGACATTCCCGACGACGACCCCATCTTCCACACGGTCTACGACATCGGCGAGAAGCTGCAGATTCCCGGCCAGGCCCACTTACGCATGGGTTACAAATACGCCGATGGCAAGGGCGCTCACTGGCGCGCCATCTACGACGATAAGGGCCGCATCCTGGTGGCAATTTCCTTCAACTCCGATATCGGCGACGCCTGGGAGTGGGCCGACGATCCTTACTATCCCTCCAAGTTTTCCGATCAAGCCATCCGCATGGGCGTGAACTATATCGTGTACGCGATGACGCACTGAAAGCTGTCAGCGCTCAGCTATCAGCTTTCAGCTAACGCCGCCTTTTCCGTGGCGCGGACATTCTTGCCTGCCGTGTCGAGATTAGATTAGATTCCTCCGGCACTTCTTCCGGTCTAAGCTGAAAGCTGACCGCTGACCGCCCTCCTGCCGCTTACCGTGCCACACTATTTCGTAGCTATGGACAACTTCCCCGAATTCATGAGACACCCGGCCAACAGGATCGTGAAAACCAGCCAGGCAACACCGGGAGTTGAAGGTTACATTTTCGACGGAGCGGAGGGAAGCCAGATGGCGTTTTGGACCTGCCGCGAAACCGCGGCCTCGGCGCCGCACTCTCACGACTACGACGAATACATGGCGGTCCTGCAGGGTCGCTACACCTTGATCGTTGGCGGCGAGCGCATTCCAGTGAAGGCCGGGGAGGAATATTTCATTCCGCGCGGCGTGCCGCACGGCGGTGAAGTTGTGGCCGGGACCAGGACCATCCACGCATTTGGCGGCCATCGCGCCGACCGGGTCGCGGCTGAAACCTTCGCTGCCCTCAGATAAACGCCATACTTTTCACGCCGGAAATATCGAAGCGCTTGCGGCAGCGGAGGTTCTTGCAGGCGACCTTGTCGTCCACCAGCACCATGTAGCTTTGGGCCTTCTGGAACTTGGCGCGGTCGCGTTCGTCGGCGCCGGGCGGGAGCCGGTCTTTTTTCTTGCGCACCACCCAGTGGAGTTCGTAGCTCTCGGACGCCCCGCAATAGGGGCAGTGAAGCTGCGCCGGTTTGGTGGTTTGGGATTCGCTGTAGTAAGCTCGTTCGTCCATCGAATTTGGTCCGCCTATTTCGCCCGCACCGGGCAACCGGGAAAGGGCGAAAAACCGATGGTCCGATCGTCCCGCTGTACCCAGAAATGCTCCAATTGGTTGTTGCCGAACCGGGCGGTGACGATCACCCCCGAGCCGCACGAGCGGCTACGCGTGATTTTGGGGTGCGAGACGTCGCGCGGCGGGCCCCAATCCTGCAGGAAAGCCGCCTGCGAATAGCCCCTGCAGGGCTTGGCCGCCGTGCAACCCCACAGGGCGTAGGCGCCGGTATAGTCCTTCGCCGCCAACAGCTCGAAGAAGCGATTGACTTCGTGCTCCTGCCGCCAATCGTAGAAATAGAACGTCAGAGGGCCGCCGATTACGATCAGGGCTAATACCGAGAACAATACGATCTTGACGGTTCTCGCGCGGCGTTCCTCGCCCGCGCCGTAGTGATCCAGATAGCCGGCCACTTTCTTTCCTACTTTACAGGATACGTCTTATCGTAAGCGGCGGTGGCGTCGGCGGTAAGCTCCATGGTGGGCTTGAAGTACAGGGTCGTGGCCGAATCCACGATCAGGTCCACGCCCTTCTCCTCGGCCAGTTTCTTGATCACGTCGCTCATCTTCTGCGAGCTCTTGCTCAAAATCTCGTTGCGGTCGGCCTGCACGTCCTGCTGCAACTCCTCCTGCAGCCGCTGCGCCTGCCGCTGCAGCGTCTGCCCCTGGGTCTGCAAATCGAGCTGGGCCTGCTGGGTCAATTTGTCGCCGCCGGTTTGCAACTGCTGCGCCACCCGCTGGATCTGCTCCTGAAGCTGCTGCAGTTTGTCCGAGCGAGGTTTATAGCGGGCCTGCATTTCCGCGTCGGCCTTCTTGATCTCGGCGGTATCGAAGACCGCCTTCTGCAGGTTGACCACCGCCACTTTCACCTGCGCCGTTGCCATCTGGCTGGCTGCCATCAAGGCCGAACAAACCACCAGCGGCCTGAGCAGCGTAGCAAAAGACATGAAAAAACTCCTGAAGTTCGGGTATTGAAAAGTATAGGGTAGCACAGCCTATTCCAGCACCCCGAGAATCTCGTCTTCCCGCAGGATGAGGTACTCGACTCCGTCGATTTTGATCTCCGATCCCGAAAACTTGCCGAACAGGATACGGTCGCCCGCTTTGACGTCCGGGGCCGCGCGCTCCCCGTTCTCGGTCAGCTTGCCGTTGCCCACGGCTTTCACTTCGGCCTGCTGGGGCTTCTCCTTGGCACTATCGGGAATGACGATCCCGCCGCGGGTTTGTTCGCCTTCGTCGAGAAGGGTCACCAATATATGATCGTGCAGGGGGCGCAATGACATGCCTTTGATTATACGCGCTCCCTTCCACCCGGAGAGTTCCACCCGATGGCACGATGGCACCCTCCGGCGCCGAAACGCCGTGCCAAGTACCACACCCACACTGGTCCGGGCGGTACAAACCGTACGAATAACCCTAAGAATTAAGGCGGTTTACGACTACAATCTGAGTTGAGATTGTGAGGCTTCGGAACCCAAATCAATGGCTCTGACCCAAGTTTTCCTCTATTTGCAGCTCCTCGATCTGCTGACGACCCTGGTAGGGTTCAAGGTGGGCGCCGCCGAAGCCAGCCCCTTTATCCGCGTGATGATGCACGCCGGCCCGGCGCTGGGTGTGCTGTCCTCCAAAGCGCTGGCGCTGGCCCTGGGGGGAGTGTGCGTCTATCAGAAGCGTATGCATCTGATCCGGTGGGTGAGCTATTGGTACGGCGCGCTGGTGATCTGGAACCTGGCCGTCATTCTGGCGAAATAGGGGTGGGAGAGAAGTTCAGAAGCGAGAAGTCCAGAAGTCAGAATCTGGCAGCGCGAGTTCTCCTTCCGGTTCTATCTTCTACCTTCTATCTTCTGCTATTGGTACGGCGCGCTGGTGATCTGGAACCTGGCCGTCATTCTGGCGAAATAGGGGTGGGAGAGAAGTTCAGAAGCGAGAAGTCCAGAAGTCAGAATCTGGCAGCGCGAGTTCTCCTTCCGGTTCTATCTTCTACCTTCTATCTTCTACCTTCTACCACCGCGACTTCAGATGTCCGGGAACAGATCCGGTAACGATTTCCAGTACGTAATGCCGCATGGTTCACCCGCGGTCAGCTCGCGCACGCCTAGTTTTCCCTCCCCATCCATCACTACCTGGTACATCGGAAGATCGGCCGGACGCACCACATACAGGCCGGCTTGCAGCTTCCAGGAATCCACGTAGGTCCACGCCACGTACGGATTGGGCCCGGTCGCCCGAACCCGGAACTGCCAGGTGGAAGGCTCGTAATTGGCGTAGCTGAAGCAATGGCCCAGGCAGGCGCGGTCGATCAGGTGCGTGACCCCGTCGACGCTCAGGCTGGGATCGTCCATCCCCAGAATCACCCGCCGCCCGGCCGGCAGAGTATCGACCAGGTTCCGGATGCTATCCTCCAGCCGGTTGAGTGCGAACTCGTCGTGGAACAGGAACACAAAGAAGACCGCCGCCAGCAAGCCCTGGGCAACGCGCATCCCTTTGCGCGGCGGCCCGGCGTTCAGCATGGCGCAGACGCACACCCCCGCGCCCAGCGACAGCCGCTCGGGGATAAACTGCAGCCGATGCAGGTAGCCGGGTAACAGCACCCCGCCTGGCGCCAGCCATACCGCCGCGGCCGAGATCAGAACCAGTTCGAAAGCCAGCCCGCCCACCAGGGGTCGCAGGCCCGAAGCGCGGATCAGTGTGACCGCCTCGAAAATCCAGAGACCCAGCAGGATCAGGAACAGGGGCGTGTACTTGAAGTCGAACACCGCCACCTGATCGGCCCCGGTGACCAGTTTGAATTGCGCCATCGTCCAATCGCACGGCAGCGCGGCGAGAACCGCAAAGTGGAGCGCCACCATCGCCCCCAGCGCGCCGGCAAGCACACGCTTGGGGTGGCGCGGCCACATCGCGAGGGTCAGCCAGCGATAGCCCAGCAGCCCGACGGCCCACGCCAGCGGCAAAGCGTGTGCCAGATAGGCCGCCACCAACAGACCCGCGGCTCCCGCCAGCGCCTTGGCCCGGCAACTCCAGCCCAGCGCCAGGGCCCAAAGGCACAGCCCCATGCTCAGGTAGAAGTTGAAGAACCCAAAGTGGTAGACGGCGCCGTAGGCCAGCATCGCCACCACCGGCAGCGTGTTCCAGGCACGGCGCCGGGAGAGAACCGAGATGAAAGCGAACGCCCCCCACACGAACGTCAATACCGCCAGCGAAACCGCCAGGTGCTGCGCGGCCCCGGCGCCCGCCAGCCGGTCGAAGCCGCTCAGCATCCAGTCGAACAGGACGTTGGTGGAGGGATGCGCCACCTCGAGCCCGGCCGGCCGCGTGCGCCCGATCCACTCCGCCAGCCAGCAGTTGTAGATGTGGCTGGCCAGGTCGCCGGCCTCGATACGCGGCTGCCAATAACAGGGAACCAGCAGCAGGAGGGAAGCTACGCCGTACCACCATGGGCGCTCCTCGATCCGGGCTGGCGCTTTCGGCTGGCTCTGGCGGGGGATGGTCGGCATGGCGCGCATGCTTCCATTCTCAACGATTCGGGCCCATCACCCGCCCTCCAGGCGCAGCGCGCGGAATTCCGGCACCAGTTCAAACTGGGTGGCGACGGCGGCGATGTTCTCGCCCGTCTGGCGAATGTGCGCTTCGGCCAGCGGGGCTCCGCTTTCGGCCGCCATGCGCAGGTAGCCCAGGCGCAGCGGGTCGATCCTCATGATGCGGCAGCAGGTGGCGTCCACCGCCACCGGATCGCGGCCGGCCACCAGCACCCCAACCGGCCTGGCTTTCCCCTGGATCGGGCCGTTGCCCTCCATCCCCACCACCCCGTCCACCATGGCAAACTGGCGTCCGTAAACCGAGTGCAAATCGGCCACCGATTCATCGATGCCGGCCCAGTGCAGTACGTTCTTGGGCCAGCCGTACACTCCTCCGGGCACGGTCCCGAACAGGTTCTTCATCGAAAGCGTGGCGCCCACCCAATGGTGCGTCTTCATTTTCGCCAGCGAAACCACCAGATCGGCCCCCAGCACCGTGTGAGGAAGATAGAGCCGCTTCAGCCTGGAAAACGGGCGCGGCAGGGGAACCGCGGAAACGTCGTCCAGATTGAGGTCGACAAACAGGTCTTCGAAGTGCGGCACCAGCCGGAAATAGCCGGCCGCCTCGGCCAGGTCGAGAGTGTTGCGCCGGTGTCCGGGCCCTTCGGCGATGCGCACGCTGGCCGCTCCCAGGGCGCGAAACCCTTCGAGCGCGGCGTGTACCACCAGCGGGCTGGTATTGATGGCGCTTTCCGGCTCGTACTCCACCAGGTTGGGCTTGATCACCACGTGGCGCCCGCTCACTTCGAGCCGTTGGAGGGCGAGCACCCGCCGCACGGTATCGTATAGCGTCTGGTCGTAGGCCGGCGCGCGCACGATGGATACCGAAGCGGCGCGCGGCGCGGACGGGCGGGCGCAACCGGCGGCCATCGTAGCCGCGCCGGCGGCGCCGGCGATCCATTTCCGGCGGGTGACGGCGTGCGTCATCGTCTGCCTCCAGCGGCGGGATTGCCCAGAAGCAGCGAATACCCCGCCGGCCCCGCCGATAGCAGCAGGTCCAGCGCGATTTCGGGCACCATGCGGTAGACGACCTCCTCGGGCGGCCGATATCGCTCGAGCGGCGCGCCCTGCGCGGTCAGGCCCAGCCGCAGCCAGTTGATGGCGTCGGCCGAGCGGGATTCGTCCAGAAATCCGCGCGCCAACCCGATCGATCGCTCCAGCGCCGCCTTCGGCTCGCCCGCGAGCGCCGCCAGAGCCCTCCCCGTGCTTTCCGGGTATTCCTTGGTGGCGTAGCCGACGGCGTGCGTCGAGCCGTGATTCCATCCTCCCGACGAGCAGCGCCGATTCATCAGGAAGCGCCGCCCCTCCGCCGCGCGCAGGCGGGCGTTGCGGCGTTCCGGTTCCCTTTCGAGAGCCAGAATCGCCAGCGCCGTCGGTTCCACCCAGGCCGCCGAACCCTCCATCCAGGGCCAACCGGCGAACCGCGCATCCGGATTCGGCGCCTCTCCCAGCAACCAGCTCCGCAGCCGCACGACCGCTCCGCTTTCGGCGCCGGTGACGTCGACGAGCCAGCCGACCGCCCTGTCGTGCGCCGCGGCCCCGAATTCTTCCCGCGGCACCAGCGCCACCAGCGCCGTCACCCAGGTGCTATCCTCCACCCCCGGGCGCGGCCGCCAGCCTCCGTCGGCGCCCTCGAGACCCCTCAGCCACGCGATCGCTTTTCGCGCCCGCGCCTTTTCGCCGGCGGCCAGCATGGCCAGCGCCGCGTACGCCGTCGGCTCGGTCCACGAAGACCCGCGCCGATACGGCCAACCGCCGTCGGCGTTCTGTTTGTCGGCTAAAGCGTCGAAAGACATGGGAAAAAAAGACGGGAGCCGGAAGTCCGAAACCGGAAGACGCAGCCACGGCCGGGGTGCCTTTCGACCCCCGGCTTCCCGGCTTCCGGCCCGCCGCCTTCCTCCACCGAGGGACTTACCGCGTGCGGCGTGTCCGCCGGCGCCGCAGAAACAGATACATGGCTCCGCCGGCCACCAACCAGATCATTCCTTGCATCGCTGTCGAGCTGTCCATTGTCGTTTGTCTCCTTCTCTTGACTAGTTTGTGAAATCGTCCCAATCGAATTTGTCGCGGTCGCTACACCGTTGCCGGTTTAATGCATCGAATTCATCAACGGGAACAGGTTCTTGAAGATCTGCAGGAGCCCGGGTCCGGCCGCCACGATCAACATCGACGGCAGGATGAAGAAGAAAATCGGAAAAACCAGCTTGACGCCGACCTTGCCGGCGCGTTCTTCGGCCTCCTGGCGGCGCCGCGTGCGCATGAAGTCCGAGTGCGTACGCAGGGATTCTCCCATGCTGGTGCCGAATCGGTCGTTCTGAATCAGAATCGCCACCAGCTTGCGCACCTCGTCTTCGCCGGTGCGCTCGGCGAAGTTCTTGAGCGCGTCGGCGCGCCGTTTGCCGGCCCGCATCTCGAGCGTAATCAGACTCATGTCTTCGGCCAGTTCCGGGTGGGTGACCTGCAGTTCCTTGGCCACGTGCTGGATCGCCTGGTCGAGCCCCAGACCGGCCTCGATCGAAACCACCAGCAGGTCCAGCCCGTCCGGCAGCGACAGGCGAATGATTTCCTGGCGCTTTTTCACCCGCTTTTCCAGCACGAAGCGCGGCACGATCCAGCCGGCGGCGCAGCCGGAAACCATCAGCATCACCTTCAGCATCGGATTGGCGGGCATGCGCGATTCCATAGCCAGCGCGCCCAGCAGCAGCACCAGGGTGGAAACGATGCGGATGCCGTAAAACACCGGCGCCGCCGTCTCCGACCGGAACCCGGCGCGGATCAGGTCGGCCTTCAGCGTTGCGACCTCGGCTTCCGACGAGGGAATCTTCGAGCCCAGACCGTGCAGAAAGGTGACCACCGTGCTCGGCGCCGGCTCCTCGGTGCTGGTCAGGCCGATCCGCTGCGCGTCGGAAATTACCGGCGCGCCCAACTGGCGCATGAATTTTCCGGGCTTATAGTAGATCCGGTATCCCACCCCGCTCAGCAGGGCCATCACCATCAGAAACAGGATGAGCGACAACAGTAAAGGATGTTCCATTTCAAACCTTGATGTTGATGATCCGCTTGATGCAGTAGTTGCCCAGGATCTGCGCCACCACCGCCCCGCCGATCAACCATTTCCCGTCGCTGTCGGCGGCCATGCCCTGCAGGTAACCCGGCGCCACGATCAGCAGCCCGAGCATGGTGGCGATCGGCAGCACCGTCAGAATGCTGGCCGTCATGCGGCCGTGCGCGCTGGCCGCCTTGACCTGCCCCTTCAGCCGGAAGCGCTCCCGGATCACGTAGGAAAGCCGCGACAGGATTTCGCTCAAATTGCCGCCCGTCTGTTTCTGCAGCAGCACCGAGGAGATGAAGAAACGGGCGTCCAGCAGCGGCACCCGCTGCCCGAAGTTGCGCAGCGCGATGTCGAGCGGCGCACCCAGGTTCTGTTCGTTGAACAGGGTGCGGAATTCCTGCCCCAGCGGATCCGCCATGTCCTCGCCGATCATTTCCAGACTGATGGTGAAGGCGTGGCCGGCGCGCATCGAGCGCGACAGGAAGTCCAACGCTTCCGGCATCTGCTCTTCCAGCTTGTCCAGCCGTACCTTGCGGCGGTGCCGGACGTACAGGTACGGCATCACCGCGAAGGTCGCCCCCAGCACGATGGCCGTGGTCGGGCCGTTCAACAGGAACGGAAGCAGCGCGCCCACCCCCAGTCCGGGAATCGCCGCCAGGCCCATCGCCGCCACGAGGCGCGTCGACGACCAGCTCATGCCCGCCTGCTGGATCTGCTCCTGCGCGTGGCGGCTGAACTGGAAGCGCTGCACCAGGCCCTTTACCCCGCTCGGTTTGTCGGGCTCGATTTCCCGCAGCAGGTTCGAAACCGTCACCACCGGTTCGCCGGCGGCGGTGTGCAGCATGTCCACCATCTGCTTCTTGCGCCGCCCTTCGACGAACTTCGACCCGGCGCTGACGGCCAGCATCACGAGCGCGAAGATGACGACGAAGGCGACCAGAACTCCAACCGGCATACTCGAGTCTCCGCTAATTCCGCTCCACTCACTCCGCTCAGTTGATCTCCACCACGGTCTGGAACATCTGCGTGGGCAGCAGGATGCCGCTGGCCTTCAGCCGGTCGTAGAACCGGGGCCGGATGCCGGTGGCGCGGAAACGCCCCGTGACCCTGCCGTTCTCGGCGATGCCCGTCTTCTCGAACAGGAAAATATCCTGCAGGGTGATGATGTCCTGTTCCATGCCGACCACCTCGGTGATATGGGTGATGCGCCGGGTGCCGTCGCTGAACCGCGACGCCTGCACGAACAGGTTCACGGCCGAGGAGATCTGCTGGCGCACCGAGCGAATCCCCATACTGGCGTTGGCCATCCCCACCATCACCTCCAAACGGCCCAGAGCGTCGCGCGGCGTGTTGGCGTGGACGGTGGTGAGCGACCCGTCGTGGCCGGTGTTCATGGCCTGCAGCATATCGAGCGCCTCTTCGGCGCGCACCTCGCCCACGATGATGCGGTCCGGCCGCATACGCAGGGCGTTGATCACCAGTTGCCGGATGTGAATCGCGCCCACTCCTTCCACGTTGGCCGGCCGGGTTTCCATACGCGCCACGTGGGTCTGCTGCAGCCGCAACTCGGCGGCGTCCTCGATGGTGACGATGCGCTCATCCTCGGGAATATAGCTCGAGAGCGCGTTCAGCAGGGTGGTTTTGCCCGAGCCGGTGCCGCCCGAGATAAGAATGTTCAGACGCGCCTTGACGCAGCCCTTGAGCAGCTCCAGCATGCCCTCGGTCAAGGCCAGCTTGCTCACCAGGTCCTCGCCCTTGAGCGCGTGGCGCCCGAAACGGCGGATCGAAAGCAGCGGGCCGTCCACCGCCACCGGCGGGATGGCCGCATTGACGCGCGAGCCGTCCGGCAGGCGCGCGTCCACCAGCGGCGAACTCTCGTCCACCCGCCGCCCCACCCGCGAAACCACCTTCTCGATGATCCGCAGCAGGTGCGCGTCGTCCTTGAATTCGACTGGCGTGCGGTACAGCTTGCCGCCCCGCTCCACGTACACCAGGTGCGGCGTGGTGACCAGAATGTCGCTCACGGTGGGATCCTGCAGCAGCGGCTCGAGCGGCCCCAGCCCGAAGACCTCGTCCAGAATCTCCTCGATGACGCGGTCCTTTTCGACCAGCGACAGGGGGGTTTTCTCTTCCTCCACCAGTTTGGCCACCGCGGCGCGGATCTCCGCCCGCACCCGCTCGCCGGCCATCGAGCTCAGCGCTTCCAGGTTGATCCGGTCCAGCAGCTTGCGGTGGAGGGTGAACTTCAGCTCCTGGTACTCCGGGGTGTAGCCTTCCTTGCTGAACAGGCGATTGACCCAGCCGGATTCCCGGCTGTCGCCGGGTCTCGCGGACGAATTCATGAGGGCAGGCATACGGTTTTAGTACTTCCTTCCTTTATCCAAAAAGCGCAAAGCGCTTTCTTTCGGTCTTCTCTTCTTCGATCGAGGCCAGCTTGAGCGCCAGCCGCGCGATCTGCTTGCCTAATTCGGAACTGCGATTGAGCATCCGGCCTTCGGCGTAGGTCTCGTACAGCTCCGGATAGTCGTTGATGACGGTGCCGAAAATGGGAATGCCCAGCATCTTTTCCAGTTCCTCGGGCGAGATGTCCAGGCGCTTGGGTGCGCGGTTGAGCAGCAGCCGCAGGCGCGATTTGCCGAAGCCGCCGTCGAGCAGGGTTTGCACCACCTGCTTGGCCTGGTGCAAGGCCGGCACTTCGAGCGTGGTCACCAGGCACACTTCGTCCAGTTCCTCCATCGCCGCCATGGCGATGCGCCCCAGTCCGCGGCCCAGATCGACCAGCGTCCAATCGTAATTGGGGCGGGCAAACGACAGCACCTGCCGGATCTGGTCGTCGCGCGGCTGCATTTTCGCCGCCAGGGCAAGCGGCGAGGAGACGATTTCGACTCCCGGAATCCCGTTCGAAACCAGCGCCCGCCAATAATGAATGTCCAGCCGGTGCAGGTTGTTGATGGCATCGAGGATCGAGTACACCGACTTGGTCTTGGTGATGAAGCCCACCAGGCCGGCGTCGAAATCCATATCGGCCAAAAGCACTTTCAGGTTCTGCCGGCCCAGTTCCTGGGCGAAGTGGCAAACCATGGTGGTGGCGCCGCAGCCGCCCTTGGCGGAGACGAATCCGACCGCCTTGCCGGCTCCCTTGGTGCCGCCGTCGCGCCGCCGGCTGCGCTCGTTCGAGCGCCGCTCGAGTGCCTTGCGCAGGGTGTCCTGCAGGGGCGGAAACAGATACTCGTTGATGCCGGCGCGCAGCGACGACAGGATGGCGTCGGCCTGCGCGGTGGTGTTCAAGGCCACGATCATGGGGTCGCCGGCGGCGGCGCGGATCGACGACACCAGTCCTTCGAGCGGTTCCTTCCATCCGCTGATGTCCACCAGCACCACATCCGGCCGCATCCGCTCCAGCCGGTCCAGGAAGTTGCTGACGTCGCCCACGTCCTGGTGCTCGACGATGATGCGGAAAGGCAATTGGGCCAGGCACGTCTGCGCCTGCTCCCATAAATCGCGGTTTTCAATCGCCAATCCGATCGTCAAAGGGTACATAGGGCGTCTCCGCGGGCGAAATTCACTTGCCGCTACCCCCGGTTGGGGCGCCCGCGGCCGGCGTCTGCCCCGGTTCGCCGGGTGGCGCCGCGGCGGGTGTGGCGGCCGGAGCCTGCTGGCCGGTCTTGGCCTTGTTCGCCGGCGTCACCAGTTGCTCATACGGTATCGAGTCCACCGGCGGGTGCACCGGCACCGGGCCGGTTTTGTCGATACCCGGTTGGTAAACATTGCTGTAAGACTTGCTCGGCGGCAGGAAAGGCTTCGGCCGTTCCAGGTCGGGCAGCGGCGCGCCCGCCGGAAGCGGCCGCACGATGGTGGGCGTCACCAGCACCATCAGCTCCTCGGCGGTCTTGTTCCGCGTCACGCTCTGGAACAGCTTGCCCAGCAGCGGAATGCTGCTCAACCCCGGAATCTTGCTCAGGTTTTCGGTGAAATTGTTGTCGAGCAGCCCGGCGATGACGAAGCTCTGCCCGTCTTCCAGTTCGACTTCGGTCTGAACGCGGCGCGTGGCAAACGCGGGGACGACGAAACCGGATAAGGTGATGGCGTTGTTGTAATCGAGCGAACTGACCTCGGGTTCCACCTGCAGGCGGATGGTGCCGCGCGGCGTGACGATCGGAAGGAAGCTGAGCTTGATACCGTATTCTTTGTACATGACGGTCACCGTGCCGATCGAAGAACTGCCCTGCACCACCGGCACCGGGAACTGCCCGCCGGACAGGAAGCTGGCCTTCTGCCCGCTGACCGTCAGCAGGTTGGGTTCGGCCAGGATCTCCAGCAGGTTCTTGGCTTCGAGCGCTTCGATCGCCACGCCCAGGTTCAGGTCCTTGCGGAACAGGAACACGTTCAGCGCATTGCTGAGGGTGTAGGTGCCGGTCTGGTCGATACCGATGCTGCTGTTTTGCCCGGTACCGATCTGGGTCGACTGATTGAAGGCGCCGGAGGCGAGCTGCATGCCCAGACTGGTGCTGGTGCTGCGGTCGACGTCGGCGAAGCGGACCTTGAGCAGCACCTGCGGCTCCTCGGCCGGAACTTTCACCCGCAGCAGGTTCACCACCTTCCCCAGCGTTTCGGCGATGCCCAGCACGCGGTCGGCCGACGCCACGTCCTTCACCGTGCCGCGCAGGAAAACCGTGTCGTTGTCGAAGGTCACGCCGATGTCGTCGTCGGGAAAATCGCGCGCGATCTGCGCCCGCACCGCTTCCAGCCGGAGCGGGTTCATGCGCACCAGCAGGTCGTAAACCAGCCGCGTGCCGCCCTCCTGCCAGACGATCAGGGAAGTCTCGCCGGGGGCTTTGCCATTGATCAGCACTTCCTTGGGGTTGATGGCGACGGCTTCGACCAGGTCCCCGTTGGCCACCGAGATCTTGGTGATCTTCAGCGGGCTGTCGATGATCAGCGACTTGCCCACCGTGGCCGTCAGCTTGCCGTCGATGGGAGGCGCCACGCGTTGCGGCGGCTCCTGGATGCGGCCGGCCGGTTCGGCCGCCGGCGCCGCCGCCACGGCCGCCAGCGCGATCCACGCCAGCCTCAGGCCCGTAAGTCCCAACGCTCTCATCTGTTTGCCTCCCCGCCGTTATCGAACCTGACGTCCTTCTTGGTGGCGCCGGAAATGATCTCCATGGTGAACGGTGCCGGCTTGCGCGGCGCCGGTGCCGCCTCGGCCACCGCCGGCGCACGCCGCGGCGCCGCCACCGCGCGCGGGCCGGTAATGTCTCCGCCGCGCGGGGCTGCGTCGCCTGCCGGCATGCGTATGTTGCCGCCGAACAGCCGCGCCACCGCCGTGCCCGGGGTTTTGGCCGCTTCCTTGTCGAGCGGGTTGCGCAATACCAGTTGAATCGTGGTCTGGTTGGAGGCCAGGCTGAGCTGCTCGGCCTGCTCCGGGGTAACCAGCAGGTTCACCACCTGCACGGGCTGCGGCTTGCCTTCGGCGTCCTTCTTGAAGTCCTGACCGGCCGACAGCACTTCGATGTTCTGCAGCATGGTCCGGGTCTGGGTACCCAGCCGCTGATCGGAATTGGGACTGGTGCCGGAGATCAGCACGTCCACCTTCATGCCGGCGATCACGAATCCGGCCACGCCCACCACCTCGTTGACGCGCACCGCCACGGCGCGCATGCCCACCGGAATCATGGCGGCCAGGCCGCCGCCGGCTCCCTTGGGCGCCAACCGCGTTTCGATGACCGGCTCGCGGGCATAGATCGGGGTCAGCACGCCGCGCTCGAGCACGTCTTCGGGGTGGGCGGTGGCTCCGGCCGGGACGTTGCCGGACCACTCCGCCAGCTTGACGTCGTCCTTGTGGATGACCGCTCCCATCTCCAGGTCGTGCGCCGCCTGTACGATCTGGGTGGTCGCACCGGCGGCCTTGCCCGGCGCCGGGCGGTTCACCATCAGCCGGTACAGCAGCAGGCTCGCACCGCTGGCCACTACGAATGCGAAGATCAGGACGCCAAGAAATCTTTTATTCATTTCGTCTTACCCCACCACTCCGCCCCAACCGGCGGACCGAAGCCCGTCCGGACATCGTTTCCAGAACCTAGGCGGCTGCGCCGGAATCTCCGGTTCCCGGCGACGCTCCCGAATCGAACCCTCCCGCGTGAATGACGGGCATGCCGGAAGACCGCCTCGGCTGGCATGCCCGCACGGCGATCTAACTGGCACTCATCGCGGCCGACGACAACTGCGTGCTGGCGCTGGTCCAGATTTTGTGCACACTGCCTCCGGCGCCGATGAACAGGGCCGCGGAAGCGAGAGCCACGAAAGCCAGCAGCAGGGTATACTCGATCAGATCCTGCCCCTGTTCGCCGTTCCAGAAGTTATCGAAGAACGCCATTATTGTTGTTCGCTCCTAGGCCGTTAGCCACTCTCGATTTCGTCTCCAAAACCCCGAGAGGCCGGAAAGTGCGCCCCTCGGCGACGCCACCGTAATATTTCCAGACCCTGTTGGGTTACGAGCGGGCATGCCGAAGGGTCGCGTTCGTCGACATGCCCGTCCGCATGGGCGATCTAGCTTGCGCTGGTCGCCGCAGCCGCCAGTTGTGCGTTGGCGCTGGTCCAGATTTTACTGACACTGCCACCGGCGCCGATGAAGAGGGCCGCGGAGGCGAGAGCCACGAATGCCAGCAGCAGGGTGTACTCGATGAGGTCCTGCCCCTGTTCGTCGTTCCAAAAGTTACGCAAGAACGTCATATTTTTGTTCGCTCCTAAGTCTTTGGTTGCTGTCGATGTATCGATCGATCGCTTGCCTTTGTTTTCGTGGCCTCGCGGCCACGGCCTGTTCCGCCGCGGTCGTCCGCCGCGGAAACTTGTTCACTCCGGCCGCTCGCAGCCGGACGGAAAATGATGGCTACTCCGTCGTCGTAGTCGACGCGCCAGTGCGCGGATTCCTTCAGCGCCCCGGCTAAAGGCGTGGCCGGAGGCAGCAGAATCGTGTCGACGCCGAAACGCGCCAGGGTCCGGTCCCAACCGACGGCCACGTTGAGCACGTCGAGCGCTTTTTTGAGGAAATCGGAACCGTAAAAATCGCTGCGCGCGTCCAGAAAGACTTTCTGCGACGGGTAGAGCCGGTAGATCAGATAGTCGCCCCACTGGTCGTGGGTGAAGATTCGCGCCGAGCGGTAGTGCCCCAACCGCTCCACCGCCTTGGCCGGAAAGCGCTGGGGGTCGAACTCGGCGCGGAACCTGGGCGGCGGATTGGGGGCCCACAACAAGGCCGCGACAAGGCCTACGCCTAGCACGCTCGCCAGGTGCCAGCGCGGGATGCGTTCGGTTTCGCCGGTGTCGTCCGCCAGCCGGTTGAAGCGTTCCGCCAGCCGCCGCAGCCATCCGGCCACGGCCAGAGCCGGTACGCGGCGGACGGCCGCCTCCACCACCGCGGCCACCGGCGGCGCGGCCACCACCACGAACAGCGGAATATTGCGTGCGGCCAGCAACGCGCCGTGCGCAAACGCCATCATCGCCACACCCTCGGCATACCTCTTCTTCGAGGCCGACCATATCGTCGCCACCACGCTCAGAGCCAGCAGTCCCTCGTAGAACAACGCCCACGAACTGTGGAAGCTCACCGACCGGAATTCGTCGATGGTGTCGTTCTGGAACGGGTCGCGCAGGTACTGGATCATGTGAACGTGCAGGTGATAGGTGTACGGGTTGACCAGGCTCGCCGCCAGCGCCGCCCCGGCCGAGGCGAAATACCACCCGGCCCGCCGCCAGGCGGAAAGCCGCTCGGCCCGGTCCGCGGTCAGCGCGCTCGCGATCAGCTCGCCGGCCCCGTACGCCCCGATCAGCACGATGCCCACGAAGAAACCGCCGTGCAGATTGGTCCACAGCACCGTCGCCACCGGCAGCCATACCAGGTAGGGAACTCCCCACAGGCGCCGCTTGCCGGCGCGGACGTTCTCGAGAGCGGCGTAGAACAGGGTCAGAAACAGCAGCGTGAACAGGTGCGGCCGCGCCAGCCAGTGAATCGAACTGGCGGCGGTGGCCGACATGGTGACGAAAACCGATACCAGCACGTTGGCCCGGCGCCGCGTCAACCGGTAGAGCAGCGCAAACGTCGCCGACAGCAGCAACATCGCTAACAGCGCCACCGCCGCCAGATTGCCCCAGCCGTAGAGCCAGGCGAAAAACACGTCCGACAGCCACTCCCACGCGTACCACGGGCTGCCCGCCTTCGAGTAGGAGAAGATGTCCTCGAACGGCACCGCGCGGTGTGCCAGAATCCATTGTCCCGTGCGGATGTGCCATCCCGTGTCGCCGTCCTCCAACAGGCGCAACAAGCCACCCAAGCGGCCGAACAGAAAGGCGATCGGCATGAGGAAGGCGATGTCCCCCAGCGAAGGCAGCAGGCGGAAGGCGAACTGAGGCCGGGCTGTTTCGGTTGTCATCACGCCATCCAGGAGCTGGCCACCGGCTCGAGAACCTCGATGCCCCGCAGACGATCGTGAAACGATCGGAATTCCATGTAATTCACCCGCAGTGCCACCAGCGGATATCCTTCCCCGGTATCGCTCGCCCGCGTCACCGTGCCCTGACAGTGCAGGCACTTCTGACCGAATCCATGATTCACCGGCAGTTCGACCTCAATCGTGAGGATTTGCCCCGCCGCCGGCGCCGGCAGCGAGCCGCCCTCGCCGCGCCAGGCCACCAGCATGCCGCTGCGGCTGATGTTCTCGGTGTACAGTGCGCCGCGCCCCCAAACAGCCGGCGACGTGACGTGGCATCGGAGCTGAATCTCGACTCGCGGACTCTCGCGCCGGTTGATATTCTTCATCGGGCCTGTGACTCACTCGAAACTGTAGCGCTCGAAACGTGCGGCATCAATATCCTAAATGGGCTATATCGCGGTATATTCCAAGGTTATTAACGACCCAATTGACGTGGTGGTAAGGGGATAATCCTACCAATAATAAGGGATAAAACCGATAACGATTACACCTCACCCATCCTGCCTTATTGGAAGGGTTATTGGACCGTTATTAACCAGATTAATCCCCCTGTTTACCCGCTTTATCTAGTCCATGATTTGCCACATAGTATGTTTGTTTTGTTTATGTTACAAAGAAAAATGGAAACCGTAAACATCGCCGCCGGCGGAGTCGAAATCAGTCATTAATTGGTCTATTTTTTTTCCGTAAATACTATTGACAACCGAAGTAAATAATCTGACAATTCAAGAGGACAGGGACAGGCGAATACGGAAAAATCCGATTCGTTGCCATGATAGGTTCCGATCTCTTCGGAACCCGATGTTTCATAGGTGGAGAATATGACGCGAATTCTTCTATACAGCGATGAGCCCATCCTCGCCAAAGGACTCGAATCGGTCCTGCGGCAGGCTGAGGGGTTCGAACTTCTTCCAACGTGCAACTCCGTGACCGGCTTGATGGAGCAGGTCGCCGAGGGCGCTCCCGACCTGGTGCTCATGGACTTGACGCCAGAAGTGACCTTTGCCGTGCTGAGCGACATGAAGCACGCCATGATGAGCAGCAAGATCGTGCTTTGGGTCAATAATATTTCAACCGAGCTGGCGTTTCAGGCCATGGGCCTGGGCGTTCGCGGGATTTTGCGGAAAACGCTGCCCACCGATTTGCAGGTAAAGTGTCTGCAAAAGGTGCAGGCCGGTGAATTATGGTTTGAAAAGGCCCTCACCGACAGCTTCCTGTGCGCCCGCCGCGTGGCCCTGACGCAGCGCGAAGGGCAACTGGTGAGCTTGCTTTCGCAAGGCCTCAAGAATAAGGAAATCGCCACCACCCTCATGATTTCCGAAGGTACCGTGAAGGTTTATCTTTCGCGCCTTTTCCAGAAAGTAGGCGTGAAAGACCGCTTTGAATTGGCCTTATTCGGGCTGAAAAATCTCACTACCGGTCAACTGCCGGTGGCTGAAAAAGGACACCGCGCCGGCGCCTCCCCGATGCCCGGCCTCCGCTCGCTGGTCCTCGAAAAACCCATGGATCGCGCCGAAGCGCCCACCCGTTTCCCCACGCCGGTTCGCCCCATGGTTTCCCGACACTACTAAAAGACAGAATCCGCCGCACCGCGGTGCGCGCGCCAATTGTCGGATGGCGCGCCGCCGCGGTCTTCAAAAGAAGCCGTCAGCGGTCAGCTTTCAGCGATCAGCTTTTTGGGCTGCCATGCGAGCGGTTTTGGCTGAACGCTGAGAGCTGAATGCTGAACGCTGAGACCTGGACGCTGAAAGCTTATCGCTTGTAGCCGATCGTCCTCAGAAAGGCCCGGCGCCGGTCGGCGTCTTCCGGAGTTTCGACCGCTTTGGGAGGCGCGCCGTCGATGACGCCCAGAATCCCGCGGCCCAGCCCGCTTTCGGCTACGATGACCTCGAGCGGATTCGCCGTGGCGCAAAAAATGCCGCACACTTCCGGCACATCCTTGATTCGGCTCAGCACGTTGATGGGGTACGCGTCGCGCATCGTCACCACGAACGTGTGCCCGGCCGCGATGGCCGAAGCGTGACGCGCGGCCAGTTCCCGCATCGCCGGGTCGTTGCCGTCCACCCGCGTCAGGCACGGCCCGGAAGCCTCGTTGAAGGCCACCCCAAACTTGCTTTGCGGCGCGGTCGTCACCATGGCCTCGTAGACGTCTTCCACCGTCTTAATGAAATGGCTCTGCCCGAGGATCAGGTTCACGCCCTCGGGAATTTCGAGCGGCACCAGTTTTAATTCCATAAGCTTTCAGCGGTCAGCTCAGCTTTCAGCCAAAACCGCTCGCACCGCGGCCCCAAGAAGCTGACCGCTCACGGCTGATCGCTCCCTCACGCCTTTCCTATCCCCCAACCCTTGCGGTACGCCGGCTTCAGGTACTTGTTGGCATCGGCATTGTTGGTGAAGCGCATCCTGGCGGCGTCCCATTCGAGCTTACCTTCCACCCGCAGCGCGATCACCCCGAGCAGCATCCATTCCACGAAGGGCGAGGCGATGCTGAAATTAGAGCAGGACGCCTCGCCCCCCTTGGCGGCGCGAATCCAATCGCGGTAATGGCCGGGCGAGCGCGTCAGCAGCGGCTCCGGGAAGCGATAGTCGGCCATCTTCTCGACCGGAATCAGACGCGTATCTTCGCCGTAGGTGCCGGTGGTGATCATGCCCTTCTCGCCTACGAACAGGCTGCCGTCGGGCGTGGGCATCCGCGCCGGCGGATCTTGGGCGCGCATTTTCTGCCATTCCGTCCAGTCGAAAACGTGGCCGTTGTATCCGGTGGGCTCGGGGGGGATCGGCTTGCCGTTGGCGTCTTTGGGAGGCGTCCGATGCGGCGGATCGCCCAGAATCTCGCCCTCCGGCACGCCCGCAATCTTGGGCGTCTCCTTCAAACCGTCATACCAGTAGATCTTCACCGGCGGCATGGCGCCCCGCGCCGGAAAATCGTAGCGGATGACGGATTTGGTCGGGTACATGAACGGACTCGTGCCCTCTTTGCTCACGCATTCCACCGCCGTCGGGGCGCTTAGGCGCAGCGCCAGGTTGGCGGCGCCCAGAATGTGGCACGCCATGTCGCCCAGCGCGCCGCAGCCGAAATCGTAAAAGCCGCGCCAGTTGAACGGCTGATAGAAATAACCGTCGAATTCATTCGGATAGCCGCTGCCGCCCGAAGTGTAGGGCCGCGTTTCGGCGGCGCCCAGCCAGAGGTCCCAATCGAGCGTGGCCGGAACCGGTTCGGCGGGCGGAATCGCGGTGAGTCCCTGCGGCCAAATCGGCCGGTCGGTCCAGGCGTGCACCTCGGTCACCGCGCCGATCTCGCCGCCCCAGAGCATCTCCGCCAGTTGCCGCGTCCCCTCGCACGAATAACCCTGGTTGCCCATTTGCGTGGCGACCTTGTATTTGGCCGCCGTCTCCGCCAGCGAACGCGCCTCCCATACGGTGCGCGTCAGCGGCTTCTGCACATAGACGTGCTTGCCCCGCTCCATGGCCCAGGTAGCCGCGATGGCGTGCATGTGATCGGGAATGGTGACGATGACCGCGTCGATGTTCTTGTCTTCCTTGTCGAGCATCTTGCGGAAATCTTTATATTTGACGGCCTTCTCGAAATCTCGAAAAGTCTTCGCGGCCTGCCGGTCGTCCACGTCGCACAACGCCACGATGTTTTCCGTCGCGCAGGCGCGAATGTCGCTGGCAGCCTTGCCCCCGGCGCCGATCGACGCGATATTCAGCTTCTCCAGCGGAGACTTGTATCCCAGCATGCGCAGCGATGCCGTGCTGCCGAACCCTCCCGCCGGAACGGCTCCCGCCAGAAGCGAGCCGAAAAAAAAGTGCCGCCGGCTAAACGTGGTTTCCTTCATCGCCGTCTCCTCCCGTCAAACCCGATTCAAAGTTGCACGCTCGCAAATCAGTATAAGACATATCGCGTGCGCGTGGGCGGAATGGGGATGCTGGGGAAGCCGAAGGAACCGATGCTCGACCGCGAGTGGCGGCCACGGCCCGAAGACAGGCTTTCAGCGATCGCCCGGACCGAGCCGATTGCCGCGCGCCAATCGCTGAAAGCCCTCGCTTATGCCACCGCGCTGGCTTGGCCAGCGCTCGCCACCAACTCTTTCTGCTTTGCCGGTCTGCCGCGCCGCTTCACTTCGGCCGGTTCCGCATCGGATTGCTGACTTAACCAGGCTGGCGGCCGCCCGCGGCGCGGACCGCGGGACCGTGCCAGCCGCTCCAGGCTGATGATTGCCTCTTCGATTTGCGTGCGCTCTGCTTTGAGCTGCTCGAGGATGTGTGCCACGTCCATCATAGCCGTTCGACCCTCCCGGTGGCCGAGTGGAGTTGCCACCCTGCCAATGACTACTTCCTTTGTCCTGATTATACACCTCTAATTCCAGAGTAATAAACAATAGTTTTGCCGAGAATGAATAAATTCCCCTAAATAAACCGATACAGTACTAACTCAATTTTCGTACTTCTGCGCACTCTCCGGGGTAGAAGTATCTGCCCTTGCCTGGCGCCGCCAGTAGGCGTAGAACGGCAAGCCTAGGGCAATCAGGCCAACCCCCGCCAGGGACTCCATCGGCGCGCTATATAAGGTGGAAACGATGAAAGCCAGCGCTACCAACACAAATACCGCCGGCACCGCCGGGTAGCCCAAGGTCCGATACGGCCGCGGCAAGTCCGGCTGTTTGCGCCGCAGCACGATCACGCTGGCGGTGGACATTCCATATACCAGCCAACTGGGGAAAATCACCAGTGTGAAAAGGTGCCGGTACCCTCCGGTCAGTACTAGAACCGCCGCCCACGCGCTCAGAAACAGGATCGACGCTCCCGGCGTCCGGTAGTGTTCGTTGACTTTGGCGAAGGAGTGAAAAAACAAACCGTCGCGAGCCGCCGCGTAGGGTACCCGCGCGCCGCTCAGAATAGAACCGTTGAGGGCGGCGAAAATGCTGATCATGGCCGCCAGCGAAACCGCCTGGGCTCCGCGCGCGCCCCCGATGCGCTGCATCATTTCCCCCGCCACGCGCGCATGGGCGCCCACCTCGGCCGCGCTCAGCACCCGGAAATAGGCGGCGTTGGCCAGAATATAAATGGCAATTACGGCCAGCGTGCCGCCGATCAGCGCGCGCGGCAAATTGCGCTGCGGATTCTTGATTTCCGACGCCACCATGGTCACGTTGTTCCATCCGTCGTAGGCCCACAAAGCAGCCACCAGCGCCACCGAAAAACCCGCCCAATGGGCCACCGGGGCGCCGCCCGGCCCCGCAGCCGCGTGCGCCGTCCCGAAGGCGAATCCCACCACGATGATGGCGGCAATCAGCGCGACTTTCACTACCGTAATCGCGGTTTGCACCTCGCCGCCCAATTTCACCCCGTAGTAATTCAGCCAGGCCAGCGCCAGAATTAGCCCGATGGCAAACAATTGGCCGTAGCGAATTTCCAGGCCGCTACTCCCGGGCGCGCGCCACACCACGCCATCGAGAGCGGGAAAGAAGGCCGTCAGATAGATCGCGAATCCGGTCGCCAGCGTGGCAATCGATCCGCTCTTCGCCACCCACATCTGCGTCCAGCTATACAAAAACCCCCACAGCGGACCGTAGGCTTCCCGCAGATAGGCGTACTCGCCGCCGGCTTCGGGCAAAGCCGCCGCCAGCTCCGCGTAGCTCAACGATCCCGCCAGCGTGAGCAGGCCGCCGAATACCCATACCGCGAAAACCAGCCCCGGAGAGCCCACCGCCGCCACCATATCGTGCGGCACCAGGAAGATGCCGCTGCCGATCACCGTGCCCACCACAATCGAGCTGGCGGCCCACGTGCCCAAGTCCCGCTTCAGTTCCGTGCGCCCGCTGGTTCGGTCGCTCATTTGTTTTCGCCTTTCGGGTTGGTTTGAAATTGGGCCGCGGCCCATCCGCCGGAGAAGGTCACCACCGTACCGATCAGCACATACCAGGTCCAGGCCACTGGCGTAAGCCAGTGAACCGCCAGTACCGCGGCCAGGCCCGCCAGCATCCCGGCAATGGCCGCCGCCTCGCGCGGCGCTTTGGTAAGGATTCCCAGCAGAAAAACTCCCAATAGCGCGCCAAACGGAATGGAAGCGATGGTCAAGCCGGCTTCCAGCACGGAGCGCGAATGGCGCGAGGCAATGCCGATTCCCAGCAGCACCGCCGCCCAGGCAACGGTTGCCCTGCGCGCCTGCTTCAAACCGGCGCCGTGCATGAAATCCACCACCCAGGTGGAGGCCATCGCATTCAGCGCCGCGCTCAGGTTGGCCATGGCGGCCGCCAGAATCGCCGCCACCGAAAGCCCCGCCAGGCCCGGCGGCAGCTCGTGCCACAGAAAGGCGGGGTACATCCGGTCCATCTGCGCCGGAGCGGCGATGCCCGAATCGCCGTAATACACCCACAGCAGCACGCCGATCACCAGAAACAGGGTGAATTGGAACGCGATCACGACCCAACTGGTCAGCAACGCCGTCCGGCTCTGCGATTCGTCGCGCGCGCTCAGCAGCCGCTGCACCATCAATTGATCGGTGCCGTGGCTGGCCGTGGTCAGAAAACAACCCCCCGCCACTCCCGACCAGAATGTATAAGTGCGCGAAAAGAATTCCATCGTGGGCGCGAAGTGGAAATCGAAAATGGCGAATTTGTGCGCCGCCCCGGCCAGCGCCGCCACGTGCGTCCACCCTCCCGGAATCTTCCCCAGAATAACGAAGAAACTCACCACCGCGCCCACTACGTAAAGCGTCATCTGCACTACATCGGTCCAGATCACCGCCGTCATCCCGCCTTCAAACGTGTAAAACACGGTGAGCAGCATGATCAGCACGATCGACCATACCTCGCCCGTCCCGAGCATGATCGAGATCACCAGCGAAACCGCGAACACCCGCACTCCCTCGGCCAGCGCCCGCGTCACCAGGAAAATGCCGGCGGTGAAGCGGCGCACGCGCTCGCCGAACCGGCGCCGCATCAATTCGTAAGCCGTGAACATCTCGCCGCGAAAATATTGCGGCAGAAAAAGCGCGGAAATCACCAGCCGCGCCAGCAGGTAACCCACCACGATCTGCAAGAATCCCAGGTTCCCACGGAAGGCCAGCGCCGGCGTTCCGATGACGGTGAGCGTGCTGGTCTCCGCCGAAACGATGGATAGGGCGATGGCCCACCAGGGCGCCGTCCGCCCGCCCAGAAAATAATCGCGCAGGCTCTTTTGTCCGGAGCGAAAACGCGCCCCGAACCAGGTGATGCCCACCAGGTAAATCGCCACTACCGCCAGGTCTATATAGCGCAACTCGCCTATTGCCACAGGCTTCCAGCATAGTCGATCTGATATGATTTTGATTTCAGAGCGTCAAATGGGGCGTTCCAGGCGCCGACATGGGGAGGCATTTGTGTATCGATTGGGAATTCGGTGCGCGGCTGCGTTGGCGGCGGCCTGTTTATTCGGCGCGGTAGCGGCTCCGCAAGGCGCGGCCAAGCAAAAACAGCCCAAGGATCAGGGTGAATTCGATATTTATAACGAAGTCATCAAGGATGTTTCCACCAACAATTTCACCAAGGCGCTGACCGATCTCGACACCTGGAAGCAGAAGTACCCGGCCTCGGACTACACCGACGACCGGGAGGTGCTTTACGTCCAGGCCTATAACGGCGCGAAACAGCCGGCGAAGGCTCTCGATACGGCGGCACCGCTGGTCGCCCGCGATCTGGACGCCGCCTTTACCGATCCCGTTTCGGGCCCGCAGCAGGTGGTCAAAGTGCTGTTCACCGCCTCGCTGGCCGTGCAGCAGGTGCCCAACCCGACGCCCGAGGAACTCGCCACCGGCGCCAAAGCCGCCCAGTGGCTGCTCGATTACAACCGCAAACCCTCCAACGTCGGCGACGACGATTGGGCCAAGGCGCGCGCGCAACTGCAGACCGTGGCCAAAGCGGCCCTGACGGCGGTGGCGCTGAAACCCGGTACGGCGGCCATGGAAAAGCGCGATTACGCCGGCGCCGAAGCCGCCTTCGCCCAGGCTCTGCAAAAATATCCCGATAGCGGGCAGGTGGCCTACGAACTGGGCGCCAGCGAAGTGGCGCAGCAGGCGGCCAACCCCGCCAAGGTCCCCGCCGGCATCTATGAAATTGCCCGCGCCGTGGCGCTCGATCCCGCCAAAGGCGGCCTGGCCGATGCCGCCGCCCGCTCCCAGGTGGACGCCTACCTGAAGAAGATCTACTCGAGCTTTCACGGCAGCGACGAAGGCCTGGACGCGCTCAAACAGCAAGCGCTCGCCAGCCCGACGCCTCCACCCGATTTCACCCTCAAATCCCAAGCCCAGCTCGCCACCGATCAGCAGGCGCAGTTCGCCAAGGACCATCCCGAACTGGCGTTATGGCAAGGCATCAAGGCGCAGCTCACCGGCGACAACGGCGCCCAGTATTTCGATACGCAGCTCAAAGACGCCGCCGTGCCGAAGCTGAAAGGCGTGCTGGTAAGTGCCAAGCCGGCGTGCAAAGCCAAGGAACTTCTGGTGGCCGTCCCGATGCCGGACGCAACCCCGCCCTATACCGCCGAAATCGCCCTGAAGCTCGACGCCCCGCTAACCGGTAAACCCCCGGCCAACGCCGAATTCTCCTGGCAAGGCGTGCCCTCCGCCTTCACCAAGACCCCGTTCCTGCTGACCATGGCCGTGGAGAAAGCCAAGCTCGCCGATCTGACCACCGAGCCCTGCGCCGCGGCGCCCGCGCGAAAACCGGCCAACATGAAGCAGTAGCCGCGAAGACGGCTTTCTCCGAGTGGTCCGCCCGGTAGCAGTGCCGCTTCTCCGAACGCGCCACCGTGACCTATGTGCCGCCCCGGCGCGCCAGCCGCGAGGCCCAGAATCCGAACGCCGGATAAGTCAGATAGCCCAGCCCGATTTCGGAGTAGTACGCCCAAACCCGCATCTTCATCGGCCCATAAGCGAACATGGGGTAGTCCATCACCAGGTTCACCGCCAGCCACAGCAGGCCGACAAGCAGGGCTTCGTGGACGGAGAGCGCGCGGCGGCGAAAGTAGAGTTGGAACAGCGCGCCGGCCGTGACCAGGACGATGAGCGTCATTAAAGTCTCGAACAGCGGGGCGTTGGTTCTCTTCAGTGGGAAGACGAAAAAAGAGATGACGAAGGGTATGAGCCAGCTCGCGAATCCAAGCAGGGCGGCCCGTTTCCACGCAATCATGGTTACCTCCAATGAGAGTATAGAATACGCCGCAAAAGGTCCGCTTGACCGATTTTGCGGACTTAGCGCAATCGCCGCCAGCTTTTCCAGCCTCAACAACACGACTGGCAACCGCATACGAATTACGGAAGGCCCTCGTGCCCCGGAGACCGCCAGAATCGCGTGAAAGTCTGCGTCGAGCGTCACAACTACTGCATTTCTTCCCAGCGAGAATGCGAGGATCTCCTCGTCGGCGGCTTTGCTCATCCCGATCTCACCCACGTGCATACAGTCGTGTCCGAGACTGCGCAGAAGGGCAGCCGCATCGTGGGGAACGCCCTGATCCAAAACCAAGCGCATGGCGGACCGGTCAGGCGGCGTTACTTTCCGTCGCGCTGTCCTCGAGGCTCGCAGCGGCAAATGCCAGCGCCTGCCTGACGTCTTCCGGTTCCAACTCGGGATAGTTCCGGAAAAGGTCGTCCCGGTTCGGGTAGATCGCCACGGCTTCCACGACCCGACGCACCGTCAGCCTCATACCACGGATGCACGGCTGACCATTCATCTGGTTCGGGTTCCACGTTATCCGATCGAAGAGCTGCATCCCTTCCATTTTGATACATTCGGGCACCAGGTGCCTGCTGCGCAAAGAGATCGCCCAACTGGAGCAACAGGCGGCCGCCGCGCAGGAGACTTTGGACAAGACCATCGCGGAGCTTTCCTTCGACGTAGCGCTCTAATGGATGTCAAGTTTTTGCAGCATGGCGGCGGCTTTTTCGGCGGCCGGGGACTCTCCGCGGGCGCGCACGGATTCGAGCACGCGGATGGCGTCGGGCACCCGTATGGCCAGCAGATACGCATCCGCCAGACGGATGGCGGTGTCCACTTTAGCGGGCTCCGCGGCAACGGCTTGCTCGTAGAACATTGCCGCGCCCCTGTAGTCCATCACGCGGTAGCGCAGGTCGCCATCGCGCCGCGCCATCAGGTAAGTCAGAGTGCGCCGGGCGGTGGATGCCAGCTCCGTCCCGGGCGCGCTTTTCAGTACGCGGATGACGAGATCGATGGCCGCGTCCCAATCCTCGCGCCGCTCGCTCTGCCGCGCGGCCTCCATCGCGCGGGCGACCGTAGCGGCATCGGTCGGCGGCGGCGAGCCCTCGGGCGGGTGAAAGTTGAAGCTCCCGGTGGCGGTGGACATCCACCAGGGCGCCTGCTCCGACCCGGTTTCATCCAGGACGCGAGAGCGCGCGCGATTGAACGCTTCCTCGATGGTAAGGCCGGGTTGGGCAATGGCGTCGGCCAGGGCGCTCGAAAAGGCGCTGTTTTCCAGGCGGAGGTTGTCCGTCGCCACCTGGCCGGGACCGGCTGTCGAAGCCATCCAGATTTCCGGCGGCAGGTTGCGCGGCATGGCCAGGCCTGGGCTGAGCCCTCGCTGCGCCGCCACAATATACATGCGGCTGGCATCCAGAATGACGATGCCGCGCGCTGCCCGGCTACGGAGCCGGCCCAGCATTTCCGAAAGAGGAACGGCTTTCGCCTGAAAGTTGCCGGCGCCGGAATCGACTCCCAGCAGGTAGTTTTCGTCATTGACCGCGACGGCGTAGCCGGCGAAGAAGACCAGCGCGGTATCGGCGGGTTGGAGGCGGTTCACGAATTCAGTCTCGGCCGCGAGCATTTCCGCCTGGCTCGCATTCTCACGCAGAATGGTGGCGAAGCCGGCGTCCCGTAACGCCCGCTCCACCAGCCGCGCATCGGCCGCGGGACTCTTGAGCGGGCCGGGGGAGTAGGCCTGGTTGCCGATGACCAAGGCGACGTTGCCGGCCGTTGCGGGAACGGCCGCGGCCAGAGCCAGCAAGACGGCTAACAGGAAAGATCTAGTGGGACAGGCCTCCCGGCCTGTCCTGTACAGGCTGAAGCCTGCGCTACCAACGACAGGCCAGGAGGCCTGTCCCACTAGTCGAGTCATCGGAAGGTCACCTGGCGGGCGGGTTCGCCCAGGGTGGGGTCGGCGTCGCAGGCCGCGCTCACGAGCCGTCCGTTGTCATAGCGATAGCGGATGCTGGAGGGTCCGCCGGGCGCGTCGATCGCCTCGCTAGCCAGGCGGCCATCCTCATAATGCAGCGTGCGCCGATAGATCCTCCGGCGGCGACCGTCAACGTCGCGGTAGGCGCGAATGGCCGCCAGCTTCGGGCCGTCCCAGTCGAACTCCAGCTCGGTATGGTTCACCGCATTGCCTTTCGGTCCGGCAATCTCGACGGCGCGGGCGAGCCGTCCCGCATCGTCGTACTCAATCGAAAAATAGTGCAGGCCATTCCAGGCAAACGGGTCGAAGAACGAATTCCCCGAAACCGTGACGGCGGGATTGCGGCCGGTGACGCGGCGCATGGCCACCGGGTCGACCAAGGGGTTATTGCGCAGCAGCACCGGAGTTCGCCGGTACGCTTCGTCCGGGTCGCCGGGGATCTTGGGGACGGCTTCGCCGCCGGCCGCAACGAAAAAGACCTGCGGGGTCGGATTCTGGTACTGGAAGACGATGGTCTCGCGCCCCGAGATAGACTGCAAGCGGTCGCCTTGCCAGGCGAATGTCACGCGTTTGCCTCCGGCGCGATCGATGTGGTCGATTTTGGCCTGGAAGGCGAGGCTGATGGGGCAATAGGCGATGCCAGGCGGCAGACGCTTGCCGGAAAACCAGTTGCGATCGCCGGATTCGGGCTCGTTTGCGGCGGGCGCGGTTAAAGCCGGCGTGGTTGCCGCCAACCAGGCGCGGATTTCGGCGCGTTCCCGCGGGCCGGTGTCGAGCGTGTTCGAGGCGTCCAGGTATTGCTGGAAAAATCCTCGCGCGTCGCGCGCATCGCGGACGACCAGCGAGGCGCGCCCGCCGTAGGAAAGCAGGGCGGTAGCGTCGTTTTGGGCGCGCAATCCGGCGATCGCGAGCGAGCGCACGCGGTAGTAACTGCCTTCGGCCCAAGCCTTTGCCGCTTGCGACTCCAGGTCGCGGAGGCGGCCGGCGCGCTCGGTAAACAGGTCCTCGCGGAGGGCGGCGCCGGCTTGGCGTTGCGGGCCGGTAGCGCGCAGATCGTAGCGGTCGAGGGTGGCCAGCGCGTGGTTGAATTCCCCCGCCGCGGCCAGCAATTTTGTTTTTTCAAGCAGCAGGGGAAGGGAATCGGGGTCGATCGCCTCGGCGCCCAGCAGGCTTTTCTGGGCGTTGCCGAACTGGTTCGCCTGGCGAAATCGGGCGGCGGCTTCCAGGGCTTGGGCAAGCTGGGCGGAATCGAGCGGCTGGGGGCTGCCCTGGCGCGCTTCCGCCGCCTGGCGTGAGTACTTTTCCCAGGCAATCGCCACTTGCCCGGCGAGGGCCCGGTCGGACGGCTGGCGCGCGCTCGCCTGTTGCAGTTCGCGCCAACCTGGCTGGTAGGCGCGCTCTGCGAGAAACGTCTCGCCAGCGCGGCGATGCAGGTCCAGGCTGCCGCGCAAGGCTTCGGTGCGAAGGCTGGCGAGATCGGGATAGGCGTCTTCGAAGCGCTCGAAATCGCGGTCCGCCAGCAAAAAGGCGTCCCATTCCCGGCCGGCGGCGAAGGCCCGCAGAATCATGGCATTGCGTTCGGTCGAGGCTTGAATTTCCTGCAATTGGCGGAACAAAGCCAGCGGCGCGGGGCGGTCGGGATAGAGCCGGGCGACGAGCGCGCCGAACCCCAGAGCCTGCCGCAGAGCGTCGAGACCGGCCACGCCACTCTGAAAGCGGTCGAACTGTTGCCGCATGGCCCGGTCCACGAATCCGGCCAGAGAGGTGATGGCGGGGTCGGACGGAAAAGCGCGAGCCGCCGCGCCGATCCATTCGATTTGAGTTGCACCGCCCAGGCGGTCGATCCATCGCTGGTCGGCCGAGCGGCGGGCGAGTTCGGCAACGCCGCCGGGCAGGAAGGCAACGAAATCGGCGAATGCGACCGGGATGGGCTGGGCGTCCGGCGATTTTCGATATACCAAGCGAGCCTGTTGCCAAGCCGCGGGAAGACTGGCAGTAACCACGGGCTTCCAGCCATAGGGCAACAGGTATTGGGGCTCGCCATCCACTTCGGCCGCAACCGCTCCAGTGGCATCTTTCCAGAGGGTGATATCGAGCGCGGTGGCGGGAAGCGCGGCAATCGGCGAAAACAATTTCGGCTCCAATCCCAAAAGCAACGCCCGATCGCTGCCGTTAATAGCGACCGTAGCCGCCTGGCGGAATTCGAGCCCCTGCGCGCCGCGCGTGACCAGAATTCCAGCTTGCATGGCCGTAGCGAAGAAGAGGAAAGCGCCCCAGTGCACAAGAATGCACAACCGGGGCCATCGGCAACCGCCGGGGACCGGTGAGCGAACGAAGGTGTGATTGCACGTAAGCCGCAGCAATTACAGTTGCTTGGGCGCCATCAAGACCCCTTTTCCCGAGATGGAAACGGCGGTTTGTGCGATGCACAAAAATGCACAAAACCGGAACGGGTTTGGGCGCCTGGTGCCTCCCATACCAAGGTTAGCAGACAGGATTCGGGCCTCCCGCGTGGGGCAGTTGTAGATTGTTGAAGACAACTGGTGGGGTCGTCGTTGAAGGGCATGCTGGTGGGCCTCCTAAGCGGGTGGTTTGCGCGGAGGGTGCAATCAACCAAATGGGGAATTGTGGTGGGCTCGGCGCTGGGGCTGTTGTTCGCGTTCCTGGTGGCGGCGATGCCTACGGAGAAGCACCATTATCTGGAGATCATGTTTCCAGGTTTTGTGGTGGGCGCCATGGTCGGCTTTCTGACGCAGAGATTGGGAACGCCGGGACGGCAGGCTAAGGGGGCATAATTGGCTGGCCGGCTTGACAGGCGGCAGCCTGACAGCTTTGCACCGCGACCGATTACCGGAACCCGGCCGTTCCGCCGCGGCTCGGCAACGCCAACCATACCACCCAGATTATCCAGCACACCGCGCTGGCCGCGATTGCCGTCCACACGCCCCAGGGCATGAATCGCATGGTGACGATATGCCTTCCGGCCGGCACGGGCATTCCGCGGAAGGTCACGTCCGTCGTATAGATCGGCCGCGGCTTTCCATCTACCCAGGCTTCCCACCCCGGATAACCCGTTTCCGAAGTAACCAAATAGGCCGGCCGGCCGGCGGTGACATCGAGCGTCAACCGGTCCAGCCCGTATTCGCGCACTACCACCGCACCCGCGGCATCTTCCACGGACAAGGAACCCGCGCCTTCTACAATCGCTTCGCTCGCCGGGTCGAACTCCGCGCTCTTGAGCTGCGCCACCGCGTCCGCCATCCCCGCGGCCGGCCGCACCCGGCCCACCAGAAAGAACCGCGGGAGCACGGCCCGGTTCGCGTACACATAGTGCCCAGCCAGCAGCATCTCTTCCCGGAACGGGCCGCCCGCCAGTTTCTCTTCCGGAATCGGCTCTCGCGAAAGCAGGTATCGAACATTCATGAGGCCCAACACCGGCGAGCGCGGATCTCCCACCTGGTAATACGCGCCCCACCGTTCGCCCTTGGTAAATGACAACCGCGCCTGCATGGTGCGATACACCGCCATCACATCCTCGCCATTGGCCGTATAGAGGCGCGTGGTGGGCGCCGAGCTCGCCCATTCGTCGGAATCGTGATAGGTGTCGATGCGCGACGGCGGTTGCGTACGGCCCGTCATCCGTTGCAGCCGCGCGAGCAGTTCCGGGTTTCCATCGAAGGCCGCTCGCGATACTCCCGGCTCATCCGCCAGCTTCACGGCGTTCATCCGGCGCCCGGAGCTCACCGCGATCAGGTCCACCGCGGCTGCTACGCCCAGGACCCAAGCGGCTTTGTTGTTACCTGCCACGCGATGAAGCGCTAACCCCGCCAGCACCGCCAGCGAAACCATCAACACCGGCCCGGCCAGCTCCGGATGCAGCCCGATTCTCACCCTCACCGGGAGCGCACCCAGCACCGCGCGCCCCACGGGCGTGGTATCGCCCAACATCGCCAGCGCTCCGGCCGCCGCCAGTGCCGAAAACACCCGGCACAGCGGCTCGCGCACGGCCAGAACCAGCCCCAGCACGGCGAACGCCAACCCCAACATTCCTGCGTACAGATACATGAAGGTGACATCGGCCGGCTGCCGGTACAGCTCCGCGTCGAAGACGTGATAGCGATTGGGCAGCAGTAGCGAGATCAGGGCCCTCCACGGTACCCCGCCGCCGGTCCTGAGCCAGTCTGTTCGGAATTGCGCCACGCTCAGGTTGGTAAGCTGGTAAGTGGGCCACCATTGCGCTGCGCTAAGCGCGGCGCCGCCCAACACCGCGCCCGCGATTGCCCCGATCAGACTCCATCGCGCTCCCGCGAAAACCTTCAGCAGCAATCCCAACCCGAAACATGCAGCCACAGCGACGGCGGCCAGCGGCGCCAGGCCCGCGAGCACCATCAGCGCGATCGCCGCCGCGAGCAGCAGCGAGTAAGTCGTAGAACGCAGGCGAATCGCCTGCGCCACCGAAAACAATCGCACCACGCACCACAGCGCGACCGGCAGCCAGGCCGCTACCATCACCGCGCCCATATGCTCGGCGTGCGCCGCGAAGAACCCGCACAGCTCGTAAGTGGTGGCGCCGAAATACGCCGCCGCGCGCGACACCCCCAAGGCACGCAGCAGCGCCCACGTCCCGAGCCCCGCCAGCGCCAGGTGTAGGGCCACGTTCCAACACAGCCAGTCCAGCAGCGTGTCGCGGCCGAAGATCAGCCCCAGCGCGGCCACCGCGGGCATGCTGGGATACAGCGTGGCGGCCTGAATGTTGGCCAGCTCCGGACGCCCGCAGTAAGTGAACGGGTCCCATAGCGGCAAGTGCCCCTCCGCCAGGGAATCCGCGTACAGGTAAGCGTGCGGCAGGTGCAGGTTGCGCAGGTCCCACGGAATGGCGTATCCCGGAACGAAGAGGGCGTAGCGAAAAAAGATCAGCGCCTGCGCCACCATAAGAGCCGCCGGCAGCCAGGCTCTTCTCATGCGGCGTGCTCCAAAGCACCGTGGCGCACGCACTCATGCGTGCCGCGTCGAGTCTCTACTCGACGCTTGTGCCTTCGGTGCCAGCGGGCGTCGACAAGAGTGTCGACGCGGCACGCACGAGTGCGTGCGCCACGGTTAAGGGCTCCGGTCCGGCTCTTCATCGTCCAGACGACCCAAATCCGCCCGCACCCCGCTGCGATTCGGCGGGCTGCTCCTCTACCCACTCCACCGCCTCGTAGCGCGCCACCACCATCTGCGCGACGCGATCCCCGGCATGAATCGTGTACGCCTCGCGCCCGAGGTTGATCAGCGGCACCCGCAGCTCACCGCGGTAGCCCGGGTCGATCGTTCCCGGCGCGTTGGGCATGGCGATCGCGTGTTTCAGCGCCAGCCCGCTCCTCGGCCGCACTTGCGCCTCCCAGCCCGGAGGCAGTTCGATGGTCAACCCCGTCGCCACCGCGCGCGGCACGCCTGGCTCGAGCGTGACCTCTTCCACCGATGTCAGGTCCATTCCGGCGTCTTCCTGGGGCCCGTGCACGTAACGCGGTAATACCGCCGCGGGATGAATCCGATGGATTCGCAAGCGCATTCCGCTATGATAGCGTCTTGAACTCACCGAAACGCGTCATCACCGTGGCGCCCATGCCACCCGAAAAGTGCGCCTACGCGCTGGCCCGCTACAGCCGCTCGCCCGATTCCATGCGCGAATCCATCGCCTGGGTGCGCTCGCACGATTCACAGAAGTTCCTGGAGAGCTTCTACTTCCAGTACGGCCACGCTTCCATCGCCGATTTGGGCCACGCCGTAGTCTGCTTCGAGGGGATCTCCGAAATCGCCGCCACCGAAATCGAAGCCGAACCTCTGTGGGACGGCCAGGCGAAATCTTCGCGCTACCAGGATTTCTCCAGCTCCGGCTTCGTCACTCCTCCCGAGCTCGCCGGCGATTCCGACGCTTATCAGGCCGCCGGCCACGCCCTGCTTCACGCCTACAAACAGGTGAACGAACGCGCCTTTGCCTGCCTTGCCGAGCGCTTCCCTTGCCCCGCCGACATGAAGCCCGAAGCGTGGCGCCGCAACATCGCCGCCCGCGCCTTCGATGTGGCCCGATACTTGCTTTTTTGGGGCGTTCCCACCAATGTCGGCCAAGTCACCAGCATTCGCACTCTGGAAAAGCAGATCCGCCGCTTGCGCGCCTCGGAATACGCTGAATTGCAATCGCTAGGCGAAGAGCTGGCCGCCGCCTGCGGAGCCGCTCCCGATTGCGCCTGGGACCCCGGCGTCCAATCCGAGCCTCTGGCCCCGACCCTGGCGCACCACGCCGAGCCCGATACCCACGCCGCCCAGGCTCGCCGCGACCTCACTCTCTGGGCCGCCGAGAATCTGCCGCCGGCCGTTTCTGGCGATTCCCCGCGCGTCGACCTGGTCAAGCCCGCCGACACTCCGGCCGATATCGTCGCCACTCTTCTGTATCCCGTCACAGCGCGTCCATTCCGTGAACTCTACGACCTGGCTGCATCCTGGAGCGCCGCCCGCCGGGCCGAAGTCATCGACCTGGCTCTCGGCTCGCGTACCCGCCGAGACGAAATCCTGGGTGCCTTTCGCGGCGGCCTCTACGCCTACGATTTCGTGATCGACATCGGCGCTTACCGCGACCTGCAGCGCCATCGCCGCTGCCAGAAATTCCGCCAGCCCTACACTGGTGCGCTTGGCCACGAAACCCCCGCCCTGATCGCCGACGCCGGCGCCGCCGAAATCTACCATTCCGCCATGGATGCGGCCTTTGAAGCCATGCGCGCCCTGCCCAGTCCCGGCGCCCACTACCTGCTGCCCTTCGGCGCGCGCGGCCGTTTCCTCTTCAAGATGGATTTCGCCGAAGCCGAATACATCTCCCGCCTGCGCAGCGGCGTGAAAGGCCACTTCAGCTACCGCCAGATCGCCTGGGACATGAAGTGCGCGATGGAAAAACTAGAGCCGGAACTGGGACGGCTGATCGATGCGACGCCGCCGTGGGTCGAGGACCCGCTGAAACGGTAGTTTTCTGTGGGGCAGGTTGTTCAACCTGCGGACCGATTGTCAATCGGTCCAGCCGGGCACAGCCCGGCGGCGCGTGGCAAACGCAGCGCACACCGTCGAAGGACGATGCGTAGCGATCGATCCGGGCACACTAAGACCGAGTATTCTGAAACAAGCGGGGCTGAAATGAGATACGCGGTTTTGTTCGAAAAGACCGACACCGGTTACAGTGCGCACGTGCCGGATCTGCCCGGGTGCGTTGCCGCCGGATCTACGCTCGAGGAAACCACCGACCTGATTCGCGGAGCCATTCGGATGCATCTGGCCGGTATTGGCGAGGACGGAGAGGCAATACCGGAGCCGAGAACCATCGCGGAGTACATTGTCGCCGCGTAATCCCCAAGGCTACCGATGACCGAACCGGCAAATCCGCCAGACCTTGCGACCCTCTACCGCCGCGCTTTCGCGGAGTTCGGCACGTTGGCGTTGTGGAACCTGCGCTCATTCGAGGCCCCCACACCGGAGGACGCCCTTGTGGTTGCCCGCGCTCTGCGTATCGAAGGTAACCTGGCGGCGCGGCGTTTGGCCGAACAGATCGAGCAGGCCTGCCACGCCGCTATCTAAGATTCAAACCGACATTCTCAAGCTTCTCGCGTCCCACCGCGATCCGGAAAGCTACGTTGCGGGTAGCACGCCGCTAAACCGGGGTGCGCTGCGGTACTCCGGCGACATCGACGTTTTTCATGACCGCGAGGAACTGGTGGCGCGGGCGGCCGCGGAGGACGGCGCGCTTCTTCAAGAGCATGGGTACATCCTCGAATGGCAGCGGCGCGAGCCCGCGATTTACACGGTTCTGGTGGAGCGTTCCGGCGAGGCAACCAAGCTGGAATGGGTGGTTGACAGCGACTACCGGTTCTTCCCAACGATGCGGGATGAGATGTTCGGCTACGCCCTGCACCCGGTTGACCTGGCCATCAACAAGGCGATGGCCGCGGCCGGCCGCCGCGAGGTGCGCGACCTTGTCGACCTGGTGACGATTCACGAAACCATTCTGCCGTTGGGCGCGGTGGTCTGGGCTGCGGTCGACAAAGCCCCCGGCTTCACTCCCGAGGGTCTGATTGCGGAGATTCGGCGAAACTCCTCCTATTCACCCGTCGAATGGAGGGCTCTGCTGGCGAGTGAGCCGCTTGATCCAAAGGCGATTATGGGCCAGCTCCGCCAGGCCCTTGAGGAGGCCGAGGCGTTTGTTACGAAGATGCCTACCGACAAAGCGGGACTTCTGTTCCTGAGAGACGGTGCCGTTGTGCAACCAGACCCCAACCGGCTAGAGGACTATCCGACCCACGCCGGGCAACGCCGAGGCCAGTGGCCGACCAGCGCCGAAATCTCAGCGGCGATGTTTGAGTATTACAGGAAGCCTCCAATACCATAGGCCGACAGCGCGGGGTTGTGATTAGGATCCCTGCGCTCTCTCGGCCCAGGCCGCGTCAAATCGCTCTCGCGTGACGAAGGACGCCTGGGTGCCCACGCTCAGCGTGGAGAGGGCCGCGTACACGTTGGCGCGCGCGATGGCCTCGGATTCGTCGGTGCCGCCGGCCAGGAAGCAGGCGAAGCTGCCGATGAAGGCGTCGCCGGCTCCGGTGGTGTCGACAGGTTCGACCGGATAGGCCGCAATATGTTCGAAGCGGTCTGGGCCCACCCTGAGAGCGCCATTGCTGCCCAGCGTGACGATGACGTTCGGAACGCCCGATTCCACCAGGCAAAAGGCGCTGGCGCGGGCTTCCTCCAGGCTGCCTACCGGCAGGCCGCAGAGCGTTTCGGCCTCGGTTTCATTGGGGATGAGGTAATCGGCGTTGGCGATTTCGGCAAAATCGAGAATCTGAGCGGGTGCGGGATTGAGCAGGGTGCGAATGCCGTGCCGACGCGCCAATCGCAAGGTGTAATAGACGGTCTCGATGGGAACTTCGAGCTGCAGCACGACGCAATCGGCCTGGCGCAGCAGTTCTTCAGCCGCATCGATATCGGCGGGCGACAGGCAATCGTTGGCGCCTTTCACCACCAGAATGCGGTTCTGGCCGGAGCTGTCGACGAAGATCGGCGCCACGCCGGTGGCCACGCCGGGCGTGATCGATACGTGAGCGGTGTCGATGCC
This sequence comes from Bryobacterales bacterium, assembly GCA_003164035.1. GTDB lineage: Bacteria > Acidobacteriota > Terriglobia > Bryobacterales > Bryobacteraceae > JBEKYD01. The sequence goes on along the minus strand of PLRS01000162.1, from coordinate 163,747 downwards.
GCGGGAGCGGAAGTTCTCGATGGTAGCGGGGCCGAACAGATCGTCGCCCACGCGCGCGACTACCGAAACACGGGCGCCGCATAGGCGGGCGGCCACGGCCTGGTTTGCGCCTTTGCCGCCAAACCCGAGGTGGAACTTGCGCCCGAAGATGGTTTCCCCAGGGCGGGGGAAGCCGTCGGTGAAAGTGGTGAGATCGACGTTGGCGCTGCCGACGACGACGATGTGCGGCGAAGAGTTCATAAAGCGGCTACCATCATTGTAGTCATGAGCGGCGAGAGACGCACCGGGTACGACCCCACGCTTCGCTTTTCCTCGCGCGTTGGGGACTACGAGCGTTTTCGGCCGGGGTATCCGCAAGAGCTGGTTGGCTTGCTGGGGCGCGAGTGCGGCCTGGGACCGGGGGAGCGCGTAGCCGATATCGGTTGCGGCACCGGCCTGCTGGCGCGAGTGTTTCTGGAATTCGGCTGCGAAGTGACGGGGGTGGAACCGAACCGGGAAATGCGCCAAGCCGGAGAACGGATTCTGGCGGGCGAGCCGCGTTTCGAAATGACGGACGGGCGCGCGGAAGCGACCGGCCTGGCCACGGCCGGCTTCGATTTCATTACCGCCGGACAGGCGTTTCACTGGTTCGACCCGCCCGCCGCGCGGGCCGAATTCCATCGCATTCTGCGCCCCGAGGGATGGTTGGTACTGGTGTGGAACGAGCGGCAGCGGGCGCCGGGTTTCATGACGGAATACGAAGCGCTGGTGCGCCAGTTTGCCAACGATTCGAGCCGCATCGACGAGGCCGATATCGGCCGCGTCTTCGGGGGTCCGTTCCGCCAGGCGCGCCTGGACAACCGCCAGTCGCTCGATGGCGACGGATTGATCGGCCGCCTCACTTCTTCCAGCTATGCGCCGCTGCCCGGCGCGGCGAACTATCAGGCTATGGTGGACGGGCTGCGAGAGCTGTTCGCGCGGTACCAGCAGCATGGCCGCGTAACGATGCTCTACGATACCCACGTCTACTACGGGCACGTGGTGGAAGGCGGAACGAGAGGGGAAAGCTAGCGGCTCGGGGTGGGCGTCGAGACTGTTATCTTCGGGTTCGGCCACTTTTCGAACATGGCGCGAATCGTCGCCATGAGCAGAAAGAGCTTGTCTCCGTGATCGGGGAACCGGATGAATCCATAGGACTGATAAAACTGAATCGCCTCGGCATTCTCCGCCTCCACAACAACGGCAAGCGAGCCGACTTCGGAAGTGCTGGCGAAACAGCGTCTCAATGCGTCCAGCAGGAGTTCTTCACCGAAGCCCTTCCTTTGGTATCGTTCATCGACAGCCAGACGGCCAATGAGCGTCGCGGGCAAGTTCGGGTACCGCGGTAGCTTGCGGGCCAATTCATGGGGCAACTCGCCCGGATCGATCATGTAGGAGGACAGCGTATAGTAGCCGATAACGCCAGGCCCTTCCGCCATGACGAATACCGCGGCTGCATATTTGTCTCTGTCCTGTCTGGCTCGCGACCGGAAATACCGATCGAGCGACTCGACACCGCAAGCGAAGGACTCGCGGTCGTGGCGCCTCACATCGAAGGCCGTGATGGAGCGTTCGAAAATAGGATCGGGCAAAAGATAGCCGTTCAGCCGTGCTTCTGTTTATATCGATGGGCGGCCCGGCGCAGTTTATCGTTCGGAGCCGGCGGGTTCAAAAGGGCGTTGACGAATACCTCACGGTCTTTTGCACTCAAAAGCAGAACCTCGTGCTCATGAATGGTTCGCATGGCCGCCGCCTGAGCGGAGCTTATGACAAAATCCGTGAGGCTACGTCCCTCAAGCTCAGCCGCATGCTGGAGGATCTCCTTCTGAGCTGGCGTAATACGAGCTTCCAATCGCTCCGCTTTTCCAACCCACGGGGCCGGCCGTGCAGTTGCGACCGTTATAGCCATCTTCCAGATCCTCCCAGTAAGAAGTGTACGTCCGTCTGCCGTACGATGTCAAGCCGGAACGCCGCCGGTAGCCGCCGGCACCGCGGGGAAAACGGGCGGCTACCGCTCCAGCGCCCAGCGGGCGTGTTCGGCCACGAGCGGGTCGTCGTGCGCGGCCAGCTTTTCGAGCGGCCGGCGGAATGCTTCCCGCCGCGCATTGCCCATGGCCACGGCCACGTTGCGGAGGAAACCGCGGTAGCGGGCGCGGGTCACCGGCGTGCCGCGGAACATGTGGCGGAATTCGGACTCGCCGATGGCCGCCAGCCTTTCGAGCGGCGGGGCAAAATGGCGGCCGGCAAACGCTGGGTCGGTCGAAACGGGAGCCCTGCGGTTCCATGGGCAAACGTCCTGGCAGATGTCACAGCCGAATATGTGGGGGCCCACGCCGGCGCGTTGCTGGTCGGGAATCGCGCCGGCTAACTCGATGGTCAGGTAGGAGATGCACAGGCGCGAATCCACCTCCCAGCGTCCGGCTTGGGGAACGGGCACGATGGCCGCCGTGGGGCAGGCATCGATACAGCGCCGGCAGGTGCCGCAGCGGTCGGGCGGCGGCCGATCGGGCGCAATTTCGATCGACACCAGCAACTCCCCCAGAAAAAACCACGACCCGGCGCCCTGATGAATCAGGCAGGTGTTCTTGCCGATCCAGCCCAGCCCAGCCAGGCGGGCGTAGGAGCGCTCCAGCAGGGGCGCGGTATCGACGCAGATTTTGGAGCGTATCGGCTTCCCGGCTGCGGCTTCCACACGCGCACGCAGCCGCTCGAGTCCGGCCCGCATCGAGACGTGATAATCGTCGCCCCAGGCGTAACGCGAAATCCAGCCGCGCTCGATATCGCTGAAACCTGTCGAAAGCGGCTGTGGGGTGTTGTAGAGCTTGCCGACACACACAATAGAGCGAGCCTCCGGCAACAGGTTGCGGGGATCGTCGCGGACGGCGGCGCGGCGGTCGGTGAGGTAGCGCATCTGGCCAGCCATGCCGCGCGCGACCCAATCGTGGTAGCGGGACAACTCCGGCAAAGGCAGAGCCTCGGCCACGCCGGCCAGCTCGAATCCGCATTCCCGCGCCAGCGCGCGGACTTCCCCGGCCGTCAAATCCGGAGCCCCACGGAACGCATCAACTCGATGGCGTTGCTTTTGCGCACCACGCCCGGCCGCATCACGTAGTCGAAGTGAATGCGCCCATCGGCGATGGAATCCTCGAAGTGTACGTTGGCCGCGGCTTGGTGCAGTTCGTCGGCAATCTCCGCCAGCGCGAGATCGTGGGTGGTGACCAGGCCGATGGCGCCGCGCGCCACCAGTTCGCGGGCCAGTGCCGCGGCTCCAATCCGCCGGTCGTGGGAGTTGGTGCCATTCAAGAGCTCGTCGATCAGGAACAACGCGGCCGGGCGTCTGCCGGTGAGGTCCAGAATCTGGCGCAAGCGCAGAATCTCGGCGTAGAAGCGCGAAACGCCGCCCTGGAGGGAATCGGAAATCGAGATCGAGGCCCCCACCGACAGCGCGGAGAGCCGCAGCCGGGCCGCCCGCACCGGCGCGCCCGCCTGGGCCAGTACCACGTTGATTCCCAGCGTGCGCAGCAAGGTACTCTTGCCGGACATGTTGGAGCCGCTGACCACCACGAGCCGCAGCGGACCGCCAATCGAAATGTCGTTGCGTACCACCCGCCGCTCGTCCAGCAACGGATGGCCGATGGCTTGGGCCTCCAACCGCGGACCGTCTTCGACGAACTCCGGGAACGGGTCGGCCGGGTGCTCGAAGGAGTGGCTGGCGAGCGAGCTCAGCGCTTCGATCTCTCCAATGGCGTTCAGCCATCGCCGCACGGTTCGCCCCGAGTGGCGGCGCCAGTCTTCGACGCGCAGCGCCAGGTGCGGCGTCCAGAGCAGGAATAACTCGGCCAAACGCACGAAGACGTTATCGCGCGAATCCAGAAGCTCCATGAGGCGAGCCAGTTTGGCCAGGCGGGCGGAGGGCGCCGAGCCTTCCGAATCGAGCGAGGCCCGCAATTCGGCGAGCAGCGGCGAGACAAACCGGGCGGACTCCAGCAGACGGAGCACGGCCGCGAGCAAGCTCAGCTCATGAGCAGCCTCCTCCACCGCCGCCGCCACTCGGCCCACGGCCGCGCGATTGCGAAACAGAAACCAGCCGTTGGCGAGCAGAACGAAGAGAAACAGATCGCGGGCGAGCGTCTCCCAGAGCGGACGCATCGGGAACAGACCGAACTGGTGCAGCAGCAGGGCAGCCGCGGCAAGGCCGCCGGGAATCCCCAGAACGGTTGCGATCCAGAGCGCCACACGAAATGCCAGGCTTGAAAGCTCGGCGGGCCGTTCTCCCCATTCCGCCAGCGCCGCCGGTTTCACGCCGCCGCGGCCTTCCTCCGCCAGTACCGCCAGTTGTTCGCGCAAATCCAGGCGGGGGCGTAGTTCCTCGACGGCTTGCTGCCGCCGCCCGACGGTGGCCGGATCGGCCGGCGCCAGCAGCCATCTGGCTAGCGTGTCCTCACCAATGTGGGTGCGCGCGGTGGAGAGCAGCTCGAACAGCGAGCCTTTGCCGAACAGGTCCAGATCGTGGGCGTAGGCATGGGTTGGGTCGAGGTACCCGATACCGGTTTCGCCGGTGCCGGCCCAGACGCCATCGAGGCGGGCCAGGGCCCGCGTGAAGTAACGCTCCGCGCGGCGGCGATTTTCGAGCGCCCGCGAAAGCCGGTCGTGCGCCACCAGCAGGGCCACGAACGCGGCAACCGGAACCAGCACCCAAACGATGGAAAACGCACCGCTCGAAAGCGACTGCCAGACAACCACGGCCGCAGCGACGGCCAACCCCAGCCGGGCATAGCCCAGACGCACCATGGTCGCATCGCGCCCGGCGATTTCCGCCTTGCGCCGCGCCAGCAACTCGCTATAAACGGTTCGAGGGTCTTGGGTCATCGGGATTCGCGGATCGGGCATTGTTCCGCACGCCGGCGGGCGGCTGGAACGCGGACGGCGGCGCATTGGGAGTAAATGGTTATGTTTCAATTCTATATCGTTGATAGACGGGTTCGCTCGGAAAACCACGCCGAGGTTCGTTGGGCATTCTTGTGCATCTTTGTGCAACTTTCAACCTTGTGCAGGCCCTCTTCCCAAATCTACCGATTCTCGATATGATTTAATCAGATTGGAGAGGACACTCATGGCAAACTATGCACATCCGGAAGTCTTGGTAGATACCGAATGGGTGGCGCAACACGGCAACGATGCCAAGGTGCGCCTGGTGGAGGTGGACGTGGACACCAAAGCCTACAACGAGGGGCACATACCGGGAGCGGTGGCTTGGGCATGGAACACGCAATTGGCCGACCCGGTACGGCGCGACATTCTTTCCCAGGAACAGTTCGAGGAGCTGCTTTCGGCTTCCGGCGTCGCCCCCGACGGCACGTTAATCATCTATGGCGACAACAACAACTGGTTCGCCGCGTGGGCTCTTTGGCAGGCTAAGATCTACGGGCACGCGGATGTGCGGCTGGTGAACGGAGGCCGCAAGAAATGGCTGTCGGAGGGACGGGAATTGACGACGGAGGTTCCCACGCCGAAGCGCACGCAGTACCGGGCGAAGCCGGCGGATCTCTCGCTGCGGGCTTACTTGCCGCAAGTGCAAAAGGCGTCGGCGGAGGCCGGCGCGGTGCTGGTGGATGTGCGCAGTCCGGCGGAATTTTCGGGCGAGATTCTGGCACCTCCGGGACTGCCGGAAACCTGCCAGCGGGGCGGGCACATTCCGGGCGCGCGCAACGTGCCATGGGGCAAAGCCGCCAATGACGACGGTACCTTCAAAGCGGCTGAGGAGCTGCGTTCGCTGTACGGCGGCGAAGGTGTGGACGGTTCCAAGCCGGTCATCGCCTATTGCCGCATTGGGGAGCGCTCCAGCCATACCTGGTTCGTATTGAAATACCTGCTAGGCTTCGACAAAGTGACCAACTACGACGGTTCCTGGACCGAATGGGGCAACCTGGTGGGAGCTCCGGTGGAGCGTGGCGGGATAGCGGCGGCGGCCAGGGGTTGAATATGCGCGCGGAGGGTTTTAGCGAGCGCAGCCTGGAGGTTTCGGGCTGGCCGATGAATATCACCAGTTACAAGCTGGGGCAGGAGTGGCACGCCAAGGCGGACAACGTTTCTCCGGGAGCGGCCTTGGCGCGCACCACCGGCGCTAGCCGCGAGGAGGCCGAAACCAAAGCGATTGAGCGCGCCGGGGCTTTACTGGCGCGCACGCAGCGCCGCTAGCGGACAAGCGGCCGCGTGTAGTCGGTCCTCCTGTCTTGCCAGCTCGCTTCCGCTTGATGGACGACGGGAAACGGCCGTCCCGTGCCACGGCTCAACGGGCGTAAGCGATCTTTGCCGCCCGCAGATCGCGTTCGGCCCGAAACCAGTGTTCCCAGTCGCGGCCGTTTCTTCGGCCCGATGCTTCCCAATAAGAATAAGCCAGCACGGAAATCTCGTGATGGCTCGGTGCGATGGTGCGCACCGGGCGGGTGTGAATCTCCTCCACCGTAAAAGCGGGGTAGCGGCCGTGGCTGCCGACGGTCTTGTTACAAGTGTAAGTCATCGAATCTTTGTGTATATCAGAAAAGGGGCCGGCTGGATAGTACCAATGACAGAATTTGTTACGATAAACGTACTGCCCCATCGGCGGGGGGGTTTTGGATTATAATGAAAAAGCTCTCGCCTGGTGTCGTGGTTCCCTTTTTATGTTCCTGAGCGTGAAAGCGATGGAAGTGCGAAAGGTACGTTTTGACGAGACCTTTTCGCCGGGGCAGATCGATTTTTCGGGTGAGGACCTGGAGCAGGGATCTCCGTTGCGAGCGACCGGAGTAGCCGAGTTGTTGCCGCATACGGATGGCGAAGTGCGGATCGGGGGGCGGTACACGGTGGAAATGACGGCCGAGTGCGACCGCTGCCTGGGACGCGCCCGCTTTCCCCTGGAAGGCGCCTTCGATCTGTTCTATCGGCCCGCCGCGTTCATCGGACGGGAGGAGGAAGTGGCGATTGACGAGGGCGAAGCGGAGATGGGCTTCTACGAAGGCGACGGCCTGGAACTGGAAGACATCCTGCGGGAACAGGTGCTGCTGGCCCTGCCGATGCAGCGGGTATGCAGCCAAAGCTGTAAAGGTATTTGCCCGGTTTGCGGAAAAAACCGGAACGAGACCGCGTGCGATTGCCAGCTCGAGAGCAGGGACGGCCGCTGGGAAGCGTTCCGCAAGTTAGAATTGTGAAGGAAGAGAAATGCCGAATCCCAAACGCCGACACTCCCAGAGGCGGACGAGTACCCGCCGCGCGCACGATGCGCTGAAGGCCTCCGGTCTATCGGAATGCCCGAACTGCCACGAGCCCAAGCTGCCGCACCGCGTGTGCCCTCATTGCGGGCAATATAAGGGCCGGGAAGTAGTCGAAGTCGAGCAGGAGTAGCCTGTTTTTAACATGCTGACCATTGCCTTGGATGCAATGGGCGGAGACCACGCTCCCGTTGTGGAAGTCGAGGGCGCGGTACTAGCCGCCCGGCAGTATGGCGTCAAGGTTATCCTGGTGGGTCTGGCGGATCGGGTTCGCGCGGAGCTTGAGAAATACGACGACTACCGCGACCTGCCGATCGAGGTGGTGCACGCCAGCGAGCGCATCACCATGGACGACCCGACCACCGCCGTTCGCACCAAGCAGGATAGCTCTCTGCGGGTGGCCTCGCGGCTGGTGCGCGACGGGAAGGCGGAGGGACTGGTGTCGGCCGGCAACACTGGCGCGGCGATGGCTACGGCCAAAATCGTGCAAGGCGTGGTGCCGGGTGTGACCCGGCCGGCGCTGGCGGGCGTGTTTCCCACCGTGAAAGGCCCCGAGTACCCGGTGGTGGTGCTGGATGTGGGCGCCAATGTGGATTGCTCGGCGCGCATGCTGGCCCAGTTCGCGGTGATGGGGGAGATTTATTCCCGCGTGGTGCTGCGGCGGGACAGGCCGCGCGTCGGTATCCTTTCGATCGGCGAAGAGGACCACAAGGGCAACGACCTGACCCGCGCCGCCCGCGAGCTGATCAAGGAGTTGCAGATCGACTTCGTCGGCAACGTGGAAGGCGCGGATATCTACGGCGGCAACGTGGACGTGATCGTCTGCGACGGGTTCATCGGCAACGTGGCGCTGAAGGTGAGCGAGGGGCTGGTGACCATGGTTACGCAGATTTTGCGCGAGTCGCTGGAATCGAGCATTCAGACCAAGATCGGCGCGGCGCTGTCCAAGCCGGCGTTTAACCATTTCAAGCGGAGGCTGGATTACTCGGAAACCGGCGGCGCGCCGCTGCTGGGCGTGCGTGGCGTGTGCATCATCTGCCACGGCCGGTCGAATTCCAACGCCATCAAGAACGCGATTCGCGTGGCTGCGGAGTTTTCCAGGGGCAAAGTGAACCAGCGCATCGAGGACGAGCTGGTGGTAGCGGCGAAGTAAGGCGTCCGGGGGCGACTATGAAGCGGTTCGCGGCGTACCTGCCGGCTCTGACCTTTTTCCTGGCGGGCTTCTCCGCCCCGGCCCAACCTGTCGAACACGCGCACTGGGTGGCGGCGTTCGATCCCGCCACGGCTGCTCCGGGCGGCAAGGCTCTGGCACGCATCACCGCGCGCCTCGACCCGGGCTGGCACCTGTATTCGGCTGCCTCAGCGGCGGGTATTCCCGCCTCATTCCAGCTCACCGGTCCGGTGGTCGAAAGCACACGGCTGTTCCAATCGCAGCCCAAGCGGAGCTTCGACGCCAATTTCAACGCCGAAACCGAAACCTATGAAGGCGAAGCCGGTTTCGCGGTGGAAGTGAGCCTCCGCAAAGACGCGCCCGCCGGCCCGGCCGAGATCGCCGTGAACGGCCGTTTTCAGACCTGCAGCGATACCCAGTGCGTGCCGGGAAAATGGTCGGGCAAAGCGACGCTGATGGTGGCGCCAGGGGCGGCGGCCGCTGTGGCCATACCCGCGGGCTACAGCCAGGTAGTTGCCAGCGCGGCAAGCGCGGCGGGAAGCCAATCGCAAGGGCCATCGGGGAGCCAGCCGGAACAGGGCCTGGTGCTGTTCCTGCTAACCGCGTTCGGGTTTGGGCTGGCCGCGATTTTTACGCCCTGCGTATTCCCGATGATCCCCATCACCATGTCGTACTTCCTGAACCGCCCGGCGGGAGGCCGGCAGGATGGCATCGCACAAGCGGTGGTGTTCTGCCTGGGAATCGTCGTCCTATTTAGCGGAATGGGTCTGGTAACGACGGCGATACTGGGGCCGGTGGGCGTGAAGCACCTGGCTTCGAGTCCTTGGGTGAACGGTTTTATCACGGCGTTATTCGTGGCGTTCGGACTGAGCTTGCTGGGCGCTTTCGAAATCACCATTCCGTCGGGCATCCTGACGCGGCTGAATGCGTCTTCGGGGCAGGGCGGTTACGCCGGTGCCCTGCTGATGGGGTTGACCTTTTCGCTGTCTTCGTTTGCGTGTGTGGGGCCGTTTGTGGGATCGCTGCTGGCAGCGTCCGTCTCGGGCGGCGGCGTGCGTCCACTGGCCGGCATGGCGTTGTTTGCGAGCGGGCTGGCGCTGCCGTTTTTCCTGTTGGCGCTGTTTCCGGGCTACCTGAAGAGGCTGCCGCGGAGCGGCGGGTGGCTGGCGCGGGTGAAAGTCACCATGGGATTTCTGATTCTGGCGGCGAGCCTGTATTATCTGGCTAAGGTCGACCAGACGCTCGGCTGGGGCTGGCTTACCCGCGAGCGTTTCCTGGCCGCCTGGATGGTGCTGTTCGCCATGGCCGGCCTGTACCTGCTGGGGTTCGTGCGCCTGGAAGGAATCAAACCGGACGAGACGCTGGGGCTGGGGCGCCTGCTGACGGGCATGGCCCTGGCGATCTTCGCCCTCAGCCTGGCGCCGGGCATGACGGGCGGCAAGCTGGGCGAGTTGGATGCTTACGTGCCAGCGGCGGAAGGCGGCGCGGGTTCGGGATCGGCAAGCGCGAGCCTGGACTGGATCACCGACGACTACGCCGGAGCTTTGGCGCGCGCGCGCAGCCAAGGCAAGCTGCTGTTCATCGATTTCACCGGCATCGGCTGCACCAACTGCCACTGGATGCGCGCCAACATGCTTTCCCGCCCGGAGATCGAAGCCGCGCTGGGGAACTTCGTGCTGGTGGAGCTCTACACCGACCGTTCCGATGCCGTCTCTGAACGCAACGAAAAGCTTCTGGAGGACAAGTTTCACACCTCGGCGGAGCCTTTCTACGCTATCATGGACGCCGGCGAACGCCCCATCGCCACCTTCGATCGCCTGACCCGCGACCCGGCCGAATACCTGGCATTTTTGCGCCAGGGCAGCCAGGCCCCGCCGCCCCCGGCCAATGCCGTCGATATAGGCACTCCCCGCACGGCGCTCGATGGCGCCCCAATCGATACCGCCGGCAAAGTGGTGGTGCTGGATTTCTGGGCCACCTACTGCGAGCCCTGCGTGCGCGAGATTCCGGGATTGAACAAGCTGTACCGGGAGCTGAGCCCGCGCGGGGTGGCGATCGTGGGCGTGGACATCGATCAGGAGGATGCCGAACTGGTGAAGCCCTTCCTGGCCAAGCACCCGATGGATTACCCGGTCGCGCTAGGCACTCCCAGCCTGGGCACCAGGTACGGAGTGGAGGGCTTTCCCGCGACGCTGATTTTCGACCGGTCGGGGAAGCTGGTCAAGCGGTTCGCGCAGTTTACCGGGGAAGCGGAGATGCGGGCGGCGATTGAGGGCCTGCTGTAACGGCCGGAGGCCGCTATTCGCCACAGGGGGCGGCGCGGCCGATGGCGGGGCGGCTGGCGCTGTCCCATAGCGGCGTTACTTTCCCGTTGGAGCAGACGGCCGAAGCGGAGACCTGGCTATCGGCGGAGACGATGTGCAGGGCGGCACCGTGGCTATCGCCGACGCCGCGGCTCATGCCGACATCGATCAGGAACAGGCGGCCGTAGAGCTGAAACATTTCGCCAGCTTTGCGTTCGGTGCCGTCGGAAAGAGGTACATCGGAGGGCTGGTGGCCCTGGACCAGGTGCCGGGCGCCGAGGGCGGCGAGGTTGGCGGCGAGAAGCTCCGATGCCGAATGGCGCGGTAGATCGGCGTCCACCCACGGCCGGGTGGCCGCGCCTTTCAAAGTGAGGCGCGCTTCCAGCAGCGAATCGGCGCCGATCAGTTGGGTGGTGGCAAAACCGTCCCGGCCAACACCCGACACGATATCGCTCGAAAGCCGCGGGATGGTGCGGCCGGCGGTGTTGCCGGCATGGCAGAAGAACCATTCGCCGAGCCTGGCGGCCATGGGCAAGTCGCACAGAAACCGGCCAATGTCGCCGCGGCAGGCAGCGGTGTCGGCGGGATTCAACCCCGCGGTATTCAGTTCGTTGGCGAATTCGGCGGACTTTTCGGCGTCCGGCTGGGCCAGGAACTCGGCTTCGTGATTGCCCATGAGCGCGACGACGCGTCCACCGGCGGCAGCCGCGGCCGGCCCCAGAGCGCGCACCAGGCGAAGGACATCGACGGAGCGGGGGCCTTTATCGATCATGTCGCCGGTGATCACCAGCACGGCGTTTCCACCGCTCCAGGCGGCGGCCGCGGTGGGTTTGGCGGCAATCAGACCGGCCGTCCGGAGCAACTGTACCAGACGCTCGTAGTCGCCGTGGATATCGCCGATGGCCCAGATTTGCGGAGCGCCGTCGATGGTGACGACGGCGGGATGCTGCCGCCAATCGCGCGCGACGTTGCCGGCGGCCGGCAGCAGCGAAACCGCGAGAAGACCGATTGGCGCAAATCGGAACATGGACTTACTGTACCGGACGGGAAGCGGGGGCGGCAAGATCGTGGGCGTTAGAACAGGCCTGCGCTTCGCTCGTGCGTGTCGGCCGCTGGCGCAGTACTATGCAGGTTCATTTTACAGCCGACCCGGTCCGGCGAAGACTGTTCGGTTATATCATCGACCAGTTTGTCGGGGATCGGGATCGACGGCAACGCCCGCGCCGCCCCGATCCGGTAGTGTTAAGAACCTGAAAACGAAGTGGACGTTCACCACCGGAGGCGACGTTTCGGCCGGGTCGCCGTCGTCAATGGCGTGGCCTATTTTCCCGACTGGGGCGGGAATATCTGGGCGGTGAACGCCAACAGTGGGACGAAAATCTGGTCGAATCAGATTTCCGCTTACGGATTGGCCGCGGGTACTGTCTCCCGGACCAGCCCGGCCGTCGTGAACGGCATCGTGTACATCGGTACACAGTACGTCGCACCAGCCACCGGCAAAGCACAGCCCCCCACCGGGTGGCTGCTGGCGATCAACGCGGCGACGGGCAAATTGCTCTGGAAGATGCAGCCGACTACGTCGAATGCCTTCCCGGTCATCACGGCTTCGCCGGTGGTAGCGGCAGGCATTGTGTTCGTGGGTATGACCTCAAACGAGGAATTCGCGGCGGCTAACCCCAGCTACACGTGCTGCTCGGCACGCGGTAGCGTGGTAGCGGTAGATGCCATCTTCGGCCTGAAACTATGGGAAACGTTTACCGTTCCAACCGGCAATAGCGGCGGCGCCGTTTGGGGCAGCAACCCGGTTGTGGATCTGGAACGCGGAACGATATTTGTTGGAGCCGGAAACAATTACAGTGTTCCCCCGGGCTACGCCGCTTGCATAGGGGCTCATGGACCAACATCACTTGCCAATCCCCGGACGACCATGCGGACTCGATCTTAGCGCTCGATATGTTTGACGTAGTCGTACCCGGCACGGGGCCGGTGGTTACCAGAGCCGACCTGGAAGCGTTCAAGAGCAAAATCGACAGCTTGGTTTCGCGCGCCACCGCACTGGTGAAGGAAGGTGTCCCCGAGGATCGGCTGATGGGTCAGCTCAAGACGGACGATCTCGGCTGGCGGCTTAACATCACCGGCGACCGGCTCGACCGCTTCTACGCAGAGTTATCTGGAACGAAGTAGCCGCCGGGCACGCCGGGGGGACGGCCTGGCATTGCAGGCGCTTCGGGAAAGGTGCGCGGCATTCGCTAAGAGCGGTTGCTTAACCGATTTGGGGATTTCGCAGCTTAGGCGCGGCAACCGCTCCCTCGCGGTCGCGGCTCGGTTACGGCACCGCATGTTTGCAGTCACTTACCGAGCCGCGACCGCGAGGGAGCGGTCGACGGGAACTAACTCCTCCAGATCGGTTAAGCGCCCAGACCTGGCCGCCCGATCTTCGCGTATACCGCTGGGGGTATACTTGTTAAGGTCCTTCCGGTAATTTCCTATGGCACACACTACGGAAGAGAAGAAGCGGCTGTTAAACCGCATCCGGCGCATCATGGGGCAAGTGGCGGCGATCGAGAGAGGGCTCGACGAAGAAGCCGATTGCTCCGAGATTCTGCACAATATTTCGGCCTGCCGGGGAGCGATGGACGCGTTGATGGCGGAGGTGATCGAAGGTCACATTCGATTCCACATTCTGGCGGCGGATGGAAGCACCACCGCGGAGCAGACGCGGGCGGCCGACGACCTGGTCAGCGCGCTGCGCGCCTATCTCAAGTGAACCAACGGCATGAGTGAAAACCAGGACCAACTGAAAGCCGCCGCCGCGGAATCGGCCGCCGCGCGGGTGACGGACGGAATGATCGTAGGGCTCGGATCGGGGTCGACCGCGGCGCTGGCCGTGAGTGCCCTCGGCAGGCGAGTCGGCGGCGGATTGCACATTACCGGCATTCCGACATCGGAAGCCACCGCCGCGCAGGCGAAGGCTTTAGGCATCCCGCTAACCACGCTGGCCGAGGTGTCGAGCATCGACATGACTATCGATGGCGCCGACGAAGTGGAGCAGGGCAGTCTCGACCTGATCAAGGGACTGGGCGGCGCGCTGCTGCGGGAAAAACTGGTGGCGACGGCGACCAAGGCCCTGGTCATCGTGGCCGATTCCAGCAAGCTGGTGACGCACCTGGGCGCCCGCGATCCGATTCCGGTGGAGGTGGTCCCGTTCGGGTGGGAGAGCACGGCCGCGCGGCTGGCGGGGCTGGGAGCGGCCCCGACGTTACGCCGCAACACCATGCGCGAAGTTTTCGTGACCGATGGCGGCCACTATATTCTGGATTGCCGATTTGGGTCGATCGCATCCGCCGAAGTCCTGGCAAGCGAGTTGGACCACGTGGTGGGGGTGGTGGAGCACGGGCTTTTTATCGGCATGACGTCGGAGGTTCACCTGGCCGGCGCGGACGGAGTACGAGTGATGAAACGGCGGTTTGAACGACGATGACAGACGTTACCGAAACCTTGCCCGCGATCGCGATCACCATGGGCGACCCCGCCGGCGTCGGCCCGGAGATTGTCGTGAAGGCGCTGGCCGACCGCGAGCTTGCCGCGCTGGCGCGCTGGCTTGTCGTGGGCGACCGGCGGGTTCTCGAGATGGCCGAGCGGATTGCGGGGACGAAACTGGAAGGCGCCGAACGGATCGACGTGGATGCGCTGGGGGATGTGGAGGATTTTCGCTTCGGCCGGCTGGATGCGCGGTGCGGCCAGGCCGCCGTGGCTTACGTTCGCGCGGCCACTGAGCTTTGCCTGGCCGGGAAGGCGGAAGCCATGGTTACGGCGCCCTTGAATAAGGAAGCGGTCGCGCTTTCCGGGATGGCTTTCTCCGGCCACACCGAGTACATTGCGCAATTGTGCGGCGGTTCGGAATCGCGCATGCTGCTGGCGAGCGAGCGGCTTGCGACCGTCCACGTAACCACTCACGTGCCTCTGCGCCAGGCTTGCGAGGCGACCGCCGCGCGCGTGGCCCGCACCATCGAGCTGGGTGACGACGCCATGAAACTGCTCGGCTTCGCGCGGCCGCGGATCGCCGTGTGCGGGCTGAATCCGCACGCCGGCGAACACGGCCTGTTCGGCACCGAGGACGAGCGGACGATCCTGCCGGCGATTCAAGCCGCGCGCGCGAAGGGCATCGACTGCAGCGGCCCGCACGCCCCCGACAGCATTTTTCTGCAGGCTTCGCGCGGCGCCTACGACCTGGTGGTCGCCATGTATCACGACCAGGGGCACATTCCCATGAAGCTCATCGATTTCGAAGGCACGGTGAATATTTCCCTGGGCATTCCCATTATTCGGACATCGGTGGATCATGGCACGGCATTCGACATCGCCGGCACCAACCGCGCCAACCCGCGCAGCATGAAGCAGGCCATGCGCATGGCCGCCCGCATGGCCGCGACCAGGCGGAGAATCAGATCGACCACTTGGCCTGCCGGAGCACCGCGTGCGCCGAGCCCTTCCTAGACTCATACCAAACGGTGGTGAATTGCCCGCTCGCCAGTTCCACCGTCGCCGGATACCCGAGGTCCTCGCCGGCGCCGTCATCGGAGATGACGATGGGCTTCGACCATGTCTCCCCATGATCGGAACTGATCCGTGCCTGGTTGCCAAATGGCGCACGGCGATATCCGTACGACATCAACACCCGTCCGTCCCGCAGCCGCAGCAGATGCGACGGCAGGCCCCAGACTCCGATTGCATGCGGCGCGCTCCAGTTCCTCCCGCCATCGGCCGATTCCGATTGCAGCGTTTCGCCCCGGTTCGCCCGGTTGTGATTGCGAATATGGACAATGATCCGGCCATTCGCCGCTTCGACGGCGTGCAATTCGTGATACTCCACTGCCGAATCGCCCGCTCGGGCGGGGATATCCGACAGCCAGCGCCAGGTCTGGCCATCGTCCACGGATTCGCATACCCCGACCTTCTGCCCGGGCTGCCACAGTTGTTTTCCGGCATAAAGCAGGCGTCCGCCGGACAGAGCGACCGGACCGTGGGGGCTGTTTAGAGGAACGCGGTACGGTGCCGACCAGGTCATTCCGCCATCGGTGGAGCGTAGCATCCACGTGTCCAGCAATGCCCGGCGCTGCTCCTGGGTGCCGCGGCGATTCACGGCCTGCCAGCGTGCAAGCTTCTCCGGCGCCCAATCGGAAGCGCGCTCCAACGCAGCTTCATATGCCAGCGAAGTGAAGGTGGTGACCAGTAGCGAGCCCGCTGGAGTTTCCAGTACGCCCGCGTCGCGGTCGTCGATAGGAGAGTTCAGCAGTACCTCGGGCCAGCTCCAGGTTTGGCCGCCGTCGCGCGACCGAATCAGTTCCACGCGGCCAAATGGGCACACGTGGCTCTCCCGGCCGCCGGAGTAGACGACCAGCAATTCTCCGTCCCGCCGCGCCGCCAGCGTCGCCCACCCATGATAAAACTCGGGCTGCCGGCTGATGGTGGCGATCGATTCGACGTGTGGCCGTGGAGCGGTTCGCGCCGGGAGCGCGGCTGCCACAGCGCCCGCAAAAAGGAAATCTCTGCGTCCGATCATAGGCTCCCCCTGGAGGTCGGCTTGCTCTGAAGGGCCGTGCGGCGCCACGCACCATTATTCCGCGTTTCTTGTACCCGCGCGCCGCCGCGTGGCCCAGCCGGTTCCGCCTGCGACTTCTGATTTCTTCACGTCGCCTTACCGCTTGCGGCTTTCTTCCAGCCGGCGAACCATCCACCCCGGCCTTGCTCCCGCCGCTTCGTCGGACTACAGTAAACGCTATGCATCCCAATCGCAGGACTTTCCTGGCATCGGCTTTGACGGCCGCACCGTTGTTGGTTCCGCGCCGCGCCTGGGGCGCCAACGATCGCGTTGTCTACGGCCTGATCGGCGCCGGCGGGCGTGGCCGCTACCTCAACGGTAATTTCAAAAAGCTGGGCGCCGAGTGCGCCGCCATCGCCGAGGTGTACGAACCCAATCTGCAGACGGCGCTAAAGGATTCTCCCGGCGCCAAACCGTACCTGGATTACCACGACCTGCTTGCGCGCCCGGGCCTGGACGCGGT
The DNA here is from genome assembly GCA_003164035.1 of Bryobacterales bacterium. Classification (GTDB taxonomy): domain Bacteria; phylum Acidobacteriota; class Terriglobia; order Bryobacterales; family Bryobacteraceae; genus JBEKYD01. Next base: position 146,943 of record PLRS01000162.1, on the reverse strand, counting down.
AGTGGTGGCGTCGCCCGACCATCAGCACGCCCCCATGCTTTATGCCGCGCTGGAGGCGAAAAAGGACGTCTACCTGGAAAAGCCGATGTCCCATTCGCTGGAACAAAGCAGGCAGATGATCGAAGCCGTGCGCAAGACCTCGCAAGTCGTCCAGGTGGGGATGCAGCGGCGTAGCGCGCCCGCGGTGTTGGCCGCCAAGAAGATTGTCGATAGCGGCGCGCTGGGCAGAATCTCGCTGGTCAAGCCCATGTGGAACTGGAACGTCTCGAAGCCGCTCGACAACCGAACCCTGCCCGGCACCCTGGATTGGAAGCGCTTCCTCGGTCCCGCGCCCGATCGCGACCTGGAGCCGATGCGTTTTCGTTCCTGGCGCTACTTCTGGGATTATTCGGGCGGGAATATGACGGACCAGGGAACGCACCTGATGGACGTGGTGCAGTGGTTCACGAATTCGGGCATGGCGCGTTCGGCAGTGTGCTACGGCCAACGGGCCAAGAACGCCGGCTCGGAAGTGCCGGACGTTTTCTGCGCGGTCTTCGAATACCCGGATCTGATGGCTACCTGGACTCTGAATTACTGTAACTCCTACGAAAACGACTGGTCGATTCAGTTCCAGGGCGACGAAGGCACCATGATCCTGAACAATGCCGGCTATCGCATCTGGAAAGAGCCGGTACCGAAGAACCCGGATCCGGTCGAGACCGTGGCCGCTCCCATTCCCATCGAAACGCACATTCAGAATTTTCTCGATTGCGTCAAGTCCCGCCGCGAGCCCAATGCGCCGGTGGAGGTGGGTGCCAGTGCCGTATCGGCCCCGCACCTGGCCAACGTGGCGTTCCATGCGGGCAGGCAGGCCCACTTGAGCGCCGATGGATTCAGCGCCAGCTCTTGAGGGCCGCCCGGCCGCTCACTTGGGCCGCGTTGCGTCCTTCATGGTGAGTCCGGTTTCGTAGACGAGCTGGCGCGGCTCGTAGCCATCGTCCTCGCGCTGCCGGGTCATTCCGGCGTTGTTCCAGCGGACGGAAAAATCCGGACGCCAGGCGCGCCGGCCCCAATAGTATCCGCGGAACGGATCGCGCGTGCGGTCCATCCAGTCCAGCAGCTTGTCGTGCAGCCGGTTTCTGGCGGCGGCGTGCTCCGGCGAGTCGATCAGGTTGGTCATCTCGGCCGGATCCTTCTCCAGATCGTAGAGCTCATCGCTGGTCATCAGATGAACCGACAATTTCAAACGGCCGTCGAAAACGCAGCGAATGGGCTGGAACCCGCCGAAGGCATCGTGATCCACTTCGTAGCGGCCGAACTCCATGAAGATCTCGTCGCGCGGTTTGCGCGCCGGATTCTCGAAGGTGGCCAGCATGCTCCCGCCCTCCAGGCTCCTGGGCAATTCGTGGCCGAAATATTCCATTAAAGTCCCGGTGACGTCGATGTGCGAAACCGGGTGAGGGCAGACGGAGTTTTCCGGCGCGTGGCCGGGCCATCGCACCAGAAAGGGGATGCGGGTGATCTCCTCGTACATGCACGGCCCCTTGCCGCCGTCCAGCCGGTGCGAATCGAGAAAGTCGCCGTGGTCGGCCGTGTAGACCACCAGCGCGTTGCGGCTCACGCGATCGATGGCGTCGAGTACGCGGCCGATCTCGCTATCGATGAAGCTCAGACAGCCGAAAAAGTCGGGCGCCGTGACTGGCTGCGGCGGGCGTCCCAATCTGCCATCCGCCCAGACGCGCTGCTCGGCGGGCTTGCCGGCCAGAGGGTCGGCCGCATTGGGACCGCTCGGGAAGACGAAATCCTTGTACATCTCCGAGAAAGGCCGGGGACACAGATACGGGCCATGCGGCTCGTCGTATGACACCACCAGGAGAAAATCCTCGGCCGAGTGTTTATTCAGGAAGTCGATGGCCCGGTTGGAACAGCGGTGGCCGAAAGTGAACTCGGCGGTCAGGCCGGGATCCCGGTTGGTGGCCGTCTGGCGCGAACGAACCCGGTTCTCCGGCGTGAGCTCGTACAAATAGTCTCGTTGATCGTACCAGTAGGCCGGGTCCCAGCCGGGAGCGGGCCGGCCCACACCGAAGTAGTCGGACCCGTCCAGATGCCACTTGCCGATATAGGCGCAGCGTACTCCTTTATCGTGCAGGCGCTGGCCGACGGTGTGGACGGTGGTCCCGAGCGGCAGGCTGTTGGCCCACGCTCCGTTGCTGTGGGGATACGTGCCGGTGAACAAGGCCGAGCGCGCCGGGGTGCACACCGGCTGGCAGGTATACGCGCGGTCGAACCGCGTGCCGCCCGCGGCCAGCCGGTCCAGATTCGGCGTCTGAAGTCCGGTGTGCCGATAGCAATTCAGCATATCGGCGCGGACCGAATCGTTCATGATGACGACGGCTTGCCTGGGCGCCCTGCCGGCTTGCCCGGCGGCCCGCGCCGCAACCGCCACGGCGCTGGCGCCGCCCAGCGATCTTACGAAGTTTCGTCGATGCACTCTCAGTAGCCTTCCGCCGCAACGACTTTTACGTGGAGCGGACTCTCAGTCTGCCACGCCGGGGCTCATCCCGGCGCTCTTGCTTGCGGCTACGCCGCTCCATGGGGCAGCCAATCCTGGCTGCAGGCGGCCCTTCCCATACTTATTTCTCGGACGCTCCGCTAGCGCGCCGCGCGATTGGCCCGCGCGATCCGAAACACCCAGGCGAACTCCCCGGTCCGCGCCGCCGGCAATTCGATCTTGAGGCCCTCCGCATCGCGGGACCATTTCAGGTTGCCGCCGTAGCCGAGCAATTGAACGGCGCCAATTTCCGAATCCAGCGCCTTCGATCCGCGGGCCAGCGATTGGATTTTGATTTTACCATCGGGCGGCCAGCCGAGCGCGATGGCATACAGCAGGCCGCCGCGCGTGGTGAACCGGATATCGCGGCCGGTGTAGGGCTTGGTGGCCGTGTCGTTGAACGAACCGCCGACAACTTTGGTGGGACCTTCGCCGGAGATCTTCCAGGGCCGCGTGCCGTAGATGGCTTCGCCGTTGATCGAAAGCCAACGGCCCATGGCGAGCAACACGTTTTGCGCCTGCTCGGGAATCGTGCCGTCGGATTTCGGACCGACATTGAGCAGCAGGGCGCCATTCTTGCTCACGATATCCACCAGTTCCTGCACCAGAGACTCCGGCGAACGGAAGGTATCGTTGTCGATGTATCCCCAGGATTTGACGCTCACCGAAGTATCGGTCTGCCAGAATCGCGGTAGGATCTGGTCCGACTGGCCGCGCTCGATGTCCAAAACAGCCGTGCCGGGCTGGAAAGCGTCGAACTTGTAATTGATGGCGGCGGTAGAGCCGCGGCGGCCCGCATCGTTGTAATAGAACGCCGCCAGACGCTGCAGATAAGGCTGAAACTCCGGCGTCTCGATCCACCAGTCGAACCATAGAATCTCGGGCTGATACTTGCCGACCATTTCCGCCGCTCTGGCCAGCCAGTCGTTCAGATACGCGGCATCCGGATGCCCGCCCCAGTGCATGTTGTTCTTGTCGGTGACGCCAACGTGCGCGGGGCCGTAGAATGCCGCGAATTGCGGGTCGCGCACATCCGAGTCGATCTCTCTCGCCACATTGAGAAAGAAGTAGTGCTCGGCCCGGTGGCTGGAGACGCCGAAGTGCAGGCCGGCGGCTCGGACCGACTGCGCCAGGTCGCCCACGACGTCCCGGTGGGGGCCCATTTTCGCGGCGGACCAGTCGCTCAGGTCCGAGTTGTACATGGCGAATCCATCATGGTGCTCCCCAACGGGAACCACGTACTTGGCGCCGGCCTTTTGGAACAGATCGGCCCACGCCTTGGGATCGAATTTTTCCGCCTTGAACCTGGGAATAAAGTCTTTGTAGCCGAATTTCGACTGCGGGCCGAAGGTAGCCAGGTGATGGGCGAACTCCGGCGTGCCCTGTTTGTACATGTTCCTCGGGTACCATTCGTTGCCGAAGGCGGGAACCGAGTAGACGCCCCAATGAAGGAAAATGCCGAACTTGGCATCCTGATACCAGGAGGGAACCTGGTATTGCTTGAGCGAGTCCCAGTTGGGGCGGAATGGCCCGGTCTGGCCGGCCGCGTCCACCTTGCGGAGGAGCGCGGCGCGCGTGGCGTCGAACTTATGGACGGCTTTCTGCCACGCCAGGTCGTCGGCGTTGGGAGTCTGCGCCGAAGCGGCGGCGGCGACAAGGCCCGAAAGGAAGAGCGCGTGAAATCGCATGAGGCACCGACAAGACTGTAACATCCGCCCAATAATAACGCAATAGTTATCGTTGAAGGGAAGCGCCGGCGGATCGCCCGAACGGGTGCCGCTCCACAATTCCCTTGCCCTCGCGCACCACGATCCACTGGTTGGCATTTACGTCCTTGAAACTTTCGACAGCGCCCTGGGGCCAGCGCACGGTTACGTCCGCCTTGACCGCCTTTCCGAGGCCAAAGTGGATCCGGAAGTCGCCCTGCGAAATGTGATACCCGCCGCTGCGCACCTCGTCGATCTGCTTGCGATGCCCGCTGGCGACGGTGATGCGCGCGCCCAGCGCGTCGCGGCCGGACGCGGTGACGGCCCGCACCAGCAGAGCGTTGCCGGCGGGGGCGAAGTTCTTCAGCAACGAAGGGGGCTCGAAAAGATTGACGACGACAATCTCCTCGGAGCCATCGTTGTCCAGGTCGCCCACGGCGACGCCGCGCGAGGCGTGCCTGGCGGTAATGCCCGGGCCGGCGGCGGAGGACATATCGAAGAACTGCCCGTCGCCGCGGTTCCAGAAGAACTGGCGGGGCTGATGAAACTCTTCCCCGAGGCCGTATTTTTCGATGAAGGGATAGACATGCCCGTCGGCGATGAACAGATCCTTCCAACCGTCGTTGTCGACGTCCACAAACGCAGCGCCCCATTTTACGTACTGGGTGTGAACCGCCAGTCCGGCGCGGGCGGTGACATCGCTGAACGTGCCATCGCCCATATTGCGATAGAGGGTGTTGGTATCGCTCGAGAAGTTGGTCTTGAAGATATCGAGGAAACCATCGCCGTCGTAATCGGCCGCGGTCGCGCCCATCCCCGCCTGTTCCCGCCCATCCTCATTGACGGCCAGGCCGGTGACGAGGCCGGTTTCCTCGAACGTCCCGTTGCGCTTGTTGTGGAAGTAGAGGCTTGGGGTGGAATCGCAGGTCACATAGAAGTCCGGCCAACCGTCGTTGTCGAAGTCGCCGGTCAGCACCGTGAAGCCGTAATACTCGCGCGGCGTTTCGACGCCGGCCTGTTTGGTTACATCGGTGAAATGGCCGTGGCCGTCGTTGTGGTACAGGGTCATGGTTTCGCCCTTGAGGCCGCGCGGGCCGCACGGTACTGGAACGCCTTTCCAGTTGCAGCCGCTGCGGTCGCGCGGACGGGGCGTTTGCTGCGCGTCGAAATCGATATAGTTGGCCACTACCAGGTCCAGCCACCCATCCCGGTCGTAGTCGATGAAGGCGCAGCCGGTGCTCCAGCGCGAGCCCGGACGGTCCAGGCCGCGCTCGCGGGTTTCGTCGCGGAAGGTTCCGTTCCCCATGTTGTGGAGAAATACGTTGTGACCCCACTGGCCCAGGAACAGGTCCACGTGGCCATCGTTGTCGACGTCGCCGGCGCATACGCCCTGGCCCCATCCGGTGTGCCCGATGCCGGCTTTTTCGGTGACGTCCTCGAAGCGCAGCCCGCCCAGATTGTGATAGAGGTGCGGCGTGAGGGGCGCGGAGCTGGGCTTCAGCCGATCGCCCTGTACCAGGAAGATGTCCGGCAGCCCGTCGTTGTCGTAGTCGAAGATGGCCACGCCGGTACCCGTGTTTTCGACCACGAAGGTCTGGTCCAGTTCGCCGGAGACGACCACGGCGTTCAGCCCGGCCTGGGCGGCGACGTCGCGGAAATCGATCGCCGGAGCTTTCATGCCGGGTGGCAGCGGGCGCACCGGCTGGTCGGTGGCCCCGGATGAGATCATTTGCGAAAGGGCTTGCCTCTCCAGCAGGCCGAGAGCAAGCACGAGTGAAGCTGCTGCCGCGACGGCGACCGCCGGGCGGCCCATCAGTGCGCCTTCTCGGAACCGGAGGCGGCGTGCCGTGCGCGGGCCTGCGCGATCAGCGAGAGAGCGCGCTCGATGTCGGGGTCGGCCGGCTTGGACGCCTGCGCCAGGCGGAGTTCCTTTTCCCCACCGTCGATATCGCCCATCTGGCAATCGATGAGACCCAGATTCTTGTGCAGATCCGCCTGCATCACACAGTCGCCGCAAACCCCGATGGCCTGTTTGAACTGGCGGATGGCTTCGGGCCAGTCGTGCGCCGCTCCTGCCGCAACGGCGTCGTTGCCGAGGGTGCCCGCCTGGTCGACGATGCGCCGTTTCTTTTGCACCTCGCTATACCGGGCCATCAGGAGCGCGGCCTCCCGCGGATCGGCCGGCTTCAGGGCGCGCGCCAGGCTGAAAAGCGCCTGGGTGTAATCGGGGTCGATGGCCAGCGCCTGCCTCCACGCCGCAACGGCCGCCTCGGTCTGCGACTCCCCTTCGCGGCTTTGCGCCAGCAAATGCCACGCCATGGCGTTGCGCGGCTGCAGCTTGACCAGGATTTCGAGCTCGGCGGCGGCCTGCCGGTAGTTGCCGTTTTGCTTCTCGATGACGGCTAGAAAATGGTGAGGGTCGGCCATCTGGGGAGCGGCCCGGCAAGCGAACTCGAATTCGGTTTGCGCCTCAGGATTGCGGCCAAGATCGAACAGCACCCGGCCACGGTTGAAGTGCGCGGCGGCCGATTGCGGCGCCAGCCGGACCGCTTCGCCGGTTTCCGAAAGGGCTCCGGGCAAATCGTAGGTGTCCGCCAGGGCAATCGCGAGATCCAGATGCGCCGCGGCGGATTCGGGCTGGAGCGCGACCACCCGGCGCAACAGCGCGACGCCCTCGGCGTTTTTGCCCAGCCGGGCTTTCACCTTGCCGGCCGCAGCCATGGTAGCCGGGTCTTCCGGCGCCAGCTTCATGGCCTGGTCGAGCTCCCCTTCGGCGTCTGAGAATTTCTGCTGCTGGGCCAGAATCAGCCCCAGGTTGAGGTGCCCCTGGGCGTAGGCCGGGTCGTCTTCAATGGCCTGCCGAAACAGCTTCTCGGCGCCCGGGTTGTCGCCCTTCATGGCCCTCACCACGCCCAGATTGCCGACTGCCCACACGAGCTGGGGATCGGCGGCAACCGCCGCTTCCAACCTCTTTTCGGCCGGCGCGATATTACCGGCAGCCAGGTCAAGCCGGCCCAGTTCCCCCTGCGCGGCCGCCATCTTCGGATCGAAACGGACCGCTCGCTCCAGCGCCTCGCGCGCGCCTTTGGCGTCGTTCGCCGCTTCCAGCGCCAGCGCCAGGTTGTACTCCGTGTGGGCATCGCCGGGATCGATTTCGAGCATCTGGCGGTAGACGTCGGCCGCGCGCCCGGGCTGCTGCGATTGCAGGAACTCGTTCGCCTCATTCCCCTTGGCCGCCAGTTGATTCACCTTGAATTCTTCCGACTTGCTCTGCTTGAATTTCTCCGCCACCCGGGCCGCCCGCGCGCTGTCTCCCAGCGTGCGCAGCACGGCCGCCAGTTGGAACTGCGCCGAGGAATCCGACGGTTTGATGGCGACCGCTTTCTCCAGATGCGCCAGGGCCTGTTTCGGCTTTTGATTCCGTGCCAGCACGCTCCCGAGCTGGTATTGCGCCTGGAAGTCGTTGGGGTTCTCCGACGCCGCGCGTTCGAGTTCGGCTTCCGCCTTCTCATACTCACCTAGCCCTTTGTAAACAGTGCCGAGCAGAACGTGGCCCTCCGCATCGGCCGGTTTCCGAAGGGCGTACTCCCGCGCCGGAGCCAGGGCGTCCTGAAATGCCGCGACAGTGGCCAGGGCCTTCACTCGCGCCAGCAACGCCACCGTGTCCCGCGGATCCAGACGAGTCACTTCGGTGTACTCGTCGGCAGCCTCCCGGAAGCGGGCCTCGTTGGCGTAAATGTTGCCTAGAGTGAAATGCGCTTCTTTCATACCGGGATGGCGTCTGATCAGTTCCAGCAAGATGCGGATGGCTTCTTTGGTGCCCGCATTCTTGGCGCCGACGATTCCGGCCGCTTCCTTCGCGCCCGCGTCCTGGTACGTGGTGGCGCCGAGCGAAAGCAGGATATCCGGGGATTCCGGCTGGAGCGCCAGCGCCTGGTTCCAATAGCGGATGGCGGAGTCGAAACGCCGCTCGGTTACCAGCACCTGCGCCAGGTGATCCAGCGCCGCGACCGAGTTGGGATCGAGCTGCAGCACTTGCCGAAACTCGCTCTCGGCTTCGGAACTCTCACCCAGGTCGGAAAGCACCAGGCCGAGCGAAGTGTGAGCCGCCACCATGCCCGGCTGGATCTTTAAGGCGAGCCGGAACTGCTCCTCGGCCGCCGGAAGTCGATTCAATCGTACCTGGGCCACGCCGAGGTCATAATGGGCTTCGGCCGATTGCGGTTCCAGGCGCACGGCTTCCTCAAAGGCGGTTACGGCGCATTTCAAGTCGCCCTTTTCGGCAAACCAGGCGCCGGTAGCATCGTAGACTTTTGCTGAAGGGTCATCGCGGATCGCCTTAACGGCCGACGCGGACGGGGCGCACTCGGGCGGAAACTGCCCGTAAGCGAAGGAGAACGGGGACAACGCGAGAACCAGCCCAAGAACGGGCAGATTCCACGGCCAGCCGCCTTCCCATACGCGTTCAGCCCTCATGGCCTTCGATACCAGTATAGGTCCCTCACGGCGTTAACGTAATCGATAACTGGCGAGCGGGCACGTCGGGCGGCTAAGTGCCGAAAGTCGGTGCAACTGCTCACTAATCGGCATTTGTCAACGTCTCGGCACCAGTTACGAGGGTGAAACTCCAACCGATTCAACCGGCTCGCACCATTCACGGGATGGCCGTTCGAATGCCTTTATCCGGTAGGAAAGAAGGAGCAGGGATGAAAAACGCAAGCCTCGTTCTCGGACTGACGGTGATGCTGGCCGCACCGGGAATTCTGCCGGCCGCGGAATTGAAGCCGGTAACGCTGCGCGCGTGGGGCGCATATCTGGAACTGGCCGATGCGCGCGTCAAGGCGCGTCTGGACGGTAGCCAACCTTTCTTATGGGCCGATGAGGAGCCCGGCCGGCTGCGGCAACTGCGGCAGGGGGAAATCCTGGTCACTCCTTTTGCCGCGAAGGCCAGCCAGGGCGTACCCGGCGGATTGATTCACGACTGGATGGGCAGCTCCTTTATCCCCGGCGCCAGGCTTGCCGACGTGCTGGCGGTATTTCACGACTATGCGCGCTACAAGGACTTCTATAAGCCGGTCGTGGCGGATTCGAAGACTATCGAGTGCGGTGGAACCGAGCAGAAATTCTCCATGCTATGGGAGCGCCACGTGCTATTCGTGACCGCGGCTCTGAACGGTGTGTACGAGGCGCGGGATTTCCCGGTTGGCAGTACGCGCTGGTACAGCGTGGCGACCACCACCGAAGTGCGGGAGGTAGTCGACTACGGCGAAAGGGGCGAGCGGCTGTTGCCGCCGGACCGTGGCAGCGGCTACATCTGGCGGCTGCGCAACATGGTGCGTCTGGAAGAGCGCGACGGCGGGGTCTACGTCGAACTGGAAGCGCTCGCCCTGACGCGGGATATTCCCTCTTCGCTGCGCTGGCTGGTGAGCCCGGTGATCGACCGCCTGTCGCGCAGTTCGGTCTTAGACACTTTGAGACAGACGCGCCAGGCGGTGGGTTTCGAAACCTCCAGCGCCGGCCGGGAGGCTTGCGGCTATCCGCGGCGCGGCGCCGAGGGGTCCGGCCTGTAGAGTTAGGAACCGTCATGCAGGCATCCCTGGTCCTCCCCTTTCGCGCCGCCGCGGCGAAGCCGCGCGCCGTAGCAGCCGTTGAAGCCGCCGCCCTGGTACGGAAGCCGGAATGGGTGGTGTTGGCGTTCTTGATTTACGCCGCCATCCTGGGGGCGGCGCTTCCGGTGGCGCCGGCCATCGGTCTCCGGGTTATCTTTTTGAACCTGGCGATTGTGAGCGGTTATGCCGCGCTCATCGCCCTGGACGGCCGTTATCGAGGTTTGGCGCTGAGCGTGACGCGCGACTGGGCGCCACTGGCCGTGGTCATACTGGCGTATCGCGAAATGGGGTGGTTTGCGCAACCGCACCTCGGTCACACGCTGGAGTCGCACTGGGTGGTCTGGGACCAAATGGTTCTGCGCGGCGGCGGCAAGGCTCTGATTGAGTCGATGGGGCAGGTACTGCCTTCGCTTCTGGAAATCGCCTACTCGCTGGTGTACGCGCTGGCGCCGTTTGCCGTGGCCATGCTTTACGTCTACCGCCGGCGCGAGCGGGTCGATCGGTTCCTGCTGGTTTTTGTGACGGGCGTGCTGCTATGTTACTTCCAGTTTCCGTTCTGGCCTTCCGAGCCGCCGCGGGTGGTCTTCTTCGGCCAGGATTTTCCGGCCTATGACACCATCTTCCGGCGGTTCAACTGGTGGATGCTGGGCGCATACGGCATCCACACCAGCGTGTTCCCGAGCGCGCACGTGGGCGGGGCGTTCGCCGCGGCCTTCGGCATCTGGCGGGCGATGCCGGAGAGGCGCTGGCTGCGCCGGTTCCTGCTGACCATGGCGGTGCTGATCGCGGCCGCCACGGTTTACGGCCGTTACCACTACCTGGCCGACGCCGCCGCCGGCCTGGCCATGGCGCTAGCCGCCGCGGGAATCGCATGGGCCGCGGAACGCTGGCCCATCAAAATGAGCTGAGCCCTTGTTGCGGGGCGGGCAATTTTGCCCGCAGCCGCCTTTTTAGGCGGCTCTTTCGAGGTGCAGCGAGTCTTCCCGGCGAGAGCCGGCTAAAAGCCGGCTGCAGCCAGGATTGGCCGCCCCACGATCCAGCAAACTATAGGTGCTCCGCGATTCCAGGCCCTGGGACGCTGGCGTCCGCCGTCATGTTGAAACTGTCGTAAGCCTGCGTGTGCGGCGCGCCCGCGTCACTCGCAAGTGGGTGTTCGGCTCCCGCGTCGGCATCGATGTCTCTCGGAGGGGAGATCGCGTTGTCAGCCTCGCTCGGGCAATTGTCGGCGGTCTCGGCGCAGGCGGTTTCGCAGCTCCCGGCGCACGGCGGCGCCGAAACCGGATTCGACCCCGGCAGCGGTGCGTAGGCGCGTGCCGGCAACGAAACCGCCACGGCGGCCAGCGCCACCAGAGCGCACGCGACGCTTAGCCGAAACCCCGAGCCGCCGTTGTTCATCGCCCCTCAGTTCCCGATGGCGATCAGCAGGGTTTGCGTGCCGGACGTCCCTCCCAGCGAAAAGCTGAATGGCACGGTGTCACTCGCGGCGACCTTTGGCACCACCACATCGAACTGATAGAGTCCCAGGTAGCCGAAGGTCAGTCCCGAGAATGTCACCGTGGCCGGCGTCCCGGCGAACGAGGCTTGGAAGTTTCCGCTTAGAGCATTGGACTGCGTCACAATCTGGCCCGCCGGACTATTCGGCGTTACCGTTCCAAAACCGACCCCATAAAACACGATGGTGTTGCCGGGTACGGCGCGCGCCGAAGCCAGCCCGGCGATCGCGCCGGGAGGGAGAACGTAAGTGAACCCATCCGGAAATAGCGCCGTGACGTATTGTCCGGCCGGCAGATTGAATACCGCCGGCGCAAGCAGACCCGGCTCGGTAACATTCACCGTGATCGGATAGGGTAAGCTCGCTCCGCCCGGCGTCGTGACCACTACCGGCTGCGTCCCTGGTAAGATGCCGGAGGGCACCTGGGCGTTCACCTGGGTGGGGCTGACATAGTCGATGAACGCCGGCTGGCCGCCGATGGTAACCGTGGTTCCACCCAAAGCGCTGGGCGCCGTATTGCCGTTGAAATCGGCGGTGCTCCAATTCTGGGAGGTCACGTTAGCCAGATTCGTGCCGTAGATCTCCATCCACGTTCCGGGCGCAAGCGCGGAGAACCCGCCGTAGGCGCTGGCGCTGATGACCCCCAGGGACGTGCGGATGACGGGCGTTTGGTCGAAGGTGCCGTACACCGTTCCGGTAATGACCGCTCCCGGCGTCAGCCCGACTTGTGAGACGCTGCACGTTGAAACCGCCGTTCCCGAACACGTCGGAGCGCTGTAATAGAAAACGAAATTGTCGGTGAGAAACGCGACCGTGGCGCCCGTGGCGTTCTCCGTCAGCGACACCTTGATCGAGCCCGAATTACCGGGCATCAGGCCGAAGGTGATGTAATTACTGCCCGCGCTGATGGGATTGGCAGTCCAGGGAGATATGCCGTTGCCTCCGTTAGTCAGCACCATATTGATCGTCCCGCCGCCGCCGACACCCGTGTAGGGCGCCGTCACCGTGCATACCGTGTTGGTGCCATTGTAAGCGCAATTGCCCCAGGTGACCCGGCTTTGACCCCAGCCGTTATTGCCGCCGCCCAGGCCCGTCAAAGTTACGGCCTGATTGCTGTTTGTGTAAGTGGCCGTTTGGGCCGAAGCCGGCGGCAACAACGCCGCGCAGAAAAGAAGCGTGTGAATCGCAACGAGTCTCATGATTGGTCTGTCCTTTACCTAATTGCTGGCGCGCGGCTGGATGGAGATAGTCGTGGAACTATCGCTCGCGCCCAGTATGGTCAGGACCACGGGAACATCGTCGCCGCTGGCGATGCCGCTGGGAACTGTAATATCGACCTGATACAACCCTGGATACCCGGGCGCAAGGCCCGAGTATATCACGTTGGCCGGAACCCCTCCGATGGTCACAACCGGCGTCGTGGGTGTCTCGTAGAGGACGCTGCCATCGAGGGGGGGAATGGCGCCGGTCGCCAGAGGCGTGCCGTTGGGGTTGCCGCCGGGAGTGGCCAAGCCCAGACCAGTGGCGTAAAGCTCCAGAGTATCGCCGATAGTGGCGGGCTGACCACACTCGGAAAGCGGACTGATGCTGCTGCTGCACGCGGGCAAACCGAGCGCGGCCGTGGTGGAGACCGGCAGCGCGATCCACGCGGAATTGGCGAACTGGGCGATTACGTTGAAGCGGGTGGTCACCTTGGGATCCTGGATGCGGTAGAAGCCGGGGTTCGCCGGTACCATCGTCAGCGGGTAGTTCGGGTAGAGAGCCGTTGGTGTGGTCAGTTGCACGTTCACGGTTCCGCTGGTCGGCAAGTTAGTCGGCAACACCAAGTCGATCTGCTGCGGCGAGGCGGAAGCAATCAGGTGGTACATCGGCGCCGCGGTGCCATTGAAAGTGACTTGGACTCCTTCGGGCGACGTGGAAGGGAACAGACCGGAAGTTTCATCCTTGGTGGCGCCGAGACTATTCGCAAAAACCGTCGCGATGGAACCGGGCGACGCGGTTCCCGGAGACAAGAACGAACCGTTATTGATCACGTAGGAGAGACCGGCCAAGGGAAGGGTTACGGTGGCGGAGGAGGTCACCCCACCCGTCGAAATCTCTATCGGCGCCGTCCCCTGGACGCCCGTGGGCACGGTGAAATTCACCTGGTAGATTCCGGCGTAGCCCTGCGCAACAACCGCGGAAGTGACCTTGGCTGCAACGCCGCCCACCGTCACCGTCGGCAGCGTCGCCACCGGGTTGCTGGCTGCCGGCACGCCTGTACCCGTGGGCGGGTTCGTGGGTCCCAAACCGACGGCGTAGGCATAGACAGTGTCGCCGGCGTGGGCCGGGGTAGTGAGGGTCGCGAGTGCGTTCGAAGCGGTCTCCAGGACTTTGGCCGGTCCCGAACCGCTGGAGTTCTGAGTGATGAAATAAGGCGAGACGGCGCTTAGGGTAATGTTCAACGGAGCCGATGTCACGCCTCCCACCGTAACCGTTATGGTCGTGGCCCCGGTGGCGGCTTCAAACGGCAGTTCCACCAGCATCTGGTTGGGCGTAGGGGAACCGATTACGTATGCCGCCTTGCCGCCGACGGTCACCGACACGCTGGCTGCATTCGTGCCGAAACCCGACCCGTAAACGATCGCTTGCAGCCCGGGACAAAGCTGGGTACCGTAGGAGGCTGCGTTCTGCACCCCGGTGACGGTCGGCGCGGCTGAGCCGCTGGCCACGGGAATGGTGACAGGACCCAAGGAACTCGCCGCCACACTGGACGAGCTCACCCCGTCGATCGAGATCACCAGAGGCACCGTGCCCTGGACGCCCGTGGGCATCGTGAAGTTCACCTGATAGATTCCGCTGATACCGCCCTTTGTGACACCGGCGAAAGAGACGGCGGCGGCGACACCTCCCACCGTGACCGTGGGCAGTGTCGCGGTCGGGGCAGTGGCTGGCGTTAAGCCTGTTGCGGTAGTGGATGTGGCGGGATTGGTGGGTCCCAGGCCAACGGCGTAGGCAACCAACGAGTCGCCGTCGTGGGCGGGCGCCGCGGCCGTTACCACACTCCCGGAGGTCGTCTCATAGAGTGATGCCAGTCCCGAGCCGGAGCCGCCGGCGGTGACGAAGTAAGGAGAAACGGCGCTTAGAGTGATCGGAAACGGAGTTGATGGCACGCCGCCGACCGTGACCGTAAGGGTCGTCGCCCCGGTTGGGGCCGCAAACGGCAGTATCACGCTGATTTGACTGGCCGTAACCACCCCCACGTACACCGGAAGTGTCCCCACGCTCGCCGATACGTCTGCTACATTCGTGCCGAAGTTCGAGCCGTAAACCACCGCCACCAATCCGGGACAAAGCTGCGTGCCGTAGGATTCCGCGTTTACCACGGCGGTAACCGTGGGCTGGGCGAAGGCGGCGGCGGAAAAAGCGAATAACGCAATGGTCTTTAGCATAGTTCAGATCCTTTGAAACAAGTTTTCCCGGCCGTTTACCAACGTGCGCGCCTCGCCGGAATGAGCCGTCTACCGAGCCGGAGGAATAGCGCCAGCGCGGGAATCGCCATCAGGGCGAACGTGCCGGGTTCCGGAGTCGCACCCGCGGATGGATTCGCGGAATAATAGTAGACTTCGCTGATCGTGGGGAACTCCTCAAAAGCAGTTCCGGTGAGCGTCACGGAAGCCACCGGAGTGGCGGATGTGAACCCGATGAAGGCCGTGCCGGTGAACGGGGGAGTCACCACGGATCCGGACGATCCGTCCGCCGCCAGAACAACCGTGTCGGTGCCGGCTCCCGTATAGTCACCGGCCAATACGTCCCAAAGTTGAAGGCCGAAGGCGGTCACTCCGCCGGCGGGCATGGTGATGGTGAGCTGTCCGTCGCTAATGCCGTAATCGGCGCTGGTCAGCGCAGGCCCCTGAATGCTCGACCCGGTGCCTCGATCGTAGTCGACCGTAATGTACGCCGGTCCTTCCGCGCCCAGGTAATAACCGCCGTTGCCGTTAGTGCCCACGAATTGGAAGCTGTCCACCGTAAGCCCGGAAGCTGTGTTGTAGTTGGCGCCGCTGCTGCCACTAATGATGCCGCCGAAACCGAAGCTGGCCGGGGTGGCGCCCACCGCGGTGGTGAAGCTGGCCAGGCTGGTGTAGAAAACCGGCCCCGCGCTCAAAGCGCACGACCCGGCCACCAGGCAGGGCAGCAGATGTAACAACCGTTTGATCATCCATTTATCTCCAAGGTCGAAGTGAATTGCGCGGCGGAGGAGTCTGCGCCAGCCGTACCGGGGTTAGCCAGGAGGACAAGAACCCCCTCACGCTGGATTGCCGCTAAACGTCCCCGCCCTCTGAACGCATCCGTCATCCTGCCAAGCTACGCGGGACCGAGGACGCAAACAAGAAGCGAGGGGTAGTGCTACCGTAGCAAACCCTCTATAAGTCCTGGTTCTTAAGGCAGTTGCATCGCGGGGAAAAAGTGGGTAGGCTTAAGTCCCAAGGGGCGGGCTCTGCCGAAAATGCCGGGGCGACCATATTTCGACAAACGGGCGAAGGCGGAGACGGTTGTCGAAATCCGGCGGAATGCGGTGCTGGCGGCGCTCGACAAGGTGGTTGCCAGCGAGGCGTTTGGCAAAGTGGAGCGGCCCGCCCGTTTCCTCCGGCACCTGGTGGAGACGGCTCTCGGTGGGGAAGGCCAGCTTCTAAAAGAAAGCGTGCTGGGAACGGAAGTTTTCCACCGTCCCGCGTCCTGGGATCCTCGCCTCGACCCGGTGGTCAGGCAGGAGGCGGCCCGGCTTCGCAAGCGCCTGGCCCGTTACTACGAAACCGATGGAGCCCAGGACCAGATCCGGATCGAGTTGCCCGTGGGCAGTTACGTGCCCGTGTTTCGATCGAGGCCGGTCGAAATCGCAAGCGCGCCGCCGGAAACGCCTCGACTGGAGCCTCCAGTCGCCGCGCCCGCCCCGGTTCGCCACCACCGGTGGCTGTACGCCGCGGCGGCTATCCTTTGTATCGCCGCTACCGCAGTCGCCTGGCGAGCCTTCTCTCTCCGCGAATCGCCGCCCTCCATCGCGGTTCTGCCTTTTGCCAACCTCACCGCCGATCTCGCCAATCAGTACTTCTCCGACGGCCTGACCGATGAAATCACCGATTCCCTGGCCCGCCTGAAAACCTTGCGCGTCATCGCCCGATCCTCCGCCTTTCAGGCCAAAGGGAAAGCGGCGGATATTCGCGAAGTGGGCCGTTTGCTCCACGTCGCCAATGTGCTGGAAGGAACCGTCGAGCGGTCCGGCGACCGCGTGAAAATCATCGCCCATCTGGAGCGTGTCTCGGATGGATCGCTGCTGTGGTCGAACACCTACGAACGGAGCGCGTCGGATCTGTTCGCGGTGCAGTCGGAACTGGCGGCCGGTATCGCCGGAAGCCTGCGGTTGGCGGCCGGCGTCCCAGCCCCCCAGCACGTCCCTAAACCGGAAGCCCACGACCTGGTGATGAAGGGCGCCTATGACGTGCAACAGATGACGACCGAATCCTTAATTCGAGCCGAGTCGGAGTACCGTCGCGCCATCGACCTCGACCCTCAGTATGCCAGGGCATACCTCGGATTAGGCAGCGTGAAATGGGACCAATTCGTAGCCAGGGGCGCCTCCTACCAGACGGAGGCCGAGCGGAAAAGCGCCGAGCAGTGGTACCGAAAGGCGCTCGAACTGGACCCGGAGTTGTCGCAGGCCCGCGCCCTCATGGCAACGATCGCTATGCAATACGATTGGGATTGGAACCGGGCCGAGAGCGAGCTTCGATTAGCGGTGGCCGGCCCGTCGAGCGCGGCGGCGGAGAGCTTTTACGCATTCTTCCTCATCTTTCGCGGGCGTTTCGCGGAAGCCGACCAGCACATCCGGCGCATGCTCGATTTGGATCCATACTCAACCGCGACCCTGAACAATCTCGCCGTGGACCGGAACCTGGAAGGGCGCTTCGCGGAAGCTCGTGAAATCATGCAGCGCCTGGCTGCCCAGTATCCAAACATGATCCAGCCCCAGCAGTTGATTGGCGCAACCTACATTGAGGAAGGCCATCCGGAGCTGGCTTTGCCCATCTTTCGACAACTGAAGGCGCGTTTCCCGCAAGCCTCGATATTCGAGGCCATGGCGAACGCCGCCGCCGGCCGGCGGGAGGAGGCGCTGGCGCTGCTTCGTCCGTACGAGGAAAAGTACTCGAATCCGGGCATCTCCATGCACTGGTTCGCGCTGGCGTACGCCCTGATGGGCGATGAAGGGAACGCGATGAAATGGATGGAGCGGTCGGCGGACCGGCACGAATGGCAGGCGCTGTCCATCGCCGTGAACCCCGTTTTTACCCCGCTGCGGAATTCCGCCGGATTTCGCGCGCTCGAGAACCGCATGGGGCTGGCGCGGTAGGCAACAGTCGTCAAAATGTCTATAAAACTATGGCTGGGACGCAGGGATTCGAACCCCGATACGCAGATCCAGAGTCTGCAGTCTTACCGTTAGACGACGTCCCAGTAGACAATTCGATTCTAACAGAGGAAGCTGTCCGAATCCAGGCCGCCCAGGGTACGGAAGCGGTACGGGTCGCGGCCGGCGACGTGTCGGTTCCTTCTCTCATCCGCCCGCGGCGTGGCTATGCGGCTACAATGTGGCGTCCGGCGCGACACCCTGGCCCTCTAAAGGTGTGCCATTAGGGACCTTGCGAATGTACTCCTGGTACTAACCCGCTGTTGCGGGGCCGATCCGGTCTGGTATGCTTTTTGAAGAGCGCTCCCGCGTCGCGCCCGCCTGGAATCTCTATGAAAATTAGATATCTAAGCATCCCCTGCGCCTTGTTGTGCAGCGCCATCGGTTACTCGCAGTCCACGACCAACAGTGTGACCCTGAACGCACAGCCTTCGGCGGCCGTCGGACAGCCCGCCGGGACAACCGTGACGGCGCCGGAATCGGCCAATCCCAACCTGATCGAAGGCAGGGAACTCTTCAATCCCGAAAATGTGGCGCTCGATACCAGCGTGACGCCCCCTTATCTTTACGTATCCGACAGCAATAATAATCGGGTTCTGGCGTGGAAGAACGCGACCGGCTTTACCAATGGCCAGCCGGCGGATTTAATCATCGGGCAGGTCGACCGGTTTTCTACCGGCGCCTACGGACCGGGAACCACCACTTCGCCGGGGTCGTCGGGGCTTAGCTTTCCCACCGGCCTGGCGGTTTACCAGGGAAACCTGTACGTGGCGGACACCAACAACAACCGCATCATTCGATTTCCCCACCCGTTCACACAGACCGGCCTGCCAATTGAGCCCGACATGGTGATCGGCCAACCCAGCGTCGGCACCAAGACCGCCAACAGTGGCGGCCAGGTTAGCGCGCAGGGAGTCGACTTCGCCGTCGGCGTTCCGGTTACCATCGCGTTTGACGCAAACGGCAACCTCTGGACCACCGATCCGGGGAACCGTCGCGTGCTCGAGTTTCCCCAAAGCGCCATCGCCGCCGGCACCAGCGGCCCCTCGGCCACGGTGGAACTTGGCCAGCCCAACCTGACCTCCACCTACAGCACCACGATCGGCGCGGGGACTACCAACGGCATGACCATCACCGACCAGTTCGCCGTTCCCCTGGCGCTCGGTTTCGACGGCAGCGGCAATCTCTTTGTGTCCGATTCGGACACCAGTACCCCGTCCAATTTCAGCCGTGTCCTGGTGTTCGTGCCCACCGGCGGCGTTTTCGGCACGGCGTCTTCCGCTACCCGCATCATGGGCGTGCTGCAGGCGTCGCAGCTTACCGGCCTGACCCAAAGCCAGGCCCAGACTCTTCAAGGGCAGACGGTGCTCGCTTACCCGGAGGGGCTTTTCTTCCTGGCTGATTCGAGTGTGGGCGTGGTGGATTCCGGCTATAACCGCATTCTGATCTTCCCGCCGTATTCGAAGTGGCCGGTCCAGGCGACCTCCTTCTCGCCGCAGGCCAGCTATGTAGTCGGGCAGAGCGGCTTCACCAGCTTCGGCGCCAATGGCACCACCTCGACGACGATCGTCACCCCACCGGCCACCAGTGGCTCGCTGTACCTGCCCGGCGGCGCGGTGTACTACCCCGCCAGCAACCAGTTGTTCGTTGCCGATACCTCCAATAACCGGGTATTGGCCTTCAGCCTGGTATCCGGCGCTACGTTTTCCAACGCCAGCGCCGTGCTGGGACAAGCTTCGCTGACCGCCTCGTCGATCAACCTGATCGAAGGCAAGGAATTCGATTTCCTCAGCTTCAGCACCAGCGGCACCGCCGCCGACACCGGCATCGCGCTCGACACTACCGGCAGCGTGCCTCACCTTTACGTGGCCGACACCTATAACAACCGCGTATTGGCTTTCTACGATGCGCGCAAGATCGCTCCCGGCGCTTACGCCACCCTTGTCATCGGTCAGAAGGACTTTAGCACGGGACTCTGCAACTACCCTACCGGCGATGGCGCGCAGCCCACCGCAACCAGCCTCTGCCAGCCGACCGACGTGCTGGTGGATTCGGCCGGCAATCTCTATGTGGCCGACCGTGGCAATGGCCGCGTGCTGCGCTTCCCCGCTCCCTTTGCCAATTACCCCACCCTGCCCACCCTGCCCGCGGCGGACCTGGTGCTGGGCCAATCCAGCTTCACCTTTTCCAACCAGGTGGCCAGCCAGAGCACCATGGGCGGCCCGTACGGCCTGGCTTTCAGCGGCGTCAACGGCTTGCTGGTTTCCGACCAGGAGTTCAACCGCGTACTCTACATTCCATTTACGGCCAACGGCACCTTCGCCGCCGGTACCGATAACGGAAAGGCAGCCATCAAGGTCTTCGGACAGCAGAGTTTCACCTCCATCACAGCTGGCAGCGGCACCACCCAGTTGAGCGCCCCGCACCACATCGCCGCCGACACCAGCGGCCAACTCTATGTGGCCGATACAAGTAACAACCGGGTGCAGATCTTTGGCGATCCGAACGCCGCTCCCACCACCGGCTCCAACCCCCTGCTTACGCTCACGGGCAACGGCATCGCTACTCCGGCCGGCATTTTTGTGAATTCCTCTACCGGCGAAATCTGGGTGGCTAACGGTGGAAACAATACCTGCATCCGCTTCCCGAAATATGAGACTTTGGCGCTCAACCCGGTGTCGAATGGCACGGTTTCCGCCAGCCAGGTAACCCTTGCCGTTCTGCAGGATCAATACGGCGACCTGTTTGTGGCCGATGCCACCAGCCGTGTTTCGGTTTACTACCAGGGCCTGACGGCTGTCAACGGCGCCAGTTTCCTGGCTTACAAGAACATCGCGCCCGGCATGCTTGCGTCTATCTTCCCCTCGGCCACCTCGACTCAGTTCGCACCGGCCTCGCCTTCGCTGAGCGCGCCAGCCGCCAGCCTGCCGTTAAGCACAACGCTGGGAAACCTCCAGGTGCTGTTTAACGGCGCCGCGGTTCCGCTATACTACGCTGGCGCCGGCCAGATCAACTTCCAGGTTCCCAACGCCGCGCCCACCTCCGGTACGGCCACGCTGGAAGTGGTGGACGCCACCACGCAACAGGTTTACGGCGCCGGCACGGTGACCATGTCGCCGCAGTCGCCCGGTATTTTCGAGTGTCCGGAAAGCACCGGCACGCTCCGTCAGGCTTGCGTCTTGAATTCGGACAATACCGTCAACTCCAGCGCAAACCCGGCCAAACGAGGGTCGATCATTTCGATCTACGCCACCGGCGAGGGCTTCATCGCCAACGCCCCTCCGGATGGGACGGGCGCCACCGGCGCCAGCGACACCGTGGCGGCGGGTTCCACCAGAGTCTTAATCAACGGTACCTTCGTGGATGAAGTGACCGCAAACAACCCGACCTGCTCGCTGCAGCCGGGCGACCCCACTGGCGGCCAATGGATCACCTACTCCGGGCTGGCTCCCGGATTGCCTGGAGTGTGGCAGGTCAACGTGCAAATCCCCATGTGCGTGGCGCCTTCCACTTCGACGCTTCTGTTCCTGTGGCAGAACAGCGTCCCCGACACCGACGCCAATTCGGGATACCACATGTTTATCGCGGTGAAATAAGCGGTCAGCTATCAGCTATCAGCGGTCAGCTTTCCGCTTCGGAGACTCCGGCGGTGAGGCGTCAGTGAAGGATTTTCGTGAACTGAAGGTTTGGCAAGCGCACCTGTTGACGCTGGCGGTCTATCGAGCGACCGCCACATTCCCGCGCGAAGAACTGTACGGGTTGACGAATCAACTCCGGCGCTCCTGTGCCTCGATCCCGGCCAATCTGGCCGAGGGTTGCGGACGGAGCGGCGATGCGGAGTTCGCCCGCTTTTGTTCTATCGCCATGGGATCGGCGAGCGAGTTGGAGTATCACCTGCTGCTAGCGCGCGACCTAAACTTGATCGAGGCTCAGGTCCACGAAGAGTTGAGCCAACAGGCCACCGAACTGAAACGTATGCTCGCCGGTCTGCTTCAAAAGCTGAGAGCTGAGAGCTGAAAGCTGAACGCTGACAGCTTTTCTAGTACACTCGAAGGCAATGGGATTGCTGTGGGTGTTGGTTTGGGCGGTCGTGGCGGGCGCCGGAGCATTTTCTCTTGGCGGGATTGCACTCTGGCGCCATGAGCCGGTCAATAGTATCTGGCTGATCGTGGCGGCGGCTTGCTGCTATGCCACGGCCTACCGGTTTTACGCGCGCTTCATTGCGGCCCGCGTCATGGCGCTCAACGACCGCCGGGCCACTCCGGCCGAGCGTCTGCGGAACGGGCACGATTTCGAGCCGACCGACAAGTGGATCGTCTTCGGCCACCACTTCGCCGCCATTGCGGGTCCCGGCCCGCTGGTGGGACCGGTGCTGGCGGCGCAGTTCGGCTACCTGCCAGGGACGCTGTGGATTATCATCGGCGCCGTATTGGGCGGAGCGGTGCAGGATTTCCTGATTCTATTCGCGTCCATGCGGCGGGACGGCAAATCGTTGGGCCAGATGGCGCGCGAGGAGATCGGCACGGTGGGCGGCTTCACTGCCCTGGCGACGGTGCTGCTGATCATGATGATCCTGCTGGCGGTGGTGGCGCTGGTGGTGGTCAACGCCCTGAAGGGAAGCGCCTGGGCGACGTTTACCATCGCGGCCACCATGCCCATCGCGGTGATCATGGGCCTGTATCTGCGCTACTGGCGGCCGGGCAAGGTGCTGGAGTGTTCCGCGGTGGGCTTCGTGCTGGTGCTGGCGGCGATTGTTGCCGGCCAGTGGGTGGCGGAATCGCCAGCGTTGGCGCCGCTGTTCACCCTGGGCGCGATGGCCCTGGCGATTGCCATTATCGTTTACGGATTTCTGGCCAGCGCGCTGCCGGTCTGGCTGCTGCTGGCGCCTCGCGATTATCTGAGCACGTTCGTGAAGCTGGGCGTGGTGGTGATGCTGGCGGTGGGCATTCTGTTCGTCCGGCCGGACCTGAAATTGCCCGCACTCACCCGCTTCGTGGATGGCACCGGGCCGATTTTCGCCGGCAAAGTGTTCCCTTTTTGCTTCATCACCATCGCCTGCGGCGCCATCTCCGGATTCCACTCGCTGATCTCCTCGGGCACCACTCCGAAAATGATCTCCAAGGAAAGCCACGCCAGCTCGGTGGGCTACGGCTCCATGCTGCTCGAAAGCTTCGTGGCCATCATGGCCATGATTGCGGCGTGCGTGTTGCAGCCGGGCGTATATTTCGCCGTCAACGCGCCGGCCGGCATCGTAGGCGCCGCGCCGGCGGCGGCGGTGGCCACCATCACCTCGTGGGGATTCCCGGTGACCGCGGCGCAGATGGCGTCGCTGGCAAAGGACGTTGGCGAACGGACTCTGTTTTCCCGTACCGGGGGCGCGCCTTCGCTGGCCCTCGGCATGGCGCACATTTTTGCCACTACCGGCGGGGGCCGCGCCCTGGTCGGCTTCTGGTATCACTTCGCCATCATGTTCGAGGCGCTGTTTATCCTGACGATTATCGACGCCGGCACGCGGGTGGGCCGATTCATGCTGCAAGACCTGTTGGGGCATGTGGCCAGGCCGCTGGGCCGCACGAGCTGGATGCCGGGAGTGATCGGAGCGAGCGCGGTCGTGGTATCCGGCTGGGGCTATTTTCTGATTGAGGGAGTGCGGGATCCGCTCGGCGGCATCAATTCGTTGTGGCCCCTGTTCGGCATCGCCAACCAGTTGCTGGCCGCCATCGCACTGTGCGTGGGCACCACCGTGCTGCTGAAGATGCACGGCATGAAATATCTTTGGATTACCGCGGCGCCGCTCGCCTGGCTGGTGACGGTGACTTTCGCGGCGGCGTGGCAGAAGATTTTTTCGCCGCTGCCGGCCATCGGTTTTCTGGCGCAGGCCGACAAACTGGAAGCGGCCATGCGTCTGCATCCTTCGGCCGCCACCGGCACGCTGATTTTCAACGCGCGCCTGGACGCTGTATTCTGCGGTGTTTTGCTGGTGCTGGTTGCGACCATCCTGGCCGATTCGTTGCGGGTATGGGCCGGCATTCTACGCGGCACGCGCCAGGACCCCGTGGCGGAATCCCCGTTCGTGATTTCACAACTGCAAATGGAGGAATCGTGAGGCTGGGAAGGCTGCTCTTGCAGCTTCTGCGAGAGCTGGCGGACGAGAACGCATACGCGCGGCACCTGAAGGCCCGCGCCGTTCCGCATTCGCCCGAGGAGTGGCGGCGGTTCAGCAACACTCGGCTGGCCGCCAAGTACGCCCGGGCAAAATGCTGCTGAGGCCGTCTGCCTACGATTCCGACTCGAAGGAAAGCACCATCTCCGTCTCCCCTTCTTCGCGCAGCTTCTCGATCAGCGATGCGCCGTACTCGTAGCCTTTCTCGAACGCCTGCAGGTTGAGCTTTTGAGAAGCCGGGGGCACCGAATCAGCCACGGCCTGGCGCAGCGCTTCGGTGGCGATGAGGCTGGTGACGGCGCCGAAAAAACCCACCATCACGATGTTCAGCACCATCTTGCGGCCCAGCTCTTCGGCCAGGCGCGTTGCCGGCACTCCGAAAGCGCGCGTTCCGGCGGGCATGTGATCGACTCGCACCAGTTCCTGTTCGGTGATCAGGATGCCGCCCGGTTTCAACTCGGGAATGAAGCGCGCCCCGGCTTCCTGTGACATCACGATCAGAATGTCGGGCCGGGTGATGTAGGGGTAAAGGATGGGCTCGGAGGACAGAATCACCTGGGCGCTGGAGGAACCGCCGCGGGCTTCCGGACCGAAGCTCTGGGTCATGGTGGCGTAGCCGCCCTCGAAGATGGCGCGGGCCTTGCCAATTACGGCAGCCGCCAGAATCACTCCCTGGCCGCCAAATCCGGCGATACGAATTTCGGTTAGCATTGCTCGCACATCACCTCGGGTTCAGCGTAGCGGTCGCCCAGGGTTTCGGTCATCTGCGAATTCAGCATCTCGAAGTAGCTGGGGCGGTCGCGGTCGACGAATTTCCCGACTACGATTTCGCCGCTCTTGGTGAGGTCGCATTCGGCGGTCGGGGCGCCATGGCGAATCTTGCTGGCCTGCTTGTAATACTTCATGGTGTCCAGGCCGTCGCCCATTTTGTTGCGGCGCTGGTAGAGGGTGGGACAGGGCGAAATCACTTCGATGAAGCAGAATCCCTTCTTGCGCAGGACCTCTTCCATGGAGCGCGATAGCTGCTTGACGTGGAAGGTGGTCCAGCGCGCCACGTAAGATGCGCCCGCCGCTTCGGCCAGCGCCACCAGGTTGAAAGCCGGCTCGAACACGCCGTAAGGGTTCGTGGCGCTGATTACCTTGCTGGGGGTGGTGGGAGCGGTTTGTCCGCCCGTCATGGCGTAGGTGAGGTTATTGACGCAGATGACCTTCAAATCCATGTTGCGGCGCGCGGCGTGAATGAAGTGATTGCCGCCGATGGCGAACAGGTCGCCGTCGCCGGAATACACCACCACCTGCAGCTCCGGATTGGCCAGCTTCAAGCCCGTGGCGAAGGGGATGGCGCGGCCGTGAGTGGTGTGGAACGAATCCAGGTTGGCATAGCCGGCCACCCGGCCCGTACAGCCGATGCCGCTGACGATAGCCACCTTGTCGAGATTGGCGTGGGAGTCGATCAGCGCGCGGGTAAAGCAATTCACCGTGGTGCCAATGCCGCAACCGGGGCACCAGATATGCGGCATGCGGTCCATGCGCAGGAAGGGCTCTACCGGATTCACCGCGTCTGCCGGGATGTTGCAGGGAATTTCGAGAGTCTGCTCGCTCATTCGGCCGCCTCCAGGATAGCCTTCAGAATCGCTTCCGGATTGTGAACCGTGCCGCCCGCGTGGGGCACCAGCCTCACTTTGCATCTGCCGGCCGCCGCCCGCTCCACCTCGTGAACCATCTGCCCCAGGTTGAGCTCCGGAACCACCATCGCCTTGACTTTCGGTGCCAGCGCGGCGATGTGCTTCTCCGGGAAAGGCCAGGCCGAGATGATGCGGAACTTGCCGGCGCGCACGCCTTTCTGCCGCGCCAGATCGATGGCGCGCTGGGCTACCCGCGAGGTAATCCCGTACGACACCACCACCACTTCGGCGTCTTCCAGATCCGCCGTTTCCGACAAGGCTCGTTCGCCCGTGAACGGCTGCAGCTTTTCCAGCAACCGGGTCACGCTGCTCCTCTGCGTATCCACATTCATGCTGGGGTAACCGCGCTCGTCGTGGGTCAGCCCGGTGACATGGAAACGGTAGCCGTCGCCGGCGCGCACCATGTCGGGCACCTTGTCCTCGCGCGGTTCGAAGAGGCGGAATTCCCCCGGCGGGAGGTGGGTGAAGCGGCGCGGGTAGACGTCGATCGCGGCGGCATCCGGAATGATGACTTTCTCCGTCATGTGCCCCACGCATTCGTCCAGCATCAGCATCACCGGAACGCGGAATTCTTCGGAAAGGTTAAACGCCGTGATGGCCAGGTCGAAGCACTCCTGCGGCGAGTTGGGGCAAAGGGCGATGATGCCGTAGTCGCCGTGGGAGCCCCAGCGGGCCTGCATCATGTCGGCCTGGGCCGGCAGGGTAGGAAGACCGGTGGAGGGTCCGCCGCGCTGCACGTCGACGAACACGCAGGGGGTTTCCGTCATGGCGGCGTAGCCGATATGTTCCATCATCAGCGAGAAACCCGGCCCGGATGTGACCGTGAAGGCTTTGGCGCCGCCCCAAACCGCGCCTTGGATGGTGATGGAAGCAGCCAGTTCATCTTCCATTTGAATGAATACGCCACCGACTGTTGGAATCCTCGACGCAAAGCGTTCAACAACTTCAGTGGACGGGGTGATGGGATAACCTGCGGCAAATCGCGCACCTGCTGCGAGTGTTCCCTCACAACAAGCGTGGTCACCGTCGAGAAAATGAACACCTGTAAGAACACCCTTAGGGTCAGCGTGCATAGCGCGCTCCGAAAATGGCGAAATCCGGGCAGTACATTCCACAGAGGTCGCAACCGCTGCATTTTTCTGCAGCCATCACATTCGGTGGGTGATAGCCCTTGGTATTAAAGGCGGAAGAAAGCGTCAGAACACGCGTGGGGCAAAACTCGACACAGAAGCCGCATCCCTTGCACCGTTCCACATTAATGGCAACGAAGCCCTTGGCCATGCAGTCCCTCCTCTAAGGACGCTGAAAGGGCTGCACGTGAGTGGCCAAAACAGGTAAATCGGGCCTGATAATTCGCATTATTTTTCGACAACCGCTCCCTGGCCAAGGGAGCGGTTTCCGGGCGCGAAATGGTCTACTAATAGGGATATGGAAACGATGGAATTTGCCATACAACCCGCCGACGTTCGCGAGGCCGCCGCCCGGATTGCCCCGCTCATCCGCCGCACCCCGGTGCTATTCGACGTGGTGGACGAACGGCGCGTCTTCTTCAAGTGCGAGAACCTGCAGCGCGGCGGGGCATTCAAGCTCCGCGGCGCCTCGAACCTGATTCTGTCGCTCGCGCCCGAGCAACTCCGCCGCGGCATCGTGACCTACTCGTCCGGCAACCACGCTCAGGCGGTAGCCATCGCCGCCGCGCACGTAGGTGCGCAGGCGACCATCGTGATGCCGGAAGACGCGCCGCGCATCAAGATCGAATCGACCCGCAAATACGGCGCCCGCATTGTGACGTACAACCGCTTCACCCAAAACCGGGAAGAGATCGCGGCCGGCATTCTGAACGAAACCGGCGGCACGCTGGCGCCACCCTTCGACCATCCGATGATTATGGCCGGACAGGGCACCGCCGCCTTGGAACTGCTGACCGACTCAGGCCCGCTGGACGCGCTGATCGCACCCGTCGGCGGCGGCGGCCTGCTGGCCGGCTGCGCCACGATCGCCAAGGCCATCGACCCGGCCATTCGGGTCTTCGGCGCCGAACCGGCCAACGCCAAGGACACGTTTCTGTCGCTCGCCGCCGGCCGGCGCGTCCGCGTCGAGCCCGACACCATCGCCGACGGCCTGCGCTCGCCGACGCCCGGCCAACTGACTTTCCCGGTGATTCAGCGCCTGGTGGAAGCCATACTTCTGGTGAGCGAAGAAGAGATCCGCGCGGCAGCCCGGCGCCTGCTGCTCGAATGGAAGCTGGTAGTAGAACCAAGCGGCGCCGTCTCCGCCGCCGCGGTTTTCTTTGGAAGACTGCCAGCGGAGATTGGCTCCGTGGGCGTGGTCCTCTCCGGCGGCAACGTGGATTTCGAAGAGATCATGAAGTATTAGCAGGAGCGTAAGCATTACGGTGCCGTAGCCGCCACGATCTTCAGGTTCACGGCTGGGCTGGCTACGCCGCCTACTGTGACCACCACCGGCTGGGCGCCGGCCGCGAGGCCCGCCGGAACGGTGAAGTTGATCTGCGTAACTCCAGCCAGGCCACTCGGAATCCCGACGAACAAAGGGGTGACGGCAACCCCGCCCACGGTGAGGGAAACCGGCTGGCGCGGGGCGGGCAGGTTTTCGGCCGCGGTGATTGCCGGCGGCGTGGCGCCGGTGGCGAGCGAAGGGGAGACGTCGCCATCGCCGGTGATGAACATCTCCACCGCGTCGCCTGGGGCGGCGGCATTGTACTGCTGGGTGGAAGCGTCGTAAAACACGTTGAAGATGCCCGGCGCGGCGACCGCGACCTGAACCGGAAAATACGCCACCAAGCCGGCATTATCGACCGCCAGGATGGCCGTACCGCGGCCGGTCTCATAGGGAATCTGCAAGTCGATTTGGTTCGGCGAAACGAAGTAGAGCGGCGCGCTCACCCCATTCACGGTGGCGGAAACTCCGGCCAGGGTGAGCGGCAAAGGCAAACTCGCGGCCGAGCCGGTCGACAACGCCAGTCCGGTTCCATAGACCGCCGCCTGCATCCCGGGCGCCAGGGTGGTGAGGCCCGAGGCGTTCGAGCCGACGCCGCCGATCGAAATCGCCGCGGGCGCCGCGCCTACCGCCAGCACTACCGGCACCTGGATGGACTGCGGCAGGCAGTTCGCCGCCTGAATATCCACGACCGCGTTGTAGACGCCAGGCGCGAGGCCGGTGGCCGAAGCCGTCAGCGCGATCTGGCCCGCGCCGGCTCCGCTCATGGCGCTCAAGGCCAGCCAGGTAGAAGTAAGATTCGCCGGTAACACCGAAGCGGTCCAGGCCGGTGCGCCAGAGCTGAAACTCAGGCCGATCGCCGCCGGTCCGCCCGAGGCCGGAATCGTCACCGCCGAAGGAGAAACCGAAAACGTGGCGGGCGCCGCCGCCGCGGCAGCGTAGGAAACGTTCAATGATGCCGCCACCGTTGTCCCTACCTCGCTGGTTCCGGAGACCGCAACGTTCTGGGTTTCGGGCGGCGAAATCCCCGCCACGCAAACATCCGCCTGAAGCTGGCCGAACGGCGCCAGCCGGGTGGTACCGAAGTATTGCTGAATCTGCCCGGACAGGTTGCTCACGCCCTCCGTGAAACCGTTCAATTCCACCAGGAATCCGCCGGTTTCCTGCAGTGTGAGGGTCTGCTCCCACTGGCAGCCCGAAGCCGCCCGCGGATTCTGCTGCACAATCGCCGGCGAGCTGGAGAGCAGCATGCCCGGCGACACGTTGGCGCCCTGCGCGCTCACGAACGGCACCGTCAGTACGTGGCTCCAGGCGTGGCCGCCGGCATCCGAGCCGGTAAAAGCAAACACCCGGTTCAACGGTACCGTCAGGCCGCTTGGGTCCAGTGAGGCGAAGATTTTTCCGTTGGCGGGAAGCTGGGTGGAAGTCCAATAAGAAAGATTCTGGCTCACTCCATTGATGGTGAACCCGGTCAGCGTGGTGGCCACCCCGTTGAGCTCCGTCAAGCCCACCGTGTAGCTCCATGTGAAGCCATCGAGCGGCACGGGATTGGGTGTGACGAACGGGACCACGAACGACTGGCCCGGCGTGGCGCCGATTACGAGCGCCACCTGGGTCGAGGCCTCGGCGCCGCCGTACACCGCATCGCCGCTATAGACCGCCGTAACCAACCCCGCCGCCGCTTCCAGAGCGGCGCCCGCTACCGAAAGGCCGATCTGGCCGGGCGACGACAGCGCAACCGTACCCAGGACGGCATCGTTGCTGACGAAGGTTACCGAGCCGGTGGGCGCCGGGCCCGAGCCGGTCACCGTGGCGGTCAACTGCACCGTATCGGTCGGCGCCGCCGTCGAGGGTGAAGCGGTTAACGTCATGGCCGGCGCCGGCCCCACGCTCCATTGGGTAACCAACTGGTTGGCGTCGACCGAACCCAGGCCGGTGGTGAGATCGTAACCGGCGCCGGCGGCGTAGCCCAAGCCGAGAGCCGTGCAGCCGGGGCTGCCCTGCAAGCACGGCAGATAGTTGTTTCCGGCGGTGACGTCATGAAAGACGCCGCTGGTGGATTGCGCCAGCCGGTACAAGTTCGGGTTCAAATTGCCCAACCCGGCTTGCGGCAACGAGCCGTTGGCCACCAGGTACTGATTTAACAGCGCCACCATGCCCGCAAATGCCTGCGTCGAAACCGAGGTGCCGCCCACCAGTTCGGTTGCGCCGCTGCTGACGATGAAGTAGGGATATCGGACCGGCGAGGCGGCCAGCGCAACGTCGGGAACGTCGCGCGCGCCATCGGCCGGCACTCCCGCTCCGGTCTGCCAGGCGGGCTTGGCGTAGTAAGCGCTGGGCGCGCCGCCGGTGGCGGAAAAGCCGTTCCGCGCCGCCGAATCGTTCCACGCAATCTCCGGGATATAGGACAGCGCCGAGCCGCCGTTGGCCGAGTTCGATCTCGCCCAGTACGAGCCTCCGGCGTCGTCCAATTCGGTTCCTCCCACCGCGGTGATCTCCGGAATGGTGGCCGGGAAGCTGCCGGTTGGCCCCTTGGACGCCTGCACGATGGGCGTGCTGCGGGCATCGCACTCGGCCGCGCCGGCGTCTCCCGAAGCGGCGATCCAACTGATGCCCTCGGCCGCCGCCTGCTGCGCCACCGCGCGCCATGCCGCCGTTTCGTAATATTCGCAAGCACTGTAGCTGAGGCTGAGAACGGGCGCCAGGTTCCGGTCCACGGCGTACTGCGCCGCCACGAAAACATCGCTGGCGTAGACGTAGACGATGGAGGCTTGGCGCGCCACCGCCCCGCTCCATTCAATGTCCAGATCGGCTTCGATCTGATCGGAATTCACGCCCGGGTCTGAGCCCACCAGCACCACTTGAGGAACATTGGCTGGCAGACCGTAAGCCGCCCGAAAGCTGGCGATGTCGCGCAATCCGATGCCGCTCTGGCCCGCGACGGCGATGCTTTGTCCGGCGCCGTTCCAGCCGGCGGCGTAGAGCGGGGTGAGGTTGTAGATGGTGGCGAAATCCCCGGGCGCCAGGTAATGCGCGCCGCCGGAGGTATAGTCCGGCGCGGCCATCCGCACCTGCGCCCGCGGGCGAAAATCGTTCAGACCGCGTACGGCCGTGACCACCGCCGCAAAGGCCGCGGGTATCGAGGGCGCGGTGGAATTGGCGTAGTGCGCTTCGCCGTTCACCAGGTAGCGATGAATCTCGGTTCCAAACGCGCGCCCGGCGGCGCCGGCGGTGCCGCTGAACGCGATCCAGCCGCCGCCGCGCCCCTCGTCTTCCACTTGCAAACCTTCCGATTCGAGCCACGCCCGCAACTTGTCCAGATCGTTCCGGCTCAGCCCGAAACGCTGGCCGAACTGCGCCGGCGTCAGCCAGCGGCGAAAGCCGGGGCCGGGCTGTTGCAATCGGGTGAGGAAGTCCTCGAGCCCGGGTGCGGGCGCAAGCAGAAGCGTGGCGTAGCCAATCGGCATGGCCCGATCGGCCGGGCCGCGGTCGAAGCGGGCCTGCGCCAGCGGATGCACGTTTCCCGGCAGGCTCACCCGCCTGGCCGGGTCGAGTGGAAGCAGGATGCGGTCGGCCGCTGCTTCGAGGCCAACCGGAAGGCACAATCCGGTCAGGGCCATTATCCACGCGTACAGTTTATGCCCGGCTTGCATTGTCCTACCAATATAACCGGGGGGCGGGGGGTGCTTAATCGATCTGGGGAAGCCCGTTCCCGGCAACCGCTCCCTCGCGGTCGCGGCTCGGTAGTGACTGAAAACACGCGGCGCCCGTAACCGAGCCGCGACCGCGAGGGAGCGGTTGCTGCACCTTTAATTGCGAAATCCCCCAATTCGGTTAAGCACCCCGTGGCGGGCGCCGGCACCTCCGCACCATGTTATATACGGTATTGGCGCACCGTGCCTGTCCGTCGGGCAACCTGCCAAAACGAAAGCGAGTGCATAGGGATGCCGAAATTTGCAGCGAATCTGTCCATGATGTTCAATGAGGTGCCATTCCTCGACCGTTTTGCGGCCGCCCGCGAAGCCGGGTTTGAGGCCGTCGAGTACCTCTTCCCTTACGATTACGAGCCGGAGGTGGTGGCCGGGAAACTGCGCGACAACCATCTGGAAAACGTCGTCTACAACATGCCCCCCGGCAACTGGTCCGCCGGCGAGCGCGGCATCGCCAGCATTCCCGGCCGCGAAGACGAGTTCCGCGCCGGCGTTGCCAAAGCGCTTGCCTACGCCCCCGCGCTGGGCGTTAAGCGGTTGCACGCCATGGCCGGCATACCTCCCGCCGGCGCCGATCCGGCGGCCTGCCGCGCCACCTTGATCGAGAACCTCAAGTTCGCCGCCGCCCAACTGGCGCCCCACAACATCACCCTGCTCCTCGAAGCCATCAATACCCGCGACATGCCCGGCTTTTTTGTCTCCACCCAGGCCGATTCCTTTGCCGTCTGGGCCGCCGTGGATGCTCCCAATCTCAAAATGCAGATGGACTGCTACCACATGCAGATCATGGAGGGCGATCTCGCCATCAAGTTGAAGCGCTACGCGCCGCAGTGCGGCCACATCCAGATTGCCGGAGTCCCCGAGCGCCACGAACCCGACACCGGCGAGGTCCGCTACGAGTATATTTTCCAGCTCCTCGACGACATCGGATACGATGGCTGGATCGGCTGCGAGTACCGCCCCGCCAAAGCCACTGTCGCCGGGCTGGGCTGGTTCCGGCCTTATGCCGCCGCCGCCGGCTCTTAGCCATAGCAAGCGATCCGGAAGATGACACGGCCCATTCTTATCTTGCTGGCGATTGGCAGTGCCATGACTCCCGGCGCGCTCGACGCCCAGCCTGTCTCCATCCAGGTGGACACCCAAACCAGGCTGGGCCCGCTACGCCCCATCTGGAGTTTCTTCGGCTACGACGAAGCTAACTACACTTACATGAAGGACGGCAGGAAGTTACTCTCCGAGCTGGCCGCTCTTAGCCCGGTCCCCGTCTATGTGCGTACTCACTTCCTGCTGGCCACCGGCGATGGCACTCCGGGGTTAAAGTGGAGCTCCACCAACGCCTACACCGAAGACGCCTCCGGCAATCCGCGCTACGACTGGACCATCGTCGACCGGATTTTCGATACTTACCTGGAGCGGAAAATGAAACCGCTGGTCGAGATCGGCTTCATGCCCGAAGCCTTGTCCAGCCAGCCGGAGCCCTATCGCACCAGCCGTCCGCCACAGAATCTCTGGACCGGAGTGGGCGCCGCGTATCCACCGAAAGACTATGGCAAATGGGCCGAGCTGATCTACCAGTGGGTGAAGCATTCGGTCGAACGCTATGGCCGGCAGCAGGTGGAAACGTGGTGGTGGGAAGTTTGGAACGAGCCCGACGGCGGCTATTGGAAAGGAACTCCCGAAGAGTACCAGAAGTTGTACGATTACACCGCCGACGCGCTGAAGCGCGCCCTGCCCACCGCGCGCATCGGCGGCCCTCACATCACCGGCCCGGCCGGCCCGAAGGCCGCCCAATTCCTGACCGCTTTTCTGGAACACGTGCTGCACGCCAAGAACTACGCCACAGGCAAGACCGGTTCGCCTCTCGACTATGTCGGCTTCCACGCCAAGGGAAGCCCGCAGTTCGTCGATGGCTCGGTGGTGATGGGCATCCGAAACCAGTTGCAAAGCCTCGACAAAGGCTTTGAGATCGTCTCCTCCTTCCCGGAGCTGAAAGACCGCCCGGTCATCATCGGCGAATCAGACCCCGAGGGCTGCGCCGCGTGTTCGGCGCGCTTCAATCCCCAAAACGGCTACCGCAACGGCATCATGTATGCCAGTTACATGGCTGCTGTCATGCCGCGGCACCTCGATCTGGCCGCCAAACACCAGGTCAATCTGACCGGGGCCGTCACCTGGGCCTTTGAGTTTGAAGACCAGCCTTATTTCGACGGGTTCCGCGACCTTGCCACCAACGGCATCGATAAACCGGTGCTCAACGTTTTTCGGATGCTCGGCAAGATGACCGGAGACCGCGTGGCCGTCCGGAACTCCACCGCCATTCCACTGGACCGGATCGTGGCCGATGGTGTTCGCAACCAACCCGACGTCTATACCTTCGCCAGCCGCGATACGCGCTCGGTCGCGGTGCTTGTCTCCAATTACCAGGATTCCGAAAAGCCCGGCCCGGCAGCGCAGATCGAGCTGATCATCGCCGGACTGCCGTCGGGCCCTCTCACCCTACATCATTACCGCGTGGATGACCGGTTTAGTAATTCCTACGAGCATTGGAAGACGATGGGCTCTCCCCAGGCGCCAACTCCCGCTCAGTATTCCGAACTGGAGCGCTCCGGTCAGTTGCAGACTGTGTCCGCGCCGTCATCTCTCACCGCCCGGGATGGGAAAGCCAAGGTGGGTTTCTCCCTCCCCCTCCACGGTGTCTCGCTGATCCAACTGACCTGGTAGGCGATAACTGTAATGCCGCGAGTCCGAGCCGCGACCGTGAGGGAGCGGTTGCCGGAAGCGTTAAGCACCCAGTCTCTCCGCCGCCCCCATCCCGCTGCGGTTAGAATAGGATTCGGTCTCGATATCGGCCATAAACAATGAAACGCTTCCTTCGCCTTCTACCTCCGCTGCTGCTGTTCCAGGTTTCGCCGGCATTCCTGGGAGCACAGGCGGTGATCAAGATCGACACCGACCGCGTGATCGGGGAGGTCGATCCCCATCTGTTCGGTAACTTCACCGAGCACCTCGGCCGCTGCATTTATGGCGGCATATTCGAAGAAGCGAGTCCCCTGGCGGACGAGAACGGCTTTCGTAAAGACGTATTGGAGGCCGTGCACGGACTGGGAGTCACCGTCTTGCGCTGGCCGGGCGGAAACTTCGCTTCGGGCTATAACTGGATGGATGGCATCGGCCCGCGCGACCAGCGTCCGGCGCGCCGCGACGATGCCTGGGGCGCGCTTGAATCGAATCGCTTCGGCACCGACGAGTTCCTCAAATACTGCCAGCGCGTGGGCGCCGAGCCCTATCTCTGCATCAATGCCGGCTTGGGATCGGTCGACGAGGCACGTAAATGGGTGGAGTACTGCAACGAACCGGGCGACACCTATCTGGCCCGGCAGCGGCGTAAGAATGGCCGCGACAAGCCATGGGGCGTCAAGTACTGGGGGCTGGGGAATGAAGTCGACGGCCCCTGGCAACTCGGGCACAAGAACGCCGCCGACTATGCCACCTTTGCCCTCGAAGCCGCCAAAGCCATGCGGCGCGCCGACGACTCGATCCAGTTGATCGCATCCGGCTCCTCCAACTTCGGACCCGATTCCGATTGGGTGGGCTGGAACCGCACCGTTCTCGATCGCCTGAAGTCGGAGATCGATTACATCTCGCTCCACACTTACATCGGAAACCGCGACAATAACTTCGAACAATTCCTGGCGGCGTCGCGCGATATCGAGGACCGCATCGCGGTGGTCAAAGGCCAGATCGAAGCCGCCCGCGTCGGCAATCCGAATGCGCGCCCTATTCATATCGCCTTCGACGAGTGGAATGTCTGGTACCGCACCATGGTTTCCGGCGAATTCGCGATCGGACGCACCGGCCTGGAGGAGAAATACAATTTCGAGGACGCCCTGGCCATGGGCATGTTCCTCAATTCTTTTATCCGCCATGCCGACGTGGTCAAGATGGCTAACCTGGCCCAGTTAGTGAACGTGATTGCGCCCATCTTCACCAATAAACAAGGACTGTTCCTGCAGACCATTTATTTCCCCTTGGCCGAGTACGGTACCGAGCGCGGTTTCGAGTCTCTCGACGTGTTGGTGCGGGCGCCGGAATATCGCCCCGACAGCGGCCGCGCGCTCAGTTATCTGGACGTCTCTTCGACTTACGATCCCAAAACCCGCCGTGTTTTCCTCAACGTCCTGAACCGCGGCGAAAAGCAGGACATCGCCGCCCAAATCAGCAGCGTATCCGGCGCCGTGACCGGCTCGGTGAACGTGTGGGAGCTGAATCATGCCGATTTGAAAGCCACTCACTCTTTCGGCAACGACAAAGTAGTGCGCCCCGTCACCAGGACATTCCAGCCCGCCGCCGGGGGTGGTGCCTTCGCCTACACTTTTCCGAAGCACTCGCTGACGGTGCTGACGCTGCAGTTGAATTAGCGGGAGCCGAATTCCCTACCAGCGCTGATGGGCCTGCCCGCGGATTTTGGCGTCGTACACGGCCTTGACGGCGGCCATGGTTTCCTTCGAAAGCGACGCAAGATCGGCTGCGCGGCAGTTCTGTTCCGCCTGGTCCGGGCGTTTGGCGCCGGGGATGGCGCAGGTGACGGCATCGAACATCAGAATCCAGCGCAGCGCGAATTGGGCCAAACTGGCGCCGGGCGGCACCAGCCGGCGCAACTCTTCCACCGCTTCCAGGCCGGTTTCGAAGTCAACGCCGGAAAACGTTTCGCCCACGTCGAAGGCTTCCCCGTGCCGGTTGAAATGGCGGTGATCGTCGGCGGCGAAGCTGGATTCCCGCGTCATCTTGCCGGTAAGCAGGCCGCTCGCCAGCGGCACCCGCGTCAGAATTCCAACCCGTTTGCGCGCGGCTTCGGCAAAGAACAACTCGGCCGGGCGCTGGCGGAAGCAGTTGAAGATGATCTGCACCGTCTGCAGGTTGGGATACTCGATGGCCTTGAGCGCTTCTTCCACGCGCTCCACACTGACGCCGTAGTAGCGGATCTTGCCGGCTTCCACCAGCCGGTCGAGCTCGCCGAAAACTTCGGGGCGGTAATATACGTCGGTGGGCGGGCAATGGAGCTGCAGCAGGTCCAGGCAATCGGTGGAAAGGTTGCGCAGGCTGTCTTCCACGAAGCCGGTCAGGTTCTGCCGGTTGTAACCGTCGGCTGTTTGCGCCGGCAGGCGCCGGCCGGCCTTGGTGGCCACCACGATCTGCTCTTTGCGGGAGCGTTTCAACTGCGCCACCAGCCGCTCGCTGCGGCCCATGCCGTAGACGTCCGCCGTGTCGATGAAATTCACGCCGCAATCGACGGCCTTCTCCAGAGCCGCCAGCGATTCCGAGTCGCTCACGTCGCCCCACGCCCCGCCGATGGCCCAGGCGCCAAAACTGATCTCCGAAACCTTCCATCCGGTTCGGCCCAGCACACGAGTATTCATAGTCTTCAGCTAAGATTTTAGCCACGGATAAACACGGATA
This sequence comes from Bryobacterales bacterium, assembly GCA_003164035.1. Classification (GTDB taxonomy): domain Bacteria; phylum Acidobacteriota; class Terriglobia; order Bryobacterales; family Bryobacteraceae; genus JBEKYD01. Next base: position 109,689 of record PLRS01000162.1, on the reverse strand, counting down.
AAGAACAAGAAAGGTCGTTCATCCGTGTTTATCCGTGGCTAATCTTTGTTTCTTCAGCTACGCCCCCGCCAAGCCGTGGCAATCGCCGCAGATGTTGACGGCGACTCCCATCTCGCGGAGTGCAGCGGCCTTCACCGCCAGCGCGCGGTTGGCGCTCTCCGAGTCGGCGCCGTAGGCCACCTGGATATGGTTGGCCTTGTGCTTGGCCATCAGTTGGTCGCGCGAAACACCGTAGAGAACCGCGTGCATGATGGGCCACTGCTCGGTCGTCATCCGCCAGCGGCGCTCGGTCTCTTCGGCGGGAAGCTCGACCGACTTGGCGCGGCCGAGGTCCGCGTGCAGTTTGCCGCCTTCGAGGTAGATCCGGCTCCAGACGATCTCTCCCGGCTTGGAGACGCCTTTGATGGTGCCTCCGCCCAACCGGAAATACATGGGCGGCTGGCGCTCGCTCACCGCGCCGGCGTACCCACCCACCAGGTGTTGCGGCGGCACCGAACCGGAAATCTGAAATGCCCACACGAACTCGCCGCCGTAAGCTTCGCCGTAGCGGACGTCGTGGAGAGTGGTTTCGGGATCGTACCTGAGCCGCGTCCACACCCGGTTGGTCACCAGCGCATCCAGGCCGGCGCATTCATCCACTTCGTTGAAGTGGGGCAGCGCCCGCCCTTCGTACAGCACGCGGCCGTTGCCGGCGGCCTTCACCGGCGGCCGGTCGACATTGTTCAGCAGACCCTCGGCCAGGTCCGAAGCCGGCGCCAGATCCTTCAGTCCCTGCTGGTACTGAATGCCGACCACATCGCAGCCGAAATCGTCGGCAATGCGCAGAACGGCGATGTACATGCGGCACTGGTCGAGAATCTGGGCGTCGGTCAGCTCCGTCTCCGGATCGGCGCCCACGTGGAACTTCATCCCTTTCGCGTCGAGCCAGGAGCGCACCGCGCGGGCTTCGTCCTCGGGGACTTCGCGCATGGCGGCATAGAGGGTGGACTGGCTGAGCCGCTCCTTGAAAACTCCCAGCGGCATCAGGTTTTCGTCGGGAACGATGGCATTGTACATGCCCATGCAGCCCTCGTCGAAGATGCCCATGATGGCGCGATCCCGGAGCAGTCCGGCGGCCAACTCGGCCCCCGCGGCGGCAGCCGCGGCCGGCAGCCGCAACGACTCGAGCGCATGTACGTGGCTCAGGTCGTGCTCCACTTTTTGGCCGCCCAGCCACTGTCGCAGACCCTTGCGAAACGGTTCGTCCGCGAAATCCTGGCTCCAGAGCGAGTCGTAGGGCACGCCCGCCTTGGTGAGGCAGGCGTTCAGATTCAACATCCCCACCAGCCCCGGCCACTCGCCGCTCCAGTTGGCGACCGTGAGGATGGGCCCGCGGTGGCCCACCAGCCCGGCCAGCACGTGGTGGCTATACTGCCACACCGCTTCGCACACGATCAGCGGCGCATCGGGGGGAAGCGAACGGAAAACCTGGTTGCCGTGCTTCTGGCTATCGATAAACCCATGCCCCAGACCAGGTTCGTAGGCGTGGCCCCGCACCACCGTGCCGCCCTCGCGGCGCACCGCGTCCATCACCGCCGCTTCCGCTTTTTCCTGTGCCGCCCAGCACATGCGATTGGCCGACAGACGCAAGTCGCCGCTCGCGATCAAATAGATGGTTTCCGCCACGGACCGCTATCCTCTCTTCTCCATGCCTGGCCGGAACTTGACGCAGTAAACCACGCCGATTCCGATCAACAGCGCGCCCCACCATATGCCGGCGTGCAGCTCATTCAGCACTACCGCGTGCACCGGCGGTGAGTATACGTCCCAGATGCCTGCGCCCAGGATCAGAACGCCGTAAACCAACAGCAGCAAACCGATGAAAAACCAGATGGGAATCATCTTTGCGTGTTCCGCCATCGTGACCTCTCGCCAACAGTCTGAATAGATGCGTTACTCTATCAACCGGCGCGCTCGATGTCAATCGTTCCGGGGGGCACTTTAACGTTTAAGAACTAGGATCCAGGTGGTACTCGCTCAGTTCGGCAGGCGCCGCCAAATGACCGCGCCGCCGGTGCGCGCGACCTCGCGATAATGCGCCAGCCAACCGGCCAGATCGGCGTAGCCGCCGATGGCGAGGCGCGGATTATACGGGCCCAGGCCGTCCACCACGAAGGTCGGCGTGGAAAGGGCAAGCGCGGCCCGGCGTTTGGCGGCTTGGGCGGTTTCAACCGGCATCGAACTGGTCAAATGGCGATCGGCCGGCACGCCGTTCAGCGGTTGCGAATCCAGGTACATAGTGGCCGCGCCGAGGCCGGTGTAAACGTATAGCTCGGGCCGGTATCCCCATACGAAAAGGGTGTCGCCGGGGCGCGCCCGCTGGCGGACCAGTTGGGCGGCGGCGCGGCTGTCGCGGTCCATAGCCGAATCGCGCCAGGTGGAATCGCCGATGGCTCTGGCATAGCTGGGGCCGAAGCGGACCATGGGGATGGCCAACAGGAGCAGAACCGCGATTCGGAGCTTCGGTCCGCACAGCACCCAACCGCGCGCGGCCAAGAGAGCCACCGGCGCCAGCACCAGAAAGTAATAGCGTGGAAAAAAGCGAAGACCGGCACACACTCCGGCCATGGCGATCAGGAGCCAGCCTAGCCACTGCATGGCGCCCCTGGCTGAAGCAACCGAGCCGCGACCGTCAGGGAGCGGTGCCTGGGGACTTTCGCCACGCCACATCAGCCACCCCACCACCGCCGCCAGCACCGCCCCGGCATGAAACCCGGCCCAATCGAGCGTGCGCACCAACCCGTTGACCAGCGGGTTGCCAGGCAACGGGGCTGCGGCGTAAAGCCGTCCCCAGCGCCAAACCTGCTCCCAGCAGGCAGCCAGTGCGCCCATGCCCGCCAACCCCAGCACCATCGCGGCCCCAACCGCGCAGAAACCGGCCGCGAGCCACGCCGCCCCCGCCGGGTTCCACAGCAGGCAGACGGCGGCCACCAGCGCTCCCTTGGGGTTGATCCAGAAGGCCACGCCGGCCGCCACGCCGCTCGCAAAACCCTTGTTGCGAACCGCCAGCCAGACCGCGGCCAGGTGCGGCGCCAGCATCAACTGGTCGCTGGCCACGGGAATCGCCGAGGAGGGAAGATCGAAGACCAGGAAGAACCCGAGCAGCGCCGCGGCCGCAAGACCCTCGCGCTCGCTCCACAGCTCGCGCGCCAGCCGGTACGCCAGCCAGCAACAGAGCAGACCGTAGGCCGCATCGAACAGGCGCAGCGGCCCGCCCGCCCGAGCGCCAGTCAGCAGGTACACCGCCGCCAGCAGAGGCGGTTTGTCGAACCATAGCTCGCGGTATAGCGTGTGCCCGTCCAACCATTGCCCGGCCGCCGCCAGAGGATAGGCATCGCCCTCCCACAAGATGCCAATGTGACAGAGCCGCGAAGCCGCCAGCGCCGCGGCCAGCAGAAAAAACAAAGTCGTCTTGCGCAAGCTTTCTCCGACTATAGCAATTGCCCGGTTCGGATTGCAGTTGTGGAGCGGGTTGCGCTCGGCGCCGCGGGGACGGTGGGCCGGGACGCTTGCGCTCGGACCGGGTATGTCGCGCGGCGTCGGCGAACAGAGAATCGCGTCACAAAAGGGAGTCTCCCAATCGAACGAAAGCGGGCGCCGAGACGAATCGCCGAACTCTCCCGAGGCTGCGGAACCGGGAGAAATACGGCTGTCAGGCGGCAGCGGCTGAGGACTTGCCGAGACAGCAATGTTTGTATTTCCTGCCGCTGCCACAGGGGCAGGGCTCGTTACGGCCGATTTTGGGTTCGGGACGGCGGTAGGTTTCGGGCTTTTGTGCAGAATTGTGCATCTGGGAGACGGGTTCGTTGGGCACGGTTGTGCAATTTTGTGCATCGGCGGGCGATTGCTGGGCAGAGGCGGCTTCGGCGGCCTCCTCCATGGCGGCGACCATGTCGTCCAGGTTGGCGGGTTCTTCCTTTTCGAACTTGGGCGGGGTGGAGACTTTGTCGATGATGAAGATGGCGGCGCGGAGGCGGGTGGAGGGGGAGGATTTTGGATCGGTGAGGACGGCGCGGAGGGTTTCGAAGGCGAGATCGGCCAGTTCGACGGCGCGGTCGCGGTAGAGGAGGGCACGGTCGTAGCGGGTGATGGCTAATGCCTCGCGGAAATCGGGGGAATTGCGGCGCCAGTGGGAGATGGTATTGCGATGGATGCCGGCTTGGGCGGCGGCGTCGGTCAGAGAGGCGCCATTGGACAGGGCGTCGATGACCTTGAGTTGTGGGGGATTCAGAATAAACATAAGGATGCTTGCGATTCCACGATAGCGGCGGAGCGGGGAAAAACGAGGGGTGGCAAAGGCACGAATTGGCGGTAAGGGGCTGGGAGGGAAGGGGTAAGAAATATTTTGAAAGTATGTGACTCACTCCGGCGCGCCGGCGCGCGCCCACCGGGACGAATGAAAAGGGGCACCGGTGGCACGGGCGCCCCTTGACGAGTTTGGCAACATGGAAATAGAAAGCCCAACGAAATCCATCCATAGTAGCGTCTATGGGCGGCTCCGCCTGGCAGCCAACTCTCTTATGCGGCGCGGGCAAGGAATCTCGGACGCCGCGAACGAGTATGTATAATAGCGCGATAGGCAACCACGCGGCGATGAGGAGGGAATATGTGCGATCAGGATCATTTTGAACAGGACCGGCAGGAGTACGAGGGTCGCGGTCTGGTGACACGGAAGCAATTCGGCGTCCTGTTGGGAGCGGGCGTCGCCATGATGCTGCCGCGAGCCGCCAACGCGGTTACGGTGACCGAATCGGACGTGAACGTAACCACGCCGGACGGCACCGCGGACTGCTACTTCGCGCATCCGGCGAGCGGCACGGCTCCGGGCGTGCTGATGTGGCCGGACATCTTCGGGCTGCGGCCGGCGTTCCGCAATATGGGGAAACGGCTGGCCGAATCGGGCTATTCGGTGCTGGTGGTGAATCCTTTCTACCGGGTGAAGAAAGCTCCGACCGCGGCAGCCGGCGGCGCCACTCCAATCCAGGAGTTGATGCCGCTGGCGCGAGGTCTGAACGAGACCACGCACATGACGGATGCGAAAGCGTTCGTCGGGTGGCTGGACGGGCAATCGTCCGTTGCGAGAAATCGGAAGATCGGCACACAGGGCTATTGCATGGGCGGCCCGATTGCGTTTCGCACCGCGGCCGCGGTGCCGGATCGCGTCGGAGCAGTTGCCTCATTCCATGGCGGCGGACTGGTGACCGATCAGCCAAACAGCCCGCACCTTCAGGCCGCCAAGAGCAAGGCGCAGTTCCTGATAGCGATAGCGGCCAATGACGACGCGCGGGCGCCCAACGACAAGACCGTCCTGAAAGAGACGTTCGAGAAGGCGAACCTGCCCGCGGAAATCGAGGTGTACGCCGGCGCCGCGCATGGCTGGTGCCCTCCGGATTCGCAGGTCTACAACGAGCCACAGGCAGAGAAGGCATGGAGCCGGCTGCTCGTGCTGTACGAAAAAGCTCTGGGGTGAATACCGACTCATCCGAGCTTGTGCCGCGACGGTTTCCGCAGTCCCCGCCGGGTGAAGTTGGGGACGGACGGAGCGTTTTCTAAGAGCTTCGTATCGCTGAAAACGTTCCGTCCCCACGTTCCCCCGGCCGCCGGATCGGGGTCGTCCTCACGAATCCATCTCAGTGCGGCGAGACCGGCCTCCGAATCACCGGTCTATTCAGGAAGCTGCGTTCTTCTCGACGTAACGCTCGATGAAGGTCGAAGCAAATTCAAGGAAAATTTTGTAGATCCTGAAGCCGAAGTTTGCTATTCGGTCAGCTTCAATATGCGTATCAGCACCCGGTGCAATCCCCCAGACATGGTGACATACGAGCGTGTCAACGGCGTCATCCGCGACCTGGAAGCGAGCCCGACGAATGTCGTCCGCTACTGTCATCAGGTGGGGCGCGTCGCCTCTTCGCCGAGCGCGGTCACTCAGAGCTGCCTGAATCTTCTCCCTGTCGTAGTGAAAGGTAACCTTGTCCCGGACCAGCTTAACGTACTTCTTGAAATCGCCCCGGAGCGCGCCTCCGTCTGCGAAGGACAGCAGTTGGGCGAAGCGGTCAGACGTTCCGCCGGGGCAATCGTCAATTAGCCCCAGCAGACTCTGATAGCCACGGATCTCGGCCACGATTTTGAGAGCTTCATGGAGATGTGCCATCTGCAGGCGCACGAAGTACATCGTGGCGCCACGCCGGATGCAGGCGGTCTTTTCGCACTTGTCCTCAAGGCAGGCTCCAAGGGCTTGGTTGGCCGTCGTGAGGTCGTTGCAGGCCATCATCAGGCGCAGCACAATCAGACCTACCCCGCCCTGACGATCGAGTTTTCGGATGTTGACGAGCAGAGTCCGGGTACGTGCCATTCCTTTATCGTAGGTCGGAACCTTAGCTGGGAGGAACCGGGAACGGTCCCCCCCCGGCCAGATTGTTGGATGGATTTCTCCCCAACGGCTCCCAGCGATTCCTCCCCTGAACGCCGCTCCCTTCGCGTCCGGGTGGCCGGCCCCCTATCCAACCCGGAATCGTATGCGATCGCGTTCCACGATCCAAAGCTCACCTTCCGGAACTCGGTTAGCCAGGATCAATGCGATTCCATGCACGAGAGCGAGGACAGCGTGTTTGTCCTGCCTCTTCGGGCGGAGAATGACGATCCCGTGGTACTCTGCCGGCGGGTACGCGCGGATGTTGGCGAAATCGAGGTCCAGTGTGATCAGGACTCGCCCTTCGGCTCGGGACCTGGAGGCTATCGCGCAATCGTCCGCTCCCGTCAGGAGTTCATCGGCAACGGTGTCGGCTTCGAACCCTCCATCGCGTAGGATCTCTGCGCACTCGCTCGGCAAGTTCTCGTCAATCTTCAGCTTCAAACCGTATGTTCCAAAGGAAGGTCCGCCGTGCCCTCGCGCGCAAGTTCGGCGGCATAGGCGAGAGCGGCCTGAATGTCCAGTTCCCGAATGGAGGGGTAGCTGGCAACGATTTCTTCGTGGGGTACGCCCGCGGCAAGATTGTCGAGAATCACGGAAACCATCACGCGCGTGCCACGGATACATGCTTTTCCGTGGCAGACCGCCGGGTTAATCGTGATGTGCTCCTGCCAGTCGGCCATGTCCTCATTCTACCTCGCGGTGCGTTGCCACCTCTATAAGGCAAGCAGCCGACGCCTCGTTAACCGATTTGGGGATTTCGCGGTATAGCCGCGGCAACCGCTCCCTCACGGTCGCGGCTCGGTTACGAGTGCCGCGAGGGAGCGGTTGCCCGGAACGGCGGTGTGTCGTCCCGCTCTTCTTTGCTACACTAAAAAGGCCATCCCCCGTTAGTCATCATGAGATTCGGAGTCATTGTTTTTCCCGGCAGCAACTGCGACCACGACGCGTTTTACGCGGTGGGTCAAAACCTTGGGCAGCCGGTTGAATATATCTGGCACGATGAGTCGTCGCTCGGCAATCTGGACGCAGTCATTCTGCCGGGCGGTTTTGCTTACGGCGATTACCTGCGCTGCGGCGCCATCGCCAAGTTTTCGCCGGTGATGAACGCGGTGAAGAAGTTCGCGGCCGCGGGCGGGCTGGTGCTGGGCGTGTGCAACGGATTCCAGATTCTGGTGGAAGCTGGGCTGCTGCCGGGCGCGCTGGTGCGCAATCGCGGGTTGAAATTCATCTGCCGGCCGGTGACGCTGCGGGTGGAGACGGCCAATTCGCCGTTCACCTGCGCGGCCGAGCGCGGCCGGCGTCTCCGGCTGCCCATCGCGCACGGGGAAGGCCGCTACTACGCCGACGAGCGTACGCTGGACGAACTGGAAGCCGAAGACCGGGTTGCTTTCCGCTACCTGGACAACCCCAACGGCTCGTTGCGCGATATCGCCGGCGTGCTCAACCGCGAGCGCAACGTGATGGGGATGATGCCGCACCCGGAGCGCGCCACCGAGCCGCTGATGGGGTCTTCCGACGGCCTCGCCGTATTCCAATCGATGCTGCGCGCGGGACAGGCGGTGGCGGCGTGACGATCACCGCGGATCTGATCGTCCAGCACCAGCTCACGGCCGCCGAGTACGAAAAAATCGTCGCCATTCTGGGGCGCGAGCCCAGCTACACCGAACTCGGCATCTTCAGTGTGATGTGGAGCGAGCATTGCTCCTACAAGAGCTCGCGGCTGCACCTGAAGAAGCTGCCGACGCGCGGCAAGCTGGTGGTGCAGGGACCGGGCGAAAATGCCGGCATTATCGATATCGGCTCGGGATACGTGATCGCCTTCAAGATCGAATCCCACAATCACCCCAGCTTCATCGAGCCGTTCCAGGGCGCGGCCACCGGGGTGGGCGGCATTCTGCGCGACATATTCACCATGGGCGCGCGGCCCATCGCGGTGCTGGATTCGCTGCGTTTCGGACGCCTCGATTCGCCCTCGACCGGGGCACGCAACCGCAGAATCCTGGGCGGGGTGGTGGCGGGAATCGCGCATTACGGCAATTGTTTCGGTGTTCCCACGGTGGGCGGCGAATGCATTTTCGAGCCTTGCTACGACGGCAATCCGCTGGTGAACGTATTTGCGCTGGGGGTGTGCCGTAAAGAGGACGTGTTTTACGCCAAGGCGGCGGGGGTGGGCAATCCGGTAATTTACGTGGGCGCGCGCACGGGCCGCGACGGCATCCACGGCGCCTCCATGGCCAGCGCGGAATTCACCGAGGAATCGAAGCAGAAACGGCCTAACGTGCAAGTGGGCGATCCGTTTCTCGAGAAGCTGCTGCTGGAAGCCTGTCTCGAAGCCATGCGGACCGGCGCCATCGTGGGCATTCAGGACATGGGCGCGGCGGGTTTGACGTGCTCGACGTGCGAGATGGGCAGCCGCGGCGAGGTGGGCATCGAGATCGAGCTGGACCGCGTGCCGCAGCGCGAAACCGGCATGACGCCGTACGAAATCATGCTTTCGGAGAGCCAGGAGCGGATGCTGCTGGTGGCCGAGAGCGGCCGCGAAGACGAAGTCTACCGGGTGTTCCGCAAGTGGGGATTGGAAGCGGTCGAGATTGGCACCGTCACCGGCGATGGCAAGCTGCGAGTGAGGGAGCACGGAGCCACGGTGGCCGAGATTCCCAACCGCGAGCTGGCCGACGAAGCGCCGCTCTACGACCGCCCGCACACCGCTCCGCCCGAGGTCACGCGGCGGCCGGAGCTGCCGACCGAGCCTAACGTGCAGAAATCTCTGCCGGCGCTCCTGGCGGCGCCCGACCTTTGTTCCAAGCTTTGGATCTGGCAGCAGTACGATTACCAGGTGCGCACCAATACGATTGCCGGGCCGGAGCGAGCGGATGCGGCCATCGTTCGCATCAAAGAGACCGGCCGTTCGGTGGCGATTTCGCTCGATGGCAATGGCCGTTACACCTACCTTTCCCCGCGCGAAGGCGCCCGCCTCGCGGTGGCCGAGAGCTGCCGCAACCTGTCCACCGTGGGCGCGCTGCCGGTGGCCGCCACCAATTGCCTGAATTTCGGCAATCCGGAACGGCCCGAAATCATGGCCCAGCTTGTGGAAGCGATAGAAGGAATTGCCGAGGCGTGCCAGTTCTTCGAGACGCCGATTACCGGCGGCAATGTCAGCCTGTACAACGAAACTTTGGGCGAGGGCATTTATCCCACCCCGGTACTCGGGATCGTGGGACTGATGCCGACCGCGCAGCCGCTTGGGATTGCCTTCCGCAATCCCGGCCGCGTCGTGGTGCTGCTGGGCGGACCGGGCGTGTGCGACGAGGTGCGCTTCGGCAGCTCGCAATTTGTAAAGGAGATCGCCGGCGATTTGTGGGGCCTGCCGCCGGCGCTCGACATGGAGCTGGAAAAGCGGGTGCAGGCGGCGATGCGGGAGGTCGCCGCGGCGGGACTGGCCGAATCGGCGCACGACATCAGCGATGGCGGCCTGGCGGTGGCGCTGGCGGAGTGCTGCCTCGGGCCGGAGGGTGTCGGCGCGCAGGTGGATCTCGATAGCGACCTGCGACCGGAGATGCTGGCGTTTCACGAAGCTCCTTCGCGGATTCTGCTCTCCACGGCGCAACCGGCGGCGGTGGCGACGATTGCGTCGGCACACGGAGTGCCCGCGCCGGTGGTGGGCGTCACCATGGAATCGGAGCTCGAAATCCGGCAGCGCGGGATGACGCTGGGCTGCTGGGACCTGGCCGAACTTCAAGCGGCGCACGCCGGCGGACTCGGCAAATATGTGGGCTAAGATGCTCGATAAGTTTCACGACGAATGCGGGGTAGTGGCCATCTACGGCCATCCGGAAGCTTCCAAGATGGCCTATCTGGGGCTGTACGCGCTGCAGCACCGCGGCCAGGAAAGCGCCGGCATCTGCACTGCCCACAACGGGCAGATATTCACCCATAAGTCGATGGGGCACGTAGCCGATATCTTCACCAGCCCGGTGCTGAAATCGCTGCCGGGCGAAGCGGCCATCGGCCACACCCGCTATTCCACCGCCGGCGATACGGTGCTGCTGAACGCGCAGCCGTTTTCGGTGGTGTGCAACAAGGGCAAAATTGCGGTGGCCCACAACGGCAACATCACCAACGCGGGCGAGTTGCGGACGGAGTTGGGGCGGCGCGGGTCCATTTTTCAGGCGTCCAGCGATACCGAAGTGATTCTGCACCTGATGGCGCACTCCTCCGAGCGCACGATGACCGGCGCCCTGCGGGATGCGCTGCTCCAACTGGAAGGGGCGTTTTCGCTGGTATTTCTTGCCGAGAACCGGGTGATTGTGGCCCGCGATCCGCATGGTTTCCGGCCCCTCGCGGTGGGCGAAATGGAAGTTTCCGGCCACCGCAATTGCTACGTCTTCGCCTCCGAGACGTGCGCGTTCGACCTGATCGGCGCGGTCTATCTGCACGAAGTCGAACCGGGCGAAATGGTGAGCGTCGGTCCGGAGGGTCTGACGCGGGAACGTTGGGCGCCGGAGCAGCCGCGGGCGCAGTGCGTCTTCGAGCACGTGTATTTCGCCCGCCCGGATTCGATCGTATTCGGCCGCGCCGTGGCCGAATCGCGCGAGCAGCTCGGCCGGCTGCTGGCGCGCGAATGGCCCGCCGATGCCGACCTGGTCGTACCGGTGCCCGATTCCGGCGTGGCCGCGGCCATCGGCTACGCCTCGGAAAGCGGGTTGCCGTATCGCCAGGCGCTCATCCGCAACCACTACATCGGGCGAACCTTCATCGAACCTTCCCAGGCGATCCGCGATTTCGGGGTCAAGCTCAAGCTCAATCCGGTACGGCATCTGCTCCAGGGCAAGCGCGTGGTGCTGGTGGACGATTCCATCGTGCGCGGCACAACCAGCCGCAAGATCGTGCGCATGGTGCGCCAGGCCGGTGCCCGCGAAGTACACCTGCGCATCTCCTGCCCGCCCACCATTTCGCCCTGCTTCTACGGCGTCGATACGCCCAACCGCGGCGAGCTGATCGCCTCCAACCACACTCCCGAGGAAATCCGTCGCTTCGTGGAAGCCGACAGCCTGGGCTATCTCTCCCTAGCCTCCCTGCGCCGGGCCGTGGCCGACGAGCGCCACGAGTATTGCTACGCCTGTTACACCGGCGATTATCCCACCGAACTGGTGAACATCGAAGAGCTGATCGGCGCGCGCGAAAAGCGGTAGGGTTGGCGCGCCTAGCCTGCAAAGCGCCTACGGCCACCGGCCAGGTACAGCCGCGAAGCACATTGACGTCGGACAGATCTGATAGAATGTCGGACAGGCACATATGAAAGACCAGCGGATTACGGTGCGGTTTTCCCCTGAGATGCGCAGTCGCCTTAAGGCCGCTGCGCGGCGTGGTGGAACGCGCGAGTCCGATCTGGTTCGCGGCGCGGTGGAGTTCCAACTCGCAGCCGAGGAGGCTTCCCTTACCGCGTACGAACATGCGAAAAAGGCTGGATTGATTGGGGCGGTGAAGGGAACAATCCGGGACCTCAGCACGAACCCAAAGTACTTTGAGGGATTCGGTGGCTCTTGACCGGCCAGGTGCTGGTCGATACCGGCCCGATCGTGGCCATACTGCTCGAATCCGACGAACACCATGAGGCGTGTGTCGGGCAACTTCATCGCATCAGGGGGCCTTTGCTGACTTGTTGGCCCGTGATTACCGAGGCGGCATGGCTGTTGCGCGCATACCCCCAGGCGATCCGGAAACTCCTATCTTCCTTCCATCGCCAACCGTTTGAGCTTGTTCCCCTGGGCGAGACGGATCTTCCCGGCATTACGGCGATACTCGCCAAGTATGAAAGCTTGGGAATACAGTTTGCCGACGCATCGTTGGCGCACCTGGCAAACCGTGACGGGATTGAAACGATGTTCACCCTGGACCGGCGCGACTTTGGCGTACTCCGTCTGGCCCATGGGAAAAAGCTACGCCTGATTCCATGAAACGGCCGCGCCATCTTTCCACGGAGGGAAAATTCCAGGGCAGCAGGAGTACCAAGCGCCGCGCCATCAAATATAATGAGATGTTTCAGAGAGAAAGACCACTTTCCCTAATTTAGAGGAGCACTCATGCCTGCGAAGCGTATCGGCATTCTTACCGGCGGCGGCGACGTTCCCGGCCTGAATTCGGTCATCAAATCGGTGGTATACCGGTCGGTCGCGATCGGATACGAAGTCGTCGGAATCCGCCGCGGATGGGAGGGCCTGACGCACGTCAATCTGCAGGATCCCGCCAGCCGCGCGCGCTATATTCTGCCGCTCAACACGGAGAACACGCGCACCATCGACCGCACCGGCGGCACGTATCTGCACAGTTCGCGGACCAATCCGTCCAAAATGGGGAAGTTGCCCCCGGTTCTGGAAGGGCAGACTTTCGAGGTCAAGCAAAGCACCAAGAAAGGCGTCACCAGCAAGGTTTTCGACGTGACGCCGGCGGTGCTTGCCAATATCGAGGTGCTGGGGCTGGACTACCTGGTGGCCATCGGCGGCGACGACACGCTAAGCTACGCGGCCGAGCTCGATCGCCGCGGCGTGCAGGTCATGGCCGTACCGAAGACCATGGACAACGACGTGCGGAATACCGAGTATTGCATCGGCTTTTCCACCGCCATCACCCGCGCCATGGACGCCATCGAGCGCCAGCGCACCACGGTCGGCTCGCACGAGCGCATCGGCCTGTTCCGCGTCTTCGGACGCGATGCCGGCTATACGGCGCTCTACACCGCCTACGTCACCAGCGTGCGCTGCTGCATCCCGGAATATAAGGTGAGCCTGCCGCACCTGATCGACCTGCTGGTCACCGACAAGCGCAATAATCCCAGCAATTACGCGCTCTGCATTTTGTCGGAGGGCGCGGAGTGGGAAGGCTACCAGGTGAAAGAATACGGCGAGGCGGATGCTTTCGGGCACCGCAAAAAGATGAGCGTGGCCGAGGACCTGAGCAACGAGATCAAGACCAAGACCGGCGACGAGACCATCGTCAGCGACTTGACCTACGACCTTCGCTCGGGCAGCGCCGATTTCGTCGACCGCATGGTGGGCTCGACCTTTGCCGGTATGGCCATGGACGCCATTGAAGACGGCAAACACGGCCTGATGACCGCCATCAACGAAGGGCGCTACGCGCTGGTCGCCATTCCCGACCCGAAGCTGGGGCCGCGCCGGGTGGAGATCGCGACCATGTACAACACCGACCGCTACCGGCCCACCTACGATCGCAAGCTGGGCCTGCCGATTTTTCTGACGAGAAGCTAGCTTCCTAGCTGTCAACGGTCAGCGTTCAGCTTTCAGCCGGCGGTTGCTGCGCCATGAAATCGGTGGTCCGAGTCCGAGCCGCGACCGTAAGGGAGCGGTTGCCGAACCGAGAGAATCGCCAGCTGTTTTAGCTGACTGCTGACCGCTGATTGCTGAAAGCTTATGGACCTGAGCCTTCTATTTCGACGCAAGCGGCAAGCGCCGCCGGCGCTCACCGGTGAGCTGCGGGAGCGCATTCGCGCTTCCTTCGACGAAGCCTCCGCCGACGAAGAAAACTTTCCCTCCACCATCGATCCGCGCATCTACCACGTCAAGCTGATCCACCAGCACCTGGCGCCGCTGGCGGGCAAGCGGGTGCTGGACGTGGGCTGCGGCAAGGGCCGCTTTGCGCGAGTGCTGCGCGAGTTGGAGCCGGAGGCCGAGTTCTGGGGCCTGGATCTTTCCGAGGAAATGCTGCGCTACGTGCCGGCCGGAATCCACACGCGCGCCGGTTCCATGACCGAACTACCGTTCGAGGACGGTTTTTTCGATGCGGCCTACGCCACCGAATCGCTCGAACACGCGGTGGAAATCGAGCGAGCCGTGGCGGAGATCTGCCGGGTGGTGAAACCCGGCGGGCGGATCGCGATCATCGATAAAAACGCCGAGCATTGGGGGCGCCTGAAGACGCCGGAATGGGAGCGCTGGTTTCGCCCCGCGGAGTTGGAGCGACTGCTGCGGCAGCATTGCCGCCAGGCGGCCAGCCGCCCGGTTTCGTATTGGGAAGACGTGGCTCCCGACGGCCTGTTCGTGGCCTGGCTGGCAGTGAAGTAGACCGCGCTCCCCAGTCCGGGCGTGATACGGGGAAGTGGACTGGATCGAAGGGTCAAGCGCCCCGCGGAGTGTCCGACCGGCAGTCATGTAAAATACAGTCATGCGCAACGAGTTCACCGCAATCGTCGAGCCCGATGGACCTTGGTTCGTGGCATATTGCGCCGAGGTGCCGGGCGCGAACGGACAAGGAAAAACACAAGAGGAATGCCTGGCGAACCTGCGCGAGGCGATTGCGCTGATCCTGGAACACAGGCGCGAAGAATCTCTGCGTGCCTTACCTCCCGACGCGAGGCAGGAACCCGTGATTGTTGGATGAGGCGCGAGGGGCTTCTCCGACATCTTCGCCGCCACGGTTGTGTACTCCGCCGCGAGGGCGAAGAGCATACTCTTTGGGAGAATCCACAAACCGGTCATGTGGAAGCGGTTCCCCGGCACGCCGAAATCGCCAACCTGCTCGCGAAGAAGATTTGCCGCCGTCTGTCGATTCCGGATCCTCCCGGCTAAAATCATCCTTGGGCGTTACACGTCAAGTGACGGCCTGCATTATCGGCGACAAGCTGACTTATCGTTCCTGATCCAAGCCCGCTGCCGGCTTGCCGGCGAGTTCGGGGTTTGTCGATACTGTCGTACCTAATGCAAGCATCGGGTTGGCAAGGCACTTTCCAGGCTCACCCAGTCCCTTCGGAATCGACAAGCCCAGGTCGAGCACGCCGCCGTCGGCGGAGACGTGTCCAGTGCGTCCGCCGGCTGCGGTCCCTTGCGCCTCATAGAGTGCTTTCATCTGAGCGGCGTTTCTCCACGGCGCGCCTTACCGCGGACCGTAGGCGTTGTAAAGCAGGATCGCAAAGCAGACCACCGCCAGACCTCCGTGAGCGGTGGCCAGACTCTTTGAGTGGATTCCCCTTGAGCGCTTGTAGCCCAACATGCATCCGAGCGGGATGAACAAGAGCGCCAAGCCAACATTGATCCACAGGCGAGCATCGCCTGTGTAGGCTGTGATAATCACCAAGACGGCACCGGTGCAAGACAGGCCGGCATGCAAGATCCGCAATCCGAGCGGTGAAGGGACGGCTTTGAAGGTATCACTCGCCAGTGAAATGCCGATCATGGCGGCGAGGGTCAGGAGGACAATTGCGATGGTCAACATGGCGTTTTTACCAAACGGGCGAGCAACTCGCGGCGTCCTCCACGCAGGGGCAGCACTGGTCGAAGTACTTCGGATCGGCGAGATAGGACATCTCCGCGAAACCGGCATACAGTTTCACGCTGTGTTCGGTTCCGTCGGGCAGGAAATACCGATCTCCCTTGCGGAAGGAGCACGTCCCGTCTTTCGTTGTGATATCCAACCTTCCCTCCAGGACAACGCCAAATTGTGCGGCATGCCTGTGACAGGGATATTCCAGATCTTCCGCGGCGGTCAGATAGTAGACCGTGTGCGACTCGGCCTTAGAGAGGTAAATCGTTACTCCCCCTGGAACCTCAACCCTCGGGAGCGCCGTTATTTCGGCGGGGAAAGTGCTGTTTGACATTGGTTTTTCCTTATTGGGGCGCCGGATGCGCCGCTGATTCAAGCTTACGTGGCCGTCTATGGCCGGTCTTGCTCTGACGGGGAAATTGTGTGTACAATCGGGTACAGATGTTCTGGAGCGCGCGCCTGGAGCTTAGCAAATCGACGGAGTGGCATTCCCACGAGGTTCTTGAACTGGTGTACTGCACGTCTGGCGCCGGCTCGGTATTGGTCGGAGACAGGCCCATCGACCTTCGGCCCAACAGACTGGTCTTTATCGCTCCTGAAACTCGACACCGTTTTCTCTTCGAAGAGAGTCAATCCGCAAGTCTGAAGATTGTCTGTATGACGTCTCAGGATCAGGCAATGTACTTGTCGCCAGTTCAGGTCGGGATGCTGGACGGTCTGCGATCGAGCGGTTGCGCGTTCAGCGATGGCCCCGCGGGCGAACCGATTGTGAGACAACTCGTGAATTCGATCCCTGAAGGGACCGTCGTCGGTGATCGCCAGAAGGTGCTGATGGCTTGGGGAATCGTAGGATTAGTTCTGGCCTCGCAAGCCGATATCTGCGATGCCTCAGCGACCGGCAAACCGCACGGTCGACGCGAGGAGAAGATGGTTCGGATTTGCGAGTGGCTTCTGAACCATCTTCCTGAAGAGATCAACCTGGACGACATAGCGTCCACGTTCGCGCTGTCGAGAAGCCTGCTCACCAGGTCATTCCGAAGGCATACCGGGATGAGCATTGTCGAATACTTGAATACCAGGAGACTGGAGAGGGCTGCCGTCCTTCTCACATCGGCAGCGGACGAAAGCATCGCACGTGCGGCGATGGACTGTGGCTTCTCAAACCTTAGCCATTTTCATCGTTGCTTCAAATCGGCTTACGGCCTCACCCCAGCCGAGTTTCGCAGGAATTTCAGTGAGCGATAGAGGGCTGCCCTTGCGCGGGTTCGATTGCAAGCCCATGGTACCGGAAGTTGACACATCCGAATCCCGGTTCAGGAAGTTCGGCGATTAAGAACGACAAACGCGCTTGCAGCCGTTAATCCACTCCACTTGGCCGTATCGTCGTCATCTCGGACTCTGGCCCAGGCCAACCGGCTGAAAGCGCGCGGACGGATTCGCCCCCGCCGCCCGCTACAATAGGCTTCTATGCCATTTCAGGAAGTGGTCGAAGCGGAAGGCCACCTCATCGATTCCCATATCATGGAGAACATCTTCGACAAGGTCGTCGAGCACGGCGGCCGGTTCGAAGTGGAGCAGTTCAGTATTGGGCGCACCAATAGCGAGCCTTCCCATCTTCGCTTGAAGGTATCGGTCGAAGAGGAATCGTCGCTCGAACGGCTGCTCGAAGCGCTGCTGGAGCTGGGGTGCGCTCCGGTGGACGCCACCGACGCGGTGCTGCGCGAAGTGGAGCGGGACCGCTGTGCGCCGGAAGATTTTTATTCCAGCACCAACCACCACACTTTCGTCCGCAACGGCAACAAATGGGTCGAGGTAGCCGATCAGCGCATGGACGCCATGATCGTGGTGCGCGAGGGGCAGGCGTGGTGCCGGCGGCTGCGCGATCTGCGCCGGGGAGACCGGATTGTGGTGGGGCTGCGCGGGATTCGGGTGGTGCCGGAGTCCAAGGAGCGCGGCCGCCTGGCGTTCGCGTTCATGGCGAACGGCATCTCCTCCGAACGCCAGGTGGATACGGCCGTGCGGCAGACCGCCGCGCTGGTGCGGCAGACGGTGGAACAGAAGCTGAAGGTGGTGGTGGTGGCCGGCCCGGTGGTGGTGCATACGGGTGGAGTGAAGGGACTGAGCTCGCTCGTCCGCGGCCGCTGGGTTCACGCCGTGCTGAGCGGCAACGCCCTGGGCGTACACGATATCGAAGCCTCGCTGTTCGGCACCTCGCTCGGCGTGCGGCTTTCCGACGGGCGCCAGGAGGAGCACGGGCACCGCAACCACATGCGCGCCATCAACGCCGTTTATCGCGCCGGTTCGGTGACTGAAGCGGTGCGGTCCGGCCGCTTGCAATCGGGCATCCTTTATGAATGCGTTCAGGCCGGAGTGCCGTTCGTGCTGGCCGGAAGCCTGCGCGACGACGGCCCCCTGCCCGATACCATCACCGACATGAACGCCGCCCAGGACGCTTACGCCGCCGAATTGAAGGGCGCCGGCCTGGTACTGTGCCTGGGCTCGATGCTGCATTCGATCGCCACCGGCAACATGCTGCCGAGCTGGGTGCGGATCGTGTGCGTGGATATCAACCCGGCGGTGGCCACCAAGGTCAGCGACCGCGGCACCGGCCAGGCGGTGGGAGTGGTCACCGACGTGGGCCTCTTCCTGCAACTTTTGTCGAAGGCGATGGTATGAAACGGGCTTATACGGATGAACACGCCGCCAGCGGAGTCGAGGCGCCGCTGCCGGAAATCGAGACCTGGCCGAACCAGTTTCGCGAGCCGTATGAAATCGAGATCGCGATGCCGGAATTCACCTCCGTTTGCCCCAAAACCGGGCTGCCGGATTTCGGCAAGGTCGTGCTGCGCTACGTGCCGGACCGGCTTTGCCTGGAGCTGAAATCCTACAAGATGTACCTGCTGGCTTACCGGGAGCTGGGCATTTTTCAGGAAAACGTGGTGAACCGGGTGCTGCGCGACGTGGTGCGGGCGGCGCGGCCGGTATGCGCCACGGTGGTGGGCGATTTTACCCCGCGCGGCGGTTTGAGCACCGTCGTGACGGCGACCTGGAGCCGGAAACGTGGAAAGCGCTGAGCTGATCTCCATCTTGCGTGCCGTGCGCGACCGGGTGCGCGCGCGCCACCCGGAGACCGGGGCCGGCGGGGTGGAGGTGCCGCTGGCGGATTTGATGCCGCTGGTGCATGCGCGCGACGCCGCCCTGGGGAAAGTGGCCGCCATCGGCACCGTGAACCCACGCCGCGGCGGCCCGCTGAACGCACTGGTGCAGGGGTGGAAGAAGCTGGTGGCGCGCGTGCTCGACTGGCACGTGCGGGAGCAGGTGGAGTTCAACCGGCACGCCGTGGGCGCGGTGGACGCCTCCATCGAGGCCATCAACGATGTGAACCGCGCGCTGATCGAATTCGGCCGGCGGCTTGGGGAAGTGAACGCCAGGCTGGCGGCGGTCGATGAGGTGGAGCGCCAGACCGAAGACCTGCGCCGCCATTGGAGCGAATGGCGCGCCGGCTGGGAACAAAAACTGTCGCAGACGGAGATCCGCTTTCTGCGCTCGGTGGCGGAATTTCAGGCGGCGGCGCAGCACCATTCCGACCGGATGGACGCCAATTTCCGCGAGAGCCTGCGCCTGCAGCACAGCGATTTTGCCGCCGCGCTGGAACGCAACTCGGCGGAGATTCAACATCGCCTGTGGAGCGACCTGGAGCGCATGCGCGGCGATTTCGATCGCGTGCGCGCGGATTTCGAGCACCTCATCCACGACGAACTGCGCCTGATTCGCCAGCGCGCCGCCGTTGGGCCGCCGGCAGCAGCTCCGGCTCCCATGCCGTTGCCCCTCGCTGCTGCCGCCGAGCCGATGGGCCTCGATTACGCCCGCTTCGCCGAGCGCTTCCGCGGATCGGAGGAATACGTCAAGACCGGCCAGAAAGTGTACCTGCCCTATTTCGCCGGCCGCCGCGCGGTGCTCGACATCGGCTGC
This sequence comes from Bryobacterales bacterium, assembly GCA_003164035.1. Classification (GTDB taxonomy): domain Bacteria; phylum Acidobacteriota; class Terriglobia; order Bryobacterales; family Bryobacteraceae; genus JBEKYD01. Next base: position 89,990 of record PLRS01000162.1, on the reverse strand, counting down.
GGGCGCGGCGAATTTCTGGAGCACATGCGCGAGGCCGGCGTCCCCGCGCGCGGCATCGATCTGAGCCCGGAATCGGTCGCGGTCTGCCGCGCTAAAGGACTGGACGCGGAAACCGCCGACCTGTTCCAGTACCTCTCGTCGGTTCCCGAGGCTACGCTCGACGGCCTTTTCTGCAGCCAGGTGGTGGAGCATCTGGAGCCGGCGTGGCTGCCGGAAATGATTCGCCTGGCGGCGTCGCGGCTGGAACCGAATGGCCTGATCGCCATCGAAACGCCGAACCCGGAATGCCTGGCCATCTTCGCCACGCACTTCTATCTCGATCCCACCCACACCCGCCCTGTCCCGCACCCGCTACTGCGCTTCTACCTGGAAGAGGCCGGCATTGGCCGCATCGAGTTGCTGCGCCTGGCGCCCGCGGTGGAATCCATGCCCGCGTTGGCCTCGCTGCCCGAGGATTTTCGCGAGCAGTTTTTCGGGGCGCTCGATTACGCGCTGGTGGGACGGAAGCTGGCGTGAAGGGGCGCTCTTACGGAGCAGTGCCGATGAACGAAATGGCACTGCGCCGAATGCCGGGTTCCCCACATCTCGTATCCGGACCTCGCTCTTCCAAATGAGATTGCCGGTTGTTAATCTTGAGAGCAACGTGGTGAAACCGACGCGTTTTCAGAAGGTCGAATATGGTGCCGCCCTTGCCGCGATCCTCTGCGCGGCTACTCTGGGGTGGCTGCGGTTGCGACAACCTTTTTGGGGCAACCGGGTCTACAGAATCGGCTGGATGATATCTCCGCCATTTCAGCTACGCGGCGACGATGGCAAGCCGGGCGGTCTTTCCGTCGACTTGGTACGCGAGGCTGCGCGGCGCCGGGGGATCGATCTGCAGTGGGTCTTCTGGCACGATAGCTCGGAGTCCGCGCTGCGGAAAAAGGCTGTGGATTTATGGCCGCTGATCACCATTACCCCCGAACGCCGGAAGACCTTTTACATCTCCGAGCCATACCTGGAGTCGGAGTATAGCCTGCTGGTCCGCACCGACAGTTCGTACAGGACAGTTCAGGATTTCTCGACGGCCGCGATCGGGCTCGCCAACCCCTCCATCGACGTTTGGCAACTGCGGCGCCGTTTGCCCGCCGCACGGCCACTGGCGCGGCCCTTACTGCAAAGCGTCATGGAAGACGTATGCCAGAAGCGCACGGATGCCGCCTTCATGGACTCTTATACGGCGATTTCAGCCCTGTTGGAAGGAGGCGCGTGCGCGGGTCGTCCGCTTCGCTGGATTGCCGTTCCGGAGGTGCGGTCGCGACTGGGCGTGGGTGCGACGTTCGAAAACCGCGCCGTTGCCGATGCCATCCGGGAAGAGATCGGCTCCATGGCGGCGGAAGGCAAACTGGCTCCGATCATTGGGCGATGGGGTTACCTGGCGGGACAGCACCTGGAATCCATGGAAGCGACTCTGACGGCAAGGCGGCGGGAGAACCGCCTGGCAGCGGCGGCCGGGCTGTTTGCCTTGCTTTTTGTGGTGGCCTGTTGGGAGGCGGCGCGCATTACCCGCGAAAAGAACCGCACCAAGAAAGCCGAGCGATTCCTGCGGGAGGCGGAACAGAAGCTACGGTTCATGGCAAACAACCTGAAAGAAACGGTGCTGGCTTATGACATGAACCGCAAGCTGATCTATGTGAACGCCTCGGTCGAGACGTTGACTGGTTACACGGTGGCCGATCTCGAAAAGACAAGCCTGTTCGATTGGTGCCACCCGGACGATCAGTCCCGCATGACCGGCCACAGGCAAGCCTTATTCCAGGGAAGTTCCATACAGGACGAGGAATTCAGACTGATCGCGAAAGACGGGCGGGTGAAATGGGTGGCTGCCAGTTGGGGGCCGATTCTGGACGACGCCGGCCGCCAGATTGGAGTGCAAGGCAGCAACCGCGATATCACCGAGCGGAAATTGGCTGAAGAAGCATTGCGAGAGTCGCAGGAGCGGTACCGCCAGGCACAGAAGCTGGAGAGCATTGGAAGGCTGGCGGGCGGCGTGGCCCACGACTTCAACAAACTGCGCCCGGATGTCAGAGTGCTGTACACTTCCGGCTACACTTACAATGTGATCGCGCACCGGGGCGCGCTGGATCCCGACGTGCCTTATATTGCGAAGCCGTACACGCCGGACGAGCTGGCCGCTAAGGTTCGTGAAGTGCTGGCGTCATCGAGCCATTGACGTCCCGGCGGCTCGTCAACGCCCGCAAGTCCTTTCCGCGCTTCCGGATAATGATTCTGACGCCATGCCCGCGCCAGTAGTCCGGGACATCCTTCAACTGGGGTTCCATGAACGCGGCGGTTTCGCGAGCGAGCAGCGCGGCGACGGCCGCAGTCAGAAACGTTGAGACAACCCCAGGGTTCAGCCACCTATGCGATGGAGTGTGAGCTTTACCACCGGGGCTTGAGTTGGGCATGATCGCGGGGCTCACCTCTTCTTGCGGCCAAGCGCCGGCTGCCGCGGAAGGAGCGACTCATCGTGCGGGCGGCACGGTGTCGTTCTGGGCGGGGTGGTTCTTGGCGTGGTGGTCCTAAGTGTAGTGGTTCTTAGTGTCGTGGTCGTTCTCGGCGTCGTTGTTGTCGTCGTAGGCCTGGTGGTGGTGGTAGGCGTCGTCGTTGTGGTCGTAGGCCTAGTAGTGGTGGTAGGCGTCGTCGTTGTGGTCGTAGGCCTGGTAGTGGTGGTAGGCGTCGTGGTTGTGGTCGTAGGCCTGGTGGTGGTGGTGGGCGTCGTCGTTGTGGTCGTAGGCCTGGTGGTGGTCGGTGTCGTTGTTGTGGTCGTAGGCCTGGTGGTAGCGGGCGTGGTGCCGGGCGTGGTAGCGGGCGAGGTAGCGGGTGTCGTGGGCGTGGAAGTCGTGCTAGATCCGCCAGTCGTGCCGGGCGCCGCGAGCACCGACTTGGCCGTAACCATGGCGGCGGACGCCATCACGAAGGAACGGGCGGCTGGGGCCGCGAAGCCCGCCATCCCGAGAATGCGCCGCACAAAACTGCGCCTGTCCGGCGGTAACTTGTCCAGGAAATCGTCCACAGATTCAGCCATCGTCCATTTCCCTCTCTTAAGTTGCAGACACACTCGGAACGGCCGAGCGTTTGCAGTTCTACGAACTATATCTTTTTTGGTTCCCGATCGTCAATGGGAAAAACCGTAAATGATCGAAATTGTTTCAGCGGCCCCATGGAATCCGCGCTTCGCGGCATAGTATCATACCTGCTATGGAAAACGAGATCGGAATGGGCGATCATCCACGAAAAACCGAGGGGCTCGAGATGCACACGGTTGCCGACCAGATCGTCGTCTACGGAGCCGGTACCAATCGTATCCATTACATGAACCCGACCGCGGCGTTAGTGCTGGAACTCTGCGACGGGAGTCACTCCGCGGCCGAGATCGCCGCGCTGGTGCGGGAAGCTTACGGGCTCGCCAGCGTCCCGCTTAGCGAAGTCACCGGATGCCTCGACACTCTTCGGGAAGCGGGAATCGTAAGCTGATGCCGGAATTCGTGACGGTACTAGAAGAACTATAAGTCCCGGTACCAGATATCAAGAGCGCTCAGTCGTCAAACACTCGTTCCTCCGAACCTAGGATGCTACTTTGTGTCGATATTACCGGCCACGTAAGGTAGGACGAAGCCCGCAGGCTGTAAGTGTAGAACTGATCGATGGCCAGGTGCGTGCGAGCCCACAAGGCGACATCGGTGGCGTTGGCGGGCACGGCGTTCAGAATGGCATCGTAAACGGTGTGATGGTAGGCGATGGCGTGGGTGCAGGTGATCGAGTCGGGAATGACGAGGTGCCGGCACTCCGGTACAGTCCGGAAGGTCGCGGACCGGTATCCACCCAGGTACAAGAGTTGCCACTCGCGGCCTTCCAGTTCCCGGAGACTGCAGGCGAGGACTTCGGCGGCATCGGGGGAGAACCGGGCGTCATCCTCGAACACCAGGACCGTCTCCAGTTGCTGCAGTTTGGCTTCGGCGACAATTCTGCGATGCGAGAGCGCGCAACCGATGTGGTGGTTCCAAGGCGTTTCGACGGCGGGGAAACGGCGAACCTTGCGCTCGATTCCCAGCCTTCGGAATCGCCGCCCCATAGCTTCCCATCGATCCGGCTGACGGTCGAGGTTGATGCAATAAATGCCGTCGAAGAAGTGAAAGGGACCAGCCAACTCGGCCCGAACCGACTGAACCATGACCTGTGCCGCTTCTTTACCGATGCACTCTTCAAAGTGACCGATGGCAGGGGTTGGATCGGAGCCTAACTCATCATAAATGAGCAGGTAGTTCCGGACACGGTCTTCATAGGTACAGGTATAGGGAACACCCATGGGACGGTCGAAACGGTGCCTCCAACGAAGGAAAGGCAGGCAAAGAGTCCGCCCTCCCGCGCGCCGGATTTTCTCATGAATGTACCCCTCTTCACCGCCGAATCCATTGAGCCGCGGATTGAAACCAGGCCAAGCCTCGCGGCGGCACGCGAATACGCCGAGCCCATGCATGGCGATTTCGAACGGGGGCGATTCGATATCCGCTCCCCGGTCGTCCATGGCCCAGTAACCGTAGAATAACTCACCTGGCCACCATCTCGGTTCCAGGTGAGTGGACAGCTTCATGTCGTCCCAGAGGAGAGGGCCTTGCAGCAGATCGTTGCTGTCGGGATGGCGCCGGCAGTACTCCATCAACCTGGCCAGGGCGCCGGGGGGAAAAAGCACGTGACTGTCCACGCAAAGCACGAAGTCGCCGGCGGCTTCCCGAAAGATCAGATCGCGGACTGCGGTACCTTGACGCGAACGGCACGGAAGATAGCGGTAATTCGGGGCCCAGTGCTCGAAGGCTTTCAAGGCTTTGGCGCAAGGTCCGGCCGGGTTGTTATCGACCACCAGAAACTCGACGTCGCGCAAAATCTCGGTGTGGTAGAGCCGGATGGCCTGGATGGTGAAATAGCAGCCGTCGTAATCGTTGTGGGTTGCCATTCCGATGGTCAAGAATTTGCGCTCCCCGCGGGCGGTAGCCTGGGGAATGGAAGGCCGGACCTCGAGAGAATCATCCAGGAACTGACGGGTGCAACGGTACAGCGCCGAGGATGGATCGACCTCTTGCAGGATATCGAGAGCCTTATTCATGTCGAGAGGATCGGGCGGTCGGTCCGTGGTGGCGTCCTGGGGCATAGCTGAGTATTGTTCCCGGTTCAAAGCGGTAAAGTCAATCCGGCGCGGGATACTCACTCGTCGAACGCGCCCTGTTGTTCGAGCAGGATGCGCCCGCTGGTGGCAATCGCAGGAAAGGTGAGATAGGCCGAGGCCTGCAAGCTCTTGGCATAAAAATCGTCGAGCCCCGAGTGGGTTAGAAGCCATAAGGCCATGTCGACCGCGTTGTCCGGCAGGGCATCGAGAATGGCATCGTAGACGGAGCGATGGTAGGCGATGGCATGGGTGCCCGGAACCAGGGGCGAAATCGAAAGCGGGCGGCATCCCGGCTTGTTTCCGGGCGAATTGGCGGAGCGATAGCCGCCGAGGTACAAAAGCTGCCAGTCGCGCCCCTCGATCTCCTGTAGACTGCGGGCGAAAACGCCGGCGGCATCGGGTGAAAAGCGGACGTCATCCTCGATCACCAGCACGGTTTGCAATTGCTGCAGCTTGGCTTCGGCGACGATCCTGCGATGCGAGAGCGCACGGCCGATATCGTGGTTCAACGGCGTATCGGCGGCGGAGAAACGGCGAACGCCGCGCTCGATTCCCAGCCTCCGGAAACGCCGCTCGATGGCCTCCCAACGTTCCGGTTGACGGTCCAGGTTCATGCAATAGAGGGCGTCGAAAAAGTGCAGGGGACTGGCCAGCTCGGCCCGAGCCGATTGAACCAGAGGCCCGGTCTCCGCCTGGCCGATGAACTCTTCAAAGTGACGGATCACGGGCGCCGGATCGAGCCCCAGTTCATCGTAAATCAGCAGGTAGTTCCGAACCCGGTCTCCGTAGCCGCTGCTATAACCGGCGCCCATGGGACGTTCGAAGCGGTGTATCCAGCCGAGGAACGGCAGGCAGAGATTGCGCCCTCCCGCGCGCCGGATTTTCTCGTGAATGTAACCCTCCTCGCCGCCGAATCCGCTGAGGCGCGGATTGAAGCCCGGCCATGCCTCACGACGGCAGGCGAACGCGCCGAGGCCTTGCATCTCGATCTCGAACGGCGGCGAGTCGATATCGTTTCCGCGCTCGTCCAGTCCCCAGACGCCGTACATGGCGTAAGACCATACCGGTTGGAAGCACATTCCCATCGGCTTGAAATCGTCGCCGAGGAGAGGGCCTTGCAGCAGGTCGTTGCTCTGGGGATGACTGCGGCAGTATGCGATGAGTCTCGCGAGCGCACCGGCGGGAAAGAACACGTGACTGTCGATGCAAAGGACGAAGTCGCCCGCAGCCTCCCGAAAGATCAGATCGCGCACCGCGGTGCCCTGGTGCGAACGATACGGAACATAGCGGTAGCTGCGGTCCCAGTACTCATGGGCTTTTAGGGCTTTGGCACAAGGACCGGCCGGGTTATTGTCAATTACCAGGAACTCGACGTCATCTAATATCTCGGGATGGTAGAGCCGGATGGCCTGGATCGTAAAATAGCAGCCATCGTAATCGTCGCGGGTCGCCATTCCGATCGTCAGAAACTTGCTCTCTCCGCGCGCGGTGGCTTTGGGAATCTCAGGCTGGACCTCAACAGATTCATCCAGCAGTTCACGGGTGCGCCGGTATAGCGCCGAAGACGGATCGACTTCTTGCAGTATCCGCAGAGCCGCGTTCAGATCGAAGGACTCGGGAAGTCCGGCATGGGCCGCGTCCTGGGCCGCCGGTGAGTACCGTTGCTTGGATTGTTGCATGTTAGAGCCGCCAAGCGGGAAGCTTCCATAGTTGCGTTGGCGAATCTCAACAGATTACCTATTTTCGGCGGGCCAGCACAATCTCCTGTTCGTCGACCAGGGTATTCATGGCTTTCTCGAGAGAGACGTGGGAAAGCCGATAGTCGATGAGCGCCTGCAGTTCACGGACACGCGCATCCGCCAGATCCCGACGATCGCCCAGAGTCTCGAGGCTCTGGGGATCGCTTCCGCCCTTGGCGGTGTCGGCGGCGAGCCGCTCCTCGGCCAGCCGGCGGGAGAGACCCACCGCCTCGACATTCTTCTCTTGCGCCGCGATGGATTCCCAGGCGTTGCGTACCTCGACCAGAATGTCCTCCTGAGCGGCTTCGAACTGAGACTGTAGCTTCCGCGCGCCGACGACGGCGGTGGTGAGCTGCGAGATGGCGGCACGGTTGCGCAGCGGAAGCTTGATCTCCAACCCCGCGGCGAGGCTCGGGTGCTGGAACCTGGCGGCCTGACTGTAAGACTTGCCGGCGCCGCCGAACGCGGGGTTGGACGGATCGAGCACCGGACCCACCACCTGGACCGCCGATGCCGCGTACACCGCGCCGGCGTTGCCGGTCGACAGGGCTTCCAGGCGGAGATTGACGGCGGGCTTGGTTTCCCGCCGGTCGAAGCGGATGTCGGCATCCGCCTGCTTGAGCTGCAAGCGTAGCTGCTCGAGTTCAGGGCGGCGTTGAAGGGCCGTTTTGACGGCTGCTTCCAGCCCGATGCGTGGAGCCGGAGAGCCGGGACGATCGGAAGCGATGAGCCCCACATTCCAGAGCGGATCCATCACGCTGCGCGCGAGCAGCCGTTTCAGAGCGTTGGAGGACTGAACGATCTGCACGGCCGCTTCCGTCAGGGTCTGGTCGTGCGATGCGACATCGGAGCGCTGCGTGCCCAATGCCAAGGGCGTTTCCTGTCCCTGCTGCAGCCGCTTTTGGGTCTGCTCGTACTGGAATACGGCCACGTCCCGCGCCTGCCGCTGCGCCTCGTAGTATTCGACCGTGACCGCCAGTCTCCAGTAGGCGTCGATGACCTGCTCGACGACGCTGGCGACTTTCTGCCGGAACTGGCTCTCGGTCAACCGCTCGTTGAGCTGCGCGACGACGATCTGCCGCTCGGCAGCGGTGCGCCGAAATCCACGCCAGAGGGGCTGGGTGACGGTGAGTCCCATGGTGGCGCCGTACATCGGGTTGAGGAGGGCATAATCGCTGTTGGTGGAGCTTCGGGTGAGATTCGTCGTGAGCGTCGCGGTTCCGCCGCCGGGGAGATTTTGCTGAATATTCGGCGCCACCGACCAGGATTTGGTGATCTGGCTGCCGAGCGCACCCGTCTGGAGAATGTTGGTTACCGGCAGATCGCTCGACATCGCCGAACCGCTGAATCCGGCCACCGGATCGTAGTAGGAGAGAGCACCGAGGGTGCCGGCCTGAGACAGCTCGCTGGCATCGTTCTCGATCTCGATTTCGAGATTGTGCGCCAGGGCGATTGCGATGGCATCGTGAAGGCCGATGTCACGCACGGGCCCGCGTTCCTCCAGTTGGGCCCGGTAAGGCCGCGACGGAGGAAAGCCGGCGGGCTCCTGTCCGGCAAGCGGCAGCGCGGCGGGAATGAACAGCGCGAGGACGGAAACAGATCGGATGGCCATGTCGTACTGATCGTAACCGATGCGGGGCGTTTCGAACGGCCGCCGCGCCTGGAGCGATCGGGCTGGAATGGCATGCCGATTTCCCGACAGACTGCTTACTTCGCCACCAGCAGCACGGCCACGGCGCAATCCTTTTCGCCTACGCGCACCCGCTTGGCGGCGCCCAGCGCGCGGACCTGGCGCGGATAGCCCGGCCCGTAACCTGTCACCGTGTAGTCGCCCGCCTTCAACCCGTCGAACACGAATCGCCCCGCGCGGTCGCTTTCGAGGTAGCGCGTGCCGCCGGGCCCGGCCAGTTCCACCACCACGCCGGCAACCGGCTGCGAGATGCGCTCCGGGTCGCGGGTTTTGTCCATCTCCACCTGGTATAGCTGGTTGGTAGTCACGAACCCTTCCAGGCGCCCCGCCTGTTCGGGCGCGTGGCCCAGCAGCATCAGGTGAGCCAGGTCGTCTCCGGCGTCCGCCACCCGGCGCGTGCGCGAGCAACTGCCGGTGGAGACGATGTTCGACTCCTCGTCGTCATCGGCATACACCAGGTACGTCTCGCCCGCTTGAAAGTCGAAACCGCAATCGCCGAACGGGGTCCACAGGTCGATATAGCGCGGTTCGCCTTCGTCCTTGCCGGCGCCGGTCCGCTGGGCGTCGTCGTCGGTGTCGCCACGGAACTGCTCCAGCACTCTCAGCCGCACGTGCTTGCCGTGGTCCATCACCCAGTAGAAAAGCGCGGCGAGTTCGTTGGCGCTGGCAGCCGCGCCAATCGCCTTCTTCCGGTCGTCGGGCAAGTCTGGAAATACTTTGAGGTAGGACCGCTTCAGCTCCTCCAGCGCGCCCAGTGCGCCGCTCGCGCGCGCCTGGTCGTAGCCGCGATTGAGCGATTCGAGCGATGCCCGCTGGGCCGGATTCCAGCGGCTGAACGCGGCGGGGTCCATCGATTCCACCGTGCCGATGAAAACCACGTCGCTCGCCGCCGCCTCCCGGCAGGCCGAAAGCGACAACTGGCAGTCGCAGCCAACCAGTGCGGGCACGCACAGACACGCCGCCGCCAGCACCCGCATCATGCCTCCCATCCTACCATCCACCAGCGGCCATCCGGAGCCTTCCCCATGGGTCTATTAGCCCGTCCACGGTACTTGCGCCGCGAATTGGTACTGGGATCGCGCCCGGTCGCCGTGCGATAACCGAAGTTACGGAAGGCTCGCGACACCTCATGAAATTCGACCCGATTCCGTTGCATTGCGAGTGCGGCTGTCCGCCCATTCGGATCCACAACGTGGGGTTCTCCCCGAGCGGCCAACTGGTGATCCATTGGCGTTGCCTGGCGTGCCGCAAAACGATGTACGTGGTGAAGGACCTGGAGTTGGCCCGCGAGCGAGCCATGGTCCGTATGAGTGGCGAGGACGCCGCCGTAGCCACCACCGTCGCCGAGCGGGATTTCGACCGCCGCTTTCTCCAGAGCCTCGGCATTCGGCCCTGACGGCGCGCTAGCCCGCGCTAGCCCCCGCGTCCCACGCTGCGCCCGCAGGGAGGGAGGCATGTACCCGGCGAGTGGCGCCCTCCGTCGAGACGGCGTAAGCTTGAGTTGTGCGCCAGTTCTCAGGCGATGCAATCGGCCCTCACGTGCAGGTTCACGTTCCACAACATTTTGCCTGGCTTGCCCGTGCCGGGCACACCGGCGTTTGCGCAGCTTTGTCGCGACCTGAAGAGATTTGGCTTTAGCGCTGAAAAGTTCAGCCTCGAAACGCCATCTGCTAAACTCTCCGACGTTCGGGTCACCGTAGCGCTCCTCCAAGAGGCGGTTACGCTGCGAGTCCAGTACGAGTGGCTTGAGTTGGTAGTCCCGGCATTGGTCCAAGGGCATGAGGACTCTCTGCCCGACATCATCAACACCACCCTACAGGCCTTGGCCCTTTTGGATCCCGGCGTGGGGAAGGGTGACCTTGTCGTTCAATCTGTCGCGCACCTTCGGCTCGAGTCTTTAGACCCGGAGGTTTATCTTAGTGAACACTTGACGGGCGGGGATGAATCCTACCGGCCGGATGCATTTGCTTTCAATGTGATTTCCGGTGGAGACGTGATTCGGAAGCAGGGACGGATCGTTATCGCCGTTTCCGCAATATTCGCAGGATCGGTGTTTGTCGATTACGTCGCCGAGTACGCTAATCCCCAGATCACGTCGGACACAGTCAAAGAGATGCGAATCGACTACTACAAGAGGCTTGCGCTGCTTGGTTTGGTGGAGACCAAGGGCGAGGGGCAGAAATGAACGGGCCGCCCGCGCTAAACAACTCCCTAACGCCCGGTTTTCAGGCACCAATGCTCTTGTACCCGCAACCTCAGGGCCTCGGGACGGCGCAAGAGATCCCGCTGCGGCGCGATTCGTCCCCGCTCCAATCGACAATCCCACAGGAGCAACGCTGGCCCCCGGCGTACTCTCCGAGGGGGGATCACGTAGTGGGCAGTGGAGAGGGCGTCTTCGGGCCGAGGGCCATGTTTGTTCAATCGCCGGACTTCCGCTTCGTCGCTCAGCCCGGTCCACGCGGTCCGGATGACATTGTTTTTTTGCGTCCCAGTGGCTCTCAGCGCGGCAAAATGCCTGAACGCGAAGCCATTCAGCAGTCCGAGCAGCATTGGCTAACGGCCAATCGTTTAATGTACGTCGGAAAGTGGGTGGCTCTCTCCGGTAACCGACTGCTAGCCGTTGGCTCGAATGCCTCGGAGGTTTACGCCAAAGCTCGCGCACTGGATGTTGCCGTGCCTTTCGTGGCATACATTGACCCTGACGATCATTTGCCATTTGCGGGCTGGTAGGTTCCATGCATAGCATCGAGTTTCAAGCCCAGCACGACTGCAGCAGCGAACCATTGGGGATCACTGTTCCGATAGAACTCGGCTACGGGCCGAACCGCGTAAAGCTCACCGCGAAGGTCGACACAGGGGCCGAGTTCTGCCTTTTTCAGCGAGGTTTTGGCGAGGCGCTAGGCATCGAGGTCGAGGCCGGTGAAAGAAAGGAACTGCACACCGCCAACAGCACCTTTGTCGCTTTTGGGCACGAAGTCTCCTTGCGAGTGCTCGGTTTCGATTTTTCCCTTGTCGCATATTTCCCACTGGATCCCGACATCCGCAGAAGCTTGCTGGGTAGGCAAGGCTGGTTACTTCAGGTCCGACTGGGTCTCGTCGATTACGAGCGGCTAATCTACCTAAGTCGGTACGATGATTAGTCCCGATCCCGCGAGGCGATGCGGCAGCCCGCTCTAACACTTATGCCCGGCTTGGCCCCGCCCTACTCCCCTACCGTTTGCCCGTAAATGCGATTGAAGTATCCGTCGGTCATGCCGGCCAGGTAGTCGCAGATCACGCGGTGGACGGACGCGGTTTCGGCCCGTTCGCGATATCCGGGAGGGAGCGATTCCGGCGACGCCAGAAAGAACTCGAATAGCTCGCCGATCCTTGCCATCGAACGCAGCCGGTCCTGCGCCAGCGGTTCGGAGCAATACACGCGCGCGTACAGCAACTGTTTCAGCGCGCGCGTCAGCGCTCCGGTATCGGGGGTGAAACGCGCCACCCGCTCGGGATAGGCGCGCACCGCTTCGAAGTCCTCCAACCCGGCATCCCGCGCCGCTTCCCGGGTGCCGTCGATCAGCCCCGTCACCAGCCGGTCGATCAGTTGTCGCACCGATTCCCACACCCACTCGCGCTCGGTGGCGGCCGGATATCGGGAGCGAATCTGTTCCAGAATGGCCGCGCACGGCCCGGACTCCGATGCCACCGCGTCCGGCGTCAGGATTCCGGCCGCGTAAGCGTCGTCCAGATCGGCCGCCGTGTAGGCGACTTCATCCGCCAGGTCGATCAACTGGGCTTCGAGCGGCGGCCGCATTCCCGGCAGGTATTCGTCCATCTCGACCGATTCCCCCGGGCCGAAATCGCGCGAGTGCTTCACCATTCCCTCGCGCAATTCGAAGGTAAGGTTCAGGCCCGGAAATGCCGCGTAGCGGTGCTCGAAGCTCTCCACCACGCGCAGTCCGTGCCAGTTGTGGTCGAACCGCTCTCCGAAGCGCCGCATCTGGCGGTCCAGCGCCGTTTCCCCCGCGTGGGCGAACGGCGGATGCCCCACGTCGTGCGCCAGCGCCAGCGCTTCGGTCAGGTCCTCGTTCAGGCCCAACGTGTTGGCCACCGTGCGCGCAATCTGGGCCACTTCGATGGTGTGAGTCAGGCGATTGCGAAAGTGGTCGGAGAGGGCTGGCGTGAAAACCTGGGTCTTGGCCTCCAGGCGGCGAAACGCACGCGAATGAATCACCCGGTCGCGGTCCCGCTGGAAAGCGTTGCGGTAGGGGTGAGACGGCTCCGGATAGCGCCGGCCCCGGCTCCGTTCCACCGGAAACCTGAGGCGCTCCAGCATGGCGGAGCGGCGCCTACTGCGTCCCAATCTGGCCCAGCAAGGTAAGCGCTTCCTCGCTCACCCCGGGTTGAGGCACGAGCGGCTGCAATAGTTTTCGCGCTTCGGCTGGGTTCTTCTTGGCCAGATAGCGGGCCAGGCTCATGGTCGCCTGCGCCTTGGAAACGAACAAGGTCGGGTGATCCATCAGGTCGCGCAGAATCTTCTCGCCCTGCGCGTCCCGGCCGGTCGAAAAATAAATCTGCGCCAGCGACAAGTTGGCTAGCGAGGCATACTGCTTATCCCCGTGATCCGCCACCTCTTGAAACGTCTTCTCGGCTTGGGACAGATTGCCGGCGTCGGCCTGGCTCGCGCCCAGATAATACCCGGCGATGGCGGCTTCGCCGGTCCCCGGGTGCTGGGTTCGAATCTCGGTAAAGTCCTTGGTGACCGCCGTTAGCTTAGCTTCCTCGGACGGAAACACCAATCCGCCCGTCGCCGATGCGCCCTGTCCGGCCGGAGCTTCCTGCGCCAGAATCGCAGCCGCCAGTTGCTGCTCGAGCGCCCGGTGCTCACGCCCGCGATAAACCCAATAGCCCAAGCCCAGCGCAATCGCCACCAGGCCGATTGCCCCGTAACGGATGACTTCCTTCTGGTGCTCCTCGAACAGGCTCACCGTGTGTCCGACTTCGAGGGCGAACTTATCCGTTTTTAACTCTTTACGCGTGACTCTATCCACAAAAACCTCAGTAGGGGAAGCCTCCAGTTTAACACGTTCCCGATGAATACATATTTGGGCCGGCTCTTGCCGGGCAGGAAGACTCGCTGCACCTCGAAAGAGCCGCCTAGAAAGGCGGCTGCGGGCAAAATTGCCCACCCCACGACTTACGCAGGCGGGCGTTGGCTGGAAAAGTATGCGGCATTGGACTGAGAGTCTGCTCCACGACTTTAGGCTGCTGCGGCTGAGGACTTGCCGAGGCAGCAGTATTTGTATTTCCTGCCGCTGCCACAGGGACACATGTCGTTACGGCCGATCTTTCGGGCTTTTGTGCAGGATTGTGCATGTCGAAGCCTAGTTCGTTGGGCACGGTTGTGCAATTTTGTGCATCGGCGGGCGATTCGGCTGGCTGCATGCCGGTGGCACCCTCCATGGCAGCTAACAGGTCGGCCATGCTGGCGGGCTTTTCCTTTTCGAACTTGGGCGGGGTGGCGACTTTGTCGACGATGAAGATGGCGGCGCGGAGGCGGGTGGAGGGGGAGGAATTGGGATCGGTGAGGACGGCGCGGATGGCTTCGAAGGCGAGATCGACGGCGCGGTCGCGGTAGAGGACGGCGCGGTCGTGGTGGGCGATGGCTAATGCCTCGCGGAAATCGGGCGAGTTGCGCCAGTTGGCGATGGTGTTGCGGTGGATGCCGGCTTGGGCGGCGGCGTCGGTGAGGGTGGCGCCATTAGACAGGGCGTCGACGACTTTGAGCTGTTGGGGAGTGAGGTAAAGCATGGGGTCCCTTTCGGCTACACGATAGCGGGCGAGCGGGGAAAAACGAGGGGTGGGAGGGGGCGCGGATTGGCGGTAAGACGATGAGGGGGAAGGGGTAATAAATATTTTCGAAATCCGTGACATCGGGCGAAAGCGCGTGCCCCACCCTGGAGGCCCAAAAGTCTTGCCAAACAAGTGCGTGCGGGTTGCGTATAAGCTGTTATGGTATCCGCTTTCCGCAATCTTCGGCTTGCCGTCCGCTCGCTCCTCGGCGATAAGGGGTTCACCCTGACGGTGGTTCTGACCGTCGCCGTCTGTATCGCCGCCAACACGGCCACTTTCGCGGTGGTGAATTCGGTGTTGCTGCGGCCGCTGCCGGTGCCCGACGCCGGCTCCATTCTGCTGATGGCCAATCGATACCCGAAAGCGGGCGCCGACGTCGGCTATGACAGCGCCTCGGGCGATTACTACGACCGGCTTCGCGACGTGCACGTTTTCTCCGAGCAGGCGCTCTTCCGCACCACCGGCCAAACGCTGCAGATGCGGGACACGCCGGAGCGGGTCACCGGCATGCAGGCCACGCCTTCGCTGTTCCGGCTGCTGCGCGTACCGCCGGCTTACGGGCGCGCGTTTACCGACGCCGAGGGCGAACCGGGCGCCAACCATGAGACCATTCTGAGCGATGGTCTGAGCCGGCAGCTTTTTTCGACCCCGCGGGCGGCGCTCGGCCGCGACGTTCGCATCGGCGGCCAGCCCTACACCGTGGTGGGGGTGATGCCGGCCGGCTTCAACTTCATCGATCCGGAGGTGCGCCTCTGGGTGCCGGCGGCGTTCACCGCAGAGCAGCGGGAGGTGCGCCACTCCAATAACTGGCAGAGCGTCGGGCGGCTCAAGCCGGGGGCGACCCTGGAGCAGGCGCAATCCCAGGTGGACGCCCTCAACCGCGCCAACCTCGACCGGTTTCCGAGCTTCAAGGATCTCCTGATCAACGCCGGTTTTCATACCGTGGTGGTGCCGCTGGCGGACATGCTGGTGAAGCAGGTCCGGGGCGCGCTTTACCTGCTCTGGGGCGGGGCGGCGTTCGTGCTGCTGATCGGCGCGGTGAACGTGGCGAACCTGGTGCTGGCGCGAACCACGGTGCGGCGCAAGGAGCTTGCCACCCGCCTGGCCCTGGGCGCCGGGGCCGGACGTTTGATACGGCAGTTGGTGACCGAGAGCATTCTGGCGGCGCTGGCGGGAGGCGCGCTGGGGGCCGCGCTGGGCGCCGGATTGTTGGCCGCTCTGGCGCACGGCGGGATCGAAACGCTGCCGCGCGCCGGTGAGATTCGCGTGGATGGGTTGGTGGTGCTGGCGATGCTCGGGACCGCCGCGCTGGTCGGCATTGTGATCGGGCTGATCCCGTCGGTGCAGGTGGTGCGGGCGCGGGTCAACGACGTGCTTCGCGAAGAGAGCCGCTCGGGCACCGGCGGGCGGCGGGCGAGGCGCGTGCGGCGGATTCTTGTAGTGGCGCAGGTTGGGCTGGCGTTCGTGCTGCTGGCTGGCGCGGGATTGGTGCTGGCGAGTTTCCGCCAGTTGCTCCACGTCGACCCCGGATTCGACGTCAAAGGCGTGGTGACGGCTGCCACCAGCGTGCCCCAGTCGCTCTACCCCAAAGACGTCGACGCGCGGGCGCTGATGGACCGCACGCTCGACGCCATCCGCGCTATTCCGGGTGTGACGGCGGCCGGCGCCACCAGTACCATTCCCTGGGGCGGCGACCATAACGACAGCGTGATCCTGGCCGAAGGCTACATTATGAAACCGGGAGAATCAGTGATCTCGCCCGAACAGGTGACAGTGACGCCCGGCTACTTCGAGGCCATGCGCATCGCCATGGTAGCCGGGCGGCCGTTCGACAGGCGCGACGGCGAATCCGCCCCCGGTGCCATCCTCGTGGACGAGCCGCTGGCGCGCCACTTCTGGCCGGGCCGCAACCCCATCGGCCGGCGCATGTATCTTCCGCAGGACATCCACAATCTCCTGAAGACCGACGAGCACACGCATTGGATGACCGTGGCCGGGGTGGTTCGTCCCGTGCACACGACGGACGTGGAAGGCAGCGGCAATCCGGTGGGCGCCTATTACCTGCCCTACGCGCAGAATGTCCAGCGGGGGTACGCGCTGGCGATCAGGACCACGGGCGATACCGGCCCGATCCTGCGCGCGGTGCGTGCGCGGTTCGCGGCTATCGCACCGAACCTGGCTCTGTTCGACGTACACACCATGGAGGAGCGCGGCGACCTGGCGCTGGCGTCGCGGCGGGCATCGCTGACGCTCGCCATGTTCTTCGGCTGCCTGGCTCTGTTCCTTTCGGGCGTAGGCATCTACGGCGTGTTGGCCTACCTGGTGACGCAGCGCCAGCGCGAGATCGGCATCCGCGCCGCGCTAGGCTGCACTGCCAGCGGGGTGGTAAAGCTGGTGTTAGGCGAAGCTGTGTGGCTGCTGGGCGCCGGACTGCTGCTTGGCGTGGCAGGTTCGGTAGCGCTGCGCTCGGTAGTTGCCGGCCAGCTCTACGGCGTGAAACCGCTCGACCCGGTGGTGATGTCGGCGGTGGTCCTGACCTTGGCCGCGGTCGGCCTGGCGGCATGCGCGCTGCCCGCCCGGCGGGCTACCCGCGTGGACCCGGTGACCGTGCTGCGCGAGCAGTAAGACGACTTTTTCGTGGAGCGGAGTTTCCGAACCTGATGTCCTGGAATTTGGGCTGAGCCAGTTTCGGCGGCGAGAGGGTGGGACAGACCATCGCTTCGTGGTCTGTCGGGCCCTCGCCAGGCTCTAATCCGCCAGCAAGACAGACGGAAAAATCGTCTGTCCCACCCTCCGGGCTGCCCCGCGCCGAGCCAGCACCCTTCGTGGTACAGTGCGGGGCTGGAGCCAATGATCGTCGCAATCAAGATCGGGAACTACAAGGGCATCAAGGTGATGCCCTGGCTCAGCCTCGATCCTTTCCATGTTCTTGTCGGGCCGAATGGAAGCGGCAAAAGCACCTTTCTCGATGCCATCGAGTTTGTAAAGTCGTGCCTGCTAGACGGGCCGGTTGCGGCCGTTGAGCAGCGCGCTCCGGAATATCGCGACCTCACGTTCCTGCGCCAGGGCGGACCGATAGAATTCGACCTCCGTCTCCGCTTCTTCGAACCGCCAGGGGACGCCCTGGGAACGCTGCATTACCGTCTGGCCGTAGCGCCCGACGAACGGCTGGGCGTCCGAGTAAGCGGAGAGTGGCTGAACGTGGTCCCAAGACCGACCAGAGTTGGCCTCTTCGGCCAGACCATAACCCCGCCGGGGACTAGGCCCCGCGCAGCAACCCGCCTTCTGGGAAAGACGAAAACCGGCAGCGATTTTTACCGCCGCGAATCGGGGACCTATACGGACTCGTTCCAGTTCGGACCCGGCAAGCTGGCGTTATCACAAACCCCTGCGGACACTCAGAAGTACCCGACCGGTAACATTGTCAGGAACTTCCTCTCGCAAGGGGTTCGGTACGTTCAACTCAACAGCGTGGCGATGCGCCAGCCTACGCCAGCGACGCGTCCCACGGAGCTGGAATTGGATGGTTCAAACCTGGCGAGAGTCGTCGGGCGCCTTCTCAGAAACGGCGTTAGGCCTGCCCCGGACGTGATGCTGGCGACCCCTTCCGAGGGCCAAGCCGCCGTTGCGCGTTGGACCGAACACCTCCGCTACGCGCTGGAGGACTTGGAGTCGATTGGATGGGGGGCGCGCGCGCCGGATAATGCCGAGTACCTCATACTGAAATTTGCAGGAGGGCTGGAGTGCCCAAGCTGGCTGTTAAGCGACGGCACGTTGCGGATGCTGGCCTTGACCTTGCCCGCGTTCCTGTCCGGTCCACCGAGCTTGTACATGGTGGAGGAACCTGAGAATGGAGTTCATCCCCATGCGCTCGAAATCATCGTTAAGGCCCTGGCCGCCATACCCGGCGCCCAGGTTTTCGTTGCGACGCATTCGCCGCTAGTCGTGCAGCAGGTCGGCGCGAAGCCGTTGCTGTGCTTCACGCGAGACGAGAAGGCAGGTGTCCGGATCGTTCACGGCGAGAACCACCAGGCCCTGAAGGATTGGCAGGGGAGCCCGGATCTTGCATCGATCTTCGCTTCCCGGGTGCTTGGATGAAGGACCTTTTCGTCTGGACGGCCGACTCCGATGCGCAAGCCCTCATTCGAGCGGTGCTGCAGCGCCATCGCGATCTCCAGATCCATCCAATTTCCTTCGACGTCGACAGGCTCTTCAGCCGCGACTCGGGGATGGTGAAAGAGGGGCCGGAGATTGCGCGCGCCAAGGTAAAGAAAACAGAGTACTCGCGCCTGATCCTGATTTGGGACCACGATGGCAGCGGTTGGGAACGCGTGGTGCCAGAGCAGGCGGTAACTCGGATTCAGCAACGGCTGGATGGGGTGACGTGGACCGACCGTTCGGCGGCCGTTGTAATTGTGCCGGAGCTGGAGGAGTGGCTGTGGCACTGTCCGGCAAGCGTTGCCCGACATCTCGGGGTAAGCGCGGCTGATCTCGACACGCTGACAGCCCGCGTTGCAGCCGAACTAGACCTTTCACGAGAGCCCTGTTGTCGCGAGAAACCGAAGGAGCTTTTCGAGGGTGTCCTTTATTATAATAGGCGACGAAAGCCCCTGCCAGAGGATTTTAGGATGCTGGGTTCCTCCGCCAACTTGGCGAAATGGAGCGCCAGCGAGACCTTTGGCCGCTTGGTAGAGATACTCCGGGCTTGGTTTCCAGCGCGATAGGACTGCGCAACGCGGCTCTTCCACCTGTCCCTAATCCGCCCGCAACGCGAGCATCGGGTCCGCCTTGGACGCCCGCCGCGCCGGCAGGTAACATGCCGCTAGCGACACCACCGCCAGCAGGCCAGTGACTGCCAGGTACGCCGCCGTATCCGTGGGGGTCACGCCGAACAGGAAACTGCCGAACACTCTGCCCGCGGCGGCGCTGAGAACGAGACCGACGCCGACTCCGATACTCGTCAGCAGCAGGCCATCCTTCAATACCTCTTCCACTGTCTGCCGCGGCGAGGAGCCCAGCGCCATCCGGATGCCGAACTCGCGCGTTCGGCGCGCCGTATAGAACGCCGCCACGGCGTAAAGCCCGATGGCGGCGACCAGCAGCGAACCGGCGCCGAACAATCCGAGCAAGTCCGCGATGAAATGCACCGGCCCCAGAAACTCGTCCCACGCGTCGTCCATCGTCTCCAGGCCAAACACGGCGGCGCGCGGCTCGGCTCCCCGCAAGGCGGCGCGAATCGACGGGGCCACCGTGCCCAGGTTACCGGCATAGCGTAAGTGAAGCACGTACCGTCCCGGCGCGGCAGGGCTATGGCGCAGCGGTAGAAATACGAAGTTGCCCCGATCCTCCTGCCGCAGGCTGATGGCGCCGCCCGGGCCAATCGCCGAAAAGGCGCCATTGGGGACCACGCCGACCACCGCGACCTCGGCGCGCCCAATCCGCAGCGTGCGCCCCACCGCGGATTGGCCGCGCCACAGCGCCTGGGCCAGCTTCTGATTGACGACCGCGCCCGGCGCTTCGTCTCCGCCCAGCCCGCGGCCCGCCACTATGGGTACGCCCAACGTCCGCAGATAATCCGGCCCCACGAAGTTGCCGTCCGTCGAAAGCGGCTCATGCGAACCGGCGGCCATCACCGGCAGCCCCGTCCAGGCTCGCGGCGGCGCGTTCTGCGCATAAGAAACCGAGACCAGGCCAGGCACGGCCAGAAGGCGCTGGCGCAGGCGCTCCAGCACAGCGAGATTCTGCTCTCCGGTAGCGGCAGCCCCGCTGGTATCCACGCTCGCCAGCAACAGGCGGTTCTTGTCGAAGGAAAGTCCGGTAGCGTCCATCAGCCGCGCCGAGCGCCAGGCCAGGCCGGCGCTGGTCAGCAACAAGACGCAAAGCGCGAGCTGCGCCACCACCAGCACGTTCGCCAACCGGGAACGGCCCTGGATGACGCAGTGCTCTCCGGCTTTTAGAAAAGGCAGCAATTCCTGACGCCAGCCGCGCACCGCCGGCGCCACCGTAAACGCCACCGTGGCGCATACCGCCAGCAGTAGCGCGTACAGCGTGACGCGCCAATCCGGCGTGAGGTCCGGCGCCAGGCGCGCACCGGATTCGAGCGGTGGAACGAACTTGACGATCGCGCCGCAGGCCCATTGCGCAAACAGGCAAGCCGCCGCCCATGCCGCCAGCGACAGCGCCAGGCCTTCCGCCAATTGAATGCGGAGAATGCGCGCGCGCGAGGCGCCGATCGATTGCCGCACGGCCATTTCCCGCTGGCGCATGGCGGCCCGTGCCAGCATCAGGGTGGCCACGTTCGCACACACGATCAGCAGGGTCAGTAGCGCCACCATGGTGAGGATGGCCATGAAGAAGCGCGCCTGCCCGCTCTGATAAATGCCGAACGCGGTGGCGGAATACGGCTGGAGCACGATGCGCCGGCCCTTGGCGATTTCGGGATAGGCGCCCGCAATCCGCCGCGCGAACGTGTCGAATTCGGCCTGCGCCCCAGAAAGCGACGCCCCCGGTGCGAGCTGTCCGATGATGCTCACGCCGCGCTCGGCGCGCTCGTTCAACGCCATGCCCCGCCGCACGGAATGGGGTGAGAGTGGCACGCCCACTTCGAAATAGGGCACGAAGCCGGCGCCGTGAAAATCCGGCTGGGTGACGCCAACGACTGTGGCCGGCCGCCCATTTAGCGTGATGCTCTGTCCGATGACGTCAGCCGCGCCCTCGAACTGGTTCTGCCACACATGCCAGGCGATAATGGCGGCCGACGGTCCCAAACCGGACGCTTCTTCGACGGTGAACTCGCGTCCTTTCACGATCGAAACCCCGAGCGTCCGAAAATAGTTGGGGCTCACGAGTTGCCCGCGCACCTCCCAGGTGGTTCCGTGGATGCCCGCCGTATAGCGGTCGGGGGCGGCGGCGGCCAGGTGCCGCATGCTCTTTGTTTCGGCGGCGTAATCCAGGTAGTTCAGGTAGCTGTCCGCACCGCCATAGGGATCGCGGCCGCGTCCGTCGTTGACCACCCCCAGCGAAACCAGGCGGCTCGCGTGAACCCCCGGCGCGGGCTTGGTCAGAACGCCGTGGATAATCGAATAGATCGTGGTATTGCCGCCCACTCCGATGGCGATCAGCGCCACCGCGGCGGCACTGAATCCGGGCGACCGCGTAAGAATGCGCGCGCCGTAGCGCAGGTCGCGGAGCGTTTGTTCGAGATGCGTCCCCAGCGCGACTCCATCGCGAGGCTCGCTGAAATCCACATAAGCGGGAATCCTGCTGGCGCCGCCGTGCAGATCCAGCGCTTCGATTTCCGCCTCCGGCAGATCCTCGAACTGCAAGCGGTTGCCGGGCGATGCCGCGGCTCGCGTGGTGCGCTTCCGCGCCCAGATCGCCAGAATGCCGAGCGCCCCCAGCAGCACGACGAATCGCATCGCGCCGTGCATACTCCAGTATTCGAGATGCACCCCCTGGCTGGCCGCAAACAGAAACCCGATGCCGTAACAGCCCAGCCGCACATGGATATTCGACTTACCCGGCAGATACGCGCAGGCGAAGGGGATCTTGCGGAAACGGCGCAGCGAAGTCTCCACCACCAGAACTGCTACCACCCCTAGAAGCGCCACATGTTCGGCCGCCCCCACCGCCGGCCAGATCGAAAAATAGATCGCCGCGGAAGCCATCCACACCGGCGCCGCGGTGACGGCGTACAGCGCCTTCCGCACCGCTCCGAAATAAGCCGCCGGACTTTCGACCGCCGTGATTTCGAAAATCCAGTTGGCCCGCAGGGCAATGGGAAGCGCGAAGACGGCGCGCGCGCCGATCGCGGCGAAGAACAGCAGCACCAGGCCGGCCACCAGAAACGGCACGTTGGGTTGGTTCCACGGCACTTTCCAGAACTCGCTCTCGAGTGGATCGCCGCCGTAAATCAGCTCGCGCGAATACGCCAGCGCGATGGCGAGGCCGATGCCCATGTAGGCCGCCAGCAGGAGGCGGTGCTGCCGGCTGCGCGCGATGGTGCGGGCGGTGAACAGCACGATGGCGCGGTCGATCGGCCTCGCCAGCAGCCTCGCCGTCAGGTATGCGCCGATTCGCGCCGCCGGGCGCGACCGGTCGGCCGGCGCGATGTCCGGCTGTTCCACAATGCGGCGCAGGTTTCCGCCGTAGGCCAGCGCAAAGGTGACCGCGGCCAGCGAAATCGCCGCCGCCAGGGCGTAGAGCGCGGTCCGGCCGAAATCCATAAACCAGAAAGACGGGAACCACGGAAATTCCCTTGCGCGGGCGAGCGGCGGTTTCAGAAAATAAGCGCCCAGGGTGACGAAAAACGCGCCGAGCTGCAGAAAGCTGGAAGCCCGCAAGAATAGCCGGTAGCTCAACAGTTGCGCCGCCAGCCCCTGCAGCGCCACCATCGCGCACCCCACAAACAGGCCCGCCGCCAACATCCTCAGCCAGTACGCCGCAAACGACCCCAAGCCGCCAAACAGAAACGGAAACATCAGCCCGGTGAAACAGTTAGTGGCGACGATACTGATGCCCAGCGCGCTCGCCATCGCCCCCGCCTTGGCCAGGAAGATGGTGCGGGCGCGTACTGGCAGCAAACCGAGCACCAGGCAATCGCGCCGGTCCGGAAACATGGCGTTCCACGCCAGGATGGAAAACAGCCCGGCGATCGCCATGGTGCTGGCCAGCAGAAATTCTTGGTCCACGCGCGCGGCTTTCATAAGCGCCGCCCGCGGCAGCGGCGATGCCACGTACTTGCTCACCGTCTCCACCGCGAAGGTGAAGCTGAACGCGGCCTGCATGCTGACGAACTGGACCAGCAGTTTCTGGATCTCGCCGCGCGAAGAAAACGCTTCCAGATCCACCAGGCGCGTCAGAAAATCGCGATACAGGATGCGGAACTGGCGGGTTTCGCCGGGCACGGCTTACCCCTCCATCACCTGTACGATTTGCCTGGTAACGGCCGCGGTATCCTGCTCCACGGCCAATTGCGAAAAGATGCCTTCGAGAGTGGGCAGCGCCATCAAGGACCGCAGTTCGGCGATCGAATCGTTCGCCACCACGCGCCCTTTGTGCAGAATCACCACCCGCGAACAAACCCGCTCCACCGTGTCCAGCTCGTGCGAGCTGAACAGCACCACCTTGCCGTGGGCGGCGAGCTCGCCGATCAGGCCGCGCAGCACCAGGGCGGAATTCACGTCCAACCCGGAGAACGGCTCGTCCAGCAGCACCAGTTCCGGATTGTGCAACAGCGCGGCCGCCAGCAGGATCTTCTGGCGCATCCCCTTCGAATAGGAGGAAATCGGCACGTGCCGGTCGCCGTGGAGCGAGAGCAACTGCAGGAAACCGTCGACTTTCTCCGCCAGGCGCGCAGCCGGCAATCCGCGCAATTGCCCCACCATCTCCAGGTACTCGGCGCCCGTCAGGTGCGGATAAAGCTGCGGCTCTTCGGGCACGTAACCGAGGCGCTGGCGGTAGGCGATGGGGTCCCGTTCGATCGGCTCGCCGTGAAACAGAATCTCGCCTTCGGTGGGCTCGATCAACCCCACGATCATCTTGAGAGTGGTCGATTTGCCGGAGCCGTTCGGCCCCAGGTAGCCAGTGACTTCCCCGGCCCGCGCCACGAAACTGACATCTTTAACCGCGACGGTGCCGGTATAGCGCTTGGTGACATGACGCAGCTCAAGCATCCTGTGCCCCCTCGGAGTTTGGACCCTGGCCGGGCCGAAAAAGTTCCCGCGGCGGGCCAAAGGGAGCCTGAAAAGTACTTATCTGCGTTTATCGTTTTGTGCGCGATTGTGCATTTTTGTGCACTTTGCACATCGGCCCTATTCGTCCGCCTTTTCGGCCTCCTGCCGGAGCAGCCGCCAGAGCGCTTCGACGTGCTCCCGTTCGGTGGGCAGGGCGCCGATCGAGATCCTGACCATCCAGCGGTCGTCGAGAATCGCGGGAGTGAGATACGCCTGGCCGCCGCGGTTGATTCGATTCGCCCAGGCGAGGGTGTGCCGGTCCAGATCGGCCTCGCTCAGGCCTTCGGGCTCGTGGCGGATGCAAAGGGTTTGCAGGGGCACCGGCGCCAGCAGCCGCCAGCCGGGGGTTTTCGAGATTTCGCCGGCCAGCCAGCGGGCATTGGCCAGGTCGCGGCGCAGGCGAGCCTGGAGGCCGGCTACCCCTTCCGACCGAATCGCGAACCACAGCTTCAGCGCGCGGAAACGCCGCCCCAGCGGCAGGCCCCAGTCGCGCAGGTTCTTGACTTCGGCATCGGCGGCGGTTTGCAGATAGCTGGGGTTGCTCGACATGACGCGGACCAGGTGCTCGGGAGAGCGCACGTAGTAGAGCGAACAATCGAACGCCACGCCCAGCCATTTGTGGACGTTCAGGACCAGCGAATCGGCGCCTTCCACCCCCTGCCACATGGAGCGGCACTCGGGAAGAATCATGGCGGAGCCGGCCAGGGCGGCGTCCACGTGCATCCATATCTTACAGCGGGCGGCGATGGCGGCGATCGCCTCCAGCGGGTCGAGGGCGGTGGAGGTGGTGGTGCCGACGGTGGCGGCCACGGCGCAGGGCTTGCGGCCCTCCTCAAGGTCGCGGCGGATGGCGGCCTCCAGAGCTTCCGGGCGCATGGCGTAGGCGGCATCGTGATCCACCAGGCGAAGGTTGTCGCGGCCGTAACCGGCCAATAGCGCCGCCTTCGATACCGAGCTGTGGCTGTGCGCGGAAGTGTAGACGACCAGCGGGCTTTTTTCGGCCGCCAGGCCGCCGCGCGTGGAGCCGAAATCGGTGGCCCGTTCGCGCGCGCACAGCAGGGCTACCAGGGTGGAAGTGGACGCGGTGTCTTGAATCACGCCGCTCCAGGCCGGCGACAGGCCGACCATCTGGCGCACCCAATCGGTGGCGACTTCCTCCACCTCGGTAAGCGCCGGGCTGGATTGCCAGGACAGGCCCAGCACGCCCAGGCCGGTGCTGGCGAAATCCCCGAGCACGCTCCCAAGCAGGCCATTGGAGGGGAAGTAACCGAAGAAGCGGGGATGCTGCCAGTGAGAAAGGCCGGGCAGGACGATACGCTCCAGATCGCCCATCATAGCCTCGAACGGCTCGGGATCAGACGGCGGCACGGCCGGAAGCTGAGCGCGCACCTGGCCCGGTGCGGTTTGCGCCATCACCGGAAAACGATCCGTGTGAGCCCGGTAATCGGCAATCCAATCCACCAGCCGGTGCGCGGCCTGGCGAAATTCTTCAGGGGTCATACTTCCATCATCTAACAGGCAGGGCGGGCGGCGGGCCAGCAAGCCAGCCACACGGTTTGGCGGAGTGCTCAACGCAGTTGCAGCAGTTGCTCGACGGTGATCCCCGCTTCGTTCAGAATTTGGCGCAGAGTCCCAGGACGGACCTGCTTGTGATCCGGAACGACGACACGGGCATACGGGTCGGCGCGCCTTAGGACGATGTGGCTCCCTCTTTGGCGGTTAACGACAAATCCCACCCGCAGAAGCGCCTTCACCAGTTCCTGACCGGAAAGGTCCGTGGGCAACTTCACCGCGTGCCGGTCTTGATCTCGAAGTATTCTCTGCCAGCTTCGGACGGGACCGGGTCGCCAGCGGCGATACAGTCCTCGATGTATAGATCCGCGGCTTCGCGGATGTTCCTCAAGACCTCATCATGAGTGTCGCCTTGGGATACGCAGCCGGGCAGTGCGGGCACGATGGCGACGTATCCCCCGTCATTTTCCCGTTCGAGGACGACAGTATAGCGCATGGAGTTTGGCTCTTTGACTTTGATCATACCAGCGAATGCAGTGAGAAGGGCCGCGGCGTTCCAGGGCACCGCGTTGGCGTGAGCCCGGCCGGCTGTGGGCAGAATTGCCCGCCCCGCAGCTCGTATGGGGAGCGCGCGCGCCACGGTACTAGGAACGCCTGGCTTATGGCGCACTCCCGCGCGGCGAATGGGTCTTCGCATACACCGGCACCAGTGTCTCGATCGTCCGCCGCTTGTATTCGAAGGAGAGACGCTTGATGTCCACGCCATACAAGCGATGGAGATTGGGCTCGTTCAATACTTCGTCGACCGGACCGCAAGTAACCTCGCTGCCGCCAAGCATTAATAACGCGTTGTCCGCCACGGCCAAGGCGTGGTGCGGGTGATGCGTGGTGAAGACTACGGTCAATCCATCCTGGTGAGACAGCCGGCCGATCCAGTCGAGAATCAGCATCTGATTCTTAAGATCCAGTGCGGAAGTTGGTTCGTCAAGGATCAGGGTAACGGCGTCGGAAACCACCGCACGGGCAAGAATCACCAACTGCCGCTCGCCGCCGGATAACTCGTGGAATGGCCGTGCCGCGAAGTCCGAAATTCCGAAGCGGTCGAGTACGGCCAGGGCAGCGTCCTCGTCCCTGGTCGATGGCTGGGAAAACAGACCGACGTGTTTGGCGCGTCCCATCAGCACCATGTCCAGGACCGTGTAGTCGAAGCTGACTTGAAAAAGCTGAGGGACGAAAGCCGTCTTGCCGTGGATGGAGAAGGACCCCTCGGCCGGCTTGAGCGCTCCCAGCAGAATCCTCAGCAGCGTGGTCTTACCACATCCATTCGGGCTAAGCAGCGCGAAAACGCTCCCCCGCTTTACCACAGCGCTGTAATTTCGGAATAGCCAATGGGCGGGGCGATAGGCATGCCCGAGCGCGTCGAAACGAATCGCCGCATCACTCACGCTTCCACCCCCTGCCCTGTGTCTTCCAAAAACAGGAGCGTCCCGGCAACCAGAGTCACGCCCGAAATGATCGCCACTTTTTCATAAGTGGCGCCGGCAAAGCTGCCCAGCAGCCAAAACAGGATGGTAGGCAACTTCGACGATGGATCCGCGAGCGTTTCCATCAGCCCGACCGCCGCCGAGAAGAGAGAGCCGACGATTACGCCGGAGAGCACCAGCGCGAGCATGCTGCCCGTGCCGGAAAGCTTGGCCAAGCCGAGTGCCGCGGTCAGGGCCAGCAGACCAAATCCAAAGGCCAGCGCGACCACTCCTAGCATGGGCAGCGAGAGCATAATCGCCAGGACTCCGCCGCAGGCCGCCCCGGAAGAAACGCCCGCGACCTCCGGCCCCACCAGCGGATTACGGAATACGCCCTGCATCGCCGCGCCGGAGAGCGCCAGTCCCATGCCCGCCAGGGTCACTACCAGAATGCTCGGCAGACGGATGATTTCCACCACCACCCAGGGTTGGTCTGCGTACGACCGAGTCGCGTGCAGCGGTGACGTAGTGAGCAAGATGTGGATAATCTGGCCCACCGGGACGGGATAACGGCCGAGGGTGAGCGAACCGATCATGAGCGCGGCGAGGACTGCGAACAAGCCCAGGATGAGGATGTTGGCCCGGCCGCTTCGACGGTGTTCTCGCGCCTCTACTTGAGGTCTCTCTATTATCGTTTCTGTGTGAGCCACTGCGCCTCATTTATACTACTTCAGAGTTTCCATTGCGAAGCCGGTTCGCGCTTCCCAGCCGCACCAGTGGCGGCGGATTCTTGGAACGGGACCTCCCCACAAGATCCCGCGTCAGGCTCCAGTCGAGATGGAGCGGTTGCCTATCAAGGTATCGATCCAACCAGGCACGTTCGATGTCCATGGGGAATTCGTAGATTTTGGTTCCATCGGGATCTCCGCACGCTTCACGCAGCTCCTCACGGCTGGGCATACTGGCGAAGACCGCGCGAGTGCGCCGTTCCAGATCCGCAAAAGTCTCCTCGCAGGAGGTCGCTTCAATCCGGTCGATATTGTCGTCGTCCACGTACAACTGCAGCAGAACGTCTTCTTCCAGCGGCGTTGTATCCTTGCGAAACAGTTCGATCCATTCCCGTTCCGGGCGGAGGCTCGCGGATCTGTTTGCATTGAAGCTGTCCACTACCCACGTTGGCAACTGGTCCAGATCGCGCTCGGTAATGCGTTCGTCTTCGTGGTGCGCACCGTATCCGGCTGCCAGGAAGAGCCTGGCGTTCCGCTCCGTGGCCGGGCCGACAAAGGAATCCAGTATTTCCACTGTCTCATCGAGGATGGGTAGCGTGGATTTTGTCACAAAAAGCCACTGATGCACGCCGATACCCAGTTCCCTGGCGAGCCGCTGTGTCCTCATCGGGAATTCAAAGTCGCCTTCACGCCCATTCCACCGATCGTGTACCAGTCCGTGCCCCGCCATGGCGGCGCCAACGCTGTCGATACCGAGTTCCCGCCTCACCAGCAGCCATTTCCGCATCTCGTCGTCGGGGAGCATCTTCAGGCCGCCAAGCATAATGCAGAATTACCGATTCCGGACTCGGCCCTCCGCTTGCGGAGAATCAACTTGCCTCATGAACCGCTCGTATTCGGCCGAATGCAGATTTTCTTTCAGGTAATGGCACGATCGATCGCATCGTCGGTCAGACCGTAGTGAAACACTTCCCGATAGGTTTCTCTGTATTCCGCACGAAGGCGACGAGGCATTGCATCCGGATGAATGATTTCCGCAAGCCAATCGAGCAACAGGGGCTCGTCCAGGAATTGGTTGGAGTCGGCATACGACGGAGTTCTGTAGACCCGGCGGTTCTTGATCGCCTTAACGCTGCCGGCGCACCGTGCCGCGTGCTTTAATATTACGGGCTTCGGTCGAGCCGAGGCCGCTTTTCGCCATGAACATCAACCGATCCGAACCTCGCGCGGCGGCCGCGCCGGTACCTTCGCGGAGTTATGGCTCCGCCATGGCCGTGATTTCGTCGGTCTTCTTTATGTGGGGATTCGTGACCGTGCTCAACGACATCCTGGTGCCCCACCTGAAGGCCATTTTCGCGCTCAATTACACCGAGACGATGCTGATTCAGTTCACTTTCTTCTCGGCGTATTTCCTGATGTCGATGCCGGCGGCCAAAGTGATTGCGTGGATTGGGTATCACCGCAGCATCGCGGTGGGGCTGGGGGTGATGGGGTTGGGCGCGCTGATGTTCGTGCCGGCGGCGACGATTCCGAGTTACGGGGTATTTCTCTCCGGCCTGTTCGTGGTGGCGTCGGGGATGACGCTGCTGCAGGTATCGGCCAATCCGTACGTAGCGGTGCTGGGGCCGCCGGAAGGCGCGTCGAGCCGTCTCAACTTGGCGCAGGCGCTGAACTCGCTCGGGACCACGATTGGGCCGTGGGTGGGCGGTTTCCTGATTCTCTCCGCCGCCACCGGCACCAACGAAACCGCCGGCATGACGGCGGTGCAGGTGCAGGCGCACAAGCTGCTGGAGGCTTCCACGGTGATCAAGCCCTACGTGGGAATCGCCATTCTGCTGGGACTGCTGGCGCTGGCGATCGCGTGGTTTCGCCTGCCGACGCTGGCCTCGATCGAAGACCCCAGCCATCACACCCACGTGGAGGGCGACACGGCCTGGCGGCATCGGCCGCTGGTGCTGGGAGCGGTGGCCATCTTTCTTTATGTGGGAGCGGAAGTGGCCATCGGCAGTTTTCTGGTGAGCTATTTCATGCAGCCCAAAATCGCCGGGCTGGGCGCGCAGCAGGCGGCGAAATATGTGTCGCTGTACTGGGGCGGGGCCATGGTGGGGCGGTTCGCGGGGTCGGCGATTCTGCGGGTGGTGCGAACCGGGACGTTGCTGGGGCTGAGCGCGCTGGCGGCCTGCGCGCTGGTGCTGACGTCGGTGGGGACGAGCGGGCAGGCGGCGATGTGGAGCATCATCCTGGTGGGGCTGATGAATTCCACCATGTTTCCGAGTATCTTCACGCTGGGGATCGACGGGTTGGGGAAGCTGACGGGGCAGGGATCGGGAATCCTGATCGCGGCCATCGTGGGCGGCGCCATCATTCCCATCGCGGAAGGCGCGCTGGCGGACCGGATCGGCTTGCAGATCGCGTTTCTGCTGCCCGCGGTTTGCTACCTATATATTGTGTTTTACGGATTTGTAGGGTCGCGGCGTGTAACCGCTCCCTGACGGTCGCGGCTCGGAAGCGCGACGATTCCGCCCGTTTTACCGAGCCGCGACCGTCAGGTAGCGGTCGTTTTGAAACGAGGTAACGGCCATGATGTTCCATCGAGAACTGATTCTGCTGCTGGCGGCGATCTCGCCGCTGGCGGCGCAGATTTACACCCGCGGCGTCGGCGTCTATCCGGGCGATCCGCGCGAGGATTGGTCTCCTTCCTTCGAAATCGATTCCACCACTTACCGCAACCTGGCGCTGCACCGGCCGGCGTATCAATCGAGCAGCTACGATTACAACCTGACGGCCCAGCTTGTGACGGATGGGATTCGCGAAACGCGCCAGCCGCGGTGGATCGCGGTGCGGACGAGCCAGCAGGGGATGGTGCCGAAGAATCAGCGGGAGCTGCTGTTCGACGATAATTGGTGGACCACGGTCGACCTGAGCGGGACGCGGACGTGGGTGGAACTGGAATGGGGCGGTGACGCGCCGCCGGGAATCGACCGGGTGGAACTGGAAGGCACGGTGGAAGGCCGTCCGCCGGAAAACCAGGAATGGGCGGCGGTGGTTTCGGGGTCGGCCGATGGCAAGGCTTGGCGGGAATTGGGACGCGCTTATGGCATGGCCCATCCCACCGGCGAGTGGAAGGCATCGATCGGCTGGCCCGCAAGCAGCGCGGCGGTGCGTTTCTATCGCTTCGATTTCGAAAGCGGCCGGCCGGTGGAGTGGCACGTGGCCGAAGCGCGGTTCTATCGCGGACAACAGCGGGTACGCGTTGGCGGCCCGTACGACTTCACCAGCGCGTGGCGGAGCGCCGGCGCGGGCAGCGAATGGGTTTCGGTGGACCTGGGAGCGGACTGCACCTTCGACCGAGTGGCGCTTTACTGGATTCATCGCGCGGCGACGGGTGAGATTCAAATCTCCGATGGCGGCCACGCATGGCGCACCCTGCAGCCGCTGGCGGAAGGCGCCGGATTGACCGACGATATCCATCTGGCGAGCCCGGCCCACGCGCGCTGGGTGCGGCTGTGGCTGACGCGCGCGCAGGCTGACGAGCCGTACATCTTGAGCGAGTTCGAAGTGTATGGCAAAGGCGGGCCGGTGCCGAAGGCCAAGCGGGCGCCGGCCGCGGTGAGCGCGGATGGGCGGCTGGAGCTGGCGGGAGGCAAATGGCGGATCGAACGCGCATCGCAGGTTCATGCGGCCGGTGCGGCGCTCGCGACGCCGGGGTTCGCCGATTCGTCGTGGATGGTTGCCACGGTTCCCGCCACGGTGATTTCGAGTTGGTGGAATGCGGGCGCGATTCCCGATCCTAACTTCGGCGCCAACCAGCTCGCCATCTCGGATTCTTTCTTCTGCGGCGATTTCTGGTATCGCGACGAATTCACCGCGCCTCGGCTGGTGGCGGGCCGGCGCGCGTTCCTGGACTTCGACGGCATCAACTGGAAGGCGGAAGTGTTTCTGAACGGGCAGCGGTTGGGACGGATCGAAGGTGGGTTCGTGCGGGCACGCTTCGACGTGACGGCGCTGGTGCGCCCGGGCCAGGTGAACGCCCTGGCGGTGCGGGTGGAGAAGCTGGCGACGCCAGGCAGCGTGAAGGAGAAAACGCTGCAATATCCGACCAAGAACGGCGGCGCTCCGGGGGCCGACAACCCCACCTACCACGCCGCCATCGGCTGGGACTGGATTCCGACGGTTCGCGGGCGCGACACCGGAATTTGGGCCGGCGTGTCTCTGACCCAGAGCGGCGCGGTGACGGTAGAGAATTCCGAGGCCGATACGGTGGCGCTGGCGGCGGATGGATCGAGCGCGGATATGCATATCGAGACGAACCTGGTGAACCGCAGCGGCGCGCCGGTGAGCGGAATGCTGCGCGGACGGTTCGGCGAAGCAGGTTTCGAACAGGCGGTGACGCTGGCGGCGCACGAAAGCCGCGTGGTCAAACTCGATGCGGCCGACCACCCGACGCTGCATTTGCAAAAGCCGAAATTGTGGTGGCCCAATGGCTATGGCGAGCCGAACCTGTACCCGGTGGAGGTGGGCTTCGCCATCGGCGGCGCGGTGTCCGATCGGCAATTGTTCCGCGCCGGCGTGCGCCGTTTCACTTACAGCGAAGACAATCACACGCTGCGCATCTGGATCAACGGGCGGCGATTCGTGGGGCGCGGCGGAAGCTGGGGATTTCCGGAATCGATGCTGCGGTATCGCGCGCGCGAATACGATGCGGCGGTGCGCTATCACCGCGACCAGAATTTCACCATGATCCGCAACTGGGTGGGGCAAACCGGCGACGACGCATTTTACGATGCCTGCGATAAATACGGCATCGTGGTATGGCAGGATTTCTGGCTGGCCAATCCGTTTGACGGGCCGGACCCGAACGACAATGCCATGTTCCTGGCCAACGCGCGCGACTACGTTCTGCGCAACCGGCGGCACGCTTCGATCGGGCTGTACGTGGGGCGTAACGAAGGCTATCCGCCGGACCCGATCGAGCGGGGGCTGCGCCGCATTCTGGCGGAGCTGGCGCCGTCGCTTCATTACATTCCCAGCTCGGCGGACGACGTGGTCAGCGGGCATGGGCCGTATCGCGCCATGCCGCCGCGCTTTTACTTCGCCCAGCGCGCTACCCCGAAGATGCACAGCGAGCTTGGCATGCCCGACATTCCGACCTTTGACAGCCTGCGCGCCATGATGCCGGAGGAGGATCTATGGCCGCAGGACGACGTTTGGGCTCTGCACGATTTCGTTCTGCAGGGGGCGCAGGGCGGGGCGGCTTTCCGCGAGGCGATCGACGTCGGCTACGGCGGGGCGAAAGACGCGGCGGAATGGACCGGGCTGGCGCAGTTCATCAACTACGACGGGTACCGGGCCATGTTCGAAGCGCAGAGCCGCAACCGCATGGGCATGCTGCTGTGGATGAGCCATCCGGCGTGGCCATCGTTCGTGTGGCAGACTTACGACTACTACTTTGAGGTGAACGGCGGTTATTTTGGCGCCAAGAAAGGTTCCGAGCCGCTGCACGTGCAATGGAACCCGGTGGGCGACAACGTGGAAGTGGTGAACTACAGCGGCGGCAACGCCACGGGCCTCAGCGTTTCGGCGCAGATTCTGAACCTGGATGGAAGCGTGAAATGGGAGAAGAGCGCGGCGGTGGAGAGCGGCGAAGACAGCACGGTTGCGCCCATTCATCTGGAGTACCCGGCAGGACTCACGCCGATACACTTCATTCGTTTGAAGCTGACGCGCGCGGGCGAAGTGGTTTCGGAAAATTTCTATATGCGCGGCACGGCGGAAAACCATTTCGCCGCCATCCGCGCGCTGCCCAAGGTCACGGTGGAAGCGAACACCACGATCGAACGGCGCGACGGGTGGGTGCTGACCACGCAACTGCACAATACCTCCGCGCAGCCGGCGCTGATGGTGCGCGTGAAGGCCGTGCGCGAACAAACGGGCGACCGCATTCTGCCGGCGATCTATAGCGACAACTACGTGGCGCTGATGCCGGACGAGCGGAAGACGATTGTGACTCGCCTGGAGGACGCGGACACGCGCGGGGAGCGGCCAAAGGTAGTGGTGGAGGGGTTCAATTTGGCGAAGTGAGCGAGGGCGGCGGCGAGATCGACGCGAGATAGAATGAGCTTGCAACAACCACGAGGTTGAGGAGAGATCGGTGCGAGAACTCATAGCGCTGGGAGTGATTTTGGCGGCGAGCGGCTTGCCTTCGCGCGGGGCATCGTTTTACCCCGCGCGGCTGGACGATCCCAAGGCGGTATACCTGGAGGCGGGTCAGTTCGGGGCCAAAGGCGATGGCGTGGCCGACGATAGCGCGGCGGTTCAGGCTGCGGTGGACAAAGTCCAGGAGACGACCCGCGAAGGAATCGTCTTTATTCAGGAGGGCCGCTATCGTGTGACCCGGACCATTTATGTTTGGCCGGGCGTGCGGCTGATCGGCTATGGCGGGAAGCGTCCGGTGTTCGTGCTGGCGGGCGGCACGCCGGGATTCCAGCAGGGAATCGGCTGCATGTTTTTCTTCGCGGGAGGACGGAGACAGAACGGCGGCCCCTTCGCGGGCCGGGGTTTCCGGATGCCGGATCCGCCGCCGGGAACGGTTCCGCCAGATTCGACGATCTTCGATGCCAATCCGGGCACGTTCTATTCCGCCATGAGCAACATCGATTTCGAGATCGGCGCTGACAACGCGGCGGCCGTCGGCATCCGTTTTCACGTAGCGCAGCACGGCTATCTGGCACACATGGATTTCCAGATCGGCTCCGGCCTGGCGGGCCTCCAGGATGTGGGCAACGAGGGGGAAGACCTGCATTTTCACGGCGGCCGGTATGGCATCCTCACGCGCAAACCGTCGGCGGCCTGGCAATTCACGCTGATCGATTCGACCTTCGACGGCCAGCGGGAGGCGGCGATACGGGAGAACGAGGCGGGGCTGACGCTGGTCCACGATGAGTTTCGAAACGTGCCCACCGCCATCGCCATCGACCCGCATTATTCCGACCAGCTTTGGGTAAAGGACGCGCGGTTCGAGAACATCGGCGGCCCCGCCATCCTGATCGGCAATGAGAACAGCCGGATGACGGAGATCAACCTGGAAAACATCGTTTGCCGCCAGGTGCCCGTCTTTGCGCGATTTCGAGAGAGCGGGCGGCAGCTTGCCGGGGCGGGAGAGATATACGAGGTAACTGCCCTGTCGCACGGCCTCACTTTCGCCGCGGAAGGCGCCATCGGCGAAATCAAGACCAGCTACCATGCCGCGCCTTTGAAGACTGTGCCGCCATCCACGCCGAGCGCGATCCGCGGCTTGCCGCCGATGGCCGAGTGGGTGAACTTGCGGACACTGGGCGCCAAAGGCGACGGCAAGACCGATGAGACGGCCCTGATTCAGAAGGCGATCGCGGAGCATCGCGTGCTTTACATTCCTTCCGGCCACTACGTCGTCAGCGATACGTTGAAGCTGGGTCCGGAGAGCGTGCTGATCGGGCTTCATCCGGACCAGACACAGTTCGATATTCTCGATTCCACGCCGGGTTTCCAGGGACCGGGCGCGCCGCGGCCGCTGCTGGAGGCTCCCCGCGGAGGAGACAATATCGTGACCGGCATCGGCCTCTACACCGGCGGGATCAACAGCCGCGCGGTGGCCGCGTTGTGGATGGCGGGCAAGGATTCGCTGATGGACGACGTGCGCTTCCTGGGAGGCCACGGAACCGATGGCCCCAACGGCCAGCGGGTGAACCCTTATGCCCCCAATCTGGCCTCCGATCCGGACCCGCACCGGCGCTGGGACGGGCAGTATCCCAGCCTGTGGATCACCCACGGCGGCGGTGGCACTTTCGCCAATATCTGGACGCCCTCCACCTTCGCGCAGACTGGCCTTTATATCTCCGACACCACCACACCGGGCCATGTCTATGAGCTGTCGTCGGAGCACCACGTCCGCACCGAAATCAAGATCGACCACGCGGCCAATTGGGAGCTCTACGCGCTGCAGACAGAGGGAGAGCGGGAGGAAAGCGCGGCGGCGATCTCGCTCGAGATCGATAATTCGAAGAACATCACCATCGCGAACTATCATGGCTACCGCGTGGTGAGAAGCTATCACCCGGTGCCGTACGCGGTTCACTTATATGAGTCGAGTGACATACGCTTCCGGAATGTCCACGTGGATCACAACAGCGCGGCGGCCCGGTGCGGCGAAAACGGCTGCGGCCAGATCACCCGATCGGGCAAGGTACCGTTCGAGGACTGCATTGTCGATCGGACGCATGGTGCCCAGGTACGCGACCGGGAGTTCGCGTGGCTGGATATTCCGGGCAAACCGGCTCCGCCAAAGGCTGGCGGAGCGTCCGCCGTGCTCGCCTCCGGAGCCGCGGTGGAGAAGCTGTGGGGCGGTTTCTACAACATTTCCGGCGCGGCCGTGGACGCCAACGGTCAATTGTATTTCGTGGACGCGCACCAGCAACTGATCTACCGCTGGTCGCCGGAAAAGAAGGACCTGGCGGTGGTCCGCGATAATCCGCTCGATCCGGTGAATCTCGCCTTCGACAAAGCGGGCGATCTGATGGTTGTATCTTCGGGTGGGAAGGGTTTGACCGTGTATTGGTTCCGTCCGGACAAGCCGGAAGACGAAGTCGGGATTCTGGCGCCGGAGCGTACCACCCAGCGGCCGGGAGCGTCGGCAATTCTGCCGGTGAACTACTATGTAAATGGCGATTTCAGCAATACGCTTTCCACCAGGACTTACGAATACACTACGCTGGAGCAACTCTTCACCAAGGTTGTCACCACACCAATGCAGTATCAGTACGTCTCTCCGGATGGCAGCGTTTTCATTCCGGCCGACGATGCTTTCGTTCAGGGGCCACCCTACTTCGGATATAAGTTCGGCGATATCCTGCAGGCGTTCGGCCTGGTGACGGCCGTTCCCGGGAAGCCGTTCTATGTCACCAACGAATCGGAGCAGAGGACTTATAGCGGCAGCGTGAATGCGGATGGGACTCTTGCGGGGCTCAAAGTCTTTGCCGAGCAAGGCGGAGAGAGCCTGACCCAGGATAGTGCCGGGAACGTCTATCTCGCCGCGGGACAAGTGTTCGTGTACAACGCGGCGGGGAAGCCGATCGATATGATTGCGGTGCCGGAGCGTCCGCTCGACCTGGTTTTCGGCGGGAAGGACCGCCGCACACTGTTCATTCTGACGCAATCGGCTCTGTACGCGGTGCGGACGCGGATTGGCGGGCTATAGAGTGTGCTTTCGGTGGGACAGGCCTCCCGGCCTGTCGTAGCGCGAAGCGGCTTTTCCAGCCAGCGACAGGACAGGCCAGGAGGCCTGTCCCACTATAACGGGCAGATTGGCTGGGTTGCGAGCAAGGCGGCCTGGGAGGCCGCCGCAGGCCGAGGGCCCGCCCCACAACGTCGTGTGTTACTGATTAAGTTATGCCGACCATTAGTTATCGGAACCGGCGCGCGGTTGAGATCGAGAACCAGCATCTGCGCGTGACCGTGCTGGAGGGGGGCGGGCACATCGCCGAGATCCAGCACAAACCGACCGGCGTGAACCCGTTGTGGACGCCGCCCTGGCCCTCCATGGAGCCTTCGGCCTACGACCCCGGCCTGCATCCCCAATACGGCAACGATTCGGAAAGCAAACTGCTGGCTGGCATCATGGGCCATAACCTGTGTCTGGACACCTTCGGCGGCCCGTCGGCGGAAGAAGCGGCGGCGGGGATTACGGTCCACGGCGAGGCACCGGTGGTGCGCCACCGGATCGCGGAATCGGACGGCGGGTTGACAATTAGCGCGGACCTGCCGGAGGCGCAACTGGCCTTCGAGCGGCGCGTCCGCCTGGATGGCTCCTTCGTGCGAATTTCCGAGACCGTTCGGAACCTCTCCAAGCTGGACCATCCAGCGGCCTGGACGGAGCATGTGACTTTGGGACCGCCGTTCCTGGAGAAAGGGTCGACCCAGTTTCGCCTGCCGGCCACGCGTTCGAAGGTATTCGAGGGACCTTTCGGCAACGCCGATTATATGCAGCCGGGCGCCGAGTTCGACTGGCCGCTGGTGCCGCGCGTGGATGGCGGCACGTCTGACCTGAGGACGTTTACCGCCGCGCGAGTGAGCGGGGGCTTCACCACTCACCTCATGGATCCCAGCCGCGAGAGGGCGTTCTTTTTTGCCTGGTCGCCCAAGACGAAGGTTCTGGTGGGGTACATCTGGAAGCGTGCGGATTTCCCGTGGGTCGGCATCTGGGAAGAAAACCAGGGCCGTACCACGCCGCCCTGGAACGGAGAAACGGTGACACGGGGAATCGAGTTCGGCGCCTCACCGATGCCGGAATCGCGACGCCAGATGATCGGCAGGGGACGGCTTTTCGGCGAGCCTGGGTACCGCTGGTTTCCGGCCCAGACGGCGGTGACGGTGGAGTATTCGGCGTTCGTCACCACGGCGGAAGCGATTCCCGAAACGGAAGAAGAACTGAACGTGGTTTGAGGGAGCGCCAAGTGCCTGCGTTTGGTGGGACAGGCCTCCCGGCCTGTCGCTGGCTGGAAGAGCCGCTTCGCGGCTACGACAGGCCAGGAGGCCTGTCCCACTCGGTCTAAGGGCGATTGTGGCGCAGGTTGTCCATTGCCCAGCAGTATTCGATGACGAGAAATGGTATCCACTCGGGGTCATGCCTGGCGAGAAGGATCCATATCCCAAAGATCAGGGCGAGTGTTTCTATGACCCAAAAGACCGCATCGAAGGACTCTTCGTGGCGGGATCTTGCCTCGTTATTGGTGATGTATTGCAGAAATTTTCGCATGAGGCTAGCCTCCTCGGAATTAGCGAAATCTCACTCTACCGGCTGGTCCACCATCACCAGGCCGGAGGGCAGTTCCTCGCCGAAGATGCGGCCTAGCGCCCGGTCGTCTTCGGCTTCGCCATCGAGGATGGGCAGCAAGCGGTCGGCGTGGGCGTGCTGCGCCAGCTTGGCGCGAACGGTGTTGCGGGTGGCGATGGGCAGATCGCGGGTGGGGTCTTCGGTGCGGCGGGCGATAGCGGCCAGGGCATCGGCCGCGGCGGGGATGGCGAGCAGCGCTTCGGCCCAGCGCGCGGCGACCGCCGGGGGCACGACCAGGTTGATGGGGCCGTAGAATAGCTTGCGCGCGCCCAATCGCAACAGGCACCACAGCTCGCTCTCTTTGTAATCGCCGGACCTGACTCGCTTGACGAGCGCATCGCCGAGCTCGGTCTTGGTGCCCACCGGCAAAAGCTCCAGGCTGGACGCGGTGCGCCACATTTCGCGCAGCAGCGACGGATTCAGGCGCGGCGGTTTCTTCGAGCCTCGCGGCAGCAGAAACGCCGAGAGGCGCTGGTAAATATCGGTCTGCTGATTACGATTCAAGCCGCCGGCGAGGCGTCCCCAGAAGATCCACCAATCGATTTCGCATTGAGCCTGATTGGAGTAGGCGAGGCCGCTCGAGTAGACGCGCCGGGCCTGCTCGATGCGAAAGTCGTCGCCGGGAAATCCGAAGCCGGGGCGGAGGCAGAAGCCGGCCAGGTTGAGCCAGCGAATTTCGAACGCGGCCGACTTCTTGCGCCCGTCCGCGGCCGCCAGAAACGCATCGGCCATCTGGCGAATGGCGGCGACGGGCCACGAATTGCGGCCCAGGCCCATGCTCTGTTCCAGGCGGGCAGGCAGCTCCTCGGGCGGAAAGGGCGCTTTGGCGCTAGGCGAAAACATGACCGTAATCGATTCCAGCGAACCTTTCAGCGCCTGCTCACTCATTACCGCCGCGGCGCGGCGTTCGGCCGGCTGGGCCGTCTGTTTGCGGAGGGCGAATTCCAGGTTCCAGCGATTGTCGCTGATCTTCGATTCGCACCAGGTTTCGAGGGTGCCGACCTCGGTGAGCCGCGCGCCCAGCTTCACCGGAATCAGACGCTCCTCGGCTTTCTTGCCGAAGCGGATCACGGCGTGCAAGGGCGCGTGCCGGTGCAGGCTTTCGTCGTCGGCCGCGAATTCCACCACGTCGCCCAGCTTGTCTTCGGCGCGGGCGAGCGAGCTATAGAGACGGAAGCCGACCGGGCGATTGGCGACCAGTTGCAGGGCGTCGTTATCGATCGAGACCGCCGAACCTTCTTCGGCCCCGCGCGGCACCAGGCACACGGCGGGGAATTTGCCGTCGCGGACTTCGCCCAACGCGATGTAATAGGTTCGCGGCAGGCCGCCGCGCACCAGGATGCCGCCTCCGGTACTGCGCGCATAGCTGTAATAGGCCGCGCCGCGGGCCACGGCCAGGTCCAGGTCGCTATTTTCGAGGATCTCCGGGCGGCGTCCGTACCAGCGGCAGAGCACGTCGGCCACGCGCTCGCGCAGGATTTGCGGGATGAAGAAGCCGCCGTTGAACAGAATGGCGTCGGGCTCGTGGCCGGCGGACCCGATGGCGCTTTCGAGAAACACATTGAGATGGCGGGTGATGGCGGGGTCGGTGACGTAGGGCAGGCCCAGTTCCCGGAACAGGCTGCGCTTCTCTTCCTTGGGCGCTTCGCCGCGAGCGGAAAAGGGGAGAAAACCTTCGAGTGCCAGCTCCAGCGCTTCCTGGCGCAGGATTTCGGTCTTGAGCGATTTGCCGATCAACGCCGAGCCGGTGCCGAGCACGGTAATCTCGACAGACTTCAGATTCGGGTCGTTGAGCAACCGCTCCTTGGCCGCCGAGCACTGCCGACGCAAACCGCTGCGCTGGCGAATGGAAAGCTGCTTGCCCAGCTTGGCCTCCACCAGCCAGGCGAGAGTGAGATCCAGATTGTCGCCGCCCAGCAGCAGGTGTTTGCCCACGGCGGTGCGGGTGAAGTTCACCAGGTCGCCTTCGCGCGAAACGCGAATCAGGCTGAAATCGCTGGTGCCGCCGCCCACGTCGCAGACGAGCACGGTTTCGCCATCCACCAGCTTCTTGCGCGATTGCGCCAGGTTGGCGGAGATCCACGAATAGAACGCGGCGGCCGGCTCTTCGAGCAAGGTCAGCCGCTCGATACCCGCATCGCGAGCGGCCATCACGGTCAGCTCGCGGGCTTCCTCGTCGAAGGAAGCGGGCACGGTCAGCACCACGTCCTGCTGGGCCAGCGAAGTGTGCTGGGTGCGGTCCCACTCTTCGCGGAACTTGGCCAGAAAGCGCGAAGAGACTTCTACCGGCGAGAGGACGCGGCCGGTCTCCTGTGAATCCCAGGGAAGAATTTTGGCGGTGCGGTCGACGTCGGGATTCGAGAGCCAGGACTTGGCGGAATGCACCAGCCGGGTGGGGATGAGTGCGCCCTGCTCGCGGGCGTAGAGGCCGACCGGCTGGCCGTCTTCTAAAAAGAGGAACGAGGGCAAGGTGCGGCGCGGTTCGATGCGGCCGGCGGCGACCAGTTGCGGGGTTTCGAAAATGCGGATAGGCGGGAAATCGCGGTCCTCGGCTTCGCGTTCGTCGATGTAAGCCAGGGCGGAATTGGTGGTGCCGAGGTCGATGCCGATCTTCATGGTGTCATTGTGGGGCAGACCATCGTTTTTCGTGGTTTGCCATGAAGGAGCTTGGGTGGCAGACCACAAAAAACGATGGTCTGCCCCACAGGGAGGATAGCTGCGATCATGCTCTCACCCGCTCGCGGACGTTGAATTCGAGTTTCCAGCGGCGGCCGTCGCGGGCCACGCACCAGAGCTGCAGCACGCCGGTTTCGGTGACGACGGATTCGAAGGAAACCGGGACCACCTCGCTCGAGCTTTCACCGCCGGCGAAAGTGACTTCCATGGGAGCGAGCTCTTCGAGCTCGTCGCCCAGGTCCTCGATGAGGTCGCCGGGCTGGTCCTGTTTGCGGGCGGTGGAGGTGAAGAAGCGGAACTCGGCGGGTTGGCCCACCACCAGGCCGAATTCGCGATTGGGGATGCGCGCCTCGCTGGCTTCTTCCATACCGAAGGGGACCACATTCAACGCTTTGAGCGGGGCGGGGAAGCCGGGAACGGTGGGCATGGCGGATTCGATGCCGACGTAGTAGCTGCGCGGCACGCCGCCGCGGATGCGCACGCCTCGCCCCATTCGCGCCAGCCCGTAATAAGCCGCCCCGCGCGAAACCGCGTGCATCAAATCCTCGCCGGCGAGCGGCTGCACTTTGTTCATGCCCTCGGCGGCGAGCCAGCGGCCGAGCGTCTCGAGAATTCTTTCGCGCACCTCGGCGGCATTGAGCACGCCGCCGTTGAAGAGCACGTGGCTGGGGCACGCCAGGCCGCTCGGTCCGCTGCGCACGGTGCCGCGCTGGGTGGCGGCCTGCTGGCGCAGAAAGCGCGCCAGGTGACGGGTGATGGCGGCATCGGCGGCGTAGGGTAGGCCCAACTCCTGCAGCCCCACGCGGCGCTGCTGCGCGGGCATGTCGGTGCTGGCCACTTCGGGCAGGAAGCCGGCGGAGAGGATGCGTTCGATATCTTCCCGGAGCAGCGAAGCTTTGATGGTTCCTCCCACCAGCCCGGATCCTTTCCCCAGAATCGTGACCGCCTGCTCTTTGGCCTTGTTGCCCGGCTCCAGCAATTTTTCCTTGGCCGTGCGGCAGTTATTCCAAAGCGCCTGCATTTGGCGCGAATCCAGGCGCGTGCCCTTCTGCGCCAGCCGTTCGGCCACGGCGCCGGCCAGCGCCAGATCGATATTGTCGCCGCCCAGCAGGATGTGCTCGCCCACGGCCACGCGTTCGAGCTGCAACTCGCCGTTCGCTTCGGTGACGGCGATGAGGGTGAAATCGGTGGTGCCGCCGCCGATATCGACCACCAGAATCAGGTCGCCCACCGTCACCCGCTCGCGCCAATCCGGATGGCGCTCGATCCAGGCGTAGAAAGCGGCCTGGGGTTCTTCGAGCAGGGTCACGTCGCGATAACCGGCCTGCTCGGCCGCGGCCAGGGTCAGCTCCCGCGCCACCGCGTCGAACGAGGCGGGCACGGTCACCAGTACGTGCTGCGCGGCGAACGGGTCCTCGGGCATCTTGTAGTCCCAGGCTTCGCGCAGGTGTTCCAGGTAGCGGCGGCTGGCAACGACCGGGGAAATTTTGTCGACTCCTTCGGGCGCGCGGAAGGGGACCAGCGGCGAAGTTCGGTCGACGCCCGAATGGGACAGCCACGATTTGGCCGAGGACACCAGCCGGCCGGCGTTTTCGCCGCCGCGCTTTTGCGCCAGCGAGCCGGTGACGAAGCTCCGCTCCGAATCCCACGGCAGCGCCAGCGTGCCCGCCGGAAACTCCGCGGCCGCGGGCAGATACAGGAACGAAGGCAGCAGCGGTTCGTCCCGCACTTCGCCGGGGTTGGCCAGTTGCGGGATGGGCAGCAATTCCACGCCGGCGGGTGCGAACGGGTCGGCGACGGCTTCCACCTTGGCGTAAGAGAGCGCGGAGTTGGTGGTGCCCAAGTCGATTCCGATAACGAATTTGGCTGCTGGAGGCGGCAAGGCGGTTTACTCGATTTCGATTTCGGCCGGGGCGATGATGGTGGCGTCCTGTTTGGCTGGTAGCGAGGGCAAGTCGATCTTAACCGCTTTCCAGCCTTTATGGCGCAAAGTACCGCCGGCCGGCGGTTTGGCCGGCACGTTGCCGACAAATTTGACGGCGGCAGGTTCGCCCGGCGCTTTGGCGAAAGTGCCCTCCACGCCATCGATCACCGGGGCCAAACCGACGTAGCGGGCCAGCGCGTCGCGGCACTGATCGTGCAACTCGCGCACGGCGGCGCCGATTTGGTCGTCGGCGTAAGCGGAGATGTCTTCCATCAGGAAGTCGACCAGGCGCGAGTCGCGCTGCAGAATGGCGAGAAGTTGAAGCGCGCCGTCGGAAACGCGCGCGGCCGGTGGCACGGCGGCAAGGGTGGGCTTGGCGGCTGGTTTGCCCGGTGACGCTTCCCGCCGCGACAGCCGCAGGTCGGCCAGGGTGCCGTCCGACAGCTTGCCCGAGAACAACAATTGGAAGAAACTGCGAAAAGCCAGTGCAATTCGATTCAAATGATTCAGCTCCGAAGATTTAGGATAACAGTGGGACAGGCCTCCCGGCCTGTCGCGGCCGATCTGGGCGACACTATATAGTGATGAAACCCGGTATGCCGTTCTGCCTGGCGCTGGCGGCGGCTCTCGTGCCGCTTGCCCTCCAGGCCCAGGATACTCGCCGCGTCACCGAGCCC
This sequence comes from Bryobacterales bacterium, assembly GCA_003164035.1. Classification (GTDB taxonomy): domain Bacteria; phylum Acidobacteriota; class Terriglobia; order Bryobacterales; family Bryobacteraceae; genus JBEKYD01. Next base: position 45,942 of record PLRS01000162.1, on the reverse strand, counting down.
GCGATTCCGCCCAGTTGCACGGTGGTGACCGCCAACCTCACCGCCATCGATGGTAACAAAACGCTGGCCGAATCCGACGAAGCGAAGCTCGATACCAGCCGCATTCAGCAGGCCATCGACGCTTGTCCTAAAGGCCGGGCCGTGGAGCTGAAGGCCGATGGCGCGCACAACGCCTTTCTTTCCGGGCCGCTTTCTCTGCGCGCCGGCGTGGCGCTGGTGGTCGACGCCGGGGCGATTCTGTTTGGCTCGCGCGATCCACAACTCTTTGAGATTGAGCCAGGTAGCTGCGGGATCGTAGCTAAGACTTCAAGCCCCGGCTGCAAGCCGCTCATCGCCGGATCGGGCGTTTCCGGCGCGGCGGTGATGGGAGAAGGCGTGATTGACGGGCGCGGCTGGGCCATGCTCCTCGGCAAGTCCGTTACCTGGTGGCAACTCGCCGAACAGGCGCGCGGCGGTGGCAGCCAGCACGTACCGCGCCTGATCGTGCTTTCCCACTGCGACGACTTCACGCTCTACAAAATCACCCTCAAGAACTCCGCGAATTTTCACGTGTATTACGGTAATGGCAATGGCTTTACCGCATGGGGCGTCATCATCGATACGCCGCGCAACGCGCGCAACACCGACGGCATCGACCCAGGCTCCTCCACCAACGTCACCATCACCCATTGCTACATTTCGACTGGCGACGACAATGTCGCCATTAAAGCCGGCGGCCACGTCTCGCACATGACCATCGCTCACAACCATTTCTATTACGGCCACGGCATGTCCATCGGCAGCGAGACCTACGGCGGCGCCGATTCCATCCGCGTTACCGACCTCTCCATCGATGGCGCCGATAACGGCATCCGCATCAAGTCCAATTCCACTCGCGGCGGGTTAGTTCAAGATATTGTTTACCAGGACGTCTGTATCCGCAACAATCGAAACCCCATCTTGATGGATGCCGACTACGAGCATGGGGGCAGAGACGGCAGCCGGATCCCGGTCGCGACCGGAATCGTTTTGCGCGACGTGGTGGTGGAAGGTGGAGGTAAAGTGACGCTTGATGGTTTCGATGCCAAGCACCGCCTGCAAATGACCTTCGACAATGTCTACTTTGCCGCGCCGTTTCCTGGCGTTCACGCCGAGCATGCCGACTTTGTGCTGGGTCCGGGGGCGGTGAACTTCCGCCCCGAGGGCGAAGACGTCCGGGTGGAAGGCAAGCCGGGAAAAGGGCCTCCCAACGCCTGCGCGGAAAAACTGGTCCCGATGATTCGGAAGTGAAGCATATACCTCAACCGCCGCCTCACACCTGCTACACTCAATTTTTTCCATGGCGGATATTCCGGAATCGGCACGAGCGTTTATGTCCGGGCTTATCGAGCGGGCCCGCAAGCTGAAGAAGACGATTGTGTTTCCCGAAGGCGAGGACCCGCGCGTTTTGGAAGCGGCGGCGCGGCTGGTGCGGGAAGGGCTGGCGAAGCCGGTATTGATCGGGCGCAAACCGGCCGACGCTCCGGAAGGCGTTCGCTTTATCGATCCGGCAACGGCGCCGGAAGGTTCCAAGTACGCCGCCATCTACTATGAACGCCGCCGCGCCAAGGGCATCACCGCCATCGAAGCGGCCGCCATCGCGCGCAAGCCGCTTTATTTCGCCGCGCTGATGGTAGCCGCCGGGGACGCGGCCGGCAGCGTGGGGGGCGCCGTCAACAGCACCGGCGAAACCGTGCGCGCCGCGCTGCATGCGGTAGGGGTGCATCCGCGCGCGCGGCTGGTTTCGAGCGTGTTCATCGTGGCGCTGCGCGACCGTTCGCAAGGCCACAACGGCCTGTTCGCGTTCGCCGATTGCGCCGTGGTGGTACGCCCGACCGCCGTCCAACTGGCCGATATCGCCATCGCCACCGCCGAAAGCACCCGCACTCTAATCAACACCGAGCCTTTGGTGGCCTTGCTCAGCTTTTCCACCAAGGGCGACACAAAGCACCCGGACGTGGACAAAGTAATTGAGGCGTACAGAATAGTGAAAGCCCGCGCTCCGGATCTGAAGGTGGATGGCGAACTTCAGGCGGATGCGGCGGTGTGCGCGCTGGTGGCGAAATCGAAAGCGCCGGGCTCCCCGGTAGGCGGCCGCGCCAATACGCTGATCTTTCCCGACCTGGGCAGCGCGAATATCGCCAACAAGCTGCTGGAACGCCTGGGCGGATCGATGCCCATCGGCCCCTTTCTGCAGGGCCTGGCCAAGCCGGCCAACGATCTTTCCCGCGGCAGTACGGCCGAGAACATCTTTAACGTTGCCGTGGTTACGTCGTTGCAGTCGGAGAATCCGTAGGTGCCATGCTCCCGTTCCGGCTGGTCTATCACGAACGATACGACCTGAACCTGGGCGAGCACGTGTTCCCATCCCGCAAATACCGATGGCTGCGGGAGCGCATGCTGCGCACAGGCTTTGCCGAGGAAGACGATTTCATTACACCCGACCCCATCTCCGAGGCAGACCTGCTGCTGGCCCACGATGCCGCCTGGATCGGCAAGCTTCGCGACGGCACCATGAGTTACAGTGACATTCTGCGCCTGGAAATTCCCTATTCCCGTCACATGGTGGAAGCCTTTTTCCTGGCTGCCGCGGGTACTACCCTGGCCGCGCGGCTGGCCCTGGAACAGGGGGTGTGCTACAACGTGGGCGGCGGATTTCACCACGCGTTCGCGGGGCATGGGGAAGGTTTCTGCGCCATCAACGACATGGCCGTAGCCATCCGCGTGCTGGAGCGCGACGGCGCCATTCGCCGTGCGATGGTGGTGGATTGCGACGTACACCACGGCAATGGCACGGCCTCTATCTTCGCCCAGGATCCCTCGGTATTCACCCTGTCGATTCACCAGTTTGACAACTACCCGTACGAAAAGCCGCCCTCCGATCTGGACATTCACCTGGATGGCGGCGCCGGCGACTGGGAGTACCTGCAGCGGCTGGGAGACGGCCTGGGCGAAGCGTTGGCGCGCTTTTCTCCGGAGCTGATGATCTATGTCGCCGGGGCAGACCCGTATCGGGACGATCAGCTCGGCGGGCTCGACCTGACCTTTCAAGGGCTGGAGGCGCGCGACCGCCTGGTGATCGGCACGGCGCTCCGGCGGCAGATTCCGGTGGCCATCGTGCTGGCCGGCGGTTATGCCAATAACGTGGAAGATACCATCGCCATTCACGCCGCCACCGCCGCCGTGGCGCGCGATCTGCTGCGGGCTCACACCGCCCAGGCGGTGACTGTCTCATGAAAAAGTGGCTGGTGGTGATTCTAGTCGCGGCGGCGTTGGCGATCGGCGGGGGCCTGTTGCGCAAGAGCAAGCCGCCCCTGGTGCCGTTTGCCCGCGCCGGGCGACAACGATTGGTCGGAACCTTGCCGACCAATGGCAAAGTGGAGCCGCTGGAATGGCAGGCGGTGCGCGCGGAAAGCGCCGCGCTGGTGGTTCGCGTGCCGGTCCATGAAGGCGACCGTGTAGCCAAGGGCGCGGTGCTGGCGGAGACCTCCGATCCCAGTTTGCAGGCGGGGCTCGAAACGGCCCAGGCGCGCGTGGCCGAAGCGCGGGCCGCTTTGAATGCGCTCGAACAAGGCGGCCGGCCCGCCGAAGTGGCGGAGATCGAGAACAGCCTGGCGCGCGCCCGGTTCGACCTCGCTACCGAAACCAGGGAATACCAGGCTCTCCAAAGGCTGGAGCAAAAACAGGCCGCCACCCGATTGGAAGTGCAAACGGCGGCCGACAAGGCGCAGGCGCTGGAGCTTGAAATCCGCGGCCTGGAAACGCGCCGCGATTCACTGGTGCCCGCCGGCGACGTGGAAGGGGCCCGCGCCCGCCTGGCTGGCGCGGAGGCGGCTCTGGCTCTGGCGCGCACCCGCCAGGCGCTAAGCGTGCTGCACTCCCCGCTGGCCGGCGTCGTCTATCAACTGGCCGTGCGACCGGGCGCGTACCTGAATCCGGGCGACCTGGTGGCCAATGTCGGCCGCCTGGACCGCGTGCGCGTGCGCGTCTACGTCGACGAACCCCTGCTGGGCCGCGTGGCCAAGGATCAGCCGGTTGGGATTACCTGGGAAGCCTTGCCCGGCAAGCGCTGGGAGGGCCGCGTGGAACAGATGCCCACCTCGATCCAAACCCTGGGCACGCGCCAGGTAGGGGAGGTGGTCTGCACCATTGAAAACCCCGGCGGCGAGTTGCTGCCCGGCGTCAACGTGGATGCCGAGATTCGCACCGCGGTGGCCGAGGACGCCATCGTCATCCCCAAGGAGGCTCTCCACCACGATGCCACCGGCGATTGGGTGTTCCGGCTGCGCGGCGATACGGTGGAGCACCGGCCGGTGAAGACCGGTATCGGCACGGTCACGACCATCCAGATTCTAGAGGGCCTGAGGGAAGGCGACCAGGTGGCGTTGCCAAGCGACGCGACGCTAGAGCCCGGCCAGCGCGTCAGGCCTGTTTCGGGCGGGTAGCGAATTCCCGCAGGCTTGGCGGCGGCGTACCTGTACCGTGCTCATGGTAGAATGAACTCATGGTCAAATATAGCGGAATGATCGGGTGAAAGTGCGTCGAGGAATTTCGCCACCCTATTTCTTCCACGCCGCCCACCTTGCCACAAGTTTCAGGAACTCGCAATAGTAATCGGGTTCGTTATCGATGGCACGTTCACTTTTGATCCAGCCTTCCAAGCATGTAGCAGACTGCTGGATGATGCCGGCGAAAAAGGCATAAAGGCGGTCCTCGTCCGCGGTGTTTCGCAGAGCAGCGATCGCAAGTTCCTCGTAAAAATTCAAGACCGTTACCAAGCCCGCCCTCTTGCTATCCTTATCGGGGGGGCACCTCGCCTCCCTTGACGCTCCTTTGGAGGCTCGCCGGCTCCAACCTGTTTTCGGTAATCTCTCGCAGGACCAACCTGACCGGCAGCATATCGGGGGCATTCCACCGCCTTATGAGACTCTGAGCGTTCTCCGCTCGACGCTCCTCAATGGCGGCCAAATGCGTGTGCAGCGCGAAGGCACCCGCGGTGGCCGTCGCGGCGAAGGCCAACGTGGCTCTGTCGTGATCCGAACGTCGAAAAACAACAATACCACCCTGAATGTGCAATCGATGAGGACGTTGGATCAGGCCCTCCCGGCTGCTTTCCGCTGGCCGAAAGTTTCCGCTACTTCGCCAGTTCCGCCAGCGCCTTTTGGATCACCGGGTCGCGCTGGGCTTCCACCTGGTCGCCCTGCTCCACACTGAAAGCCTGGTTGAAGATTTCGGTCTTGAGACGGCTGCTGACGTAGTCGCGCTCATTCAACCAATCGGCCACTCCGGGCTGGATGTCGCGCTGGCTCAGGAAGACCTGAAACTCGTCGAGGAGCGGCGGTGTCACTTCGAATTGCCCGGTCACTTTGTGGATCTGCAGATACTGGGTAGCGAAAGTGGTAAACGATCCGCTGGCTTCCATGGCCGCGCGCAGGCGGTTCATCGGCTCCGGCCCGACCGGGATATCGGGCTGGATGCCGCCGCCGCCAGTCACTTTGCGGCCTTTGTCGGTGGTGAAGTCGCTTTGCTGGTTGGGGTGCGCGGTGGTGCCGCCGAGCTGAAAATGCGAGTCCAGGGGCTTTTGGATGGAGCGGCCGCTGGGCGTGTAATAAAGCGCCGTCGTCAGCGCCAGGCCCGTGCCCTCGCTCATGGGGAAGACGGATTGCACCAGACCCTTGCCGTAGCTGACTTCCCCCAGCACGATGCCGCGGTCGTGGTCCTGGAGCGCCCCGGTTAGGATTTCGGCGGCGCTGGCGCTTTTCGCATTAATGAGGACGGCCAGTTTCGATCCGTACGGCTTGGCGTTGGGGGGAACGAACTCAGCTTTCTCCGGTGCGCCCCGTCCGCGCACGGAAAAGATCTTCTGGCCGGGAGAGAGAAACAGCGACGCGGTTTCGAGCGCCGAGGCGACCACCCCGCCCGGATTATTGCGCAGGTCGAGAACCAGCGCCGTGAGTTGGTCGGCGCCGAGTTTGTCGATGGCCGCCTTCACGTCGCGCCCGGTGCTTTCGTCGAAACTCGACACGCGGATGTAGCCTACGCCCGGCGACAGAAGAAACGCGCGGTCCACGCTGGGCGATTGCATGTCTTCCGGGACCAGCACCATGTGTACGGATCGCGAGTTGCCGGGGCGGCGCACGTCGAGCTGGGCCTGGCGCTGGCGCGAGGCGGCCAGCAGTTCGGTCAGTTGGTCCAGGTCCAGCCGCGCCACGATGTAGCCGTTCACCGCCAGAATCTCGTCGCCCGGCGACAGACCCGCCTTAGCGGACGGCGTGCCCGGGAGCGCCTGCAGCACGATCACTCGCCCCGGCAGCAGGGACACCACGCTGCCGAACCCCTTTTGGGTGGACGATTCCATCTTCTTGAGCTGCTCGAACTGGCCCGGGTCGAAGAAGACCGAGTGAGGATCGAGCCCGCGGAGCAAGCCGGGAATCGCGCCCTGGTAGAACACCTGCTCGGAATTGACCGGGTCGGCGGCGTTCTCCTCCGCCAGCGCATAGGCCGTCATCACGGTCTTCATCCGCGATTCCAGGCTATCGTCCGCGGCCCGGGCAAATGCGGAAAGGAATAAGGCAATTACGATGCGCGATAGGAGTCGAGTCACGAAACCTCAGCCCTGTGGAGTAACTTCAATTCTACCGCGGCGAAAGGCGCGGGCGAGCCGTTGGGCGAATGCACGGACTTTTCCGTCCCGCGCGATCCGCCTACAATTCCGCGGGTGCGTTGCAGATCAAAACGCTTTGCTGGATCATAGTAGAGGAACCCTTGTCCGAAAAGGGGCTTGACGAATGCCCACAACACTACGCCGATCCGTCTGGTTCCGCGCTTCCGCCACGGGGCGTGACGCCAGCCCGCCTCCCGATAACTCAGCCACCATTGCGCTCCTCGAGCGGTGGACGCGGGAGGACGCCTCCGACGATCCGGCCGCCATTGCCCGTGCTGAAAAAGAATTAGCCCAGCTCAAGGCCGCCTTCAACGCGAATCGTCCGCCCGAAAGCCCCGTCTTTCCGTGAATCGCTATCTGCTGATGGATTCCGGCCCGCTCGGACTCGTGACTCAGCCGAGGGTCACCCCTGAGGTCGTGGCGATGAACGATTGGCTCATCGACTGCCTTTCCAGATAATTGGGGGTATCCACGATTTGGTAGCGATCGGGATCGGCTTTGATTAGCAGCTCGGTGGTCCGGTTCCAGACGGTCTCGTGAGTATAAAGATAATTGTCCTGTGATCCTCCGCCCTACTGTTGAACGGTAAGGACTACGCCCGTGGGCGACTGCTGACCGCTTACGGCGGCTACCACCGGGTAATCGCCATTGGCCAGGCTGGGCGGCACCTCAATGGCCGCCTGATAGAGCCCGGCGAGCCCCGACGCCAATGCGACGCCATACACTTGCGCCGCGATGCCGCCGACGGTGACGGTGACGCCATCGACCACGTACGGGCCGCCCGACACTACCTGGCCGCTAGGGGCCGTGGGCGTGGTGGGGCCGAACCCGGTTCCCCACAGAATGACCGCCTCGCCCGGCTTGGCAGGCACAGTGGGTATCTGAAAGGTCCCATTCTTCACCGCATAGGTGTAGTCCAGGTGAGTCGCCACGGCGGCGGTGCCGGGCCAGAGGAAGAACGCGGGCTGCTCGGCCAGCGCGGTGACGGTGAAAGGCGCGCTGGTGCCCGCCGCCGTGGTCACGGTGACCGGCATGGTACCGGTTCCGAGGTTGGGAGCGAGGACGTTGATCTGCCCGGGAGTGAGCGCCACGACGTAGGCGGGCACGCCGCCGATGTCGACAGCGACGCCGTCGAGCTTGGTGGGCAGCGCGCCGCCGACAATCGAATTGCCCCAGGTATCGGAGAAGCCGGCGGCGGCGAAGTTGGTCCCGTAGATGGAAACGTAGGTTCCGGCTGAAACGCCGTTCTGGCCGCTGGCCGCGTTGGAAACCGAGGTGATGGTGGGGGTGCTGTTGGTCGCCGTGAACTGGAAATTCGGCCCAAAATCGTTGAGGGTGGCCGGAGGGGGGACGGTGCCGAAAATGTTGCCCACCGAAAAGTAATCCGGTTCGACGAGCGTGGTGGTTTGCGTGTCCGCCCCGCCGGGGCTGTAGTAGGCAGGGCTCACATAGACGATCGCGGCGTTTACGGGCGCGGCGCCCGCCTGCACTCCCACCGTGTAGTAGTTGGTACCCGTGACCCCGACGACCGCGTAGGTGTCTTTGGTGTTGAGCGCGAGTGGACTAATCGAGACGTATCGGAACAAGCCGGTGGCCGGGTCCGATGCGTGCACCGTGGCCGAAGTCAGAAGGGTATTGGTGCTCATGTCGTAAACTCCAACCGGGGAGTTCACAAACGTTTCGGGCACACCGGTCAGATTCGAGTCGTAGAAGCCGAGCTGGGTGACGCTGATCGGGCTGTTCGCCCGGAACACGAAACCCATGAGATAGCTTCCCTGGGTGTAGTTGAATGGCTGAACAAAACCGGCCTCCGGGTTAATGGGACCGGGTAGGTTAATGGCGACCGTATCGGCTCTGGCCGCACCGGCGCCGACAAAGGCCGTGAGGGCAAGCGCTCCAACCGTCGAGAATCTTATCGGTGTCATCGTTTCCTCCCTTGCAGCGGGCATCTGGATTCCGCGTGACCGGGCAACCGGACGCATTCGGCATCTGCCTAGCGGTCCACTTAAGACGGCGCAGCAATCGGTCAAAAGCGGACAAAAAGGTCTATTTCTGCCTCAAATGGCGGCTTTTTGCCCCGAATTGCGCCTTACATGAATTGAGGCGCTCCAATTTTCGAGTGCCGTACCAGCGCGTGCGGTACCGGGTGCTTAACCGATCCGGGGATTTCGCAGTTGAGGCCCGGCAACCGCTCCCTGACGGTCGCGGCTCGGTTACGGACGCCGCGTGTTTGCAGTCACTTACCGAGCCGCGACCGTCAGGGGGCGGTTGCCGGGAACTAACTCCGCCAACTCGGTTAAGCGCCCTGCGGTACCGCTTCCACCGGCCGGGGCAGACCCGGATGTCTTATCATGGAATATGGTGGATACCGGGCAAGGGGAGATTACCGCGCTCCTGGCGCGCTGGGAGCGGGGAGATGCCGGAGCGGTCGAGGCGTTGGCCCCTTTGGTATACGACCGGCTTCACGCGATCGCCGAAGCCTACCTGCGCCAAGAGCGGCCGGACCATACCTTGCAACCCACGGCAGTGGTCAATGAAGTCTTTCTCGACTTGTTGCGCGTGCGCCGGCTGACGCTCAAGGACCGCGCGCACTTCTTCACCTTCGCCGCGCAGCTCACCCGCCGGGTCCTGATCGATTCCGCGCGCAAGGCCAAATCGCAAAAGCGCGGTTTGGGCTGGCAGCGCGCGCCGCTCGACGCGGAATTGGCCTGGCTGGGCGGCGAGAACGCCGAGTCGCTCGATCTTTCCCAGGCTCTCGACGATCTGGCCGAATACGATCCCGTCAAGACCCGCATGGTCGAGCTGCACTACTTTTTCGGCTGCACCGTGGACGAAACCGCGGAAATTCTGGAGCTTTCCAGCCGGACCGTGCAACGCAACCTGCATTTTTCCCTGGCCTGGCTGCGCCGCTGCCTGGCCTGAACGCCACCGCTATGAATCCGGCCGCACTGGAACGATTTCGGGAGGTAGAAGAGATCTTCTACGCGGCTATCGAACGGCCGCCGGGAGTGGAGCGGGACACGTTGATCGGCGAGCTGTGCGCCGACGACGAGAACCTGCGCGCCGAGGTAACCCTTCTCGTCGAAGACCACGAACGCATCCGGGCCGTGGCGCCCGCGCCCGCGCTGCGTTTGCCGCGGTTCGGCGCCTGGCAGGCGGTGAAACTGCTCGGGCGCGGCGGCATGGGAACGGTTTATCTGGCGGAACGGGCCGACGGGGCCTTCCGCATGTCGGCGGCCGTGAAGGTTGTGCCGCTGGCCATGGCCTCCCACGAGATCGAAGAACGCTTCCGCCGCGAGCGCCAGTTTCTGGCCAGCCTGGATCATCCCAAAGTGGCACGCCTGATCGACGGGGGCGTTTCCGAAACCGGTCTGCCCTACCTGGTGATGGAATTCGTCGAGGGCCTGACCGTCGACCGCTACTGCGACGCCCATCGCCTCGATACCCGCGCGCGCATCGCTCTTGTGCGGCAGGTTCTGGATGCCCTGGCCTACGTGCACGGCCGCCACGTGATCCACCGCGACGTGAAGCCGTCCAACCTTCTGGTGGACGAATCGGGCAATGTGAAGCTGCTGGACTTCGGCATCGCGCGGCTGGTTGACGCCACCGCCGAAACCGCTCTCACCAGGACGGGCGGGTTCGCCTTCACTCCGGAGTATGCCAGCCCGGAGCAGGTGCGCGGCGAGCCGGTCACCTTCGCTTCCGACCTCTATTCGGCCGGCGTGTTGCTGTATCGCCTGCTCACCGGCCGCTTACCCCACCGGATCGACTGGCCCCCGGCGGCCAGCGCGGCGAATGCCGTCGCCGATGAGCGGCTTGAACCGCCCCGGCTCGACGCGCCGCTCGAAGCCATTGTGGCGAAGGCGCTGAGCGGGAATGCCGCCAGCCGCTATCGATCCGCCGCCGAGATGGATGCGGACCTGGTGCGCTACCTGGAAGGAGAGCGCGTGCGCGCGCCGGCGCCCGCGCGAAAAATGTCGCGCCGGATTTGGGCTTTGCTGGCCGCCGGGCTTCTCGCCGTTGGAGGATTGGCCGGCGCGCTGAAGTTGCTCCGAACACATTCCGCCGGCGAACCCTCTTCGATCGTGGTCCTGCCATTCGCCAGTCCCGGCGCCGATCCGTCGAAGGAGTATTTCGCCGAGGGACTCACCGACGAAATCACCGACCAACTGGTGCGGGTCAAATCGCTCCGGGTGGTGGCCCACACGTCCGCCTTTGTGTTCAAGGGCAAGCGCGCCGACCCTCGCGAGGTGAGCCGGCAACTCCACGTTACTCATATCCTGGAAGGAAGCGTGGCGTGGTCCGGCGAGCAAATCCGAATCAGCGCCCAGCTTGAGCGCTCCTCCGACGGATCGCTGGTCTGGTCGGAAACCTACGACCGGCCGGCCAGGAACCTGCTGACCGTCCAATCGGAGATCGCCGAAGCCGTCGCCCGTGTCCTGCAGGTGAATTCCGGCACGAGCTTCGCCTCCCGCCACGTCCCCGTCGAGGAAGCGCACGATCTGTTTCTGCGAGCGACCTTCGACTTGGAGGCGCTCACGCCGGACGCCGTCAAGCGGGCCGAACAGGGCCTGGAACGGGCCGTCCGAATCGACCCCGAGTACGCCGCGGCCTGGTCCCGGTTGGCGGTGGCGAAGTTCGGCCTGGCGGGAGTCAGCGGCCGCGCCCCTACGCCGGCGGAAGTGCGCGAAGTGAAGGATCTCTACCGCAAGGCGCTCACGCTGGACCCCGATCTGGCGGAAGCTCACGCCAATTTGGGCTTGATCGCGATGAACACCGACTGGGACTGGGCCGGGGCGGAGCGGGAGTTGCGGTTAGCCTCGCGCAACGGGCCGAGCGTCCCCGCCGAAAATAACTACGGTTTGCTTTTGGCCTACCGCGGCCGGTTTGCCGAAGCCGATCGGCGGATGGCGGCGGCCCTGTCCATGGATCCGCTGAATGCGGTGACGATTACCTACGTCGGTGCCGTTCGTTACTGGGAGGGCCGGTTTCCGGAAGCCATCGCGCTCGACCGGCAACTCCTCGAACACTTCCCCGGCCAACTCAATCCCCGGATCATGCTGAACCTCACTTACGTTGAGGCGGGCCAGGCGGACCTGGCTCTGGCGGACGTCCGCCCGCTGGAGGCCAAGTTCCCCCCCAGCCGGGTGCTTGAGGTGATGGCGCTGGCCCACTTGGGCCGGCGCGAGGAAGCGCTGCGCCTGCTCCGCCAACTGGAGACCGAGTACGGGCAGGATCGGCGCGTCTTCCGCCAGTGGTTCGCGCTGTGCTGGGCGGCCTTGGGCGACCACGCCCAGACGGTGAAATGGTTGCAGAAATCGGCGGAACTGCGCGAATTCCAGGTGCTCAACCTGGCCGTGAACCCGGCGTTCGCCCAAATGCGCAACGATCCGCCATTCGTCGCCCTGGTCAAGCGAATCGGGTTGAAATAGGTGATTCGCTTGACATGACGACTAAAATACCCTATTGTCTATCTAATTACTATATATTACCGAGGAGCGCTCCCGTGACCTATCTGACGCGCCGCGACCTCTCGCGGCTCTTGCCACTATTGGCGCTGAAACCGGCTCGAGTTATGGCTGAAACCATCGACGCGCGCTATCGCGAGGAAATCGAACAGTGGCGGCAAAAGCGCGAAGCCGCCCTCAGGGCCGATGGCGGCTGGCTTACCGTCAGCGGCCTGTTCTGGCTAAAGGAAGGCCCGAACAGCATCGGCAGCGATGCCAGCAACGACATTTTGCTGCCCGAATCCGCGCCCGCTCACCTCGGGGCGATCGAAATCCACTCGGATCGCGCCACCTTCACCGGGCGCGACCGCGCGGTAACTTTACATGGCAAGCCGGTAACCAACGCGGAAATCCACCCGGACGGTTCCGACGCGCTTGTCGCCGGCCCGCTGCAGTTGCTGCTGATCAAGCGCGGCGCCCGCCTGGCGTTGCGCCTCAAGGACAATAACAGCAAAGCGCGCCGCGAGTTCACCCATCTGAGCTGGTACCCGGTGGACGAGGATTGGCAGATTACCGCCAAGTTTATCCCCGCCCCAACCGCCACCAAGCTGGTTTTCGACACCGTCATCGGCGAACAGGAAACTTCCGACAGTCCCGGCTACGCGGCATTCGAACGCGATGGCAAGACCTTTCGCCTCCAGGCTGCCGGCGAAGGCAAGCGGCTGTTCTTCGTTCTTCGCGATCAGACTAGCGGAAAGACCACCTATCCCGCCTCGCGCTTCCTCTATTCCGAACCGGCGCGCGATGGGTTCGTGACTCTCGATTTCAATAAGGCCCAAAACCCGCCTTGCGCGTTTACCGATTACGCCACTTGCCCGCTGCCTCCTCCGCAGAACCGGCTCGCGCTGGCGATCACCGCCGGGGAACGCAAGTATGAGGGCGGCTCGCACTGAGAGGCGTTCGCGGACCGAAGGTAGCTGGCGGAGAGGGGGAGATTCGAACTCCCGGACCCCGTAAAGGGTCAACGGTTTTCGAGACCGCCGCAATCGACCACTCTGCCACCTCTCCGCGACGATAAAGCCATTTTAGCATCAACCCGATCTGCGCGCTTCTTGCACGACGATCCGGTGAATCGTGCTGATCTTCGACGCTCGGCAAGAGTGATCCAGTAGGGCTTGGCTAAAGTGGCCCACTCCGACAACGGGACTGGGATCGGAAACGAGATGCGGACGGCCGTCATCCAGCCGCTGGCGTGCAGTTTGGGGTCGTTGCGCCTTCCACCGCGACCACTTCCGCGCCGCCTCCCGGCAGCACTCGCTGCAATAGCGCTGACGCGCCTGCCCCTATTCGTCGCGGAGCGCCTCGGTCGGAGAGACGCGCGAGGCGGAATAGGCTGGGAGAGAGGTCGCAAGCAGCACCACGCCGATCATCAACCCGGCTGTAGCGGCTACGACGCCGAGGTGAACCGAACCGACGCCGAAGAGCAGATGCTGCATCACCCGGCCGGTTGCCCACGCGCCGAGCATGCCGAAACTGATTCCGGCCAGAAGCAGTTTTGCCCCAAGGCCGAGGAATTGGCGGAGCACCTGTTGCTGCCGGGCGCCCAGCGCCATGCGCACGCCGATTTCGCGGCGGCGTTGGCCGACGGCGTAAGCCAGCACGCCGTAAGTGCCGACCGCCGTAAGCAACAGCGCGACAACGGCGAAGATCCCGGCGAGCACCGCAGGCGAACGGCGCGTGACGACGCTCTCGCCGATCAGGCTCCGCATCGGCTTCAAATTGTAGAAGGGCAGCTCCGGATCGACAGCGAGGGCTGTCCTCCGGAGTACCGGGGCCATCGCCTCGGTAGCCATCCCTGTCCGCACTAAGACGGAGATGGAGGGATCCGGCCAGTATTTGTAGGGATAGTAGATGGTCCCCTTGGGGTTGGCGTCATCGAGCTTGTTTTGCTTTACCGTGCCGACTACGCCGACAATTGTGAACGCTTCGTCCTTGTTGAATACGGGGCCGTCGTTGAGACGGCGCCCCAGGGGACTGCAACCGGGCCAGTAGCGGCGGGCAAAGGCCCGATCGACCACGCAGACGCGCTGTTTGCGTCGATTGTCGGCATCTTCCAAGAGGCGCCCCCGGAGCAGCGGGATATCCAGCGCCCGCCAGTAGTCGCCTACAACGCCGTTTCGGTAGTGGTCCTGCTGCGAGCCGCCGTTTGCGATCTCGACGCCCTCCACCGCCGTGACCCCGCTGCTATCGTTTCCGCCAAAGGGCGCCAGGTTGCCAACCGCCGCGGAAGCCACTCCGGATTGGTTTTGAATGGCCGCTAGCAGGCGTTCAATCAGCGCGAGGCGGGCGGCTGGGTCCGGATACTTCTTATACGGCAGACTCAGTGCACCGGCGAGGACCTGTCCCGCTTGGAAGCCCGGGGAGGTTTCCATGACGTGCTTCAAGCTGATTCCCAGGAGTCCGGCGCCCGCCAACAACACAAACGCCAGGCAGATCTGGGCGACGATGAAGCTATGGCGAAGGCGTTGTGCCGCGCGGTTGGTAGTGGCGCTGCGCGACGCGGACCGGAAGGCGTTGGCTAAGTGGACGCGGACACTAAACCAGGCAACCGGGAGCGCGATCAATATCCCCAGGACCACGGTTCCGGACAGAGCCACCAGGGCGAAGCGCCCATCGAAGCCGATGTAGGCTCCTAACGGCAATTGGTCCACGCCGAGCGTCTGCAAAAGGCCGATGCCACCCCCCGCGAGGGCCAAGCCGCACAGCCCGCCCACCAAACAGAGGAGAACTGTTTCCGTCATCACCTGGCGCATCACGTGCCAGTGGCTGGCGCCCAGGGACTGGCGGATGGCCAACTCCCTGGCGCGCCCGCTGGCGCGGATGAGCAGCAGGTTTACCAGGTTGACGCTGCCGATCAGAAGCAGCACAGCACGCCACCCTCGAGCAGCAGCAGGGTCGGCTTGATAGCCGCCACGTGGTCCTCCTGCAGGCCGCTCACCATGCTGACAAAGCCCATCGCCTTCAGATTCTCGGCGAAAGGATCGTCCTTGATTTGCGCGGCATCGAGCGCCGCAATCTGGGCGCGCGCCGTGGAGATGGTGGCGTCCGGCGCCAGACGGGCGATGAGTATGTGGGTATTGTTGTGGCGCTGATCGATGGCGCGCTCCGCCGGATCCGACGCCGCCGGAATATAGAACTGCGTCCGGCGCGATAGAAAGCGGAAGTCCGGAGGCAGAACGCCCACAACCGTGGTGGTAGATCCGTCCATCTGAAAAGTCCGGCCGATCACGTTGGGATCGAGGTCGAAGTAAGCGCGCCAGAATGGGTACGTGAGAATCGCGACTCCGCTCCTGGAGTAGACCATCTCCTGGTCTGTAAAGGAACGTCCCATCAGGAGCTTGACGCCCAGCGTGCTGAAAAACTCGGGCGACACCCGGTCGCGTTCCACGCTGGAGGGCGAGCCCGCCGCGCCGACGATCGCGTGCTCGCTATTTTCCGTGATGATCGCCGTGGATGCGAAGGCTTTGATCTTCTCGCGATAATCGTAATAATTCGGCAGCGACGCGGTGCTGTGCGGAGTCCCGATTTTTGGGTAGCTATGAAAAGCGCTAACCAGGCGATCGGCATGCGGAAAAGGCAGAGGCCGGAGCAGGATCGAATCCACCACGGCGAAGATTGTCAGATTGGCGCCCAGGCAGAGCGCCAGCGTGAACACCGCCACCGCCGTGAATCCAGGGTTGTTCCGCAGCGTCCTTGCGGCGTATCGGACATCGTTCCAGAAATTCAGCACGGGGAGTAACCTCTTTGGGGGATCGGGCTCGGCGGAAGCCAGCATGGCGGTGAAATCGCGAGCCAACTGGGGCCATTCCGTCTGGCTTTGAATTTTGCGCCATGCTTCGCCGGGATCGAGGCCGCCGCGAAGCGCGCTTTTGTAACGCTCCTCGAAATCGAGCGCGAGTTCCTCGATAACCTCCGCCTCTTTGGCTCCGGAGGCGCCCAGCGGCGGAAGATGCTCTCTAATGTAGGCGCGGAAGTCAGGCATCTTGCAATCCCGCGGTTTGACGAAGTCCAGCCAGGAACGCGGACCAACTCGACCGTTGAGCGGCGAGTTGCTTCCGGCCCGAACCTGTCAGTCTGTAATAGCGGCGGCGGTGCTGGCCGGCCTTTTCGACCCATCGTCCGGCGATCCACCCTTCCCGCTCCATTCGATACAGAACGGGATAGAGCGAGGCCGGCTGGAAGCTTACGGCGCCGCCGGAACGGCGCTCGATCTCGGAGGCGATTTCATAACCGTGACGCGGCCGGGTTTCGAGCTGGGCGAGGATGAGAAGCTCGGCGCTGCCATTCTTCCGCGCGTTATCAATCGGCAACATATATCTTGATAAAATATATCTGAGCGATAGTGCCCCTGTCAACTACCGGGACGAATGAAACCGGCCGCAGTTAGCAACGTTGTTTGGCCGAGCGACTTGGTCTTAGGAGTTGACGAGCAGCGCGGGCGGATTGCTCTTCCCGGCTGCCATAGCGGCAGATCCGCAATCGCGAAGGTACCAGATCGGTTGTGGTCTCGCAGCGTTTACCGATCCGCGGCGAATCGTTTACGCCTCCCACCCGTATACCGCCTATCCGGCCAGTAGCGACGCGCCGTTCGAGGGCTAGCAACGGACCGGCTGGATCACTTCTGGACAGCGCCCGCGGATCCTTTCTCGAAAGCGCCGAAGGGCTGATCGCGAGAATCACGCAACTCGTATTTGCAACACCGCCGGAACATCAGAAGACCAATTTGACTGCGAGTTGAACCAGCCGTGGCGCGGCCGCGCTCACGACGCGGCCAAAACTCGGGTCGTCGATTTCGCCGTCCACCGCGGCCGCGCCATAGAACTGGGCGTGGTTGAACGCGTTGAACGCTTCCACGCGAAAATCGAGCGATTTCGATTCGGCGATGGGCACCGTTTTGCTGATTTCGACGTCGAAGTTATCGATGCCCGGGCCGTGGAAGAAACGCCGGGCCGCGTTGCCAAGCTGTCCCAGTGTCTCCGGCGCGAACAGGCTGGTGTTGAACTCCGGCCGCCCGTTGCGAGGATTGGTGTTGATTTCGATCGGTCCCGACGTCATCCGCGGGGTGTCGAGCAGTTCGTTGTTGACGCCATTGCCGAGAGTCCCGAGTAACGACCGGTCCGAATCGTCGGCAAGCGTCACTGGGAATCCGGTACTGAAGCGCGTGGTTCCGGAGAGGCTCCATCCCTCGGCCAGGCGGTTGCGCCCGAGTAATCGCTCGAATGGCAGGGAGTAGGTGTAAGTCGCCACGAAGTTGTCAGTCATGTCCCACGAGGAAATCACGCGCGTGAGGCTGGCATTGAAGGGATTGGTCTGCTCGCCGAGGTTCGACGCCTGGTCGATCGATTTCGAATACGTGTACCCCACCAGAACCGTGGTTCGGGCGCCGGCCGTGAAGCGCAGATTGGCCTCGAGGGCGTTGTAATCGGAATTGCCGACGGACTTCTGCGCCGTCATCGATCCATAGTTCGAACCCAGGCCGGCGCGGGTTCCCTGGTACACTTTGCCGGATGCGGACGTGTAGGCGGCATCTTCGCCGAACGGACCGCAGGTGGAGCCGCCCGGAGCTACCTCGCCCTGTTGGCTGAGGCTTAGGCACAGCGCCGGATTGCCAGGGTTGGCCGGGACCAGGACCAACAAATGGTGGCCTTCATTGCCCGCATAGCTCACCGTCAACAGCGCGCCGTTGCGGATCTGCCGCTGAAAAGACAGCATGTAGTTTTCCGTATAAGGGACGGTGTTGCGGTAATAGAAGTATGGATCGGCGCTGATGGGAGTGACCGCCCCGAAATTAAATCCGGCGTACGGACTGGCCGCTGACACACTGTGCGGCGGGAAGTCTAACGGAAATGGATCCGTATTCTGTACGCCATCGGATGAGTTGATGAAGGGTGTCGGGAGCAGCGGCGGCGCCGGACTCAGATAAGTGGACCCGTAGGGAGGGACGCCATACATGATTCCCGCCGTCAACCCGGGATATGCCGTGTAGAACATGCCATAACTGGCGCGAATGCTGCTCTTTCCCGCCTCGCCTAACAGACTCTTTAGAAATCCGGAGTCGGCGTGCGGAGAGTATGCCAGGCCGATTCTGGGAGCGAAGTTGTGAGACCGGGTTGGCGAAAGCGTCGACGGAATGCCCGGATCGCCGGGGACCACCAATCCGTTCACTGCATTGGGGTACAGTACCGATTGCTCGCCGGGAACGATGGTCTGGATCTGGTCATACTTCTCCCACCAGGGCATAATCAGGTCCCAGCGCAGGCCCAGGTTCAGGGTGAGATTGCTCTTCGCTCGCCAGCTATCTTCCACAAATGCCGCCTCGTAGCGGTTTCGCAAATAAAAGTGCTGGCCCGAGGTCTGGGTATAATTGCTGGCGAATCCTAATAAGAAATCCGCGAAGGGCGACCCGGTTTCCGTCCCGTCGATATTGAACGTTCCATTGAACGTCGCGTTGGGCGATTCATTGACCTGGTCGTAGTGAAACTGACCGCCGAATTTGAGGGTATGTTTGCCGACAAGCTTCGACAAGTTGTCACTCACATAAATCGTGCTGTTCCACTGATCGACGTTGGCGGTTGGAACACCCATGGCGAACGAAGGGAATACGATATTCTCGACGCCTTCAAACTGCGGAGCCTGCACGACGATGCCCGGGGTGCCAACGCCCGTCACGAAGCCTTGTGACTGAAGAGTCACTCCCAGGCCGCCGCGCGGCTGGCCGATATCATTGGCGTTGCGCAGCAGGCCGACGTGGAACTCGTTCACCGTGGTGGGGCTGACGACCTGGGTGTCGCCTATCGTCAACATCTGCGCCTGGCCGATGGTCAAGGCGTCAAAGCCGGGAATGTTCGCTCCACCTTGAGCGCCGGGATAGGGATTATCCAGCCGGTAGTTATCGGCGAAATAGTAGCCGAAAAGCTGACCTAGGCGTGTATTGGCGTCGATTCGAGCGCCAGCTTTGTCGTCCCGTACGGTTTCCGGATAGGCCGAGGTCGCAAACAGATTCGTGCCGATGTTGGGCAGGGGAATGTAACTCAGCAGATTCACCGCCGGCGCCGACCAGGCCCTGGCCGGAATCACGGCATTTGGAAAGACACAAGTGGAAGTGTTGGAGCAGCCCGTGGTGTAATATGGCTCGCCTTCGGAAACGCCGTAGCCGAGCTTCTGCATGAGCAGGTCCGCCGTATAGGGTCCGCTCACGGTCCCGGTCAGCGTGCTCGCGATATCGCCGAAATTTCCGGCGCGATCCTGCAAGGAAGGCACGGAAGTTTCGGGCGAAGCGATGCCTTCCACGGTGCGCGTTCCCTGATAGTCGAGAAAGAAGAATACCCGGTCCCTCCGAACCGGGCCGCCGATCACGCCGCCGAACTGATTCTGCCGGAAGTCGCCCCGGGCGGCGTCGAAGAAATTCCTGGCGTCGAGAGCGGTATTTCGCAAAAACTCGAATGCGTCGCCACGAATGGCATTGCTGCCCGACTTGGTTACGACATTAATCATGCCGCCGTTGTAATTGCCGTATTCGGGGTCGAAGTTGTTGGTGAGAACGCGGAACTGCTGGATCGCGTCGAGATTCGGGATTACCGACGTGCCCCCGTTCATGTGCTCCTGCACGTCGACGGCATTCATCATGAACCCGTTCGAGGATTCCCGCTGACCGTCGATCGAGACGTCGCCAGGATTCAGATCGCCGGATGGGTTGATCGTTCCCGTCACTCCCGCCATGATCACCGAGGTGGGCGTGAGCGTCGTCACCGGAGCCACGCCAGGTTGAATGGCGAGCAGATCCGTGTAGCTGCGTCCGTTCAGGGGAAGCGCCTCGATCTGCCTGTCGGATACCACCTCGCCGAGATGGGTCGCCACGGTGTCGACCTGGGTCTGAACGGTTTCCTCGGTTTCGGTGACCGTGACCGCCTCGGACCGTTGACCGACCTCCAGGACGGTGTCGACGCGCAGCGCGGCATCGGTGTCGACGCTCAGATGAGTCTTTTGCTGGCTCCGGAAGCCGGCCGCTTCTACGGTCAAAACGTATACACCCACGGGGAGGGCAGGGAAGGAATAGAAGCCCTGCCCATCGGTGCGTGCCCGTAATTCCGTCTTGAGCGCGGCGTTGACCAGCGTGAGCCGGGCGCCGGGAATCGCGGCGCCGCTTGGGTCATTCACCGTTCCGGAGACGCTGCCCGCGGCAAATGCCCAGACGCGCGCTGCCGCTAGCAGAGCCAGAGCTAGGAGCGCGCATCGCCAGCCGGACTTCCACTTCGTCATGAGATAGGTCCCGTTCCCGTTGCGGGAACATCTGCTTCGTATTGCCGCCCCAAACCGATGCGGGCGGCCTCGTTCGCGTGCGTTCATGGAAAACACATTAAAGCTAATTTGCAACTGATTGTCAACTGAAAACTGACCAAAAGGCCTGAAATCGTTCGCGGCCGATGCGGGAACGGGCCCGCAGGAATTCAATAGAAGCCACCGATGAACTCCGATAAACGCCGAAATCCCCGAATTTGCGTTTTCGCGGTGTCCCTCGGTGGCCATGTCTTTCCACGCGGCTTAGCCGGCGCCGTTATGCCATCCAGTTGCATCTTGGACGCGCGCCGCACTCAACGCGAGCCAAGGGTTGCCGCGCCAGCCTGGCAGTCCGCCCCGCAATGCTCCGCGATAGCGCGGGCATGCTCGATTACTTTGGGGTCTTTGAGACCGAAGGCGAGGGCTTTTTGCATTTCTAAGCTGGCGCGCGGGTAGTCTCCGGCGGCGGCCCAGGACCAGGCGTAGGCGTCCAGCGTAAACGCATCGTGGCGGCGGGCAAGTTCGGCTTCCGCGATGCGGCGCGCCTTTTCGGGTTGATGGGCATAGTCGATGTAGTAGGCCACCAGTTCGTGATTGGCGTTATCGGCCTGGGCCGATTCCTGTAGCGCCCGCCGCTCGAAATCGGCGAACGCCAGAGCGGCTTCCTGGTGCCGGCCGGCGTGCTCCAGCGCTTCGGCGACGGCGAAGAGGTTTTCCGCGTGCGGCGCGGTGGCGTAGCGCTTTTGGAACAGCGAGACGGCTTCGTCGTAGCGTCTCTGTGTCATCCGAACTTGGCCCAGCACGCCTAGGGCGTAGTGGTAGTCCGGGAAAACGCCCAACGCGCCATTGGCGAATTTCTCGGCCTCGGGAAGGCGGCCGGCGCCCAGGTGCAAGTGGGAAATCTGGGTGAGCAGCCAGGCGCGGTCTTCCAGTTCCTGGTAAGGAGTGGAATCGTACGCGCGCTGCATCAGATCGATGGCTCCCTCGAGGTCGCCGTGCAACTCGCGCAGATAGGCGGCGCGAGTGAGGCCCGGCACGTTGCCCGGTCGCAGATTGAGCATCCACTGGACGGCATCGACGGCCTCTTTGTAATTGCCCAGCTCGGCGTTGGCGTCGGCCAGGTAGCCGTAGACGGTGACGTCGTCGGGAGTCTGGCGATTGAGCCTGGTTGCGACTTCGCGGGCTCTGGCAAATTCGTGGCGGCCCAGCAGCAGCCAGGTTTCCACCTTGAGCCCTTCGTAATTATCGGGAGCCAGGGCGAAGGACCGTTTCAGGGTCTCTTCCGCCTTGGCGTAGAAGGCGACGTCGGAGGTCTCGCGGGCGCGGCGCGCATAAGCCATCGCCAGCGCGTTGTAGGAGGGACTGTAGTCGAGCCGCTTGGCAACCTCATCCTGCGCCTTGCGGATGGCGGTTTCGGCCGGTGTGGCGGCAAAGGCCGGAAGGATCGAAAACAGGATGGCGATCGTTCGTTTTTTCATATTTGTTCTCCTTTTGAATAAAAGTTTGCGTGGAGCAGCCTCTCAGGCTGCCATGTCCGCACTCATGCGGGCACGTTCTGCGAACCAATCGTCCCGATAAGTCGGGAAGAGTCCGCGCCACGTACTTTTGCTTAGGACACCAATTCGAAAGTTAGTGTCGTATTCATGGCAACCGCTCCTTGACAGTCGCGGCTCTGACCCGCGGCTTTATCGCAAACTCGAGCATGCTGGCACCAGGATCGAGTGTTCGGGTCAGAGCCGCGACCGTAAGGGAGCGGTTGCCTAATACGTCTCCATAATTGCGAAACCGAGCGCCTAGTTCACCGGACAGATTCCGCCCGGCTGATTGGCGCAACCCGGTTGGCCGGGACCGGCGTGGGCGCTGTCCCTGCCGTCATAGGCCGGAGCCAGGAACGGGAACGTCCCCGTCAGTTGGGAGCTGGAAGTGTTGACGCCGTCGCCAATGAGCGTGCCGTACTTGGTGCTGTTGGCCAGGATGCCTCCCACCGCTCGCGCGGCGATATCGATGACGTCGTCCACCGGCCGGCGGCCGTTGGGGAAGCCCGCGTTATCTCCGGCCAGAAAGCCGAGCCGCTTCTGCGAGCCGAAGGCGGTCGGCGGGATGCCGGTGTTGAGCCGCAGCAGGTCGGCGATGGGGCCGGCGTCGCTGGCGGCGCACCCGGGACAGATCGGCGCCATGTACTGCACCAGCGGCAGCAGATCGGTGCGCGGCGCGGGCGGCACGGGGATGCCGATGCTCGAGAAAATCTGGGCCAGCAGCGGATTCAGGAAGAAGCTCGCAAACTGTGCGTCGTTGGTGGGATCGTCCATGCTGAAGCGGTCCTTGGAGCCTGTCCCGATGATCAGTTCGTTGATCAGCGGATTGCCGAGCCGCTGCACCTGCGCCCAAGTGCCTTGGGTCCCTCCGTCGCGCAGGACGCTCAGCTTTTGCCGCGAAGTGGTGCCGTAGGTGCCGATGACGGCCAGTTTGTTGCTGGCGGCGTACTCTTTGCCGCCTGATGTAAGCATGGCGATCGGCACCTCCAGCATGAGGGTGTTCACATTGAACCCGGCCAGCGCGTTGGGCGCGTAATTATGGGCGTCGTCGGCGTCCACGGCCGCGCTCAGCACGCCGCCGCCGGCCGCGGTGCGAAAGTTGAGCGAATCGAAAGCCGCCCCGAGGTCCACAAAGAAGGGGTCGGCCACGGTGCCGGCGAAAACCCGGATGCCGTCGAGCAGCGTGTAAACGCCCTGCGCGCGCAATACGCCGTAGTTAGGCATGGTGCGCGGCCCGACGTTGGTGGGAACGGCGTAGAGCGTCTGCCCGTTGTTCAACTCTTCGCGCAGCGTCGGAGTCACCATGGTTACCTCGTAGGTCTGAATCAGGTTCAAACCCTGCGAACCGGGACCGGAAAGCGAAGTAATAGGCGGAATTCCGAGCAGGCCGCCAACATAGCCGGTGAAGACGCCGGGGTTGGTGTATTGTGTCTTGAAGCGGAATTGAAAAGTGATGTCGGGGATTCCGTCGAGGTTGTTATCGATCTTCATTTCGTACAGGATGCCCGGATCGAACGGGAAGTAATTCGGCCCGTTCGAGGGCTCGAGGAACGGATCGACATTGAGGATCAGCACCGCCCGGTCCGGATTCTCCGGACTCACGAAGGCGAACCAGTCGGTGATGTCGGCCTTCTGATCCAAGGCGGTTATGGGCGCTTCCCTATGGCTGGCGGCGAAGCCGGCGGGCGTTTGAGCCAGCAGCGCGGCCATGGCCACAGTAAGTGCGGGTTGTAACAGCGGTCTTCGAATTGTCATCGAGAGTGTCTCCCTGAGTGGAATGGGTTTCATCGGTTAACTACGATGCGGGAGAGCGATCGGATTCGATAGCGATGAAGAATTACATCCGGGAGTTACAGCGGGGCGGAGATGACGGGCGTCGAGGTGGGCGCGTCGACGCCGCCCTCGGCTTCGAGCGTGACGGCTACGACGTCGGTCGCCGCCGGCGGCGTGGGCGGGCGATAAAGGTAGATCGCGTTGCCCTGCCGGTTGGAGGTGAACAGCCCGGCGGGCACCGGTTTACCGCCGCGAATCAGCCACATTTCGTAAGTCTTGCCGGGCGGCGGCGCGGGCAGCCGGGAGGCCACCAGCAGCACGCCCGAGGGGTGGAAAAACACCCGTCCGCGCGGCGGCGCAGGTTGGTCCTGGCCGAAGGTGACTTCGCGCGTTTCGGGAGCCTGGATCAGGTCCAAAGCCTGGCGCAAATCGGCGGCTTCGGCGCCGCTGCGCTCGATCTCGATCCGCGCCTCGGCCAACTCCGCGCGGAAATTGTGGGCCTGGTAGAGGATCAAACCGGCGGCTGCGAGCGCCGTCGATCCCGCCGCTACAAGTGCCGTAAACCAGCTCCAGCGCCTCTGGGGAACTCCCCCGGCCGCCGCCAGAATGCGGCCGCGCAATTGCCGCGGCGGCGCGGGACCGTCCCCGGAGGCGCCCATGGCGAATGCCAGCGCGCGCGCCTCGCCGAGGCCCGCCGCGCAGGCTTCGCAGCCGCGCTCCAGGTGGGCGCGCACCTCGCTCCTCTCGGGTTCCTCCAGCACACCGAGGGCATAGAGCAGATAATCGGGGCGCAGTTCGTCGCAAGTCATGCGGTGATCGCGCCTCCCAACGCTTTACGCATCTGCTGCAACGCCCGGCGCATCCAGGTCTTGACGGTGCCCAATGGCTGGCCCATCCGTGCCGCGATCTCGCTTTGAGACATCCCCTCGAAATAGGCCAGCTCAATGGCTTCGCGCGCCTGGGAATCGAGCTGTTCGAGGGCTCGCTTCACCTGCCGGACGAGATCGAAATGGAACACGTCGGTGGGAAGGTCCGCAAATAGCGCGGGATGTTCGGTTTCGTTCAGATCGATGGTGCTTTCGGTTCGGTGGCCTTTCGAGCGAAGGTAATCGATGGCACGGTTGCGGGCTACCGCGAGCAGCCACGGGCCCACCGCGCCGCGATCGGAATCGAATCCACCGACCCGGTTCCACACCCGCAGGAAGGTCTCCTGCACCAGGTCCTCGGCCGCGCCGTTGTCCCGAACCATGCGCAGAATCAGCCGAAATACCATTTGGCCGTAGCGGTCGTACAACTCCGCGAGCGCTTGCGGGTCGCGCCGTTGCAGGCGGATCATCAGCTCGCCATCGCCCTTCGCTACAACCGCGAGGATCAGCGGAAACATACAGTCGCCGGGTATTTCGGCCGCTCCAGGAATTATAGCCGCGGAAGCCACTTTTCGCCACCTGAATTACATACGAGGGTTTCCGGGCTGGCGGTTTGGGAGGAAGCGAGAATCGCCCTTCCGTCCGAGCGGGCTTCGGCAGTACCGCTCGGGCCATAACGAAGGTCAGCATTGTAATCGGACTGCATTGATCCACATACTCTGCTTAACGCCGAGAAAGGGCGCCCAGAAATGTACATGTTTATCAGATTTCCGATTGGGATCATCATTGAAGCCGTGCTGCTCGCGCAGAGAAAGAACTGCATGCGCGTCGCCATAGCCGGGTTTGAGGACGCCATCGAATTGAAGCGCTCCGGCGCACAATGGTTTACCGCGGCCGGTCAACCCGTTGAATTCGATTTCCTGATGTCCCGCGTCCACCAGGGCGAGAGTGCTCCCTCTTCCACGCCGGCCAGCGCCGCGCAGGCGGCTGGGCAGGCGGCGATCGGGTAGGGAGGGCGGTTTGGTACCATCGGTGCGATGTCACCTGTCGTGACCGGTCGGGAAGCATTTATTCGGACAATCGCCCAGTATAAACAGAATGGCGAAAGAGAGCTGCTCGCAACCGGCATTGTCATAGACGACGTATTAGTAAGGGAACTCCGCGGAAAAGGCTCGGACCTTAGGTTCGGCGTAGCCCTTATCTGCCGGCCGAACCGGGAAGTGGTCAAGTGTATCTCGGCCATTCAGCTCCGCCTGTTCCAATACGAACCCGCTCAGTATTACTATCCTCGACGGGACTTACATTTGACTGTCGCCGAGATTTGTACCGGCCGCACGCGGGAGGACGCGAATCGAATCGCGGCGGCGGCACGGTCGGTTGCGCGATTGTTGGAAAGGGAGTCTCCGGCCGGCCTCGATTCGCTCGTGCTTGCGTACGACGGCAGGGGCGCGGCGCTTAACTTCCTGCCTTCGGACGCACGGCTGCAGCAACTGCGCCAGGCGATCCGGGAGGATCTCGCGCGTAACGGAGTGTCCGTCGAGTCTCGCTATCCACCCATGTCGGCTCATGTCACTTTGCTCCGATACATCGCACCGTTGAGGACCCCCGCCGCACAGTGGGTCGAGGTCCTCAATCACTGCGAGGTTACTGTGGACACGCCCTGGGTCCTGTCGCCGGTCTGGCTGACATGGGGTGCGACCTGGTATGGCATGCACGGTCGAATCTCACGGTACGGGCCCATGGTTATGGGCGGATCGCTCCTGCCGCTCCAATAGGGCGACTTAGTACTTGGTTTCGCAATTACGGTCACACACCCTGCAACCGCTCCCTTACGGTCGCGGCTCGGAAATGCGCGAGTCCGAGCCGCGACCGTAAGGGAGCGGTTGCCGAAGATTGGAACAATTATTCCGTGACGGCTGACTCACTTGTCGCCGAATCCCAGGTCCGCGCCTTCGTGAGTGGCCAAGGCGATCTGCTCCAGCCAACCGTGCCGCCCGTTGTACCAGAGCATCCAGCGGCGGCCGTCGAAGACCGCGTAGGGCTTGTAGCAGGCGTCCTGATCGAAGGCGTCTTGTCCGGGCCGCACAATCGGGTTGCGCGGATTGCGCTGCCAGTTGGTGACGCCGTCGCGCGACCGGGCTACTCCGATCTGCGCATGGTCGATATCGCGGTAGCCGATGTAGAACATGTAGAACCAGTTGTCGAAGCGAAGCACCTGCGCTCCCGCCACGCGGGCCTGCTCCCAAACCGCCGCGGGATTGGGGCGGAAGACCGGATTTGCCGGCTCCTTGGTCCAGTGAAGGCCATCGGGGCTGGTGGCGTAGCCGATGGCATCGGGTTCGTACTGCTCGCCGCCCGAATACCACATTCGATACAGCCCGGCCGCTTCGTCCCAAAGCACGTTCGGACACATGACCGCCACTTTTTCCCACGGAAGATCGGGCGATAGCACCGGCGTTTCGCTCACTCGCTTCCACACTTTCCCGTCCGGACTGGTGGCATAGCCGATCCACGAGTGCTTGCCGCCGGCCTGGCCCGTGTACCACATGTGGTAGCCGTCGGCCTTCTTGAGCACGCTGGGACGGTTGATGTCTTCCTCCCAGGCGGTGCCGGGGTTGGGTGAGAGCACGACGACCGGTTCGTTCCAGTGTATGCCGTCCGAGCTTTCAAACAGCGCGATGCTCTTCTTCGGTCGCCAGGAGCCCCACATCTTGTACTTGCCGCCATCGGCCAGCACGGCGATGTCGAACACGGTGCCGAACTTCCCGCCGATGACCGGGTTTGCCGGCGATTTGACCCAGCCCGGCGCGGTCTGCGGCAGATCCACCATAAGCCATCCCAGGTCCGGGGCCGAACCGATTTCCCGCCCATCGGCAAATATGCGAAGGCCCTTGCCCCTTCCGTACCGCGTGCCGGCGCGGTCGTAGAAAATCGTCAAATCCCAGCCGTGATAGCGAACCCGGTCCAGGCAGAAGTAATCGATTGCTCCCTCGGGAATCAGGGGATTCACTTCCACCCGGTTGTCCAGGCGCGGGCGCAGGCCCACCAGGCCGGTGATCACCAGGTCGTTGTAAGTAGAGTGATTGTAGTCGCGGCCCCGGTCCTTGCCGCCCTTGGCCGCCTGTTCGGCCGGCGTCATCCGGTACAGCATGTCACGGGCGATCCAGTTACCGTGCAACGGATCCAGATCTTCGTCGATCCAGGGAATCGTCCGGCCGCTGGGCAGCTTCAGGTGCTGCGATTTCGTGTAAGTCCGCAGCAGCGCCAGATAGTCCCGCCGGCCGACGTAGGTCTGTTTGTAGTTATTGAGAAGGTTGGCCATGGCGGTGAGCGTCTGCGACGTGGCAAAGGGCCAGGACGGGCCGTTCCACAGACACTCGTGAGGATGGGCGAACATGAACCGCGGGTTGCGCCGCTCGGCGGTCGTCGGCCCGAAAGGCGCCGCGAAGCCCCCGTCGTCGGTTAGTTGCTTCCACGCTAACTCATGTCCGGGGAGTGGGAGGTTGAAGTACCACGGGACATATCCGACCTCTTCCCGGACGTCCACCCATTGGTGGTTGTCGCCCCGCGGGATGGTCTCGTAAAACCCGCGAGTCTCATCCCACAGACGGTCCTCCACCAGGGCGCGCAGCCGCGCCGCTTTCATGCGGAAGTCCAGCGAAAGGTCGTTCTTCCAGGCCCATTTAGCCATGTCTCCCAGCGCTACGGCGTCGCCGTACATGTAGCTGTTGATGGTGGGCCGGTATCCGCCGCCGCCAATGGAGATTTCCATCCCGTCGCGATCGTCGATCTGCCAGAACAGGCCACTCGCGTCCTGGTGTGTCCTTTCCCACTGCTCGTAGTTCCCGACCAGGGCGGGCAGCAGATCGATGGCAAGCTGCTGATCGTGAGTCACCATCGACCAGGCGTGGATTGCGTCCGCTACCCAGAAGCTGTAGAGCCGCGGCCTCGCTTCCGGGTTGAACCAGAACCGCGCGTACTCTCTCAGGTATTCCGGATCGCGCAGCCAGCGGCCCTCGTAGAAATGGTGGCCGGCGGAGGCGCTGACGGTGTTTTCCGCTCCCGCCCAGGGCACGTCCGGCAGGAACTCCGTGATCACAAAGCCCGCCGGCGTCTGGCGGATGTGCTTTCGGAACTCCCACCATCGGAAGTAGTACATTTCCTCGATCGATTTGTCGGAAGACTCGAAGAAGGGGATGTTTTGCTTCATCCAGTCCCAGGCTTCGGCATTCGTAATCAGGTTCGTCCGTCCTTCCGGATCGTCCCGGTTGAACGCTTCCACGTAGTGGCGGAACCGGTCCGGCTGAAGAACGTCAGCCGAATTCGAGGCAACCGGAGGAGACGCCCACAGCGCACCGCAGGCCAACACCAGAATGCCTTTGCTCGATACCAACATGTACACATGACAGCATGATTCCGGCTTTCCCGGCGAACCGAAAGCGCGGCGGGTGCCTTACCGATCTGGGGAAGTTCCCGGCAACCGCGAAATCCACAGATCGGTTAAGCACCCAGGCGCGGCCGCGGGAAGGTGTGGGCCATGGCAAGCCGGGGAGCCGGAACTGCCGGCGAAATCCGGGCGCCACAACTAATCAAAAACACCGGCGACAAAGGTCGCCGGCGCTACCCAGGAAAACGCCGTGCGGCACGGTGGCAACCGGCTGGCTGGCCTTACAGTTCGGACAGCACTTTTTCGGCGTGGCCGGCGGCTTTCACCTTGGCGTACATCTTTTCGATCTTGCCGTCGGGGCCGATCACGAAGGTGGTGCGCTCGATGCCCATCACCTTCTTGCCATACATGCTTTTTTCTTTCCAGACGCCGTAGGCTTGGGCGGCGGCCTTCTGGTCGTCGGCCAGCAGCGCGAAGGGGAGATTGAACTTGGTCTTGAACTTGGCCTGCGCGGCGGGCTTGTCGGGAGAGACGCCCACCACGGCCGCCCCTTTGGCGGCAAACTTTTTCAAATGGTCGCGGAACTCGCAGGCTTCGACGGTACACCCCGGCGTGTCCGCCCGTGGATAGAAATACAAGACCACGCGCTTGCCCTTTGAGTCCGAAAGGTGAAAAGTCTCGCCCGCATCGGTCTGCAATTCGATATCGGGAGCCACGTCGCCCACTTTCAACATTTTGTTCACCCCAGTTTGGTTTTGAGAAGTTCGGTCACCACGCCCACGTTGGCCTGCCCGCGCGTCTGCTTCATGACCTGCCCCACCAGGAAATTGATCACCGTCGTCTTGCCGCCCCGATACTGTTCGACCTGCTTCGGGTTGGCGGCGAGGACGTCGTCGATTACTTTTTCGAGCGCGCCGGTGTCGCTGATCTGCGCCAAGCCTTCGCGTTCGACGATCGCGGCCGGGGCGTCGCCCGTGGCATACATTTTGGGGAAAATCTGCTTGGCCAGCTTGCCGGAAAGCGCGCCCGCGCCGATCAGTTTCACCAGTTCGCCCAAATGCCCGGCGCCGACCGGCGATTGGCCGATTTCCTTGCCGTCGGCTTTGAGCGCGCCCATCAGGTCGCCCATCACCCAGTTGGCGGTGGTTTTGGGATCGCCGGAGATGCGCGCGGCGGTTTCGAAGTAGGCGCTGGTGGCGCGGCTCTGGGTCAGCACCTCGGCATCGTATTCGCGCAGGCCGTATTCGGCCACGAAGCGCGCCCGCAGGCGGGAGGGCAGCTCGGGCAGGGAGGCGCGCAGCTCACCCAGGCGGTCTTCGTCGATCGCGAGCGGCATCAGGTCGGGCTCGGGAAAGTAGCGATAGTCGTGGGCGCTTTCCTTGCTGCGCATGCCTACGGTTTCGCCCAAATCGGGATCGTAGAGGCGGGTTTCCTGTTCCACCCGGCCGCCGCTTTCGATGAGAGCGACCTGGCGGGCGATTTCGTAATCGAGCGCCTCCTTCATAAAGCGGAAGGAGTTCAGGTTCTTGACTTCCGCCTTGGTGCCGAGCTTTTCGGCGCCCTTTAGACGCACGCTCACATTGGCGTCGCAGCGCAGGTGGCCTTTTTCCATGTCGCAGGAAGAGACCTCCAGGAACTCGAGTACCTGCTTCACTTCGGTCATGTAGGCGTAGGCTTCCTGGGAACTGCGCATGTCCGGCTCGCTGACGATTTCGATCAGCGGCGTGCCGCTGCGGTTCAGGTCCACGTAGGAGTACAGGTCGGAATCGCGAAAGCCTTCGTGGATGCTCTTGCCGGCGTCGTCTTCCATGTGAACGCGCGTGACGCCGATGCGGCGCGGCTCTCCGGCGACCACGATGTCCACCCAGCCGTGTTCGGCGAAGGGCTCGTCGTACTGCGAAATCTGGTAGCCCTTGGGCAGGTCGGGATAGAAGTAGTTCTTGCGCGCGAATCGCGAGCGCACGCGGATGGTGCAGTTCAACGCCAGGCCGGCTTTCACCGCCAGGTCCACGGCCACGCGGTTGAGCACCGGCAGCGCGCCCGGCAGGCCCAGGCAAACCGGACAGACGTTGCTATTGGGAGGCGCGCCGAAGCTGGTGGGGCAGCCGCAGAAAATCTTGGTCGCCGTGGCCAGTTGCGCGTGCACCTCCAGGCCGATGACGGGCTCGTAGCGGGCAATCATTTCCGGCGTGGCTAAAGCGGGAGCGGACGTCGACATCAGCTCTCATTGTCGCGCAAAATGCGGGGCGGCGATGCAGCGTGCCGCCATGTTCATTCTGACTTCTGTCTGCTGACTTCTAACTTCGCCCTAGTTCATACACCGTGATTTCCGGCGGCGCGCCAATCCGGATCGGCACGCCGATGGTGCCGATGCCGCGGTTGACGTAAAGCTGGCCGCCGGGTTGCCGAAACCAACCGGCGACGTAGGGCGTCACCAGGCGGCTGGGCGCGATTTCCGGGCTGATAAATTCCAGCGCGGCTTGGCCGCCGTGGGTGTGCCCGGCGAGGCTCAGATCGATCCCCAGCGCCGCGGCGCGATCGAAGGTATCCGGGTTGTGGCTCAAAAGAACATTGACGCGGTCGGCCGCCAACAGCGGCTCGATGTCGCGCAGCAGATGTTTCACCGGCGCCGACGGTCCGAAGCGCCTGGGGCTCTCAAAATCCACCCCGATCAGATTGAGCTCTTCCCCGTGGCTGCGGATGGCGACGGCCTCGGCGCGAAGGATCCGGTACCCCACCCGGCGGAACAACTCCGCGATGGAGTCTTCCACCCCAGCCCAGGCATCGTGGTTGCCCAGGCATCCGAAGACACCGAACGGCGCCCGCAGGCCGGACAGGGCCTCCACCACCGCGTATTGGGTGGAGGGGTCGAAGGTTACGAAATCGCCGGTGAGCACGATGAGATCCGGCTTGAGCGCGTTGGCGATGGCGGCGTATTTGCGAATCTGGGCGGCGGGCATGAACGGGCCGATATGGATATCGGACAACTGGCAGATGCGAAAGCCGTCGAAGGAGCGGGGCAGGCGGGGCAGATGAATTCGGGGCGAGGTGGTTTCCAGATTGAGCCGGCCGTAGAGCAGACCGTAAGCGCCGGCAACGAAGGGCGCGCCGGTGACGATGGCGGTGGTGCGCTGCAGAAACTGGCGCCGGTCCGGCGATTCTACGGCCCGGCCAAGCGGCGGTCGAAGCTTACGCGCGGCGGCCTCGATGCCTTTCGGCACGGCCAGCAAAAGCAGCAGCAGGAACGCTACCAGAGAGCTCGAAATCCACCACGCCAGCGGCGCCGACAATACCGCGTCGGCCGGCGTCAGCGCAACCGGGGTGAAGCGCCCTCCGATCCGGCCGGTGTAATAGGCGAAGGCCAGCGTGTAGAAAGCCAGCACGGCGCAGCACACGGCGAGCCGCAGACCGCGCGAGCGAATCCGGCGCCGGGCCAGCTTCAACCCGCGAATGGCCCAATAAACCTGGCTGATTAGCAGAATGGCGAGAACGATGGGGAAGATCAATACTGTTATTGTGGCATGCCGGCGGCGCGCTTCGCCCAAGCCCGGCGCTATAGTATTGCTCATGCGAAACCTCGTCGTGATGAGCATACTTTCGGTTGTCGCCGCCGCCGCGCAATCCTCCGCAACTTCGCCTTCGGGCGCCCTCGAAATGGCCGTTACCGCCGATGGCGGCCAACTCGCCTACACGGTGAACTTCCGCGGCAAGCCGGTGGTATTGAAATCGACCCTCGGCCTGGAACTGGCCGGCCAGCCGGTGCTGGGCGCGCACGTCCGCATCATACATGCGACGCCGGGCGCGGGAGACGAAACCTACTCGCTCCTCCACGGCAAGGCGTCCACGGTTCACAGCGTCTACCGCAGCCTGGCGCTCGAGCTGGAAGAGACCGAGGCGCCGCACCGCAAACTGCAGCTCGAAGCCCGTGCCTTCGACGACGGCGTGGCTTTTCGCTACGTGGTGCCGAAACAAGCCGGCCTGGACGAGATCCGCCTCGCCACCGAGCGCACCACCTTCCACTTGGCCAAGGATGGCGCCACCTATCCGCTCCTGCTCGACGGATTTCAAACGCCCTACGAAGACGCTTACGTCACCCTGCCGCTGAGCGCCATTCACCCCAAGGAACTGATCGGCCTTCCTTTCCTGGCCGAAGTGCCGGGCGCCGCGTGGGTGGCCATCACCGAAGCCGATATCGATAACTATGCCGGCATGTATCTGGAACACAATTCGCCGGACGCGTTGGTGCTTTCTTCGCGGCTTTCGCCATCGGTCGAAGACAAGGACCTCGCCGTGGCCGTTCCGGCTCCCATGACGACGCCCTGGCGGGTGCTCTTAATTGGTGACCAGCCCGGCCGGCTGGTGGAGTCGAACATCGTCACCAGCCTGAATCCGCCTTCCGCCATCGCCGATACCAGTTGGATCAAGCCCGGCAAGACCGCCTGGGACTGGTGGAACGGCACCTGGGCCGAAGGAGTGGATTTTACCCCCGGCATGAATACCGCGACGATGAAGCACTACATCGATTTCTGCGCCTCCTCCGGTTTTCCCTACCTGTTGATCGACGCCGGGTGGGCGTACCAGAGCACCGGCCCCAACTCCTCCCACGCCGACCTCACCCGCACCAACCCTAATATCGACATGCCAGCCATTCTCGATTACGGCAAAACCAAAAATGTGCGCATCTGGCTGTGGGCCCATTGGACCGACATCGATCGCCAGATCGACGAAGCCTTTCCGCTATTCGAAAAATGGGGTATCGCCGGGGTCAAGATCGATTTCATGAATCGCGACGACCAGTGGATGGTCGGCTTCTATCACCGCGTGCTGCAGACAGCCGCCGCCCATCATCTGATGATCGACTTTCACGGCGCGTATAAACCGGACGGCATCGACCGCACCTGGCCGAATCAGATGACCAGGGAAGGCGTCATGGGATTGGAGTACAGCAAATGGAGTGGGCGCGTCACACCCGAACACAACCTGATGCTGGCCTTCACCCGCGCCCTGGCCGGTCCGATGGATTACACGCCCGGCGGATTCGACAACGTCACTCGCGCCGAGTTCGTGCCACGCAATAAGAAACCGATGGTGATGGGAACGCGCGCCCACGAATTGGCGCTGTACGTGGTTTTCGAGAGCGGCTTCCAGATGATCTCCGATTATCCGGAAGCGTACAAAGGCCAGAACGAGTTCGAGTTCATCCGGGCCGTCCCCAACGCCTGGGATGAAACCAAGGTGGTGAGCGGCAGGCCGGGCGAATTCATTGCCGTGGCGCGGCGCAAGGGCAAGGAATGGTACGTGGGCGCCATCACCGGCTGGCACGGAGCGGAGGTGGATCTGCCGCTGGAATTCCTGGGCCACGGCAATTACGCCGCCGAAATCTATGCCGACGCCTCCGACGCCGGCGACCATCCCAAGCACACCGAAATCTCGGTACAGCGCGTCACCCCAGCCGCGATGCTGCACCTGAAACTGGCCTCCGGCGGAGGAGCGGCCATCCGGTTCCGCGCGGAGTGAAGATGCGGTCAACATATTAGGGACCGTCGGGGAATAATCGTGCCGATCGCCGGCAACCGCTCCCTCACGGTCGCGGCTCGAAAAGGCGCGTAACCGAGACCGTGAGGGAGCGGTTGCTTAATTTAGTCCGTGGCCGTAGTTCCGAAGTCGAGCACTTAGTGAACGCTGAAAGCTGACTGCTGAAAGCTTGCTCAGAAGAAGAAATGCTTCACCCAGTCGACCATCATGTGAAATAGGGCCGACGAGATAATGCTGGACGATTTCTGAAACACTTTGCCGTAGGCGAAACCGGCGAAGCTGGCGACAATCGCGTACCGCCAGTTGGGCAGCGCCTGCGGGCCGTTATTGAGATGGGAGCAGCCGAAGATCACGCTGGCGGCTACCAGGCCGGCGGTAGTTTCTCCCCAGCGCTGCAGGATGAAGTTCTGGATCAGCGCGCGAAACAGGATTTCCTCGGGCAGCGCAGTGCCGATGAAAATCAGGCCAAAGGCCGCGGCCATTCGGCCGGGCGTCGCCGGGTGGAAATGCGGGAACGGAATGAAGCCGATGGCGATGCCGATGCCGATGAGTACGGGAGCGGCGGCAACGAACCCGGCCAGCACCACCCAGAGGTCCCGTGGGCGGCGCGGCAGGTTATATTTCATTCCCGAAAACCCGCGAAAGAGGAGGAAGATCGCAAGGCCCAAGAGGATGGCCACGCCGTAGATCACCGAATGCAGATAACCTTGCGCCGCCGCCAGCACCAGCGGTTTGGCCAGGTTCAACTCCAGCGGCAGCCAGAGCAGCAGGATCGCCACGAAATCGAGGGCCTGGGGCCGAGGGCTGGCGGCGGGTCCGAGCCTGACCGCGCAGGCCGACGGCACCGCGGTGTATACCAGAGCTGCCAACGCCAACGGCCAGCTCGCCGCGCCCACCATCGCCGCGGCGGTCATAAATATGCCGGTCCCGAGCACCGGCGCCAGCCAGAACACCGCCGGGCGAGCGCGCAAAATGCCCGAAACGAACCGCTGCAACCGGGCCGAAAACAAAGCCAGGATCAGCGCCACCAATGCCAAACGCAATACCGTCTGAGCCATACGTGCCTAAAACTCGCATCCTAACAGGTTGCGGGGGACACTCGCGGCGCTGAGTCCGCACTCATTTGGCGGACAGCCCCAATTCTAAGCCCGCCGATCAGTGGGTGCTCGATGACCGGAAACCGGATCCGGTGAAAGCCAGACTGTGGGCCGGCAAAAATAGCCGGGATGTGAATCTAATCTCCACTCATCAGGCTTGACAGCCTCCGCCGCGGCTCATGCCCGTCGCTTGCGGAACGCCAGCAAGGCGCCGCCAGCCGTTAGAAGCACCCAGGTCCCCGGCTCGGGCGTGTTGCCCGGCGAAGCGTTGGCATAGGGATCGGCCGCCAAAGTGGCAACGTCGCTCGAACTCAATACCCCGTTAAACGCTTCGAATAAAGCGATCTGGCCGCTGGTAAATTCGCCCTGCCCGCCGGCGACGGTATTGTCCAGGAACAGGTTGAGAAGCTGGTTCGGATTGTTGGCGTTGGAAAGATTCAGCTGGTTGAGACCCGCCCCCTGGTTCGCAACGGAAAAGTCGAAAGTTCCATTGATATAGACACTCGCCGTGGTCCCATCGTCGGTCAGGATCAAATCGAAATAGGTGTTTGGGCTGAAAAGGGTGCCAGGTGTCCCACTGCCATCGGGGAAGATGGCGAATTCACTACTTGGGTTAACATAAAGGCCGTCATCCGACTGCCGGTTTTGCGAGTCGACCAGCCGGAGCCATGCTCCACTTGCGTAATTTTCCGAACTGCCCAACTCGAAAACCATCTCAATCGAGTATGAGGTTGGTGAGATCAGGTTCGAGCCGTCGTTGAAGGTCAAACCCGCGTTGTTTCCGCTACTGCTGTTAAAGGAGTACACCGACTCGGTACTGCCCAAAACGGTTGCGGTTCCGAAGGCATTGGTGCCCAGCGGGTTGGTGGCGGCCAGAGCGGGCACGCCGCCCTGTTGTGCGTTGAGGTTGCCATTGAAGGTGTAGGCAGCCACCAGTGTGGCTGCGTGGGTTGCGGACGTGACGACAAGTACGCTCGCCACAACCGCGGCTAGGGCCGAAAGTCTCACAGTTCCTCCGAGCCGGATGTTTCCGGCGTGCATTATTATAGGGTGCGATTCGCGCGAACGTCAAGGCGCTCGGGTAACAGTGCGTAGCAGTGGTAACGGTCTGGCGGGGACAAAGCAATCGGCGCAGCCGATGGGGTGCTAGCCTGAATGTTGACCCCGATTCCCCCTCTCGACCCTCCCATCGCACGCGCGCGCCGGGGATTGCTGCCCTTTCTCGGGCTGGCCTGCGGCGCCAGTGTCGCCACCATCTACTACAACCAGCCGCTGCTGGCCGAGATCAGCCGCGCGTTCCACGTGTCGCACGGCCGCGGCGGAACGGTGGCCGTCGCCACCCAGCTCGGTTACGCGGCAGGAATTCTTCTCTTCGTTCCCCTTGGCGACGTGCTCGAGCGCCGCAAGCTGATCCTCGAACTGTTCGCCGCCGTGTCGCTGGCTCTCATGGCCGCATACCTTGCGCCGTCATTCTGGATTCTGGTGGCTGCCAGCGTGGCCATCGGAATGGCCGCCTCGGTCACTCACATCATGGTCCCGCTGGCGCAGGAGCTGGTCGGCCCCGGCCAGAGCGGACGCGCCCTCGGCACGGTGATGACCGGTCTGCTGCTCGGGGTTCTGTTGGGACGCACCGCGTCCGGCGCCGTGTCCGACGTGCTGGGATGGCGGTTCGTGTTCCTGCTGGCTGCCGCTTCCACCGCCGCCTTTGTGCCGCTGCTCTGGTGGCGCCTGCCCGTGCTTCCGCCTGCCCAGCGGTTATCTTATGGCGCGGCCCTGCGCTCTCTGTGGGATCTGGCGCGCGGCGAGCCGCTTTTGCGGGAGGCCTCCACCATCGGCTCTCTGGCCTTCGCCTCGTTCATCGCCTTCTGGACAAATGTGGCGTTCTTTCTCGGCTCGCCGCACTACCGCCTGGGAGCGGCCGCCGCGGGCAGCTTCGGCCTGCTCGGCGCCGGCGGAGCCCTTATTGCTTCCCCCGCCGGCAGGCTGGCCGATCGTTACGGCTCCCGCCGCATCCTCGCCCTCGCCCTCGCGCTGATGAGCCTCGCTTACCTCATCCTCTGGGTATTCGGCTACCACATCGCCGGGTTGATTGCCGGCGTGATTGCGCTCGATATCGCCCAACAGTCCATGCAGATCTCCAACCAGTCGCGCATTTTTACCCTGTCCCGCGCCGCCAGAAGCCGACTGAATACCATCTATATGATTCTCTTCTTCCTCGGCGGCGCGCTTGGATCGGCCCTTTCGGCCGTGGCATGGAGCCGCTGGCAATGGACGGGCGTCTGCGCCTGGGGCCTGGTCTTGTCGGCCCTGGCATGGCTTCGCAACATGTATGGCGCCCGTGCGTCCGGCCGCTGACTGAGTCGATTAATTGGGCATTCCTTCTACTTCTTGCCGCCCTTCACCGGTTTCTGAGAAGCTTCCGCCCCCGCCTTGGGGTGGTGCTTATTGTGGCGCGCTAAAGCCTTCGCAATCTCCTCGGTTGACAACTTACTGTGATTCTCGGAATGCAGCACGTCGCTGACTGGACTTGGATTCGTTGCCATCGCTTTGTAATCTCCTGTTCCAAAGTCGCGTTGCGGGCTGGAGATACCGCTTCCGTTTGTGCGGGTAACCAGGCGGCACCGGAGCCGCGTTCGGTGAGTGCCGGCCTTTCGGCCTTCGGGCGGGACAAGAGCCTGCTGTAGCTCGGAACTAACACTCGCTGAACAGCAACGCCTGCTTTGAGTATATCCCCTCTGACTCGAAAACGCGCCCCAAATAAATCATAAGAATGCCTTCATAACCACCTAACGTCGTGCGCGCGTGCGAGTCTGTACAATGGTATCCAAAAGGAGGCGGATTCATGCTCGGCTGGCTCTTTCACTTTCTTCGCGACCTGCGCTTCGGGTGGCGCGATCTGGCCGCGAACCGCGCGTTTGCCGCCGTGGCCACCGGCTCGCTCGCTCTCGGCATCGGCGGAAGCACCGCCATGTACAGCGTGATTCACGCCGTGGTCATCGATCCGTTTCCCTATCGCCAACCCGACCGCCTGATGAGCGTCAACGTGCGCGGAAGCCGCGGCGGCAACGGCAGTTACTACACCATCGACGATTTTCTCGAAATCTCCGAACGCAACCCGGTGTTTTCCGGCGTCGTCGCTTCCACCTGGAGCGACGTCACCTGGACCGGCGCCGGCGAACCCCAGCGCCTCCGCGGCAATCACTGCACCATGAACACCTTCGAGGTGATGGGCGTCGCCCCGCTCATCGGCCGCGCTCCGGCCCCTCCCGATACCGCCGCCGGCGCCGAGTCCGTCACCGTTCTCGGCTACAAATTCTGGCAGCGTGCCTTTGGCGGCGACCCCGGCGTCGTCGGCCGCAAGCTGCGCCTCAACGGCAAAATGCGCACCGTCATCGGCGTCATGCCGCAGCGCTTCATGTGGCGCGGCGCGGACGTTTACCTGCCGGGCGTGTTTCACCGCGGCGAAACGGTGGAGGGCGTTCGCGAAGTCCACCTGCTCGGCCGGCTCAAGCCTGGCATCGCCCGGGACCAAGCCACCGCGCAACTCAAACCCTTGTTCGACCATCTCCAGCTCCTTCATCCGGACGACTTTCCCAAATCCTGGCGCGTAGAGCTGCGCGATTTCGGAGAAACCTTCCCCAGCGACATTCGCGACTCGCTCTGGATTCTGTTCGGCGCGGTGGGGCTGCTGCTGGTGATCGCCTGCGTGAACGTGTCGAACCTGCTGCTGTCTCGCGCACTGGCGCGCCGCCGCGAAATCGCCATCCGCGTCTCGCTCGGCGCACAGCGCTGGCGAGTGATCCGACAGTTGCTTGCCGAAAGCCTGGTGCTGGCGCTCGCCGGCGCCGCCATCGGCATCGTCCTGGCCTTCGCCGGAATCCGCGGCATCGTCGCCGTGGTCCCGCCCAATACCATCCCCGACGAAGCCAAAATCGAAATCAACGGCATGGTGCTGCTTTTCACATTGGGCGTATCGGTGCTTTCGGCTTTGCTGTTCGGCATCGCCCCCGCTCTGAACGCTTCCGGCGTTGACATTTTGGCGGTGCTGAAAGAGGCCGGGCGCGGCACTGTCGGGGGCCGTGGACAGCGCTTCCTGCGCGGCGCGCTGGTGGCCGGCGAAGTAGCGCTTTCGCTGATGCTGCTGGTAGGCGCCAGCCTCATGATCCGAACCCTGAAGTCGATCGAAGACGTGCGCCTCGGCTTTCGCCCCGACCGCATCTGGACCCTGCGCGTTCCCCTCTCCGACGAGCGCTACCCGGAACTGCCTCAGCGCACCGCCTTTTTTGAAGACGTGCTCCGGCGAATTCGCGCCGTGCCCGGCGTCGCCGCTGTCGGTGTCAATAGCGGCTTGCCTCCCGTCTACTCCTGGGGTATGCCGGTTGTGCCGGTCGGCAGCACCCGCCAGGATCAACACGTCGTGCTGTTCCACCAGGTTACTCAAGAGTACTGGAAGGTGATGGGCATCGGGCTCGTCGAAGGCCGCCTGCTCACGGCCCAGGAAGTGAATCGGGCCGCGCGCATCGTGGTGGTCAACCGCGGTTTCGCGCGGCGTTATTACGGCGACGGCCAGGCCATCGGCCGCATGGTTCGTGTGCCGCGCCTGAAGATGCCGCCATTCCACCTCACTGACGACTCCTTTCAGATTGCCGGAGTGGTCGAAGACACCGTCAACGAGCTCGGCACGGTGCAAGTCTGGCCCGAGATGTTCGTGCCATACACCTTGACCGGAATGGCGGACCGTCTCTTCGTGCTCACGGCCGCGCGCCCGCAAGCCATCGCGCCCGCCATCAAGGCGCAAGTATTCGCGGCCGATCCAGGCCAACCCGTGATGGAGGAAAAGCCGCTCGAAGCCCTGCTGGTCGAAAACGCCTACGCCGCGCCGCGCTTCAACCTGCTGCTGTTCGCCATTTTCGCCGCGCTCGGCCTGGCTCTGGCGCTATCCGGCATTTACGGAGTGGTGTCGCACGCGGTGGCGCAACAGACGCGCGAAATCGGCATTCGCGTAGCTCTGGGCGCCAGTCCTTCACGCGTCATCGCAGCCATGATTACCCTGAGCGCCCGCCTGCTCGGCATCGGCGTAGCCTTAGGGCTGGCCGGCAGCCTGGCTACAGTGCGTTTGCTGAAGAGCCTGGTGCATAACGTCTCCCCGCTCGATCCGTATTCGTTTCTTGCCATGACCGCGCTGCTCGTCATTGCCGGATTGTTCGCCGCCTTCTGGCCCGCCCTGCGCATCACCCGCGTAGACCCCGTGAAAGCCCTGCGTGAGGAATGAGGGATGACACTCGGGGCTGATTCACAATATCGTCAGGGCCGTTACTGCACAGAGACGGTCACGGCCCCGGTGCCGTTAGCCGTCAATTGCGAGCTGGCGCCCCCAATGCTGACGACGACCGGCACCGCGCCGGAACTGACACTCGTCGGAATCCGCACATTGATCTGCAACACGCCGGCGACGAGCCCTGGCGCCTCGGCGTAGAAAAGTACTTGCGCGGGCTGCCCGTCAATCGTCACTAGCGGCGCTGCGACCGGTTGCGGGAAAGGCGCGGTGACCGGCGAAATGGGGTTATAGGTCACCGAGACCGTCACTGTGTCGCCGGCCCCACCCGGAGTCGTGTTTGTGATCGTGAAAGAGCCGGGGATGTTCGGGCAGCTTGCGGAGATCAGCTCTATCAATAGTGTGGTTTGGGTCGTTTCAAGTGAACACCCGGCTCGCAGGCTGCGAACCTTGTGCTGGTCACCACCCCGCGTCGACTCACGGGCAGGCGTACTCGTGGCGCAGCCACTCTTGGCAGCGCCGCAGACCATCGTCTTGTGTGGTCTGCCCTACACCCGGCACTCGACCATGTTTATTCGTGCTCGTCCCTCGCTATGTCCCTCGCCCTGGAGCGCCCTCGATCCAGTGACCAAGTGGCAGACCACAAGACACGATGGTCTGGCCCACGCCAGCCCGGCTGTCCCTCGGCGAAGCGGAGCTTCGCTGACGCTGGAGGCGAAATCGCCGCATTTCAACTTGAATGGCCCCCGCGCCTGTGTCATGGTTAGGCGGAGGAGATCCGCGATGCCATCCGTCCGTTATCCGAGCGTGCTGCGCGCCGTCTACAAAGAGGTCTCACGCCTCATTGCGCTCCGCGGGCCGGTGCCGACCGAGCTGGTGCTGGGCGATCCGGACCTTTACCGGTCGTTTCCGATCAAGTATTTCACGCCTAACAAGGACGGGATCTTCCCGCGGACGCAGGCGAACCAGGCCGCACTGGTGATCCGCGACGAGGCTTCCGATACCAATCGCTTCAGCGGCCAGCCGCTTACCGCCGACGTGCCCGCCTCGGGCGGTCTGTATTGCACCTTTGGGCAGCCGGCTCTGATCGCCGAGGTGCTGCACTACTCCCGCGTCAACCGGGACGGAACCATTAACCGGACGATTCGCCGCGAAACCCGGACCGGCTTCCCGGTTCCCGGTGAGGCGCTGGCCGAGAAGTGCATTGTGCGGCTGCGCCTGATGCACTCCGTGATGGCGCTGGACCTGTCGGAACACAATCCCGGCTCGCTGGCTTTCGTGAAGCAGATTGAGCGGAGCCACGCCGTGCAGGGCGCAATCGACCTGGCTCATGCGCCGCCGGTGCCCCTGTGGGATTGGATTTTCGACGGGTGGGACTACTCCGTTGCGCGCGGCATCGGCCTCGCCGTGGCGAGTTGCGATTACCTCAGTGCGCTGCGGGTGCGCTCGGCGCGCCACGGATCGCGGTCCCCAGAGGAGAGCGGCGACAATCTCATCTTCTTCGGCCGCGATGGCACGCAAGTGTCGTGCCTGTCGATTGTGGAAAGTTGCCTGATTCCCGCGCGCGGCAAGCCGGTGCTTTACCCGGTGGAGTTTGTGCCGTAATCGGGTATTAGTGAGGCCGCGTCAGGCCTTGAAAATCTCACCGCGGTGAAGTTCGATGGCTCGATCGCCCGTGAAGATCACATCGCCGCGGACTTCGGTGAGCGCTCCATCGGCATATACGTACATCTTGCGCCGGCGCGGATCGACGAGCCAGATGTTACGCACGCCCTTGAGTTCGTACTCCTCGAGCTTTTCAAGCATCTCCGGCATACCGTCGTCCTTGGACAGGATCTCGATGGCCAGAAACGCGGCCTCCGCCAGGTAGCTCGTGGCCGGCGCGGTTAGTAACACACACACGCCTGGAAGCCGGTACCGGGTGTCCGTCGTCTGCGATCGAAACTCCGGCACTGCATAGATGTGGGGATACTTGACCGTGAGAGCTACGATGAGATTCCTTTGAATCAGGGAATGCAGCCAATCG
This sequence comes from Bryobacterales bacterium, assembly GCA_003164035.1. GTDB lineage: Bacteria > Acidobacteriota > Terriglobia > Bryobacterales > Bryobacteraceae > JBEKYD01. The sequence continues at coordinate 2,982 of PLRS01000162.1, read as the reverse complement.
CCCACGTTTCTCTCCACCAGCGCGCCGTCCACGTATTCCACGTCCGGATCGTAGGAAGTGTTCAGGTATTCGTCGACGGAGATCGGCGCCCCGGCACTCATAGGAATACGATAGCACTGGCGGGCGTTCGGCGCGTGGACTCAGAAGCGCGGCGTCGTCGTGGCGCAGCCACTCCTGGCTGCAGCGCCGAGATTCGTCTCGGCGCTTCCTCCTGGATCGGTGGCACTCGACCAAGGGTAATCCTCCGCGCGTTTGACCAGCCCCGCTCTTACCGGGTTGTTCTCGATGTAGGCCGCAATCCTGTGCCATTCGTCCTCATCTCTCACCCGGTGGTCGTACGACTCCGCTTTCTAGAAGGTCTCTCCGGTGCGCCCGAGGAGCAGGTTTGCCTGCCGCGCGGTCGCCCCTTTCAGCGATTGCAGCAGGCGCGATGGCAAGACTTTCGGCCGCAGCAGCACGTGGACATGGTTGGCCATGATCGCGTAAGCGCCGAGATCGTAATGGCCCGGACTCCGCACCGCGAAGACGCGGCCACGATGCTCGCGATTGGCCGCTGAGCCAGATAGAGGGGTCCGGTGCGTGCTGCATCGAGATATCGATCCATCCAGACGAAAGCTGCGCCCGATGACTTGTCATTGTGAGCAGCGGCCCGATCTCTGGCAGGTCAAGTTTGATTTTCATGGCGGTCTTAAGGAGTCCGCGCCCGTTTATTTCCTGGTGCGCTGGCAGCCACCCTTCCACTTCACCTTGGTCGATTTAGGCAACCGTCCGTGGCCGGACTGCACGCAACCGGATTATAAGGCCGACCGCTGCGTCACCCTGTTCGGCTGATTCCGGAATTGCTTTCGTGGCGCGCGCACTCTTGCGTGCCGCGTCGAGTCTCTACTCGACGCCTAGAGTTTGTACATCTTTGAGATCCGTCGGCGAAGATTTCGCTGAACTTTGGCCGAGGATTCCGATAATGTAGGCGTGGAGACTTGCAGTGTAGGCCGGTTACCATGCCAGTCGTGATCGGCGATGGTCTGGCGTTTGGCAGTCATGCTTTGACCGATGCGGAACTCGGGCTGATCCGTCAGATCACGCACGAGTGCGCCAATCTTGCCTGGACCGAATTGGCCGCGACCCTCTGTGAATTGCTCGAATGGCGACGCCCCAACGGAGGGCTCAAAAGCCGCGAGTGTTATTTGTTCCTACGGGAACTGCACCGCCGCGGATGGCTGCCCTGGCTCACCGCCCCGCAACCGAAGACCCCTCGCTCCCCTCTGGCGAAACTCGCCCCGGAACCGGCCCCAGCGCCGACTTTACTCGCTGGCTCCCTCGGTCACTACCGCCCCATTCAACTCGAACTCATCCGGAGTGCGGAGCAGCGTCGTCTCTTCCGCGCTTATCTCGACCAGTATCACTACCTCGGCTACCGCGCTCCCTACGGTGCGCAGCTCCGCTACTGGGTGCGCCCGGCACAGGCGGAACTCCCTCCCTTGGCCGCTTTGTTATTTACCAGTGCCGCCTGGCGCACGGCTCCACGCGATTCCTGGATCGGCTGGAACGATTCGATGCGCCAGCGCAATCTACCCCTGGTGGTCAATCACAGTCGACCGTCGGCATGACCCAGGGACGCGGTCGCATGGACCGCTCACACCAGACCGTCAACGTCCCCAAACAGATCTTCTTATATCCTCTGCACCGCCGCTGGCGCCAGCGGTTGTGTGCCGCTCCCCCGCGGAACTGACATGAAACCACCCACCATCTTGTCATCCGTTCCAGGGCGCATTCCGGAAGGTCCGCCACCGGAAGGCCCCCGCAGCCTGTTGGCCTGCTTTCTCGATATCGTCGCCGGTTGGGAGCCGCTCTTCCCCCAGGCCCATACTTACCTCCGGGCCGCGCGGCAAGCGCTGGGCACCCTCATCTGCCTGGGACGCCGCACCCTCACGCGCATCATTTGGACCAACGGCGGCGCGCATCGAGATTGGCGCGCCGATTACTTTCTCTTCTCGCGTTCCCAGTGGGATCCGGCCCAACGGTTCACCCCCATCCTCCAGCGAGCCCTTCCCTGGTGTCCCGGCCGCTACATCGGCGTGGCCATCGACGATACGCGCTGGCGCAAAACCGGACCGCGGATTCAGCAGGCCTTCTATCCGCGCGATCCGCTCTCTCCCAAGTTTTACGTCAACTTGATGTTCGGCCTACGCTTCCTGCAGGCCTCGTTGTTGGTGCCTTTGTTTCGTCGGGCCAAGGTCGGCGCCCGCGCTTTGCCCATCGCTTTTGAGGAAGTTTCGGTGGTCAAGCGTCCCCGCCACAAGCTCCCCAACCGCAAGCCGTCTCCATCTAAATCAAAAGGAAAACGCACGCCCCCGCTCTCCCCGCTGGAACTGGATCTCATCGCTTCTACGGGGTAGAAAAATTCACGCCCGAGCAAGTGCGGCTCGACGACTCCAGACCCTGGAAAACCACCAAAATCCTCTATGGGGGAAAACGCCGCAAGGTGGAGTACAAAGAAGTCAGCGGAATTTACTGGCAAGGCGGAGCCCGCAGGCGCGTACTGCGGTTGCTGGTGGTCCGACCGACTCGCTATCGCAAACGGCTCAGCGGTCGTTACTATTACCGTCGGCCCGCCTACCTGTTGACGACCGTGGTCCACGGGACGGTGCGCCAACTCCTCCAGATCTACTTCGACCGTTGGCAGATCGAGGTCAACCATCGGGAAGAGAAGGATGCTCTCGGGGTCGGCCAGGCTCAGTTATGGAACGTTACTTCGGTCCCCAAACAGCCGGCTTTTGCCGTGGCCAGCTATAGCGCACTCCTGCTGGCCTCGTTACAAGCCTTTGGCGCCGAACGAGGCAACGCCTACGCCACACTTCCCAAATGGCGCCGTCGCGCCGCCCGACCTTCGGCGCTGGACCTGATCACTCTCCTGCGCAAAGAAATCACGGAAAATCCCGACATGGTCGCTCATCTGGGCCTAAGGGATCGTAACGAAATAAG
>PLRS01000047.1 GCA_003164035.1 Bryobacterales bacterium | reverse complement strand
GACGGCGTCACCCCGGCTCGGGCCGCCGACCGTGTCAACCGGTACGTAGCCGGCCTGAAGACGTCGAACGATCCTACCGGCATGGCCCATCTCGGCTACTTCATCGATCTCGATTCGTTTTCCCATTTCGTGGCGGGCGATTTGCGCCGGCCGCTTTGGCTTTTGTGGGCCGCCGCATCGACCGTGCTTCTGGTCGGCTGCGCCAACGTGGCGTTGTTGCTCACCTCGCGTACCGCCGGCCGCCGCCGTGAGATGGCCATCCGTCTGGCCGTCGGCGCCACGCGCTGGCAGCTCTTGCGCCAATTGTCGATCGAAAGCTCGCTGCTCGGCTTGCTCAGCGGTCTGGCCGGAATTGCGGTCGCGGCGCTGGCCGTGTCGCTCATCGGGCGTTTGGCCATGCCCGGCAAAGCCCTGCTCGAGTTAGTTTCGCTGGACCGCCGGCTCATGCTCTACGGCCTGGCCATCGCCCTAGCCTGCAGCCTGGCCAGCGGCATCGCCCCCGCGTTGCAGTTGCTTCGGACCAATCAGGCCGCCGCCATGGTTCGCTCCGCCCGACGCGGTTTCCAGCGCGTCTTTCTCGCCGCTGAAGTGGCCGCCACCGTGGTGCTGCTGGTTGGCACCAGTTTGCTCTTGCGCAGCCTCTGGGCACTGGAGCAGGTGCGTCCCGGCTTCGACTCCTCGCACCTTGCCACCGGCTTCCTGCTCCGGCCTCCCAACGACCCCGGTTTTCTCGACCGCCTCGACCGCAACTTGCGCGCCCTTCCCGGCGTGGAATCGGCCGCTCTGGCCTATCCCATTCCGTTTAGCGGCGGCGGTGAAACCAGCGGCTTCAGCATTCAAGGGCGCCAGCACTTTCAAGGGCAGCCGGAATTTCACGGCGAAGCCTATTTCGTATCCGCCGCGTACTTCGCCACTCTCCGCATTCCTCTCGTGAGCGGCCGCGCCCTGGCCGATTCGGACACCGCTGCCGCGCCGCGCGTTTGCGTGGTGGATTCGCTTTTTGCCTCGCGCTTCTTTCCCGGCGGCAGCCCGATTGGGTCGAAGATCGCAATGTTCGCCGGCTGGGCGCAAATCGTCGGCGTGGTGGGCTCCATTCACGGCACCGCGCTCGACCACAGTTCGCGCCCGACCATTTACTACTCCATGCCGCAGATACCCTATTTCCCCTCCCGCGCCGTCATCCTGCGCACCTCCCTCCCTGGCGGCCCGCTGATTCGCCAGGCGGTGAAACAAACCAACGCTTCGGTGCCGGTGTTCGACGTCCGCTCGATGGAGGACCGCATCGCCGAATCGCTGGGAATCCGCCGCATCCTGGGAATTCTGGTGAGCGTATTCGGGGCGCTCTGCCTGTTGCTGGCCATGGTGGGTCTTCACGGCGTGGTGTCGCAAATCGTCGGCGAACGAACCGTCGAGATCGGCGTGCGCCTGGCCCTGGGTGCCCGTCCCGCGCAAATCCTGGCGTACTTTCTGGGCTACGGCCTGGCCGCGGGTGGGACCGGCCTTGTGTTGGGCCTGGCCGGAGCCGGTTGGGCCCAACAGTGGCTGGCGGGCTTGCTGTATGAAGTCCGCCCCTTCGACCCGCCCGCATTCGCCGCCGCCGCGCTGGCGGTCTTAACAACCCTGTTAGCCGCCGTGTTCTGGCCCGCACGGCGGGCATCGCGGATCGATCCGCAGAGGGCTTTGAGGTACGAATGAGGGTTAGTCGTAGCGCGGCGCCTGCCGCGATGATAGCGCAACATAAAGGAATTATGTCGCGCAACTGCCGGCGCTGATCGCCGGGGCGGCGAAGCCGGCGGCGCGGCGCCTCCTCGAATTCTCCACCGTCAACATCCGCAACCGCAACACGCGGGCGGCCTATGCTCGTGCCGCCGCCGTGTTTGTCCGCTGGCGCGAAGGGCAAGGGGATTGGCGAGCTGGCCCGGGTCCAGCCGGTGTATGTCGCCGCGCCGATTCTTACCATACACCATCGGCATTCTGCTACCTTAGAAAAGCCTTAGCTCCGTTCGCAAGGCCGGTAGTTCCAAATTCCGTGGTTGGGTTGATGTCGCGCAACGCGCTCGGCCAATCCCACCAAATAGTGAAGTGATCCAAGCTCGCTAGTTTCTCTAGGATCGGAGACGGTATATCAAAGCCCGTCCGCATATTCGCATCGCTGACCGACCAAATCGTCGTTCCGCGGAGCAGTTCTCCAGAGTCTGTGAGCAATCGGAACTCGTGCGGTGCTCGAAAGACCCCGATGGCCTCGTCGAGAAGCTTCGCGGTGCGCGGATTCTGTTGAAGATGGTACGACAGCGTGGCGGCTATCCCGACGTGCTGCCCTTGCCGCAAAAAGACAACCACGATTGAGGCGTCATTCCTCGCTTGACGCTGAACGGTTCTCAAGGTCAAAGTGCCGCTTGTTTGCGCTCTGAGTTCCCATTTGGACTTTGGTGGATCGGTATTGTCGAGGCTCAGTTCTCGCGCAAGGGTCAGGGAAATCGGTGTGATCCGTGCTGGCTCTGTGAGGGAAGCGAGGTCCAAGACTTTTCGGTCAATTCCCATTTCGCTTAGGTATTCCGCAAGTATGGCCACGGTGAGCTGAGCGGCACCTTCGCCTGCGTCACCGCCGAGCGTTCGGAACTGATGCACGCCAAGAAGCCCGTGGTCAGTGAGTTCACGGATGCGGCCACCCATGAATGCGTACGCGCAAGCTGAGAGACACACCGCCTGATCGACAAGGACATCCGCATCACCGCCCAGAGTCTTGGCCTGCCTGTAGGGGCCGCCAATGAAAGTGTCGAGCCCGAGGCTGCGAATCAACCGGCCCAGACTGATGCCAGCGGCCAGTGATCCTCCACGGCTGTTGAAATAGACGGTCGGCTGAAAGTTGACCGTCCGCATAATCCCCTCAAGGTCCGACGGGGAGTTGGGAGTGATGTCTCCTTCTGCCAAGACGTACGCGCCGCAAGCGATCCCGCTGCCGTAGCACGGGCGATGGACCGTGAAATGCATCGGGCCATCAATAGCGGCCGAGCTGGCGAGCACGGCCGAGGCGCTCAACAAGACCAATCGGAGTGTCGGCATCGCCACCTACCTCCTGCAACTCATGCCTTCTTCCCCACCGTGCCTGGGCAGGGCATGCCCCCAGTATCGCCCAAACTCGGCCATCAAAAAACCGGGCAAAGCTTCGGCATTTCGCCGTTGGCCGCTGTGCTGCCAGCGGACCGATACGGCGAAGCACGCTGAGCGGGTGCGATAGACTGTTGGTGGGGATTTGAAATGCCGGCTTATAACTGTTTTTGCTGTCACAAGGTGATCCCCATCCTTGACGACGCCATGAACCGGCTCGCCGAGGCGGGAACCTGCCCGAGCTGCGGCGGCATCGGGCATGGAGAAATAATTCCGACCGCGCGCGTGAAGGAAGGCTTCGAAGACGGTGTGTTCTTCAATATCGGCCCCAAGACTGGTGGCCGGGCTAAGAAAAAGAGGCGGTAGAACCGCCTTCCTGAAACACGCGCGATTGGGTCGTACGCTGGAAGCCTCGATGTTGGATCTGTTCGTCGAAATGGCCCGCGATGCGATTGACTGGGCCGACCTGCGCAACCGTCCAAAATCGCAACGGCCGGTTGTGCTCGTGAGAGTCGGTTGGTTTCTGTGTGAGCTAGTGATAGCTGGTTTCGCACTGATCGGGCCGCTGATCGTCGGTGCGCTGTTCCTCGGATTCCTCGCCTATGTAGGCATACGGCGGCTCCTTGGGTACTAAGAGACCGTGGCGGGGGCATTGAGCGCGGAGAGATGTGTTCCAGGGCCTCCAGAGCACCCGGAACGTATTGCAACCACTCAGCCTTACGGGGCATGAGGGAAGGTTAGCATCCTGCTCTGCGTTATGTCACAGGTGTGACGTACTGTGTTTTCCAGGACGTTATATTGCGCTATTTCGGAGGTCCAACAGTTGTCTACTTCAAGGACAGCAACGGTTCGCGGTCACGCGCGATTACTTGCCTCCGGCTCTTGCACGCTTTGGCAAGCAACCGACGATCAAGAAGGCCATCCCCCAGCAGTTCCTCGTACCGACAGAGGACGTCTCCGAGGAAGGACCGTGGCAAATTGTCATCGGTCCCGCCCGTCGGTAAGACCGGATTCCGCCTGCGGTATGCCGCACCCAGACCACGCAATCGTTCCACAAGCCTATAAACACCCCGATTCTTGTCTGCTCGTAAAAGTACGCCCGGCTCGTGGGCGGTGTAGTAGTCGAAATTTGGAGCTTGTGGGGAAATCACTTCGTCCCATAACAGCAGGTCAAGGTTATGAAGTAACGATAGAGCCTCAACGCGTCCGAGATAAGCGCCGAGATCGTCGTACAGTCTTTGTCGTGCCTCATGTCGCTGGAACCATGCTTGAAGTCGGCGCTTCAGATCATCGCCCAGAAGACCAGTGACGATGCTACCCGTGAGAATGCCACCAAGCGCGGTGGCAATTGGATTGGACCAGCGACGCCAGATATAACTTGCAGCCGGCGACAATGAGAAAGACCCGTTCGCGATTGGTTCCGCGCTGGGTGACGGTGGTAAGCGGGTCAGGGCTCGATACACCTGGCGTTTCGAGGCATCGAGGAAGGATTGCGTCGCCAGGGCCAAAATTCCCGCCTGGGACACACCGCTCCGTCACGAAAAGCTGATTTTCGCAGGCGTCGCGTCAGACTGTTCCCACTGTCCCGTCCCCACTGTCCCCGTTGGCTTTTTTCCCTAGTATCAGTTGTATCGCAGTGCATGGGCAAAGGATCGTCAAACCTGGCTCAGCCCAATTCGACAGCGGGGCACCGCCTGCTATACTACAAATACATCAACATTGATTAGCATTAATCAAGGAGGTAACCCTTGAGAAAACAAGCCGCTTTTATGGTCAATCGCTTACCCATCAGCCAGGCCAGAGTCAATCTCGGCCAGGTGGCCAAACGGGTGCACGTCGGCGGTGAGTACTTCATTCTGGAGAAAGACGGCATTCCCGTCATGGGCATCATGGGCGCCGAGGAACTGGAAGACTACCTGGAACTCCGCACCCCGGCCGTCAACCGCCAGATTGAAGGCAGCAACGCCGATATCCGCGCCGGCCGCATCAAACCAGCCTCGGCTCTGCTCGGCGCGCCTAGCCTCTCTGCCCAGCGCTCCCCCGCCAAAGACCGCCGGCGCAAGCAAAAATGACGCCCCCGGCCTTTACGGTCTTCACGACTAGCCATTTTGACCGCGAATATAAAAAACTTACCGCCAAACATCCACAGCTCAAAGCCCATTATGCAGATGTACTCGACATTCTCCAAACCGATCCCCACAACTTTAGCCGCAGGCACGCCATCAAGAAGCTTCAAGCGGTAGAAGCGGGCATGGGCCAGATGCGTATCAGGTCCGGCCGTTTTCGGTTTCGCTATGATATCGAAGGGCAAAGCGTATATCTGAAAGCCTGCGCCTTGCGCGACGAGAATACTTACCGCCGCTAGACTTCCTATTCGGCGAATCGTGCTGCCTTGGAAATGCAGGTTTTTCAGGCGACGTAATTTCGGCCCGATCACAGAATTCCCCTTCCAGAAGTAGTAAGGCGAATTGGTGAATTGACTCTCGACATGGGCGCTGGCGAGTTCGGCACCGCAGCGACGCCAGATGCAACTCGCAGTCGGCGACAATGAGAAGGACCCGTTCGCGATTGGTTCCGCGCTCCAGAACTTAAGACATGGCCGATCCGCGGCCCTTCCGACGCCCGGAGGGACGACGGGGTGACTTCCAGGTCGGGTCATTTTCCTTGGCCACCCAAAATGCCGTGGTGACTTCAGGAATTCGGAGACTCGACACCCACCCGCGCATGGCAACCTGAGCGTCGGCACAACCGCGTGTGCCGCGCCATTCGCCGGTTCCGGACTGGACTGGCCTACCGCTTTGGCAGCGGTACCTCCAATTCCCTCCCGGCCACATTCACGCCGAACTTGGGCGCCTTCGAGGTCCCATCCACCCGGATGCCAAGAAATGTTCCCGCGCCTCCTCTTTCGAAGAACCGGTCCACGGGCCTCAGGATTAATCTCTTCCATCCGGTGACCATCTGCGAAACCGTCGCCTGCAGTTTGAGCGTGCCGGCGAAATCGAGAGCGTCGCTATCCAGGTTGTAATCGCCGGCCAGATCGACGTCCGCCCCTGGAAACCCAAAGGACACCTTTTGGAACCGCATCGCGGCGTTCTCAAGATGGAATACCCCCGCCATATGGGAGACCGCCCGATCCCCGTCCGGATTCCGCGGCAGCCCCCGCGCCCGCTGGCTCAGCCCGTCAATCTGGTCCTGAATCGTGGAATGAAGAAACTTGCCCTCTTCCACTTCAAAGCGCCCATCCATTTCCAGTTTCTCGCGCACTTTGGCCGTCAGCGCCGGAATGTCGATTTTGGTATGAAGCACGAGCCGCCCTTCCATGAAAGGGGCGCCCTTCATCGCCAGCCGAAGCACGTCGCGCAGATCCCCGTTGGGCATGGTGACATCCAGGCTGATCGCACGCGGCTGGCTGGCTTCATGCCGGATGATGGCGCCGCTGGTGGTGAAGTTTGTCGAGCCCAACATGGCCGCCACTGGCTGGAGAACGGTATTTCCGTTGGTTCCGTCCACCAGCACCGCGAAGCGGGCGAATAGCGGCACGGCGGTGCCCGTCCTGCGCAAACGGAAATCCGGGACCGAGGCCTCACCGCGCGCCGTAATGGCGGAGAGCTTGCCTTCATACCGGCCGCTGGACTCGAGAGTGCCCGCGATCCCGGCGAAAACTCCCAGGTCGGCCTTCTCGAACACATAGTCGCCCGTGACGGGAGTGTCGCCCGGCTCACCGGCGCGCCACGGTCCGAATGTGCCCGTGGTGCGTATCCTGCCCGGAGGTTTGGCATTGGTGAGCGAGGCGTCATATTTCATGGGCGCGCCCGCTCCTCCCGATTCCAGCTCCAAACCTTCGATATCGAACCGCAGCGGAACCCTCCGCGGATTCCCGGGCTCCAGCACTAACTCCGCGTGCTGAATGCTTACCTTGCCGATCGCCACTCCAAGGTTCGATGCACCCTGCCGGCTGCCCGGCTCGACACCTGCCGAAGGTGCCGGCCGCAACCGCTCGCCCAGCGGCGGTATGTCGATCTCCATCCCGTCCACAAAGACTTGGCTGACGGCCACCGGCGGGTGCAGCAGCGATTCCAGATCCACCTCGCACCGGAATTTACGGATCGCGAACAGCGGAACGGCCTTCGGCCGGCCCTTCAGCCACATCTTGAGGCCCTGTCCCTCGACCCCGACCGAAACCCCCCGGCCGCGCGTCAGGACCAGGCGCAGCGGCGAAATCCCCGGAAGGCGGAGGTGCAGCGCCTCGAGCTCGACGTCGCTCGCGAACCGCTGGCTCAAGTAGCCGATCGCCGCCTGGCGCGCATAAGGTTCGATGCGTGCGCCCAGCCGCGACGCCGCGATTCCGACACCGCCCGCTACTACCACGGCCGAAAGACCGATCGCGACAATCCAGTTCCGTTTTCCGGCCGTCATTGGCGCCCCGATTCCTGAACAGTAGGTGACGGTGCGGAGGCCGGTTTCCGTTACCGGAAATCGCGCCGGAACTCCAGCAGTTCAACCGGTTTCGAACCCCGAAACGTACATCTTGCCGCCCCGTTTGGGACGTTTTTCCGCCCACCCGGCCCGGTACGGAACTGAGGCGTGCGCCGATGCCACGCCGGGCCTCATCCCCACGGGGGCGTTGCCGGGGATACAACCTGGCAAAACACGAAAAAAAGTCATAACTGTCACTTTGTATGCATCTCGCGCGGCCAAAGCTGCGTAATCCTCAGTGACAGTTGAAACCGAGGGTCGTCTACTAACCAAGTACTCCGTTTCGGAATCACGGCACATGATGAGCAACCGCTCCCTGGCGGTCGCGGCTCGGTTTCGCGCGTTTCCGAGCCGCGACCGCCAGGGAGCGGTGTTCCGGAAATACGTTAGCGAACTTATGAAGTAGTGTACTAAGCGCGAAGATAGAAGTCGCGGGCCAAAGAGTCGTAGTTGAGTTACGTGGAGGTGTGAAGGTGGGGAGCGGAACCGTCCGGCGTCGTGCTTCCCTTGAGGCGCAAGATTCGGATAGTTGCCGTGCGCGGCCGCTGCTACGATTGTCTCTGTCGCGAATCGCGCTTGCTATCTAGAAATTGAGTTACCCGGCGGAGCGGGGAGTCTTGTCTGTCGGACACCGCCCGCTGAGTGGGCGCGCTGCGCCGAAAAAAAAGGAGGGGTTGTGCGATACGGGGTAGTGGTGTGTCTGTGCTCGATAAATTATGCGTTTGGGGCGGATCGGGCGGCGGAGCAGTGGGAACGAAAGATGGCGGCGGCACGGGAACAGTTGAGCCGCGCCGCTTACGGCGAAGCCGTCGAGACTCTTCGCCAGGCGCTCGCGGTGGCCGAGACGTTTGGCTCGCGCGACGCGCGCCGTTGGGTGACACGGGATACGCTGGCGTCCAGCGAAGAAGCCCTTTCGCGCCTCGACGACGCCGAACTGCAATACCGGGCGGCGCTCGACGAAATCCAAACCGCCATCGGCAAGGACAACGCCGACTACGCCGCGATCGAGTCTCACCTGGCCAGTGTGTTGGGGCTACGCGGCAGGCTTCACCAGGCGGAAACCCTGCTGCGCGATTCGCTTTCGCGCCAGGCGCGCTTCTTCTCCGCCGACAGCGAACGACTCGCAGGCGCGCGCAACTTTCTGGCGGAGGTTCTGATCGGCCAGCGCCGCTACCGGGAAGCCGAGAATGAACTCAACCTGGCGCTGCCGGTCTTCGAGCGTCAGCCCAGCCAGACTATGACTGCGGTGGCGCTCAACAACCTTGCCACGATCCGCCACCGTCAACGGCGCGACCCGGAGGCGCGCCAACTGCTGGAGCGCTCCATCGATGTTTTGCGGCTCGATATAACGCCATACCATCCGCTGCTGGGGCGTACCTACCACAATCTGGCGAGCGTGGATTTTCTGACCGGCCGGCGTGAGGAAGCGGGTCGGCTGTACCGCCAGGCGCTCGACTCCTTGCGACGCCTCGGACCCTCCCACCCCGTCTATCTGGCGGCGCTGGCCGACTACGCGCTCTTCTTGCGGCGGACCGGCCACAAAGCCGAAGCCCGATCGGTCGAAGCGCAGGTGAGAACGGCACTTGCCGACTCCCCTCGCATCGATGGTGTGGGGATGAGCGTGGACGTGAGCTCGTTCCGCCCAAACTGAAGCGGGGCGTCGGCAGCGCCGTCAAGGGGCAAAGGTCCATCCCCCTACAAAGCGCTCATAAAACATGAGTGCAATACCGTCAATAGAAATAACATGTTTATTATGTGTTTGTTACACAAAAATCTTGTCACTCTCGGGTAACATGTGCTAATAATAGACAACGGGAGGCCGGTAGCACTGGCTGCCGCCTCGATTGCGAACCGTAAGCCGTTTTCGCACAACAACAACAACATTGGAGGCGTAGTTCCATGAAGATTCGTCCGCTCTACGACCGCATTGTGGTCAAGAGAATCGAGCAAAAAGAACAGATGCAGGGCGGGTTGTACATCCCCGACACCGCTAAAGAGAAGCCGCAGGAAGGCGAAGTGGTGGCCGTGGGCAAGGGCAAGCGTTTGGAGAATGGCAGCCTGGTAGCCCTGGATGTCCAGGCGGGCGACCGCATCCTGTTCGGCAAGTATTCGGGCAGTGATATCAAGATGGATGGCGAGGAGTACCTGATTATGCGCGAGGACGAGGTCCTCGGTATTCTGGACGCCAAGCCGGTAGAAGCCAAGAAGGCTTCCTAAAAGGAATCCCGTAAGGAGCAATCACGACAATGGCGAAACAAATCGTATATTCGGAAACCTCGCGACAGGCGATTCTGCGCGGCGTCAACCAGTTGGCGGACGCGGTAAAGGTAACCCTCGGTCCCAAGGGCCGGAACGTGGTTCTGGAGAAGAAGTTCGGCGGACCGAACATCACCAAGGACGGGGTGACGGTTGCCAAGGAAGTGGAGTTGAAGGATCCGCTCGAGAACATGGGCGCGCAGATGGTGCGGGAAGTAGCGTCGAAGACATCCGACGTGGCCGGCGACGGCACCACCACGGCGACCATTCTGGCGCAGGCCATCTTCCGCGAAGGCGTGAAGGCGGTAGCGGCGGGCGCCAATCCGATGGCGGTGAAGCGCGGCATTGAAAAGGCCGTGGAAGTAGTCACCGAAGAAGTCAAGAAACTGTCCCAGAAGGTCAGCGACAACGCCAAGATCGCCCAGGTCGGCACCATTTCCGCCAACAGCGATCCGGAGATCGGCAGGATCATTGCCGAGGCGATGACCAAGGTCGGCAAAGACGGCGTCATCACCGTGGAAGAGTCCAAGACCATGATCACCGAGCTGGACACGGTGGAAGGCATGCAGTTCGACCGCGGTTATCTGTCGCCCTATTTCGTGACCGACGCGGACCGCATGGAAGCCGTGATCGAGGATCCCTACATCCTGATCCACGAGAAGAAAATCAGCAACATGAAAGACCTGCTGCCGCTGCTCGAGCAAATCGCCCGCGCCGGCCGCCCGCTGCTGATCATCGCCGAGGAAGTGGAAGGCGAGGCGCTGGCCACCCTGGTAGTGAACAAGCTGCGCGGCACCCTGAACGCTTGCGCGGTGAAGGCCCCCGGCTTCGGCGACCGCCGCAAGGCGATGCTGGAAGACATTGCCATCCTCACTGGCGGCAAGGCGTTGATGGAAGAAACCGGCATTAAGCTCGAAGGCGTGCGCCTGGAAGACCTGGGCAAGGCCAAGCGCGTGACGGTGGACAAGGACAACACCACCATCGTCGATGGCGCCGGCAACCAGAAGGCCATCGAAGGCCGCATCAAGCAACTCCGCGCGCAGATCGATGAAACCACCTCCGATTACGATCGCGAGAAGCTGCAGGAGCGGCTGGCTAAGCTGGCCGGCGGCGTGGCGGTGGTGCGCGTGGGCGCGGCTACCGAAACCGAAATGAAGGAAAAGAAGGCCCGCGTGGAAGACGCCCTGCATGCCACCCGCGCCGCCGTGGAAGAAGGCATCGTGCCGGGCGGCGGCGTGGCCCTGCTGCGTGCCTCCAAGGCGCTGAACACCTTGACGCTTGGCGGTGACGAGCAGATCGGCGTCAACATCGTGAAGCGTGCGGTGGAAGAGCCGTTGCGCCAGATCGTGCTGAATTCGGGCACCGAAGGCGCCATCGTTGTCGAGAAAGTCCGCAGCAACGACAACCCGAATTTTGGTTACAACGCGGCCACCGATACCTACGAAGACCTGGTTGTCGCGGGCGTGATCGACCCAACCAAGGTCACCCGTACGGCTTTGCAGAATGCGGCATCCATTGCTTCGCTCATGCTGACGACCGAAGCCATGATCGCCGAGATCCCGGAAAAGAAACCGGCTCCGGCCGGTCCGGGCGGTCACGGTCCGGAAATGGACTACTAGAGTCCGAAAAAACCCTGTCCCGACTCAAGCCGCGCGGCGCCTGTCTGGCGTTGCGCGGCTTTTTTTCTGGCGACTGCCCCGGCGCCTTTTTTCGGGCCAAGTCCCGGAATTCCCGGTGCTCTTCAACGCCAGCCCCGCCAGACAGATTGTAATTGTGATCGGTCCGCCGAGCCCGCTCACGGCAAGTAGGGCAACGGCCAAACGCAGGGCTGGCGCGGTCGTTCCCGAAGCCTGCCGCGGCTGTAGCGCTAGGCCGGGTTCCAGGTACTCGCCAGCGGGGGATGGCTCTAAAGGGCTACTGAAGTCCACCTCCGCCGGCAGCAACTCGAACATGCCGATCTCGGCCCCAGGTTCCCGGCCGATTGGGGTCTCCCCGCACGCCACGGCCGCGAGTGATATTCTTCCGCACGGACAGTCCACCAGCGGCGGCAAGATCTCTATCGTGTTCGCTCTTGCGAGTTTGCCGCAACCGAGCAACATCAGGGTAACGATTCCCCCGGTCCTGATAATCTCTTTTCCTGCCACTACCCTACAAGTGCGTAGTCCACGACAATTGTCTTGCCGATTTGCAATTCTTGAGGTCGGCTGGTAGCTCCAATGAGTTTTGCGCCCGGCGGAACTTTGGGGCATAATGGGGGTTAAAAACCATAGGTACTATACAGTACTAAATTACTATAATGGCCGAGCCTAATACGGATTGTCGCCCTCCCTATCGGGTATTCTGTATCTCAGCAAGTAACGAACTGACAAAAACTTGCATTAACGATCCGGGAGGTAGTTCATAAAATGGAGGGCACGCGCGAGATTTTCGTTCCGCGTCCAGAATTTGGAGCCGCACAAGATGCGATGCGGGCGGATTGGTATGCGGTGCGGGTGAAGTCCAACTTTGAGGAAATTGCCGCCACCGGTTTGACGGCTCGGGACCACACGGTTTTTCTGCCGACGTACAAAGTCCGCAGACGATGGTCCGATCGAATCAAGGAGATCCAGGTTCCGCTGTTTAGCGGTTATGTATTTTGCCAGTTGCAGCCATCCAACACGCTGCCTGTGCTGACGGCGCCGGGTGTAATCGATATCGTTTCCTTCGGTCGGGAACTGGCGGTGGTGGATGAAAGAGAGTTGGAGGCGGTACGCGCGGTTCTACGGGCCAGTTTGGGGGCGAAACCCCGGCCTTACCTGGAAAGTGGCCGAAAAGTGCTGATAGGGGAAGGTCCGTTGCGGGGCGTGGAGGGGATTGTGGTCGAGTCGCACGGCGCCCTGTCGCTGGTGGTTTCGGTCAGCTTGCTGTGCCGATCGCTATCGGTCGAGGTGGAGCGGGAGTGGGTGGAACCGCTCAAGGAGTTTACGGCTGGCGCGGCTGGCGCCGGCCCATCCTGAAATCTGGCAAAATCTGGCAAAATAGGGACCGGCGCGGTTTTCGGCGCCGCGGTGACGGGTTATGACCGGTTAAGGGTGCCTGTCCCGGATTGCTGGAGGTGCCAAGCACTTGGAACGCCGACGAATTCTGCAAGGTTGCCTCGGTGCCGCGGTTGCCGCTTTGCGGGCCGAGGCGCCGGCCGCTCACGGGCCAACCCCCGCCAAGATACGCCTTGGACTGATCGTGAGCGTCGCGCGGGACGCGGACGCCGCTATCCGCAGGGTGCATGACTTAGGTTTGCCCACGTGCCAGGCCGGGGTGGGTGCCACCGAACCCGCGGCTGCGGGCAGGCTGCGGGCGGCTCTCGATCGTTACGGCATTGAAGCCACTTCCGCCGTATCCACGGGGCCAGGACCGGAAATTTACGATTTCCTTCAGGGCCCGGCCACCATCGGACTGGTGCCGCGCCTCTACCGCAGCGCCCGTATCGCGCGAATGAAAGCGGTCTCGGACTTTGCCCGTCTGGCCGGCATTCCAGCCGTTCAGGGTCATTGCGGATTCATTCCGGAAAACCCTGGGGATCCGCTCTACGCTGAAACCGTTGCAGCCATTCGCGAGGTGGCTGCCTACTGCCGCGAGCGCGGCCAGAAGTTCCGCTGCGAAACCGGCCAGGAGACTCCTATCACTCTGCTGCGCGCCATTCGCGACGTCGGGCTGGACAACCTTGGCGTCAACTTCGATTGCGGCAACCTGGTGCTGTACGGCAAAGCCAACCCGGTCGATGCGGTCGATACACTCGGCCCTTACATTCAAGGCGTGCATGCCAAGGACGGCCTCTATCCCACCGATCCCGCCAAACTGGGCCAGGAAGTTCCGATCGGCCAGGGCACGGTGGACTTTCCGGCGTTAATCGCGAAGCTTAAGCAAATCGGCTACCGGAATCCGCTCACCATCGAGCGTGAAGCCACCGAAGGCGCCCGCCAGACAGCGGATATTCTGGCCGCCAAGGCGTACCTGGAAAAACTGATCGGCGCATAGCAACTGAGCCGCGACCGAATGTTGCGGTCTCTGCCAGGGGCTGTTGGAGTAAACTGGGAGCCAAATGTCTAAAACAACGGGAGCTTTGCCGCCGGTGCCGTATCGCCGTAGGGACCTGCTACGGGCAGGGGCGACGGGTGCATTCGCCATGATTGCGCCGCGCCTGGTGCGAGGTACCGAGGCGAATTCGGCGATACGGGTCGGGTTGCTGGGTTGCGGGAGGCGCGGAAGCACGGACGCCACCAGCATTGCTCAGCACACCCCGGCGCGGGTGGTGGCCCTGGCGGACCTATTTCCGGACGCCATCGAGAAAGCCAAGCTGCGCTTCGACAAGCTGGCCGAATCGAAAGGCTACGCGGGCGTGGGGCGGACTTTCGTGGGTCCGGACGCCTATCGCCAGCTTGCCGAATCGGCTGAAGTGGACGCCGTCGTGATCGCCACCCCGGCCTACTACCATCCCGAGCACCTGGCGGCCGTGGTCGCCGGGGGCAAACACGTCTATTGCGAAAAGCCCGTGGCGGTGGACGTAGCCGGCGCCAAGCGGGTCCTGGAAATTGGCCGGAACGCCGCCAAGGTCAGCCTGGACGTAGGTTTCCAGATCCGCTCCGCGCCGCCGTTTGTCGAACTGGTGCGGCGTATCCAGGCGGGCGCGCTGGGAGACATTCGCAGCGGCACGGCCCATTACTTCTGCCCGTTGCCCGATTATCCGCCGTGGCCGGGAGTCAGTGCCGCCCAGGCGCGCTTGCGCAACTGGCTGTCGGACCGGGTGCTTTCCGGCGATATCATCGTGGAACAGAACATTCACGCCATCGATATCTGCAATTGGGTGCTCAAGGCGCATCCGGTGAGCGCCATCGGGCGCGGCGGGCCGGAGGGCCGAAACGGCGCCGGCGACGTGTATTCGCATTTCGACGTGGTGTACCGGTATCCCAATGCCGTCGATATCAGCTTCGCCTCGACTCAATTCGGGAAGGGGAAGTTCGACGTCGACGAGCGGTTCTTCGGCACCCGCGGCTCGTCCGCGTCGCCCTATTCGGGGCGCCTGGGCATCGAAGGCGAAGAGCCCTGGACGTGGGAGGGCAGCGAGAAACAACCGGCCTCGGCTACGTTTTCCGCGAGCGGCGCGTTCGAAGATAACCTGGCGCACGCCGACGAAGAGAAGCACAAAGCCTTCATCGACAGCATCGCCACCGGGAAGCTTCACAACCAGGCCGCAACCGGAGTGGAATCGGCCCTGACGGCGATGCTCGGGCGCGAGGCCGCCTACCGAAAACGCGAAGTCACCTGGGAAGAGCTGAACCGGCTGAAGCAGCACTGGGACGCCGGCATCGACTTGCGGAAGCTTTAGCCCGCGCGCCACCCGCGCCACCGGCCGGCAGACCGGAATTGTGCCCATGCTACGATAAGATCTTGTCAGGTCTCGGGCTCCGTGCAATGGACGGCTGCAAACCCCGCCAGGTCCGGAAGGAAGCAACGGTAACGGGCTAGTACGGGCGCAGTAGGTCACCCGGTACTTTTGTGTCAGGGAATAGGGAACAGGGATTAGGGAATAGAAGATCCCGCGCAGTGCGCGCTCCGTCTCCTTCG
>PLRS01000105.1:394-51460 GCA_003164035.1 Bryobacterales bacterium | reverse complement strand
TCACTCTAGAAATGCACGCGAACGCCGAACTCCATGTTTCGCGGCGCGTTCGCCTGGCCGCCGTTGGGATTGGACGTTCCCAGCACGCCCCAATCGGCCGGATCGGCGGTAGAGAGGTAAGGTTGCGCCATCTGCACGTGGTTGAGCAGGTTGCTGAACTGGAAGATCAAGGTCGCTCCTACCCGCCCTTCCTTCCAAATCCCGATGTCCTTCGAAACCGAGGCATCCAGGTTCCACCACGGCAACGTGCGAATGGTGCCCGTTGCGCCGCAGTTGGTATCGAATCCCAGGACGCAATCGCGGAATTGGCCGTAGGTGGCGATCGGGTTGGTAAAGAACTGCACGTTCTGGCCGCCGTTATCGGCGTTGGAGTTGATGCCCACGCCGTTGGGGTTCGCCGTGGCGCTCTCCGATACCACCTGGTTATAGTGCGCCGAACTGCCACCCGTGTACTTGCTCATAAATACCGCGAAGTCCTCCGTCGAACCCGTACTGCAGTTGGCTTCGCCGAACGATTCGCAATCGCCGTTGTCGTTGACGACCGCGAGCGGCGCTCCGCTGTGAGCGACGAAGAGTGGAGCGATGGTCCAACCACCCAGCAAATGTCCGATTACGCCTTTCTGGTTGCGGTAGAAGGGCGGTTGAAACACCAAGGTCAGATTCAGGTTGAACTTGTAGTCGAAGTACTGCGGACCGTACATCGCATGCATGTTCCAGGGATCCACCACGGTGTATTCGCTGGTGGCCTGGTCCTGGTTGCCGGTGCCCAGAGCACGGCCCCAGGTGAAGTTGGTGTGCACCGTAAAGCCGTGCCAGTCGCGCAGGGTCAATTGCGCGTACGCCGCGTTGTAGTTGGCGAAGCCGATGCTGGTATCGTAGTAGACCGCCGAGAGCTGGGCGTTGCCGCCGGCCACCGGCGAACTCGGCATGGTGCGTCCCAGGGTCCAGGACGGCGCGCTGTTCATCGCCGCCCACAGGTCGTAAACCGAGGTGCTCTGAACCATGCTCGCGCCGCCCACCGCGGGATTATTCAATACCGCCATGGTGCAGCTTCCGTAGCCTTTGCAAAACGCCGAATTGGCGCCGCCGAAGGCATTTTCAAAGAACGGCTGTGCGGCCACCGTGGCAGTCGGGGAAAAGCTCTGGTTGTACAGCGACCAGTAGGTATTCGAGTACGCCTGGGCGAAGCTCTGGCCGCCCAGGGTGGTCATGTACGGCACCGCGTCCATGTCCACTTCCTGCCATTCGTGGCGGATCAAACGGCCGATGTAACCCACCTCGAACATCGCCTTCGAGCTGATTTCACGCTGGACGCTCAGGGTGAAGTTGTCGGTGCGCGCCGGGCGGAAGTTGGGGTCCAGCACGCTGCCCGAACCGGCAGTCCCGTTGTTGAAGCCCGGTATGTAAGGCTGAGCCAGGGTCTGAGTAGGTGGCGTCCCCAGCGGCGCCACCAGGCCATCGGTGCCGATACGAAATGCCGTCGACGGAGTTGCGCCGGCGTTGCCCAGGCACTGGCCGCTGGAGGTGGCGCCGAGACACGAAACCGGTTGCCCCAACCCCGTGCCCAGCAGTGGAATCAGTACCAGGTCGACGCCGTTCAGCCGACTCATCACCCGGCTGTATCCGCCGCGGATCACGGTCTTGCCGTCGCCCAACAGCTTGCCTAGAACGCCATTCTGAAATTTCGGATTCCAGGCCACCGCCACATGCGGACTTATACCGCCGTAGAAGGGGTTGTAGGGATACTTGGTGCTGGCTCCGGTCAGGTTGCGCACGCCATCGTACGCCAGCGTCGGGTTGTACACCTGTCCCGCCAGTGCCGCCGATTGGCGCTGGGCAAGGTAGCTGGTAAGATCGATCGGATGACCGCTGGTGTCGGTAAGCACGATCTGCTTGCCGTTCACCTCGTAGGGCGGCATCTCCAGCGCGTAGCCCAGGCCGTAATTGATCGTAAATGTTGGCTTCATCTTCCACGTGTCGGTGAAATAGAAGTTGTAGGAGGGAATGATGCTCTGGTCGAACATCGGCGTTCCCGGCGGGTTGAGCGTCAAGCTGGCGCCGCTGCGGGTATACAGATCCTGGGGCTGGGTCACGATACCCATGATTTCCTCGTAGTACCTCTCGTAAGTGGAGAGCTGACTGCTCGGAACACCCGCCGGCACGTATTGCGAGGGGAAGCTGATGCCCGATGCATAGCCGCTCGATTGCCCGATCTGGTCCACCGGTTGGAACATAATGCCGCCGCCGTTGTCGGTGCGCTGATGGTAATCGAAATTGCGCTGGTACATGCCGCCGAAACTGATCAGGTGATTGCCCTTGATCTTGGTTACGTCGTCGCGGATGCTCTTATCCTGCCCGTCCCAGAAACGCTGGCGAGTCTGCTGGGTGTTGACGTTGTAGGGAATCAGCGCATTGGTGGTTTCGCCGCCGATTTCCAGAGCCGCCGTCAAACCCGAACCCGGCAACTGCGGTATTGCGCCGTCCGTGCCCCAGTCCCAGTAGTTGCGCAGGTAGCTGAAGCGGAAATCGTTGGTGGTGGTGGCGTTGATGGTGGTGGTCAGCCCCGCTGCCCAGTAGCTGGGAATCTGCGGCCGCGGTCCCTGGGCGGTGGGTGTCCCCAGCTTGTCGCCCGGCAGCCCGCCGCCGATATCCAACTGGTTGGTGGTGAGGTTGATAAAGCGGTAATAGCGGTAGCTGCTCATGAACCGCCATTTGTCGCTGAAATCGTGATCGATGCGGGCGATTTCGTTGTTGCTCTTTTGGGGGAGCGCTACGATGCCCTGATATCCCTGGGTGTTGTAGTGGTCGCCGCCGGCAGGATAGTTCGGCGCCGGCATGTAGTTGTTCCAGAGTTTCGACACCAGCGAATTCAATCCGATTCCGCGCGGATCGCAGGCGCCCGCCGGGCAGGTCGCCGGCTGATAGGTCGTTCCTGCCACGGTAACCGGGTAGGGGTTCAGGTTGTAGGGCACATACGTCCCGCCCTCGTTAATCTGAACCACGCCGGCTTTCAGCATCGCCGTGGGAACGGTCCTTTCGACGAGCGCCGACTGCGGGAAGCGGAAACCCTCGTAATTCACGAAGAAATACCATTTGCCGCCCAGCAGGTTCTTGGGGATGAGCTGCCCACCCAATGCCCCGCCAAAACGGTTGTTGTGGGTGATCGGCAGGGGCGTGTAACCCAGGTTGCCCGAAGGCACGTGGTTGTTGTCCCAGGTATTGGCCGCGCCCACGTCGGTGGCGTAGTAGTATTCATAAGCCGACCCGTGGAACGCATTGGTGCCGCGCTTGGTCACCATCTGCACCTGGCTGCCGGAGGAACCGTTGAAATCCGCCGTCATGCCGCTGGTGTTCACTTTGAATTCCTCGATGCTCTCGACCGGCGTCGGCATGGTCCCGGTAGGTGCCCCGACACCCGCGTTATATGACCCTCCGTTGGTCCCGTTGCCGCCGTAACTCGCGGTATAGACGTTCTGGCCGCCGTCCATATCGCTGGAGTTGTTGCCGCCGTCGAGCTGGAAGGTGTTCTGGTCCCACATCGCGCCGGCTACCGAGCCTTCCGGCGAAACGCCCGGCTGATAGATCGCGAGCTGCGCGGCTTCACGGCTGAAACCCGGCAGATAGATCATCGAATCCCCGGAGACGGTCTGGCCCACCGTTGAATTCGCGGTCTGCAAATCCGCGCCTGTCTGCGCGGCGACTTCCACCGTGGTTGCGGTGGCGCCCACTTGCAGCGTCGCGTTGATGGTCAGCACCTGGCCGACCTCTATGGTTTGCGCGTTGATGTCCTCCGTCGAGAATCCGGTCTTAGCGATGCTGATGTTGTACTTCCCGGGTGCAACGTTGGCGAAGATGTAGCGGCCGGTGTCGTTGCTCGATGTCGACAAGGTGATGCCGGTTGAGGGATCTGTCAGCTTGATCGCCGCGCCTGCGACAACTGCGTGCTGTTGATCGGTGACGAGGCCCGACACACTTCCGGTGGAACTGGTTTGCGGCCACGCCGGCCCGCACAACAGAAGCGTCGCCAAAGCCAGGGTTCCGACGCTGGACACACGTCTCCTAAGGTAAGCCATGAATCCTCCAAAAATAGTTACGTAATAGACCGCTCACTCGCCCGCACACGTAGCGGGGATATTGGGTGAGATTGTATTGCCATTGCAGGAGTTTTGTCAAGCGACGTTCATGTTGAGCTTTCCCCGATGCCACCACTTCTTCCTGGTGCCTTTGTCGCCGGCGACGCCTCGAACGCCATGGTGCCTGCAGGGGAAGCGGTGCTACAATTCAACCTTAAGGGGAGGTTCCCGGTGCCGTCGTTTCTCGAAAACCAGTTTGAGCGGAACGTGATCACCACCTCGGTGGATCACGTTTTCAACTGGGCCCGGCAGTCCTCGTTGTGGCCGCTGACGTTCGGATTGGCTTGCTGCGCGATTGAAATGATCGCCTCCAGCACGTCGCGCTTCGACATCGCCCGTTTCGGCGCGGAAGTCTTCCGTCCCAGCCCGCGGCAGAGCGATCTGATGATTGTGGCGGGCACGGTGACTTTGAAAATGGCGCCGGTACTGAAACGCATCTGGGACCAGATGCCCGACCCCAAATGGTGCATCTCCATGGGCGCCTGCAGCAGCGTGGGCGGCCCTTTCAATACTTATGCCGTGCTGCAGGGCGTGGATAAAATCGTACCCGTGGATGTTTACGTGCAAGGCTGCCCGCCCCGTCCGGAGAATCTCTTTTACGGCCTGTTGAAATTGCAGGAAAAGATCGATGGCATGAGCACGCTAGTGAAGCGGCCCACCGAGATACGGCTGGAAGAAAGTATGCTCGCCCAGTTTCAGCAGCAGGTCCGCATCGCCCAGATTTCCAATCCGGCGTAGCTACGGAAAAATATTTAGCCACGGATGAACACGGATGAACACAGATAAGAACAAACGGATTTATCTGTGTTCATCCGTGTTCATCCGTGGCTAAAACTCTTTTACCCATGTTTCATAAAGATTCCCGCGGCTTCTACCGGGTCGACGATTGGGACGGCTTCGAGTGGCTGGATCACGGCTTCGGTACCAGGCACGCCGTAACCCCCGGCGGGCTAGCCCGGCTCGCCACCCTGAAGCAGGTCCATTCGGCGGCGTGCGTGGCCGCGCGCGGCCGCACCGGCGTATTGGGCCAGGGCGACGCCTTGCTGGAAAATACGCCAGGTGGGATGGTCGCGG
Source organism: Bryobacterales bacterium (assembly GCA_003164035.1). GTDB lineage: Bacteria > Acidobacteriota > Terriglobia > Bryobacterales > Bryobacteraceae > JBEKYD01. Next base: position 46,253 of record PLRS01000105.1, on the reverse strand, counting down.
TCAAGACCGCCGATTGCCTTCCCATTCTGTTGGTGGACCCGGTCGTGCGAGCGGTCGCCGCGGTCCACGCCGGCTGGCGCGGTACGGTGGCGCGCATCGCCGCCGGCGCGGTGGCCGCCATGGCCGCGGAATTTGGGACCGAGCCCGGAAACCTCCGCGCCGCCATCGGTCCCGGCATCGGCAAGTGCTGCTTCGAAGTCGGCCCCGAGGTGGCTGCCGAGTTCCAGGAACCGGTTTCGGGCGAAGGCCGCCGCGCCCACGTCGATCTGGCCGCCGCCAACCGCCGCCAATTGCTCGAAGCCGGTGTAACGGCATCCGCCATCGCCACGTCGAATTTGTGCACCATGTGCCAGGCGAACGAATTCGAGTCGTATCGGCGCGACCGGGAAAAGGCCGGCCGAATGTTGTCGTTTGCCGCTCTGGGAGCGTCGTGACCGCCGGCCGCCCATGCGCGTGCCGCCGGTAGTAGAGTAGAAGCGAAAGGCTGAAATGTTCACCTGGATATGCCCGCAGTGCGGGCGCGAAGTTCCTCCCGCATACAACGACTGCCCCAACTGCCGCGATCTGGCCGCGCAGAGCCAGCAGCCGGCCGCACCGCCATCGCCGCAAGCGCCGCCGCTACCGGGAGTTCCTCCGCCGCCACAGGCTTACCCGACACCGCCGTCCTATCCAACACCGACGGGGTACCCGACTGCTCCGAACTACGCTCCACCCCAGGCCTACGCGCCCCCGGCCTTTCAGCCCCCTCCGCCTCAGGCTGCGCCGCCCCCTCCGCCTTCTCCTCCGCAGCCGTCCTATCCGGTCGCGCCCGAACCGCGCTATGCGCCGCCGCAAACCGCGGCGTACCCGCCGCCGAAACGCAGTCTGCCGGTCTGGCTGCTCACGGTCCTGGCGGTGGTCGCTTTCGGTGGCGTGTTATGGCTCGTTTATAGTCTGGTGGGTTCTTCCCACGGCTCGTCGTCTCCGGCGGCGGCCGTGGAGAATCCCGCCGCTAAGCCCGGCACGGCGGTCAGTCCGGCGCAGAAGTTCATCGAGGTCGCCGGGGTTCGATTTGTCGAGGATCCTAAGAATAAGGACAAAACCTTGGTTCGGTTCCTGCTGGTGAACCACTCCTCCGCCGATTGGATGGGCCTGAAGGGCAACGTCAGCCTTTGGGGCAGCACGCAACGTTCCGAGGAAGACGCCCAGGGCTCATTCGCCTTCACCACCGATTTGAAGCCGTTCACCTCGCTGGAATTGAGCGCGCCGCTCGACACCAAGAAGAAAATCTACGAGTTGGCGGACTGGCAAAACCTGACCACGGACTTGCAGATCACCGCGCCGACAGCCCTTCAAGGTGCCCAGTAGCGCCGGGTGCTTAACCGATCCGGAGGTTTTCGCAGTTTAGGCCTAACAACCGCTCCCTCGCGGTCGCGGCTCGGTAACGGGCGCCGCGTGTTTCCAGTCACTTACCGAGCCGCTGACCGCCAGGGAGCGGTTGCCAGGAACTAACTCCCCCCGAATCGGGTACGCGCCCAGCAGCGCCGGCTCCGGCCGGAGCCATGGCATAATCGTCAGAGTGAAATCCTCAACCAGCCGACCCACCGTCGCCCGTCCAAGCCGTCCCAAGACCGCGGCTCAACGCGCCGCACGCGTGGGCGACGTGCTTCGCCGCCTCGACGCCATGTACCCCGGCGCGACTTGCGCCCTCCACCACCGCAACCCGTGGGAGTTGCTGGTGGCCACCATCCTCTCGGCCCAGTGCACCGATAAGCGCGTCAACGAAGTCACGCCCGGCCTCTTCGCCAAGTATCCGACTCCCGCCGACTTTGCCGCGGTGCACCCTGAAGTCCTGGCGCAGGACATCCGCAGCACCGGCTTCTTCAACAACAAAGCCAAGTCCATCGTCGGCGCCGCCAAAAAGATCCGGGGCGAATTCGGCGGCCAGGTACCGCGAAGCATGGAAGAAATGCTGACCATTCCCGGCGCGGCCCGCAAGACCGCCAATGTAGTCCTGGGAACGGCCTACGGAATCGCTTCCGGTATCGTCGTCGATACCCACGTGGCGCGGATCGCCGCCCGGCTCGACTTAACCCGTCACACCGACCCTGTCAAGATCGAACAGGACTTAGTCAAAATCATTCCCCGGGAGAAGTGGATTCTGTTCTCGCACCAGGTGATCCTGCACGGCCGCGCGCTCTGCTCGGCGCGAAAGCCACTGTGCGGCGAATGCCAGCTCGACGATATCTGCTATTCGAAGGATAAGACGGAAGAGAGAAGACAGAAGTGAGAAGACAGAAGTTACTTCTCACTTCTCACTTCCAGCCTTCCGCCATCTCGGCCCGCAGCACGGTCACCGCCTGGCCGCCCAGCAGGACGCGATCGCCTTCCACCCGCACCCGCACTACCCCGCCTCGCGCCGACGCCTGATACGCCGTGAATTCCCGTTTGCCCATTCGCGCCGCCCAGTATGGCCCCAATGCACAGTGGGCCGAGCCGGTGACCGGGTCTTCATCGATGCCCGAGCCCGGCGCGAAAAACCGCGAGACGAAATCGAAACCGGCGGTCGAGGCCGGCGCGGTCACGATCACCCCTCGCACCGGAATCCTCTTCAGCGCACCGTGATCGGGATTGGCCGCCCGCACGTCCGCTTCGCTCCCCACCTCTACCAGGTAATCGAACCGGTTTCGCGCCACGGCTTTGGCTTTGACTCCCAGGGCCACGATCAGCTCCGCCGGCGGTTGGGATTCAGCGGCCTCCGTGGCAGGGAAATTCAGCTCGATCCATTCCCCCCTTCGCGCGGCCGACAGCAGCCCGCTGCGGGTGTAAAAGCGCGCCTGCTTGTCGGCCGCCAGGTGGCCCTCTTCCCACAGCACGTGGGCGCTCGCCACCGTGGCGTGCCCGCATAGATCCACCTCCACCGCCGGTGTGAACCAGCGCAGCCGGTAGCCATCGGCTTCCGGCGTCAGAAAGGCGGTCTCGGAAAGATTCATCTCCCGCGCCACCTGCCGCATCCAGTCGTCCGGGCGTGCTTCGGCGAGGATACAGACGGCCGCGGGATTCCCGGCGAAGGGCACGGCCGTAAAAGCGTCGACAGTTACGATGCGAACCGACATATTCGCAGGTTAGCAGACGGGCACCGTAGGGCAGACCACAAAAGACGATGGTCTGCCCCACGCGGATCCACAGCCTATCGCGCCGCTTCCGCCGCCGTCCGGACTTGCCTCTCCAACTCATCCAGTGCGCCCGCAAAGAAGTGATCGGCGGCTTCCACCCAGATCAGGCGCTTGGGCTCGGCGAAGCGCGCAAAGGCCGCTTCCAACTCCGGCTTGGGACCGAACTCGTCGTGCGTGCTCTGAATGAAGATCTTGGCCGCGCCGCAGCGCTCCAGGTAATCGACCGCGCCCATGCGGGTGGGAAATCCCGCAGCCATCAGGAAGCGCGCTCCCTCGGCCTCGCGGCGCTCTTCGCAACCCAAACGCGTGATCACCCGGCTGCCGAAGGAGAAGCCCGCCAGCGCGTAGGGCAGCTCCGGGTAGCGGCCGCGCAGCCAACCCAGCGCGGCGCGAGCGTCTTCCACTTCGCCCGCCAGGTTACCGTGCTCGCCCTGGCTCCGGCCCACGCCGCGGAAATTAAATCGCAGAACCGCTCCGCCCGCCGCGCGCAGCCCCCGTCCCAGCCGGTGCACCACTTTGTTGAGCATGGTGCCTCCGTAGAGCGGGTGGGGATGGCAAACCAGGGCGGCAAAGCCGGGTGGGGCGCCCTCGGGCTCTTCCAGCAACGCTTCCAACCGGCCGGCCGGACCGGCGAGCAGCAGAGATTCGATGCGGCGGGCCATGGGAGGTTACTTGGGATTTCGCAGTTTCAGGCGCAGCAACCGCTCCCTGACGGTCGCGGCTCGGTTAAGGGCTAGTTTGTCCGGTAATTGATGAACTGCATGTCGATGCCGAAATCGGTGTCGCGCAGCAGCTTGATCGCCGCCTGGAGGGTGTCGCGATCCTTGCCGGCAATGCGCACGAAATCGCCCTGAATCGACGCTTGCACTTTGAGCTTGCTGTCCTTGACCGTCTTGACGATGGCGCGCGCCTTTTCGATCGGAATCCCCTGCTGCAAGGTGATTTCCTGCTTCACGCTCGACCCCGCCGCGGCGATGACCTCGCCGAACTGCAATCCCTTCAGCGGCACTTTGCGCTTCACCAGCTTGGATTCGAGAATCTCGATCACCGCCTTCAGCTTATACTCGTCCTTACTGGCCAGGGCGATCTTGTTTTCTTTCTCGTTCAGCACGACCGACGAGTGTGTATCTTTGAGGTCGAAGCGCTGCTGGACCTCCTTCTGAGTCTGCTGCACGGCATTCATGACTTCAGGTATTTCGATCTTGGAAACCACGTCGAAGCTGTTATCGGGCATAGGTCACTCGGGATCGGGGCGGTTGATATCGAGACTGACAAAGGATCCGGAACTATGGCGCGTGCGCACCGGAGTGATGCGCCGCACGGAATCGGCGCGGGGCGGCGGCGGCGGTTCGGCCACTCGCGGTTGCTCGGGTGCCATGGGCGCGTGGGGCGGCGCGGCGGCCGGCGTTTCGTGCTTGCGTACGTTCAGGGCGGCAATCACGCGGCGCGAAATCTCATCCACCATATTGGCCATGGATGCGTCGAGGGCGACCGTCACCGCCGCGCGCACCTGTTCGGCGTCCACCACCGCGATGAAAGGCGCGGCGGGCGCAACCGGCGCTTTGGAAACAGCCTGGCTGGCGGGCTTCGCGGCGGCCGCATCGGCGCGGGCCGCGGCGGACGCTTCCGCCAGCGGCCGCACCATCCCCACCAGCGCGCTGGCCTCGAACGGCTTCTTGAGCGACCCGTCGGCTTCGGCCTGCCGGATCCGCTCTTCCTCGAAAGGTTCCAATACGCCGGCGGTGAGAATCACCTTGACGTGGCGATGGCGCGGACTCAGCTTTACGTACTGGCAAATTTCGTAGCCGGTCCGTCCCGGCATCACCGTATCGGCCACAATCACGTCCGGATCCACATCTTCCAGGCGCACCAGGGCCGCATCCGCATTGCTCACGGTGACGACTTCGAATCCCTCGTCGCTCAGGATCCGCTCGCCCATACGCTGCGCGTGCGGGCTGTCGTCAACCAGCAAGACACGATTCATTGCTTGCCGGTGGTTGGCGGAGTGGTTGTTGCGGAATTCGTCGAATTGGCCGGATTCGCCTGTCCGGACTGGGTGTCGGCCGGCTGTCCGCTCTTCTTTTTCTTCCGGTCTTCCTCGTCCTGCTGTTTCTTTTTCGCTTTGGCCTGCGTTTCCTGCTTTTTCCGCATCGCGTCCTGTTGCCTCTTCAGCAGCCGCGCCTGTTGCTTGGGAGTCAGGTTGCCGGTGTGGTTCTGGGGCAGAGGCTTGGGTCCGGCTATCGCCGCCGGCGGAGCGGTGGCATTTTTCGCGTCCGACGGTTTCGGCGAAATCGTGTTGGCCGCCGGGGTAGCCGCCGGCCCGCCTTCGCGCGCGTCCGGTTGCGTTTCAATCAGCGACTTGCCGGAGCCGACCGTGCCCGCGCTGACATCCGAGCCGCCTGTACCGCCGCCCTGGCCGGCGGTGACCGTGTTGTCGCCCACCCCCGCCACTTGCGGCACACTCACCGGAACGTAGGGCGTGAAATCGGTCATCTGCGGCGTGCCCGAGCGGGCCGCCAGCGTTACGTCCGGCCTGCCAATGAAAGGCCCGGTCGCCTTGCTCAACAGCGAACGCTTCAGCCGGTTCTGCTGTTCGAACTTTTCGCGCGCATAGGCTACCGGGTCGGCCTCCGGCACCGGGCGGTGCATGGCCGTCAGCTTGGCCTTGGCTTCCGCCACGTGCGCGCTGAGCGGGTACTCCTGCACGATCTTGGTATAGGCGGCGGCTTCCTGGTTCTCGAAATTGTCGCCCATGTGATGATAGCCCTCGGCCATGTCCCACAGCGCGTCCGCGCCCTTGCTATAGAGCGGATACTGGTCCGTCATCGCCTGGAAGCGGTTGGTGGCGGCCGGGAAGCTGCCCTTGCCCAGGTAGAACGTACCGACCTTGTTCTCGCCCTCCGCCAGCACTTCCTCCGTGTTGCGCAAGTATTGCTGGGCCGCCGGCGCAAACTTGGAATTGGGATATTGCGCCAGCATGGTGCGGCATTCGTCCAGGGCGCGGCGGGCGTGCAGGTTGTCCCGGTCGGCCTTGTCGACCTGGTCGTACTGCATCTGGCAGACTTTTTCCTGCGCCTCGGCCGATTCCTCCATTTGCGGATAGAACAGGATAAAATCCTTGTATTCGGCTTCCGCCTGCGCCAGTCCGTGCGCGCCGCCCTCCCGGAACCAGCTATCCGCCACCGCCAGCTTCGCCTTGGCCAGATACTCGCTGGTGTCGTAGGTGTTCATGAGGGTTTGCAGCGTTAGCCGCGCGCGCTCATAACGGCCGTGCTGGATGTCGCCGAGGGAGGTGTCGAACAGCACCTTGTCCGGCTGCTGCGTATCCTTGGCGATGGGATTGATATAGACTTTCTTGCGGCAAGCCGGCGCGATGACCATGGCAGCCAGCGCCGCGCCCACCGCGGCCGTCCGTAAGGCTCTTGAAACCATTGCGATTCCCCGTTCCATTCTTCCTATTTCAAACCCGAACCGCGGTCGCCTGCGCGGCGATTTCCCGCATCCGGCGCACGGTGGCCTCAGGTTCCGGGCTGTGAAAGATCGCCGAACCTGTGACGATCCAGTCACACCCCGCCCGCACCACTTCCGCCAGGTTCTCCGGATGCACGCCGCCATCGATTTCGATGGGCAGCGCCAACCGCTTCACCCGCCTCATCTCCGCCAGCTTGCGCACCTTTTCCAGCACGTACGGGATCAGCTTCTGGCCTCCGAAGCCGGGGTTGACGCTCATCAGCAGCACGTAGTCGGCCACATGCAGCACGTCTTCCAACACCTCCACCGGCGTGGCCGGATTCAGCACCACCCCCGCCATGGCTTTCGCCGAGCGGATCATTTCCAGCGTGCCGTCCAGGTGCCGGCAAGCCTCCCAATGCACCGAAACCGAATTCGCCCCGGCGTGCACGAAATCGGTAACGTAGCGCTCCGGATTTTCGATCATGAGGTGGACATCCAGATGCGCCTTGGTCGCCTTGCGAATCGATTCGACCACCGGCGGGCCGATGGTGATGTTCGTGACGAAGTGGCCGTCCATCACGTCGAGATGCAGAATTCGCGCTCCGCCGCGCTCGACGCGGGCCATTTCGTCCGCCAGGCGGGCAAAGTCCGCGGATAGAATCGAGGGAACGATTTCAACCATTTGCGGGTTCGTCCGATTTTATCACAGCGGCTAGAAACCCGTCGCCCGCATCGCGGCCCGGCAGCCGTTCATGGGTGGCCGCAATCCGCCATCCCCGCGCCCCGGCCAGCGCCCGTTCCACCACCTCTCGATTCTCTTCCGCTTCGAGCGAACAGGTGGCATAAACCAGCCGGCCGCCCGGCGCCAGCGCCGCCAGGGCGTTGGTCAGAATCCCTCGTTGCCGCCCGGCCAGGTCGGCCAGGTCCGCCGGTTTCAGGCGCCACTTAATCTCCGGATTGCGCGCCAGCGTGCCCGTACCCGAGCAGGGCGCGTCCACCAGCACCCGTTCGAAACGCGCGGAGAAGGGCAGCGGCCGGGTCGCATCCAGTTGCACCAGGTCGGCTGTGATCCCTTTCACCTGCGCGAGGCGGTGAAGGTGTAAGTCCGCGGCTACCACGCGCCCTCCGGCTTCCACCGCCTGCGTGGTCTTGTTGCCCGGCGCCGCGCACAGGTCCAGCACGCGCTGGCCGGGCTCGATTTCGAGCAGCGGCACGATCGATTGCGAACCGATATCCTGGAAGCGCTCGCCGTGGCAGTATTTCCCCGGCTCCTCCAGCGCCGCGCGGGCGATGGCTTCGGCCGCTGCGCCGCCGTACTGCCGCTCCCAGCGTGCGAGCAGCCACTCCGGGCAGGAAAGCGCGATTTCGCGGGTCGGCCACTCCACGGGCTCGCGATGCGTCTTGCGTAGCACCGCATTTACAAAACCCGCCGCCGACGTCTTGCGCGCGCGCCGCACCAACTCCACGCTGTCCCCCACGGCAGCGTGCGCCGGCACCCGTTCCAGGTACCGCAACTGGTAAATCCCCATTTCAAGCGCCAGCCGCACTTCCGGGTCGAGCTTTCGCGCGCGGCCCGAAAACAACGCGATCAGGTAATCGAGTTGCGCCCGGTAGCGCAGCACGCCGAACACGATTTCCGTGGCCAGGCCGGCGTCGCGGCTATCCATCCCGGCGGTGCGTTCGAGCAAAAGGTCGGAAGCGTAGCCGCCAGTTTCCACCTTGCGCAAAATGTCAAACGCCAGAGTGCGCGCGGAGGCGGCTGGTTTCATGCAGTGAGCATTCTAGCGCATGTTCGCCATGATTCCGCGGGTGGCGCCGCACAGCGGGCAGGGGACCGCGGCGCGGATGCGGCGCTCCCTGGTGTCGGTGGGCATGGCGGTTAATGGAGTTGCGGCGGCCCGGTCATTTCTGGCCCATCATTTCGTACACCTTTCCGGTGAGCAGCTTGATGTCACTGCGTATTTCGGTGAGCTGGGCGCGGGTGTCGGCGCGGATTTCGCGGATGTCGTCGCGGATGGCGGAGATCTGCACCAGGCTTACGGTGAGGCTGGCCAGCACGGCGACGGTGGGCAGGCCGATGGCGATGTAGAGCTGTAAGTCGGTCATGGGAGGGGCGTCTCTCTTTCCTATCTTGGCACGTTGTGGGGGCTTGGCTGCGGAGTCCCGCCGCGGAGCCTCCGCTTTGCGCGCCTGTCAGTCGCGGTTGTCTTCGACGGCCTGGCGGTACGCGGCCTTGCCTGCCTCGACGTCTCGCTGCTTACCTCGTTGAAACATATGGGCATAATTGTCGTTTTAGAGAAAAATGTAGTACCAAACTATTTCTCTATCGGGGCCTGCGTCCGCGGTTGCTTCCCGCCCACCCTGGCTGGCGGCCGCAGTAAACGGCGCGGCAGTTTCGAAAGATACGTCAACCGCTCCACCATGGGTAACAGGCGGCGCACCGTCCGGCCGTCGAGCAGCAGGCTTCCGGCCACCAGCGCGGGGTGCGGAATGGTGGTACAGCATCGGGAACAGATGTCGATCTCGCCGGCCCGGCCGCCCGCGTGCAGGCGCCGCATGCCCTCCATCGCCTGCCCGTTCCAGATCCCGATCAGCGAATCCCGCTCCAGGTTACCCAGCGGCGCCCCGTCCAGCATGTAGCTCTGGCAGCACGGATACACGTCGCCATTCTGCTTGACGTACATCGGCCCGCGCCACAGGTAGTGGCAGGGGTGTTTCCAATCCTCGGCGGCATGGCCCGCATCCGGCCGCATCAGGTTGGTTTCGTCTTCCTTGATGCGGACCTGGTCGACGCCTTCGAGATTGCTCCAGAAGCGCAGAAACTCATCCACCTCGCTGGCATTGCCTTCCATGCGCACCATCTGCACCACCACCTGCAGCTTCGATCCGCGCTCGTGCTTCAGCTTGGCGAAGCGCACGAAGTTGTCGCGCACCTTCTCGAATTTGGCGCCCTTTCGATAGTACTCGAAGGTCTCCTTTCGGGCGCCGTCGAAGCTCAAAGTAATCTGTTCCAGCGGCGAATCGAGCACGCGCGCCGCCAGCTTTTCGTCAAGGAAAGTGCCGTTGGTGGAAAGCAGCGTGGAAATGCTGTGGCGATGGCAGAACTCGATGCGCCGGAAGATGGCGGGATCCATGAACGGCTCGCCCAGGCCAATCAGCATCATGTGCTCGGCTGAATCGCCGGCTTCGCGCACCAGGCGCTCGAAAACGCCGTCGGCCATGTCGGCCTTGGGCTGCTTGTGGGTCTCGCGCGGGCACATGGGGCAGTACAGGTTGCACTTGGCGGTGGTTTCGACGATGTATTCAACCGGCAAGGCGTTCAGCGTGGACCGCCGCGCCAGGTAACCCCACAAAAGCTTCGCGCGGTTCCATGCCCTCATGCGTGCTTCCATTGTCCCATGGCTCGATGCAAGCAGGGCTCAACGATGCCAGCACGCCGGGCGAATCAGTAGTGATATCGGCAGGCGAGAATCCGGTTCTTTTCTGGCTGCACCTCGTAAACGAGCCGGTGCTCCCGATCGATCCGCCTGGACCAGCATCCAGTGAGTTCATGCTTGAGCGGCTCAGGCTTCCCGATACCAGTAAACGGCTCGCGCTGAGTCTCCCGGATGATACGAATCAGCCGAAGGGCCTGGGCGCGATCCCGCTCCACCTACCACGCGAGGTCTTCGAAGGCTGCGGAGTCATATTCCAAGCTTCTCAACGGCCGCCTCGAATGGGATTCCATCCTGGCGTCGCTTCGCAGCCAGCAAGCAGTTTTTCATCGCTTGAGACCTAAGCAGGTGTGCCGTTTCGCGCTCGGATTCGATTTCGTGCCAGAGCTCGATGGGCACGATGACACCGGTCGGCTCGCCATTCTCGTTGGAGACGATTTGAAGCTCCCAGGCCGCCATAAATCCAGTTTACACCTATCGGACCGCAGACCATCCCGATTGGAGGCGAGGTGCCCCGATGGCGCTTTCGCCCCCGGCCTTCGGGCGCTGCGCATGAAGCAGTCTTCCCTCGCGAATGACGGTAGCGGGCAGGGACGCGGCCAAGTGCAACCTGCTATCGAACTGGCTGGCGGTCTAAACCAACACGTCGGACGCAACCCCGGTGCCCCAGAGCGCCACATGGGCGGTGCGGCTGCGACGGAGTTCGGGCGGCGCATCGTCGGGCACGACGACCATGATGTCGTAGTCGCTGTCCGGCCCTGCGTCGCCCCTGGCGACGGAACCGAACAGGTAGATGCGCTCCGGGCGGTAGGCTTCCACCAGACGGCGCACCACTTCGGACAAAGCCGTATCGCTGGCCGTCGGAGTCCTGAAAATAGTGGCGCGATCGAGAGCCATGGTTCGTCCCTCACCCAGTTTGCCACAACTGGCGGATGCGGACCCGGTCGGTGCGGCACCTCGACGGCGCTTTCGGCTCCGGCCCTCGGGTGCCGCGGGGCGTCAAATAAACTGTTGGGCGTCAGACGGCCAAGTGGACGAGACGACGTTGCATAATGGGTAGGTGTTGAACGCAGCACCTCCCTGTTGACAAACGTCAATTGACGTTTTACACTTCGGACGATGATCGAGGGCTTTAAGCATAAGGGCCTGCGGAGCTTGTTCGAACAGGACGACGCCCGCAAGGTTGGAGCCGATCAAGTTGACCGTTTGCGGTTAATCCTTTCGGCGCTGGACCAGGCCAGCGAAGTGCAGGATATGAACCAGCCCACCTTTCGGTTGCATCCGCTCAAGGGCGACCGAAAAGGCGTCTGGGCAGTGACGGTAAGGGCCAACTGGCGAGTGACCTTCCGTTTTGAGGGGGACAACGCCTACGACGTGGATTTGGAAGATTACCATTAGGAGGGACGATGCTATGCCGATGAAAAATCCCGTTCACCCCGGCGCCCTCGCCAAGGCGAACCTTGAGGAACTTAACGTAAGTGTGGCCGAGGCAGCGAAAACGATGAAGGTCACCCGCCAGCAGCTTCACAACGTGATGAAGGGTAGAAGCGCCGTCACGCCTGAGATGGCGCTACGCTTTGAAAAGGCTTTCGGCGGCAGCGCCGACATGTGGTTGCGGATGCAGGCCGCGTATGATCTTGCGCAGGCACGAAAGAACCAACGCAAGATGAATATCCCGCGCCTTGTCGAGCATCCGTCGACTTAAGCGCCGCAACGCTTCACAAAGGGTCCTTTGCGAAACGGCCCCTGTGCGCCGGGGAGGGCCGCGGCGTGTTAATCTGCGGCGCATGAAACTCGATCTCTACACCAAAATCGTGCTAACCGTTATGGCGCTTGCTCTTGTGCTGGTCGCCTGCAACCAATATATCCACCCGGCCGTTTCCGCCAGCGCACAGGGGTCGTTTATAGGTCTGCGGTTTGCGGATTCAGGTGAGGCGACGTTTTTTGACCCTCGCACCGGCGAACTATTTGAGTACACTGCTCACGGCGAGATCGACGGGAAATATCGGCTTACGAAGCTCGGGCAATCGATGATCAGAGAGAGGTAGCCGTGCCGTTTCATAGAGGATAAGTTATGAGACGAAAATACGCGCCACCCGGGTCCAGCGTCAGGAAGGGCAGTTAGCAGGGAATGACGAACGCGGAGGGGATTCGTTCGTCCAGCGTCGCAAGCACGGAATCGTGTGCCCGCGCCAACTCCGCCAAATGGCCGTCGGTGGTCTGCCGCCCCGTCTTGACCCACGCAGGAAGCCGCGAGACGTCGTGATCGTCCGAGATGAAGCGGAAGGGAACCCTTCGCTGCGACTTGAGTCTCGCCAGGAGAGTTCTCGACTGAGCGACGGTCAATCCGTATTGCGGAGCCTGAGAGAGAACGCGGACGAACCCTAATTCCGTGATCGGGCAAGTCAGGATTTCGTAGCTCTTGCCCTTCCCCAGACTCAGCAGCCACCGGCCCACGCGCTCATGGAACTCGTGTTCGAGAAAGCCCAGCGCGACCAGTGCGTTACATCAAGGAGATATCTCACGGCAGATTCGACAGAATGTCCTCGACCTGTGCGCTAGTGAGTTGCGGCGCCCGCGGTCCGGCACTGAGAACCGGCAGACCAGTAACGGTATCACGCCCGATGGTCGCCTTAGCGGGCCGCGCATGGTGCGGCGTAAGGACAATTTGCCCGCTCTTCACGCAAGCATCGAGGGCATCGCCAGGGCCAAGTCGAAGCTTCCGCCGGATGGGACCGGGAAGAACCACCTGCCCCTTGCTGGAAATGCGGGTTTGCATGGTAAGAGTATCGTACCGCGCGAGGGCCTTGGGGCACAACACGACTGTGGAGCCGCAGCACTCAAGAGTGCTGCGAGTTGCACTCTGCTGTCATGGGAGCGGTTGCAGGATGTGTGACCGTAATTGCGAAACCGAGTACTTAGCCGCCATGTCGGACAAATGCCTGCGGCCAGCACACCGACACGACACGCCAAGGAAAATGTCCGCTACCTCCCCACCAGCAACCGCTCCGCCAGAATTGCCGGCAGGCCCTCTTCCATGATCCGTCGCTGCGCTCCCTCGATGTCGTATTCGGTTCGCTCATAAGTCAGCACCTTGCTGGCCGAATCGTAAAGCGCATAGGCCGCGCGCGGGTCGCCGTCACGCGGTTGGCCTACCGAGCCGGGATTGATCAGGTAGGCGCACTCGCCATCCAGTTCGACTGGCGCCGGACCCTCCGAGGCGATGAAGCTGGGAATGGTCTCGACTCGCGCCCGGTTCCACACGAATCCGCCCTGCAGGTGGGTGTGGCCGAAAAAAGCCAGGCGCCGCTCCAGGTACCCGAACGCCTGGTGGGCGTCGGCCGCCGCCGCCAGGTAGTCGTCTTCATCGAGCGGCGATCCATGCACGATCTCGAAATCTTCGATCATCAACGGACCGCGGGGCAGCGCGGCGATGAAGGCGGCGTTTTCCCTCGTCAGCGCGGTGCGGGTCCACTCGGCCGCCGCGCGGGCCACCGGGTTGAACCACTCCAGATCTTCGGCGTCGAGCGAAACCTTGTCGTGGTTGCCGCGCACGGTGTAAGAGCCGTGGTCGCGAAACCATTCCGTTACCGGGTTGGGATCGGCGCCGTAGCCCACCAGGTCGCCGCAGCACAGAGCTTGGTCCCAGGCGCCCTCGGCGTGGCCGAGAACGGCCCTGAGTGCCTGCCAGTTGGAGTGAATGTCGCTGACGATAAGATAACGCACGAATCTCGGCGGTTACGCCTTTCTCAAGCGTAGCAGGGAGATCTCGGGTGGTGCGCCGATCCGCGCCGGAACGCCGATGGTTCCGATGCCGCGCGTCACGTATTCGGCGGTGCGCCCAGCCCGATACAAGCCGTAGACATAGGGTGTGAAAAAGTGGGCCGGGCTGAGCGAGCGGTCCAGAATTTCCACCGTCACCTGCCCGCCGTGCGTGTGGCCCGAGAGCACCAAGTCGTAGCCTTGGCGGGCCGCCGCCGGCAGCACGTCGGGATTGTGCGAGAGTAACACGTTGCAGGTCCCCGGCTTGACCAGCGCGCCGGCATTTCGCAGGTAGAGGTGTCTCTCCCCCATGCGCTGGTAGTCCACCCCGGCCAGGTTCAGAACCGCGCCGCCGAAGCGCACCTCGCGGGCGCGGCCGCGCAGAAAGTCGATTCCCAACCGCGCCGCCGCGTGGCTGGTATAGTTTTCCACAGCGGCATAACGCTCGTGGTTTCCCATGCAGCCGAACACGCCGGCGTCGGCTTTCAGGCGCTTCAACTGGCGCAGGCAGGCATCCAGAGGGTCGCCCCTGGCCGAGATCAAATCGCCGGTGACCACCGCCAGGTGTGGCTTCAACTCGTTGGACTGGCCAATCACCCACGCCAGCTCGTCTTCCCTCAGAAAGATGCTGAGGTGAATGTCGCTCAACTGTAGAATTCGCAGCCCGTCCAAATCGGCGGGCAAGTCCGCCAGGGGGATATCTACCTGTCGCACCCGAAAATCGGACCGCTCGACAAACGTGCCGTAGCCCATCACGGCGAGAGGCGCGGCCATCAGGGCGTTGCCGGCGGTTTGAATCGCGCGCCGCCGCCCTAAATCGGCCGGAGCGCTCCACCTTCGCCCGATTCCGCGCGAGATCGCGTGAACGGCCAGCGCCCCGGTCGCGATCATGAGATAACCCAACGCCAGCGCACCGGCCAGCGTGGCATGGGGACCGCTCACTCTCAAAATGTTGGCGACGCCGGGCCAGGTGATCGCATAACCCAAAGCGACGAATACGCTGAAGACAGCCACCGCCCCACGCGAAGCGCGCAGCCGCGCACCCTGCCAGCGGCGCGCGCCTGCCGCCAGCAGCATACGGCTGATCCGCCACTGAACGAAAGCGAAAACTCCGACAACCAGGAGGTCAAAAGAGAAATGCACAGGCAGTATTCCGGCGACCCTGTTGCTATTGTAGTGGAAGCTTGCAGCGTATCCAGAAGGCCGGTACCAGAAGTACCGGGGGATTCCTTACCAGCCTATCCGCTTGATTCCCGGCACGAAATCGAAATGCCGGTCGCGGCTTACTAGCGGCAACCCGTGCTGCCGCGCCGGCCGCTCCGTTTCAGTTCGTCGCGGACATCGGAATAAGCTTCCGCCGTTCCCTCATCCACTGCCAGCACACGGCAGTTAGCGAGCACCTCCGCCAACCATTGCTCATACCGAGTCCGGTGGCGCGATTGCCGGACGCCGTAACGATACTCGCCCAACACAATTACTGGAACTGCGATCTCGGATGCCCGTTGAAGAATGGGCGCCAGCTTGATATCGCCATCCGCCATGGCGGATAGCCCATTCGTGTCCAGGATCACCGCCAGTCCTCAGGCTCGACCTGGCCGAACTCCTCCTCGATAATCCGGTTAATATCCGCTGTCTCCTTGTGCAGGCCGCGTAGTTTGCCGAAGGCTTTCAGCCACGGCTTGTCCGGGCCCGCCCGTGTCCGTAGCTTCTCCACAAGCGCCTCCGATACCAATTCCCGTAGCGGAATTCCCCGCTCGGCCGCCGCCGACTTGGCACGCCTGAAAATCGCGTCGGGAATTTCGAGGGTGGTCTTCATCCATTGCCATCTTCCCATATTTATGGGAGCGGGCGAGGTCGTCAATCGGAGGCCGATCTCCTACGGCCGCTCCGATTCCGCCAGCAGTTCCAACAGGTACTTCCGCCATACGACGGGGCGCGAATGCGTGCCATGGCCGCGAGTTTCATCGCTGGTGGGGAGCAGGATGTAGCGGCCGCGGGGGACGCGCGCGATTTCGCGTTCCAGGATGCCCAATTCCGGCGGGTTCACTTCGTCGTCGGCGGAATTAACGGCGTAGAGCGGAGCGCGGATCTTTCCCAGTTCGGGCTGCGGGTTGTAGGTCGCCGAACTCTCGTACTGATACACCATATCGTTGGCGTCCAGGTTGAGAGCCCGCCGCTTGATTTGCTCGAAGGCTTCATCGGCGGCGGCCCTGGTGGGCGCGGACTTGTGCTGCTGCAGCGGGCTGCTGGTCATGACGTAGAGCGCGTACTCGGCCGCAAAAAGTCCGCGGATCGGGGTGGTGTATTCGCCGTCGTGGAAATCCGGGTCGCCGCGGATGGAATCGATAATCATGTCCCGCAGGATGCGGTTCCGGCCGGCGATCTCGACCGGCGCGCTCGCTAGCGGCATCAGCGCGTCCATGAATTCGGGGTACAGCTCGCCCCATAGCCAGGTGTGCATGGCGCCCATCGAGGTTCCCATCGCCAGGCGCAGGTGGTCGACCTTCAACCCGTCGTGAACCAGCAGGTATTGCGCGCGCACCATGTCGTAGTAGTCGTAGTGGGGGAATCTCTGGCGCAGGCCGTCGCTCGGCTTGCTGGATTTCCCGTGCCCGATGGCATCCGGAAGAATGATGTAATAGCGGGCGGCGTCGAGCGGCTGGCCCGGGCCGAACAGCACTCCGGCGAATTGTTCGCCCAGAAAAGGACGGCCGCTGCCGCCGGTGCCGTGCATGATCAGCACCGCATTCCGTACCCGCCCTTCGCCGTCGCGCCGCGGAGTTCCCAGGGTAATGTAGTGCAGACGCAGATCGGCCAGCGTCTGGCCGGATCGAAACACGAAGTCGTGGACGGTGTAATCGGCTTCGGCCGTCGGGCCCGGCGAGGGAGTTTGCGCCAGCAGCGCAAAGCTCCAGGCGATGCTGAAAATCACGCAAGTTCGAATCGTCATTGGATCGGGCTCCATTCGTCACCGCACCGGCACGAGGCGCTTCAGTTCCGCCATCCAGTTCACTACAACCTGGATTTGTGCCGGAGCGGCCGCGGCGGGAAGGGAATTCATGACCAGCAGGCGCCCATCGGGGGCCATGCTGTACGCGCGCGTCCAGTAGTTTACCGAATTGATAAGACCGGATGCCACGATCCTGCGCGACGCGGGAAGCTTGCCCGCCGACAGCCGTACCTCGATTAACCGGTGCTCGGAATCCGTGTAATAGATCCGGCTCCCGTCCGGGCTCCAGACGGGGTCGTGTCCGCCGCCCTGTGAAATCCGGATGGCTGTCGCTCCCGGTGCGGCTGTCTCTTTCTCATAGGAACGCACGAAAATTCCGGGCTGGCCGGAATCGTCCGTTTCGTACACAAAATAACGGCCATCCGGGGAGAAGGAAGCGGCACGGTCCATTCCGGGAGTCGCCACCAGGCGTTTGGGAGTCTGGCGGGGACCGAGGGGCAGCACCATCAGGTCCCCATTGGTCTTCGGGTGGGTGCCATCCACGAACAGAATGGCGTTGGCTTTCGCCGACCAGCAAAGAGGGAACTGGCCGAAATCGGGATCCTCGGTAAGCCGTTCCACTTTTCGTGGATCGGCCAGAGAGACCCGGTTCAGGTTCACGAAATCCTGGTTTTGCCGCTCGGAACTCACCACCAGTTCCGTTTCATCGGGACTCCACTGCGCCCGCAGATAAGGCACCTGAGAGCTGGAAATATGGCGCCATGCCGCGGTAGCGAGGTGATAGGTCCACAGACTGGAATTGTAGCCGCCCTCGCCGCGGACAATGGCCAGCGCATCCCCTTTGGGCGATACTTCCGCCTGCTCGTATTGGTCGGCCGGAAGCGGCAGGGGCGTGGAACGGCCCTCGCTGTCCAGCCAGGATAGCTTCCGCAATTCCGGATCGAATTGCGGCACGTAGACCAGCGTGCCGTTGGCGGAAATGCCGGCGCGGCCCGATTGCCAGAAGTAATCGGCGACATCCTTCACCATCTCGAGCGGCGTGCCGATGGTACTCATCGACCGGGCGTCGAACGATACGGCGAACAGACTCCCGAGTCTGTAATACACCAGATGGCCACTCGGAAGAATGTAGCCCCCAATGCCGCGCTCGACCACGGTCTTGTCGATGTGCGTGTCCAGATCCAATACATGAAGGGAGCGCCGGATAGGCCCCCGATTGGCGGAATAGACCAGCAGGTGCCGCGGCCTGGTGACGACCTGGTTCACAAATGAGCGCTGGTCGCCGCGGCCGCTATGTGTCTCGCCGACCACCAATTCGCTCTTGCCGCCTTTTTCCGGTATCCGCCAGATTCCGTCTTTGTCCTCGTTTTGGCTGTTGTAGTAGACGTAGCCATCGGGTGCCCACTGCGCGTCGTGAAACCGGTAGCCGGGCGGGAGTACGGCCAGAGTGCGCAGTCGGCCGTCTTCCAGTATTTTCAACTCATGTTCGGTGAAGAATCCCAGGCTCTGGCCGTCCGGCGAAAAGAAGGGCGAGCGGCCCGACTCGGTGCCCCGTATGGACTGTGGGTCGCTTTGTTCCAGATACAGCCGGTACAGCATGGGGCCGGATCCTTGAAACACGATCTGGTCGCCGGCGGGAGAGATGGCCAGGGAACTAATCTGGCCGGTGGTCTCTGAAATAATGGAATAACGGTAAACCTGGTTCCCGGTGGAACCAGCCGCGGGGAGACGCCAGAACGCCGGCCGCAGTCCAAATCCCAACAACAGAAACAGTATCGCCACACAGGCGAACGCCAACCACGGATGGCCTTTTTCATGGATCGGGTCCGCCGCCGGACTATCGGCCGGGGGCTGGACACGCAGGAGCGGCTGATATTCCTCGTCGGGCGGCGGCTCGCGATGAACCGCGGCGATGAAACGGTATCCCTGTTTCGGAACAGTCTCGATGAAGTGTGGATTGGAGGCCGTGTCGCCCAGGGCGCGCCGCAATCGATTTACAGCATTGTAGAGGCCGAACTCGAACTCGACGAAGGTGCCCTCGGGCCAGATGAGTTCCCGCAGCTCTTCCCGAGTGACCGTGTCACCGGCGCGTTCCACCAGGCATTTCAGAACCACCACCTGCTGATCTTGAAGGTTGACGAGCTTGCCGCGGCGGCGAAGTTCGCCGGCGACCGGGTCCAGTTCAAACGGTCCGAACCGCGCTACGGAGGAATTCGTGCTTTGCGGCTGCGCCGGCGTATCGGCCATCGGTTGCTTTTCCGGGGCGTCTGCTGAAAAGGATACCACGCCGCCGGATAAACACATCCGCATTCTGAACAATACAATAGGGTTACCAGGTTAACTAAGAAGATAAATCAAAGCGGGCAGAGGTTAAGGGGCTGGCGCCGATTGGTGGGCTACCTTCGTCTGCATGCACAAACTCATTGGGGCTTGCGGACTTCTGTTTCTGGCGTGGAGCCTGCGTGCCGACACCACCATAGTCCTTTACGACAGCATGGACGGAGAAACCGCCTCACAGGATGGAATTGCCTTTGGCTTGCCGTTGGCCGATTCCTTCTCAACCGACGAGTATTCCGGCCCGATCACCCAAATCACCTTGATGCTGCAGGGCCTGAGCGACGTTCCGGGCAGCATTTCGGTGGATCTGTATTCCGCCGGCCATGGTGAAAACCTGGGCATCCTTATCACCACCCTGGGAACCATCGATGACTCGCTTCTGTCTTTTTCCACCACCCCGGTGGTTCTCGATGTCACGTCAAGCCCCGTGCTGCAAGCGGACACGCGCTATTGGATCGCGCTGACTACCCAAGCCGACAACATTACGGCCGCCTGGGGTTACACCTTCGATACGAGCGGGACGGGCGTGGAGAACGAGTACTTCCAGGATGGCATAGGAATCCTTTCGAACGATCCGAACGGACCCTACCAGATGGAAGTGCAGATCGACGATCCATCCGTGGTGACGCCGGAGCCGGGAACCGAACTGCTGGCCGGATCCGCGCTTGTGACACTGGGGCTGACGCGCCGCCGAAAGGGGAATCGGTGATTACACCGCGATTCGCCACACTGGGAATGATCGTCACGGCCACACTTGCCGCGCCGCCCGCAAAAGCGGTGCCCGAACCCCCGACATGGTGGCTTAACGGAGCGGGCGGCCTACTGGCTTTTGCAATGCGCGCAAAACAAGCGCGTCGGAATTAAGAGACTACCCATGAAAATCTCACTACTTGGAATCGCGGCCGCGGCGACGATTGCCGCACTGCCGGCCGGGGCGACCACCGTCTACACCTCGGGAACCTTCGTTTCCGTGGGCGAGCTTGGCGGAGGCACCTTCTCCGGCAGTTTCGACATGGAGTTTCCGACCGACGACACCGAATCGCTCTCCGTCTTTGACATCGTGATTCAGAGCGCCAACGAATCGTTCGAAATCGACAACAATCAACCCAACTCCGAAGCTGTCTATTACGACCAGGATCTGACCGGCGAGGGTGCGCTCCTGATTGACTTCGTGGATCTCGCCAACTTAAATGCGATCGACCTGTTCTTCGACGAGCCTTTCACGGGAAACGCCCCGGCGGTCCCGGTAACTTCGATCGGGGACCTGTCTGAAGCCGAGTTTGGCAGCACCAAGGCTACGGCAATCGCTTCCGGAGTTGCGTCGACCACGCCGCTAGCGGAGGCGTCCCCCGAACCGTCCACGTGTTGCCTCACCGGCGCTGCCGGTCTGCTGGCGCTGTTGCTCCGCCGCCGCGTTCGGTAACGCGGTAGCGCCCCGGTGAGCTTCCCCCTCCCCAAACCGGCTGGTGGAATGCGCTACGATGCTAGAAACCGCCCTTAATGCAGCCGTGGGCCGCTGGCCTTTCCCGTGCGGCTGGGAGGGCGAAACTCCAATCATGAAGACCAAAGCCACCACCGCCCTAGATGTACCCGCCTCCGCCGCCGAGGCGCCGCCGCGAAATCCCGCCCTGCCGCTGAGCACCAATACCCATTTGTTGAATTGGGTCGATAAGATGGCCCGCCTCACCAGACCGGCGGCGATTCATTGGGTGGACGGATCCCAGGAGGAGAACGACGCCCTGTGCGCCCAGTTGGTCTCCAGCGGCACCTTCATCCGCCTCAACCAGGAGCTGTGGCCCGGCTGCTACTATGCCCGTTCCGACGCCAGCGACGTGGCCCGGGTCGAAGACCGCACCTTCGTCTGCTCGCTGTCCAAAGACCACGCCGGGCCGACCAACAATTGGGAGGAACCGTTCCGCATGCGGCGCCGCCTGAAGGATCTGTTCAGCGGCTCCATGCAGGGGCGCACCATGTACGTACTGCCCTTCAGCATGGGTCCGGTCGAATCCCCGTTGTCGCAGATCGGGGTGCAGTTGACCGATTCGCCCTACGTGGTGGTCAACATGCGCATCATGGCCCGCATCGGCACGAAGGTCTTCGAGGAAATCGACCGCGACCGCAAGCGCGTGGTGCCCTGCATCCATTCGGTGGGTATGCCGTTGCCGCCCGGCCAAAAAGACGTCCCGTGGCCCTGCAACCCCGAAAAGTACATCGTGCACTTCCCGGAAACCCGCGAAATCTGGTCGTACGGATCGGGCTACGGCGGCAATGCGCTGCTGGGCAAGAAATGCTTCGCCCTGCGCATCGCCTCCAACATCGCCCGCGACGAAGGTTGGATGGCCGAGCACATGCTCATTCTGGGCGTCGAGAACCCTCAGGGCGAGAAAACCTACCTTGCCGCCGCCTTCCCCAGCGCTTGTGGCAAGACCAACCTGGCCATGCTGATTCCGCCGCAGGCGTTTCCCGGCTGGAAGGTCTGGACGGTGGGCGACGACATCGCCTGGATCCGTCCGGACGAAAATGGCGTGCTTCGCGCCATCAATCCCGAGGCTGGTTTCTTTGGCGTGGCGCCGGGCACTTCCCTGCGGACCAATCCCAACGCCATGGCTACTATTTCCCGCAACACCATCTTCACCAACACCGCTGTCACCCTGGAAGGCGGCGTTTGGTGGGAGGGTATGACGGAAACGCCGCCCGCCGAGTGCCTGGATTGGCAGGGCAACGTCTGGACCCCCGAAATCGCCCAGCGAACCGGCGCCAAAGCGGCCCATCCCAACGCCCGTTTTACCGCGCCCGCCCGCCAGTGCCCCTGCATCGACCCGGACTGGGAGAACCCGCGCGGAGTGCCCCTCGGCGCCATCGTCTTCGGAGGGCGCAGGGCGGACACGATGCCGCTGGTTTTCCAGGCTTTCAACTGGAGTTCCGGCGTCTACATCGGCGCCACCATGGGCTCGGAAACCACCGCCGCCGCGGGTGGCGCGGTGGGCAAGGTCCGCCGCGACCCGATGGCCATGCTGCCCTTCTGCGGTTACCACATGGGCGATTATTTCCGCCACTGGATCAAGATGCAGCGCTCGCTTTCGGTCACCCCGCGCATCTTTCACGTGAATTGGTTCCGGCGCGGGCCGGACGGCAATTTCCTCTGGCCCGGCTTCGCCGAGAACATGCGCGTATTGAAGTGGATCGTAGACCGCGCCCGCGGCAATGCGGCCGGCCGCGAAACCCCCATCGGGTGGATGCCACGCTACGAAGAGCTGGAATGGAACGGCCTCGAATTCCGTCGGGAGGACTTCGAATCCCTGCAGGCCTTTCACCGCCCCGAGTGGCGCCGCGAAGTGCTGGGCCACGCCGAGTTGTTCATGGATTTGCACGACCACTTGCCGCCGCAGATGATCTACGAGCGCGAACTGCTGATCTGCCGGCTGTAGATCGCCCGGCAGGGCGAAAGAGAGTAGCCCAGCGCGTAAGCGCCGGGACGGCGAAAAAACGCCCGCCGCAGCCACGGAAAGGGGCGTGAGATTGTGCCGCATTCACGACGAGCGAGGTTCCGATGGCGCCGGGCCGGTCCTTATACTGATAGAGGGCTGCCATGAAGAACATTCAACTTCCGGATGAGGTTTACCAGCGCGCCGCGGAGTTGGCCGAGATCGATCACGTCTCGGTCGACAGGCTGGTGGCGGCGCTTGTGAACGAGCGGGTCGGCGATTGGTCCAAGTTGCAGGCGCGAGCCGCGCGGGGTTCCGTAGTAAAGCTCAAGCGTGTGTTGTCGAAAGTGAGCGACGCTCCCCCGGAAGCGATGGACCGGCCATAGCGGGCGGACGCGACGCAATCCGCCTGGCCGGTGAGGGCATGCGCCGCCTGCTCGATCATCTCGTCGGGCGACACCGCCACGCAGGGGCCGGGTCTTGCGGATTTCCGAACCCTCGGTTGGGTCAAGGGTGACCAGCCAGCCGGGGCTCGGGGCTCACCACTGCCACCACAGTGCCGGATGACAGGCTTCGGGATCCGTACGCCACGCGAGTTGCCGACCCGCACCAGGGCGACTTTCATGGAATTCACCTCAGTAATTACATCGTACCCACTTCAGCGCACCGGAGCAGTCAGTCGAGCAAGAGCGGAAAACGAGCACTGCCATGTCCCAAAAATGGTAAAATCTTGGCGCGGCGTCTGCCTGCGCATTTTTCCCGGCGACCCGTGTCATATCGGATTGTTCGATCCAAGCCCTGATCCACCCTGGAAGGGGGTGTCGTTGTGTTGGACCTCGTCATTGTTCGGGCCATTTTCGTAATCGTCCTGGGTTGCTGCGCCTATGCACTGAATCCCATTCCCGGCCAGCCGGTACTTTCCGTGGCGGGAGGCGTGGTGCTGGCGGCGGCCATCATATTCTTCGAAGTTCGCCTGGAACACGTCAGCCTGAAACGGCTGATTGGAGCTGCCGTCGGGTCGGTCCTCGGCATTCTGGGTGCATTCCTGATGTCGCTGGTGGTGGGCCGGGCGCTTCCGGCGCAGCCGTTCCTGCCGGTTTGCCTGCTGCTGCTGATGGCCTATATCGGCCTGGTAGTGGGCGCCAAGAAGGGCGAACTGCTCAACCTCTCCGCGCTGGGCGGCGTCTTCGGCGTGGAAAAAACCTCCAAGAAGAGCTTCAAAATCTTGGATACCAGCGTGGTCATCGACGGCCGCATCGCCGATATCGCCGAAACCGGATTCCTCGACGGCGTGCTGGTGGTGCCGCAGTTCGTGCTGCGGGAGTTGCAATTGGTGGCCGATTCGGCCGATTCGATGAAGCGCAACCGCGGCCGTCGCGGTCTCGACATTCTGCAGCGCATTCAAAAAATCGCTCACCTGACGGTGCAGATCGTGGAAGAGGACTTCCCCCAGGTACGGGAGGTCGACATGAAACTGATCGAGCTGGCCAAAATCTACGATTGCAAAGTCGTCACCAACGATTTCAATCTCAACAAGGTCGCCCAGTTGCACGGCGTGGAAGTGCTCAACATCAACGAATTGGCGAATTCGCTCAAGCCCATCGTCCTGCCGGGAGAAACCATGCGGGTCTTCATCCTGAAGGAAGGCAAGGAGTATAACCAGGGCGTCGCCTACCTGGACGACGGCACCATGGTAGTGGTGGATAACGCCAAGAAGATGATCTCGAAGACCATCGACATCTCCGTCACCAGCGTGTTGCAGACTACCGCCGGCAAAATGATTTTCGGTAAGTACGATGACCGTATCCACGCCGTCGCTTCGAGCGAGCGGGTCGAGCGCCCACCCCGCAAGAGCGAGGCGCAGCCGGGCAGCGCTGTCGGCAGTGAGAAAACCACGATAGAATCGTAGAACGCATGAAAATCGCTGTGATCGTGCCCGCCGCGGGTCTGGGCACACGCATGGGAAAATCCTCGGCGGAGAAGACCGGCACCAGCCGTAAGCAGTTCATGTTGCTCGACGGCGCTCCCATCCTGCTGCACGCGGTGCGCAAGTTCGCCTCGCTCGAGCGCGTCGGCGAGATTGTGGTGGCGGTGCGCGCCGAGGACGTGGAATGGGTCGGCGAGCTGCTGGAGCGTGAATTTCCCGCGCGCCCGGTGCGCGTGGTGGAAGGTGGCAACAGCCGCCAGCAGTCGGTCGAAAACGCCCTGGCCGTGCTCGGCCCGGAAACCGATCTGGTGGCGGTGCATGACGGCGTGCGTCCGTTCATCGACGCCGAAACCATTCACCGCGTGCTCGACGAAGCCGCCGAGAGCGGCGCGGCTATCGTGGGCGTGCCCGCGGTCGATACCGTCAAGCAGGTCAGCCGCTCCACCGGTAAGGCGCGGATTCGCGCCACCTTGCTCCGCGAAAAGCTGGTGATGGCGCAAACCCCCCAGGTCTTCCGCTACGAACTGCTGCGGCGGGCTTTCGAGTCCGCCCGCCAGGACGGCTTCAGCGGCACCGACGAATCCAGCTTGGTGGAGCGCCTGGACGTGGAAGTGACCGTGGTGATGGGCAACGACCACAATATCAAAATCACCAAGCCTGGCGACATGGAACTGGCCCGCCTGTTTCTGCAGGACGAGATGGCCAAGGACCACGCCCTTTGAGCCAGGCGCCGGAGCCGGGCGAGATTCGAATCGGACTGGGCTGGGATGTGCATCGTTTGGCGCCAGGGCGTCCCCTGATTCTCGGCGGAGTCCCGGTCCCCAGCGAGCATGGTCTCGATGGTCACTCCGATGCCGATGTGCTGGCCCACGCCATTACCGATGCCATTCTGGGCGCCGCCGCTTTGGGCGACATTGGGATGCATTTCCCCGATACCGACCCGCGCTGGAAGGGCGCCGACAGTCTGGTCTTCCTGCGCCGCGCCCGTCAACTTGCCGGCGAGCGCGGCTACCGGCTGGTCAACGTGGACTCTACCGTAATCCTGGAGCGCCCCAAGCTGAAGGACTTTCGTCAAGCCATTCGCCAACGGCTGGCCGAAACCCTTGGCCTCGACCTCGACCGGGTGTCGGTGAAGTTCAAAACCGCCGAAAAGGTCGGACCCGTCGGCGAAGGCCTCTCGGCCGAAGCTCAAGCCATCGTTACCCTGAAAGCGGGTTGAAGACCATCCGCGAAAGCAGCTTCCCACGCAACAGTGCTGGCACTCCGGCGCGGCGCGGCTCCGAGGCAACCATGCGCCTCATGCCGGCCGCGCCCGACTGATGAAAGCTGTTCGCCGCTAGCTGATCGCTGCTTTTCGGCCGGTCAGTTCGCGTTTACCAGGCACATGCGGCGCGCCGCCCGCCTGGCCTTCAGCCTCTCATTCGCTTTCTTTTGCTTTTCCGCCGAAACAACGGATTGGCAGGCGTCACAGCGCTTCCGGATTCTGGATCGCGTGATGAACTCCGCTCCGCAACGTCGGCACTGCTTCTTCATGGTCTCCTCAAGCGGGAGAATTCCCGGCTTCTTCGGCAGAAGATGGGAATAGTGGAAATCGCAATGGTTCATATCCGGACCTCGCTCGTAGGGGGTTGCAACATCGGATTCGGAGTGCGGGACCTGGGATGGGTGTAATGCCCCAGCCGGCAGCGCTCACGTTGCAGCAACCCACACCCCCGGATCAATGAGCCACTCCGGGGGCACTTAAGATAAATACCACCAACACTCTGGTTACAAGGAACTTGCCCGCCCCGGACGAAGGATAAGCTTGCCCTGCCCCCGCCCGAATGCTTTGTTCGGCAATCATCTGCATGTAGCTCTAGCACGCCGCGTTCCGAAGCTATGCAAGCGAAGCCGCCGGGCGAAATACTTCCTCCGCACCCAGCAACTCCCATCGCAAGTGATTCATATAGAAGACTAATACGGCCTCCGGATAGAGCGAGCGAAACTTCTCATACACCCGCTCCTCCCAGCCTTGGGTGAAAAACGGTTTCGGATCCAGGTCTTTCGCGAAAAAACCATTTTCATGCGGAACGTTCAACCAGTCCAGCACCGCCGCGATCATATCCAGGTGCGAAACCAAAATCGCCTGCGCCAGATCCTTGGCGAAATCGACGTCCCCTTCCACGATGCGGGTCCAAAAACGCGGCGAAGCCTTTCGTAAAGCCTCGGTATTGACCTTGGTCAGGTGTGCCCGGACCTTGAAGCCTTCGTAGATTCGGTACGTCTTCAACCGGCCGATCGAGATCCCGCGGATGAGCTGGGCGAAGGCTTCCTGGCCAAGCCCGAGGTAAACATCCGAAATCTGCATAAACTCTCAGCCTATCACGGCTGGCGGCGCGAGTGGATTTCAGGTCCAAAAGTGCGCTTGCCGCGCACCCTCTCTCTACCATGATATCCGATATCGCATGTTTATTCAGAGGGGAGACCCTGAAATCCCGTGAAAACCCCGAAAATCGGGCCGGATTGCCCGTCGAGCCTTCTCTATCGGCTTCCAGTAAGTGGATTTCGGCACCTTGCTAGAATAGTGGTTTCGGTCAAATGAAAAACATTATCATCCTGGGATCCCAGTGGGGAGACGAAGGCAAGGGGAAAATTGTGGACCTGTTCAGCGAGCCCTTCGACATTGTGGCGCGCTATCAGGGCGGCCATAATGCCGGGCACACCGTCTTCATCGGCGAACGGCGGTACGTGCTGAAGTTGATCCCCAGCGGCATTCTCCGCCCGGGAAAAATCGCGGTCATCGGCAACGGGCTGGTGGTCGATCCGGCGGCACTGTTGAAGGAAATCGATGCGCTCGAGGCCGGCGGTGTCGCTGTCGAAGGAAACCTGTTCATTAGCGACCGCGCCCACGTCCTGTTCCCCGCTCATCGGATGATGGAGCGGATGTCGGAAGGACGGGAAGGCAGAGTTTCGATCGGCACCACCTCGCGCGGCATCGGCCCCTGCTACGAGGACAAAATCGCGCGCCGCGGCATTCGCGTGGCGGACCTGCTGGACCGGGAAAGCTTTCCGGCCCAATACCGCGCGCTGATGGAGGAAAAAGTCGAGATCGCCCGCACCTTCGGCATCGACGAAGGGCTGGATCTGGCCGCCATTCGCGACCAGTACGAAGTCTTCGCCGCACGCATCCGCCCCATGGTGTGCGATACGGCGCTCTTCCTCAACCAGGCGATTGCCAATGGGAAGCGGGTCCTGTTCGAGGGCGCCCAAGGCACCATGCTCGATATCGACCATGGCACCTACCCGTTTGTGACTTCGTCCAGCGCTTCGGCCGGCGGCGCCTGCACCGGCACCGGAGTGCCTCCTACCCGCATCCAGGGGATCGTGGGTGTTTCCAAAGCCTATATTACGCGCGTCGGCGGCGGCCCCTTTCCCACCGAAGCGCTGGATGGAGCGGGCGAACTGATTCGCCAGCGCGGCAATGAATTCGGCGCCGTCACCGGCCGGCCGCGCCGCTGCGGCTGGTTCGACGCTCCCCTGTTGCGTTATACCGCCGCCATCAATGGATTCGACAGCCTGGTCGTGACCAAACTCGACGTGCTCGACGACTTTGAGACCATTCCGGTCTGCACCGGCTACCGATCGGCGGGGAAGCCCGTCGACGGCATGCCCGCCCTGGTTTCGGCGGTCTCGAGCCTCCAGCCGGTATACGAATGCCTGCCGGGGTGGCGTTCCAGCACCTTCGGTTTCTCCTCATGGGAGCAACTGCCCGCCCGCGCCAAGGACTACCTGGCTTTTCTCGAAAGCCATATTGGCGTCGAGGTGGGCTGCGTGTCCACCGGACCCGAGCGCACCCAGACCATCCTCCGCCGCGGTTCCCGCCTGGAAGATCTGCTGAGTTGAAGGACGAGCGGAGAGGGAAGGAAGAAGAGAGAAGGAAGGCGCGGCTCCATTCTCACTTCTCACTTCTGCCTTCCCCGCCCTCTCACAGCCCCAGCGCTTCCACCACGGCGGCGATTTCGGCCAATCCGACCTCGATCACCGCATCCAGCGCATCCGGTGCGGCGCGTTCGTCGAAAGCCTGGAATAGAGCGATCTTGGCGATGGCGTAGCGCTCCGCGGCCGTGAGCGTTCGCTGGTTGGCGCTCTCCCAGGCCGCTATGCCGGCGTGGCGCTGCCGCACGGTGGTTTCCCGCCAGCTCTTCCGGTCCGCGGATATCTCAAAGACGAACTCGGTCGTCCCCTGTTCCCGCTCGTCCACCCGGAATCCCCGATAAAAATAGTGGTAAACATAGCCGCTCTGTGCGCTATAGACCTTTTCTCGCGGCTGGCGCGGCGCTCCACTTAGAGGCGTGGCGGCGGCTTTATTGGAGAAAAGCCTGCGAAACATAAGGTCTCTACCCCAGTATAGATAACAGGCCATCGGAGCTATTGACAATGCGCCGGGCCGGGGGCAAACTGAAGATGGAATCAGAAGCGATTTGGTTCCGAAATCGTCTGACGCAAAAGCCAGCCCACCTGGGTTTGGCGGGAGGTGACTGGATAGAACCGGACCAGCATGAGGGCGGTTGCGTTTCGTTCGAGTGAGCGTGCTGTACAGAGAGTCTCCCGCGATCGGATATTACCGGGCCAAGCGGTACTGGCCAAGCGCACCCCGTGCGCACAGATGATGATCGGTGGTTGGTTTTCTGAGCTTGCGAAGAACGGAACCTCCGCCCTTTTCTTTTTTTTCTCCCGCCCTCCCATTCCTCTCCGATTGTCTCCGGTTTGAAACCCCCGTTAGTGTACACTGGAACAAGTCTTTTTTATTTTATGAATTCGGCTTCTCACCGGGAAATTGTCAGCGCCCACAGTCCAGATTCCGACGACGCATTCATGTTCTATGGGCTCGCGACCAAGAAAGTGCGGTCGCCGAAAATCTCTTTCCGGCACGTGCTCGAAGATATTGAGACGCTCAACCGGAAAGCGATCGAGGGCCAGTACGATCTCACCGCCATTTCGTACCACGCCTATCCTTACGTTTGTGACAAGTACGTGCTGATGGCCAGCGGCTCCAGCATCGGCGACGGCTATGGCCCCATGATCGTGTCCGCGCGGCCCATGGAGCCCGAAGAGCTGAAGGGCAAGCGCATTGCCATCCCCGGCAAATTGACGTCCTCCTACCTGGCCGCCCGCCTTTTCGAACCGGATTTCGAGCCTGTGGTTACCCGCTTCGATAAGATCCTGGAAGCCGTGCGGGAACGCTCCGCCGATGCCGGGCTGATCATCCACGAAGCCCAGTTGACCTACGACCGGCAGGGCTTTCACCGCGTAGTCGACCTGGGGCGTTGGTTCAAGAGCACTTACGATCTTCCTCTGCCGCTCGGTGCCAACGTGCTGCTGCGCAGCCTCGGACCCGAGATTCAGAGCGAATGCTGCCGCTTGATGCGCGAGAGCATTCAGTACGCGCTCGATAATCATGACGAAGCGCTGTCCTACGCTCTCCAGTTCGCCCGCGAGCTCGAAACCCGCCAGGCCGAGAAATTCGTCGGCATGTACGTCAACCACTACACCCTGGATGCGGGAGAAGTGGTGCCCCGCGCCGTTCAGAAACTGCTCGACCTCGGTTACGAAGCCGGCGTGGTCCCGCACCGAATCACCGTCGAGTTCGTTCGCTAACCCCGGTGCCGCTGTTCAGAAGGCCGCCCAGTCGAGTTACAGTAGAGACATGGTGCGTCTTCGAATCGTGGTTCCGCTTCTGGCGTTTGCGGCGGCTCTGGCGGCACAACAAGCCGCGCGCCCCAAGGACGTTCGCGAGGCTGCCAAGGCCGGTCCGAACGCCATCCCCCGCCTGACCCAATACCTCACCGATCCCAGCCTGGACGTGCGCGCCGAGGCGGTCAAACAGATCATCGAGATCGGGCCGCCGCGCAGCCTGGATCCGCTGGTGGTGGCTACCCGCGACGCCGACGCCCAGGTCCAGATCCTGGCCACCGATGGACTGGTCAACTTTTACCTGCCGGGATACTTTAAGAGCGGCGTGGGCGCGTCGTTGCGCCGCGTGGGCACGGACCTCAAGGGCAGATTTACCGATACCAACGACCAGGTGATCGACCGTTACATTACGGTTCGGCCCGAAGTGGTCACGGCCCTGGTGGTGGTACTGAACAACGGCGCCACTCGCGACGCGAAGGCCAATGCCGCGCGCGCCTTGGGCGTGCTCCGCGCCTCGGCAGCGGTCGACGACCTGGTCGCCGCCACGCATTCCAAGGACAGCATCCTGATCTACGAAACGGTCGTGGCCCTCGAAAAGATTCGCGTCGAAGCCGCCGCGCCGCACCTGGAATTTCTGATGAACGACCTGGATCCCAAGGTCCAGGTCGCGGCCATCGAAGCGGTCGGGCTGCTACGCGATCTGAACGCCCGCTCCGGCCTGATCGACGTTCTGAACCGCAGCGGCAACATCCGCGTCAAGCGCACCGCGCTCACTTCCCTGGCGATGCTGCCGGCCGAAACCAATCGCGCCCTCTACCAGCAGTACATTCGCGACAAGGACGACAAGCTGCGGGCCTCCGCCGCCGAAGGCTTCGCCCGCCTCCGCAATCCGGCTGACACCCCCATGCTGGACCAGGCCTGGAAGGACGAAGTGAAGCCGGCGGCTCGTCTGGCGCTCGCTTTCGCTCTGGTCATGCACGGCCAGGTCGGATGGAGCGAGTTCAGCCCGCTTCCATACCTCGTTAACAACCTGGATTCGGCTTCCTATAGCGGAATCGCTCAGCCGTATCTGACGGAATTGGCGCGCGACAACGCCGTCAGGGCGGCGCTATACGGCCCGCTGGGGAGCGGAACCAAGCTGGAAAAAATCGGTTTGGCCCAGGTATTGAGCGCCAGTGGGGATCGGCGCAGCCTGGAGGAACTGAACAAGCTTAAGGACGATCCGAACCCGGAGGTTGCGCAGGCCGCGCTCACGGCCGTACGCAACCTGCAATCCAGGCTTTGAACCCTTACTTGGCCTTCTTCTGCTTTTGCTGGCCGACGCGCACCTTGAAGTGTCCTGCCTTGGCTTCTTGAAACGCCTTGTGGTCGTGGCGTACCACGGCGTCCGCCAGGTACCGGTCGACGTCCGCTTCCTTGGGCAGCACCGCCATCACGGTGAAGTTATCGCTGCAGGTCGGGCAGTAGGGCCGGAACCGTTTCACGTTGGGAATTGCCATAACTTCAATATTATATCAAACCGATACCGGCCGCTTGGTGGCGCCCGTCGAATCGCCTACTCCGCCCTATCGGAACAAGCGGTACCCGCCGATTTGGTATCTTGAAAGGTTGGCTACCCTGGTATGCCTTTCCACATACAGCCCTTACGAGAATTTCTGGTTCGCCCGGTTCTCCCCGCCTCTCTGGCTCGCATGAGCGAGTTGGCGCATAACATCCTATGGAGTTGGGAACCCATTGTGCGTGCGGTGTTTCGCCGGCTGGACCCGGTGTTGTGGCGCGATTGCGGCTACAACCCGGTCCTGATGCTCGGCAGAGTTTCCCAGGCGACCCTCGGAAAGGCCGCCGCCGATCCACGCTACCTGGCGCTTTACCGCCTGGCGTGCGAGGCCTACGATGCGCGCGCCCACAAAGGAAATCCGGCCGCCGACGGAAAACTGATCGCCTATTTCTCCGCCGAATACGGCCTCACGGAGTGTTTACCGGTCTACTCGGGAGGCCTGGGAATCCTCTCGGGCGATCACCTCAAGTCCTCGAGCGACCAGGATTATCCGCTGATCGGCCTCGGCCTCCTCTACCAGCAAGGCTATTTCCGGCAGTACCTCAATCCGGACGGCTGGCAGCAGGAGCGCTACCCGATGAACGATTTCTATACCCTCCCGGTGGCCCCGGTGAAGGATGCGGCCGGCAAGGACCTCCGCGTCGGCGTGAAACTGCCCACCGGCGAAGTGTACGTGCAGGTTTGGAAAATCGGCGTGGGACGGATCACACTGTTCCTGCTCGATACCAACATCCCGGAAAACGTCCTGCCGCAGGATCGCGACATCACCGATTCTCTATACGGCGGCGACAACGATACCCGCATTCGTCAGGAAATCGTCCTGGGTATCGGTGGGATCAAGGCGCTGGAGGCGATGGGCTTGCAGCCTACCGTCTTCCATATGAACGAGGGCCACTCCGCGTTCCTCGCGCTGGAGCGGATTCGTGTCTACATGAAAGAGAACCGGCTCAGCTTCGAGGAGGCCGTGGAAGCCACCCGCGCGAGCAACGTCTTCACCACTCATACGCCTGTCCCGGCCGGAATCGATCTGTTCGATCCGGGCATGATGTATCATTATTTCTCCGGTTATTGCTCGGATATCGGTATCGACTTTCAACAGTTGATGGGCCTCGGACGCCGCAACCCGTTCGACCGCGACGAACGTTTCTCGATGGCCGTGTTGGCGCTCAACACTTCGTCCTATCGCAATGCCGTCAGCCGCCTGCACCGGGACGTATCGCAGGAGATGTTCCACGACCTCTGGCCGCAGTTGCCGGTCTGGGAAGTGCCGATTACCTCGGTGACTAACGGCGTGCACCTGCCGAGTTGGCTCAACGGCGATCTGGCCGGCCTCTACGATCAGTACCTGGAACCGGACTGGCGGGAGCGTTTCAACGATCCTTCGATCTGGGAACAGGTCGTGGACATACCGGACGAGGAATTGTTCGAGGCCCACCGCAGGCGCAAACGCCGGCTGGTCAATTTCGTGCGCGGGCGGCAGCAGACCTCGGCGCTGCGGCGCAAGGCTTCGGCCGCCGAACTGCGGCACTCCGGCGAGGCGCTCGATCCCAACGCGTTCACCATCGGTTTCGCGCGCCGCTTCGCCACCTACAAGCGCGCCACGCTTCTGTTTCGCGACGTGGAACGGTTCAAAAAGATTCTGCTGAACAAGGACATGCCGGTGCAAATGGTCATCGCCGGCAAGGCCCATCCCAAGGACCAGCCCGGCAAGGCCTTGATTCGCGAGATCGTGCAACTGTCCCGCGATCCGGAATTGTGGAAGCACCTGGTCTTTCTCGAAGACTACGATATGAAGGTTGGCCGCGAGCTGGTGCAGGGCGTCGACCTTTGGCTCAATACGCCCAGGCGTGGCGAAGAGGCTTGCGGAACCAGCGGCATGAAAGCCGCGTGCAACGGCATCATCAACCTGAGCATCCTCGACGGCTGGTTCGACGAAGCCTACGAACAGTCCGGCGGTTGGGCCATCGGCGAGCGGGAAACTTACGGCGACGACCAGGATGCCCTCCACGCCAGCGCTATTTATTACCTCCTCGAAAACGAGATTGTGCCCATGTATTACGAGCGCCGCGAGCAGACCCCGCGCGAGTGGGTGCGGCGGATGAAACAGTCGCTTCGCTACATTACGCCCCACTTCGACTGCCGCCGCATGGTGCGCGAGTACATGGCCGAACTGTACGAGCCCGCTCACCGGCAGCATTTGCGGATGCAGGCGGCCGATTACGCCCTGGCCCGCGACAAAGCGGCGTGGAATGCCAAGGTGCGCGCGGTCTGGGATCGGGTTCGTTTTGTCGAGTCCGCCGCGGCGTCCCCCGGAGCCACGCTGTTCAGCGGATCCGCCGTTGCCGTTCGTGCCGCCATCGACCTGGCGGGCTTGAAGCCGGAAGACGTTCGCGTGGAAGTGGTCCTGGGCCGCGTGGATTCCTCCGGCCATTTGGAAGAAACCGAAGTGCTGTTGCTGCCCTCGCTCGGCCTCCAGGGAACCGTCGCGACTTTCGGCAGCGATATCCTGCCTGAGAGAACCGGCCGGCTGGGCTACGCCTTGCGCGTGAGCCCGAATCATTTCGACGATCCACTCACCCGGCCCTGCAGCAATCTGCTGAAATGGAGTTCCGTGGGTTAACTTTTTGGCATAGACCGAAGGAAAGGGGATGCAATTGACCCCCATTCCATGGTACATATTGGTTTCGACCGCTTGGCGGGTGCTTTTCCGATAATAACCTCGCGCCTTGGGCGTTCCCGCTGTTCCCTCAGTCACCTCAATTCCTCGCGACCGGTCCGCGCGTGGAATCGGTGGCAGTTCCCGCCCGGCGCCGTAAGGTACCATACCGGAAGACTATTCGTACCATCGGTACCGTAGCTAGAACGATTCCTTCACAAACGGAGTTCCTTCTCCATGGATAGCGACCGCAAGTACAGACAGCCGGGGTACATGGACTCAGACCGCGATTCCCGCGGCCCTCGAGACGACCGCCCCAAGCCACCGGGTCCCCGCCCGCCCATCGATATCACCGGTCCCAGGCTGCCCCGCCTGGTGCAGCATGTGGCAGCTTCGCGCTGTTATAACTGTTCGGTCACCCTGCCGCCCGACATTAGTTTCAGCGGCAATTGTCCCAAGTGCAACGCCGAGCTCCACTGTTGCAAACAATGCACCCATTTTGAGCCCGCCACTCGTTTCCAGTGCCTGAAACCGATTCCCCTGCGGATTCCAGTGAAGGACAAGGCCAACGACTGCGGTCTGTTCCAGCCTAGAGTGACGGTGGCGCGCGAGGGCACCTCGAACGGCGCCACCGGCCCCGGACCGCAGGCTTCGAACCCTGGCCCTCCGGTGCCGCGCAATCCCGAAGACGCTCGCAGCGCCTTCGATAGGCTATTCAAGAAGACCTGAACCGCCGGTGTGGCGCGGGGAGTTCTCCTCTATCGAACACTGGCACGCTGGTCGGCCCGCCCCATCATTTGCGCAGAATTCCGCCTTTGTAAACCCTAAGGGGCACGCAGCAGTCGTGCGCCCTTCCCCTGCCAGGTTCGGACGCCGTGCAAGCCACGTTCGTAGTATTTATTGGCGGTTTGCCCCATCTGCCTGTGTGAATTACCCCAATTTCCCCATATGTCCAATCGGCAACCGTTGTAAACAACAACGAATTTCCTTCGAAAACACGCTGATTTGGATAATCAGACCTTTTGGGCATATTATTGCTTAACTCACGCCGCGAATCCCAACCGCGCAGGTTCAAATACCTGCCATGAAAGGGGTAAAGTGCGCCGCTTTCTCCGTGATTCCGCTCATCTTTTGCGGCCGGCCCTGGTACTGCTCGCCGCCCTGGCGGCCTTTCTTGTCATCCGCAGCGCCATCGTCCCCAAGGCTTTTGGGCAATATGGCCACTACCGCCCCGGTGCGCTCGACCTGGTCCGCCAGCATCCCGTAGCCTTCGCCGGGCAGGACACCTGCGTGCTTTGTCACGATGAGGAAGCCAAAACCAGGGCCGCCGGCAAACACGCCCACGTAGCCTGCGAAGCGTGCCACGGTCCGCTGGCGCAACACGCCGCCGACCCCGTCGCGCACCCTCCGAAGCTGCCCGAGGTCGCTAACCTGTGCCGCCGTTGTCATGAACGGGACGCGGCCAAGCCGAAGAACTTTCCCCAGGTGGCGACCGCCGAACACTCCGGCGGCATGGCCTGCAACAACTGCCATCAACCTCACAATCCCCATCTCTGAGATAAAGGAGACGAGCATGGACTTCACCCGGCGCGACCTATTCAAGTTTGGGGGCAAGTTGCTGGTTCTGGCTTCGGCCGGCGCCACGCTCGAGCAGATCACCGGCGCCGCGCCGCCCAGCGAAGCTTACCGCATGGCCGACCACTGGTGGGGCATGATCGTCGACATCGACTTGTGCATCGGCTGCGGCAACTGCGTGCGCGCCTGTTCCAAGGAGAACAACGTGCCGCGGGGGTACTTCCGCACCTGGGTGGAGCGTTACCAGATCGAGGAAGGCAGCCAGCCTCACGTGGAATCGCCCGACGGCGCGATGGACGGCTTCCCGCCGTCGACCCGCACCGACCTGAAGAGCTTCTACGTCCCCAAGCTGTGCAACCAGTGCGCCGATTCCCCCTGCGTGCAGGTCTGCCCGGTCGGCGCCACCTTCGTCAGCCCGGATGGCGTGGTGCTGGTCGACGAATCCTACTGCCTGGGCTGCCGCTACTGCGTGCAGGCCTGTCCCTATGGCTGCCGGTACCTGCATCCGGACAAGCAGACCATCGACAAGTGTACGCTCTGCTACCACCGCATCACCCAGGGCCTGACCACGGCCTGCTGCGAAAACTGCCCCACCGGCGCCCGCCTGCTGGTGGATTTCAAGAATCCCAAAGACCCTGTCCACGAAATCCTGCGCACCAGCAAAGTTCAGGTTTTGAAACCCTACATGGCCACCCGAGCCAAGGTCTACTACAAGAACCTGGATGGCGATGTGCGCTGATAGGAGCGATCGATGATACCCGGCGTTGACGGTTTCATATACCCGAACGAGGCGGAACTGCAATGGAGCGTGCTGATCGTGCTCTACCCCTACATCACGGGCCTGGTTGCCGGCGCGTTCATTCTGGCGTCGCTCGAAAGGGTTTTCAAGGTGGATGCCGTGCGGCCCACCTACCGCATGGCCTTGCTCACGGCCCTGGCCTTCCTGCTGGTGGCGCCCTTGCCCCTGCAACTCCATCTGGGGCATCCCGAGCGTTCCTTTGAAATGTACCTTACGCCCCACCGCTCCTCGGCCATGGCCATGTTCGGGTTCGTATACCTCTGGTACCTCACGGTGGTTCTGCTGCTGGAGATCTGGCTGGAATATCGCGCCGAAATTGTCGCCCTGGCGCAATCCGCCACGGGGCCGAAGCGCTGGATCTACCGCGCCCTCACTCTCGGCTCGTATAACGTCAGCCCGGAGGCGCGCCGAATCGACGATAAGGTGGGCTATGCCGTCACCGTCATCGGCATCCCGTCGGCGTTTCTGCTGCACGGGTATGTGGGCTTTATTTTCGGCTCGGTGAAAGCCAACCCGTGGTGGTCCACTCCCCTGATGCCGGTGGTGTTCCTGTTCTCCGCCATGGTCTCGGGAATCGCCGCCGTGATGGTTCTGTACGTGGTTTCCATGAAGCTGCGCAAGACCCCCATCGACATGCGCTGTCTCGACACCATCGCGCGCTACCTGTTCTACACCTTCGTCATCGATTTCAGCCTGGAAATGCTGGACCTGGTGCACCGCACCTACGAGTCCGACGAGTCCTTCCGCAGCCTGGATTTCATGGTGCACACGCGCCTCTGGGGCTCGCACGTGATTCTGCAGATCTTTCTGGGCACCCTGCTGCCGCTGGTTCTGCTGGCCGCCAATCAATTGTGGACGTTCTCCGAGGCCAGGCGAAAAGCCATGTACATGATGGCCGGCGGCCTGACTCTGATCGGCATCTTCGCCATGCGCTGGAACGTGGTGATCGGCGGCCAACTGTTTTCCAAAAGCTTTCTCGGTTACACATCCTACAAACTGCAACTGGGGGCGCGGGAAGGACTATTGTCGGCGAGCCTGCTGATGCTCCTTCCGTTTGCGATCCTGCTTATTCTGGTGAAGCTCTTGCCGCCCTGGCAGGACGGAGAGGCCCACAAAGCCTGAGGAGGTTGCCATGCCGCAACCGGAGTGGGAGACGCTCGAGCGCGAGGTCCGCGAACTGGCCGTGCGCGTGGCGTCGATCGAGCGACACGTCGGTTTGAGCGCCCCCGCGGCGCCGCCGGAGATCCTGGCCCAGTTCCCCTCGGTCCATCCGCTGGCCGAAATGCCCGCCATGTCCGGCATCCTTCCGGTGGTGGGACGGGCGCTGGTGGGTCTCGCCGGCGCTTTCCTGCTGCGCGCCCTCACCGAGTCCGGAATTCTGCCCACCAGGGCCGGAATCGCCGCCGGAATCGCCTACGCCATGCTGTGGCTCGGCTGGGCGGCTCGAAGCACGGCCACCGAGCGCCTCAAAACCGCCCTCAACAGCCTGACCGCCGTGCTGGTGCTCTCTCCGCTGCTCTGGGAAGCCACCGTGCGATTCCACGCCATCGGCGACTGGACCACCGCGGCCGTCCTGCTGGTCTTCGCCGTTTTCGGCATGACGATCTCCTGGCGCGGGAGCCTGCTCGTCGTCTCCACCTTCGCCACCCTGGCCGCCCTGGGAACCGCCGCCGCCCTGCTGATAGCCACTCGCGACGTGCTGCCATTCACCTTCCTGTTCCTCGCCGTGGCCGCGGCCATCGAAGCTTCCGCCTGCCTGGAACACTGGTTGAGCGAGCGCTGGCTGGGCGCGGCTGCAGCCGATCTTGCGGTTCTGCTGGCCACCTGGCTGGTAGCCAACCAGCGCGGCCTGCCCGAAGGCTACGCCCCCATTCCCCATGCGTGGCTGCTCGCCGCGCAAGTAGCGCTGCTGACCATTTACCTTGCCAGCACCATCGTCCGCACACTGCTTCGCGGCTTCTCCTTCACCGCCTTTGAGACGGCTCAAGTTGCCGTGGCCTTCGCCATCAGCCTCAATGGCGGTCTGCGGATGGCGCCGGCGATGGCCGCGGTCATGTTGGTCTGCGCCGCCGCCTGTTACCTGCTGTCTTTCGTGCGGCTCGAGCGGCAAGGCGCTTCCAGCCGAAACTTCTACACCTATTCCACCTTCGGCATCCTGCTGGCTCTGGCGGGCGCCCGAATCCTGCTTTCGAGTGCCGCCTCGGCTTGGGTCTGGTCCATCCTCGCGATCGCCTGTATCTGGGCCGGCGGCGCCTTTGGCCGCATGACGTTGCGGGTGCATGGAGTCATTTACCTGTCGCTGGCGCTGACCGCTTCCGGCGCGGTTCAGGAGGCGGCTAGCCAGCTATTGGGCTCCGCCTTATGGCCGGGTCAAAGGCAGGCGGCTCTGTGGACCGGCCTGGCGGTTGCCGCCGTCGCCTGTCTCCTGGCGGCACATTACGGCTCGGGCGACCACCCTTCGTGGAACACGCGCGTCTTTCGCCTGGCGGTTTCCGCCGGTTTTCTCTGGCTGGTAGCGGGCGTCGCGGCGGGCATTCTGACGGGCGCCTATCACGCCGCATTCGGCGCCGGCGCCAGTCATGCCTATTGCGCCACCTTGCGCACCGCCGTCCTGGCCGGTCTCTCCCTTCTGCTCGCCTGGGCCGGCCCGCGCTGGAGTCGCCTGGAATTATCGCACCTGGTCTACCCCGCCATGTTTCTCGGCGGCTGCCGCCTGGTGCTTCAGGACCTCAACCAGGGCCACACCGGAGCGCTCTTCTTTTCTCTGCTGCTTTACGGCGCCGTACTGACCGCCCTGCCGCGGCTGAAGAGAACCACGGGTTGAAGCGGCTCCGGCGGGGACGTGACGCTCCGTCTCCGGACGCACTCGGCACTCTTGGATCGCGTTCCCGGGGGCGGTAGGATGGTTCCATGCCAATTGCCGTCCGCGTGGCTATAGCGCTGAGCCTGTTTCCGATCGCTTTGATGGCGCAGGATCCATACGTCGTTGCGGGCGACCACTACCACCTGGTTTTCGAGAATCAGTGGGTGCGCGCCAGTCGGGTGACGTATACGCCACACGGAACGTCTCCCATCCACGACCACCCGGAGACGCCAACAACGGTTTACATCTATGTGACCGACGGAGGGGTGATGCGCTTTCAGCATTTCACCGGCCAGCACGTAGCCGGAATCACGATTGACCGCAAGCCGGTTCAAGCGGGCGCGATTCGTTTCGCGAAGGGTGCACCGGAGACACACTCCGTCGAATACCTTGGCGACACTCCGACCGAATACGTCATGCTCGAACTCCGAACCGAGGCGCTGGACCGGCCCACCACGGACGTCCGGCTGCCGCCAGTGGCAATGGATCCGTCGAAATCCGCGATCGAGGTCCAGTTCGAAAACGGGCAGATCCGAATCGTGCGGGTGGCGTGTACCGCGGCGCAGCGCTGTCCGGATTCCGAGCACCCCGGCGATCCGGCCGTGGTGGTCGTCATGTCGGGTCCCCATCGCGGCGACGTGGATTGGTCGCCCGCACCGGCCGAGGGACCCATGCAACAGGTACGCATAGAACTCAAGGGCAAACCGGCTCCGCCGCGGAACCGCTAGATCCTCGTTATGTCCGATGGCTCCAGAGTCGTTCCGCACCGTCTCAGCGACAAATTCGAGATCCGCCACCGTCTGAACGCCGACCGCGAGTGGTCGCTTTACGCACTGGCCGATCTGGACGACGGCATGCCCATTGTCGTTGTGGGCGATGCCGCGTCCACCCGCGTCCTCCTCGCTGCGCTCCCCGGGCCGACCGGCTATCTGAACCTCAAGGCCGATCAGATGGATGACGCCGAAGGTCTCTATCGCTATCGGGAGCGGCATGAGATGCGGCGCATGTTTCTCGACGCCTTCCAGCCCCGCTCCGGCGCAACAGAACTGCTAACCGCGGCCGATTGCGGCGATATCCGCCATCTGTACTCGTGCGGCGATGGAGGCGGGATCGCGTTCGCTCCTTTTCAATTGGACACGGGGTTCTTTCGTGGCATCCGGCGCGACGGCGAACTGGTGGCGGTAGCCGGCGTGCAAGTGGCGTCGCGAAACGAAGGCGTCGCCGCCGTGGGAAATATATTTACGCGGCCGGATTAGCGCGGGCAGGGCCTCGCGCAGACCGTAACCTCCGCCGTCGCGGCCGCCGTACGGGAGGCGGGAATCGCAACCGTCGGCTTGAATGTCGAAGCCACGAACACGGCAGCCATCCGCGCGTATGAACGCATCGGCTTCCGCACCCACTTCACCTATAGCGAAGGAATCGCCGACAAGCTAAGTGCCTGATTTCGGAATTACGGCCACGTATCAAGAAAACCGCTCCCTGACGGTCGCGGCTCGGTTTCGTTTGTTTCCGAGCCGCGACCGTCAGGGAACGGTTGCCCGGAAATACGTTAGCGAACTTATGAAGCTGTGTACTAAACAACGATCCGGCTGACCCGATAACTGATAACTGATAACTGATTACTGTCAGTACCGCATCGCGCCTTTCACCAACGCCGGCTGGCGGATCTCGATGCAGCCTTTCCCCGTGGGTAACATTTTGCCCGGGTTCATGCGGTTGTTGGGATCGAAAAGCAGCTTGAGCCGCGCCATCGTGGCCAGCGTTTCGCTCGAAAACAACCGCGGCATCAGCTCTTTCTTCTCCAACCCGACGCCGTGCTCTCCGGTGATCGTGCCGCCCACCGCGATGCAGTGCGACAGAATCTCCACCCCGGCCGCGCGCGCCTTTTCCAACTCGCCCGGAACGCGCCCGTCGAACAAAATGATGGGATGCAGATTGCCGTCGCCGGCATGGAAGATATTCGAAATCGTCAGCCCGTAGCGCGCGGCCACTTCGTTAACCACATGCAGCGTCGAAGGGATCTGCGTGCGCGGCACCACTCCATCGTGCACATAGTAAGTGGGGCTCACGCGGCCCACCGCTCCGAAGGCGTTCTTGCGTCCCTTCCACAGCAGCTCGCGTTCCTCCGCGCTCCGTGCCACCCGCACTTCCCGCGCCCCGGAGCTGCCGCAAACCTCGCGGATCTGTTCCGTCTGCTCGTCCACCGCTTCCCGGATGCCTTCGAGCTCGATCAGCAACACCGCCGCGGCATCCATCGGATAGCCGGCGTGGGTGGCTTCTTCCACCATGCGCAGCATCACCCCGTCGAGCATCTCCACCGCCACCGGAGTAATCCCGAGCGCCGTGATTTCCGTCACCGTCCGTCCGGCGTCTTCGTTGTTGTCGTAAATGGCGAGGAGCGTTTTCACCACTTCGGGCTTGCGGATCAGGCGGACGACGACTTTGGTCACCAGCACCATCGTCCCCTCCGAGCCCGTCAACAGGCCTGTCAGATCCAGGCCGGGCAAGTCCAGCTCCTTGCCGCCGGTCTCGACCACCGTTCCATCCGCCAGCACCAGCTCCAGCCCGAGTACGTGGTTGGTGGTGACGCCGTAGGCCAGCGTGTGCGGCCCGCCGGCGTTCTCCGCCACGTTGCCGCCGATCGTGCAGGCCCGCTGGCTGGACGGATCGGGCGCATAGAAAAAGCCGCGCCCCTCAACCGCCAGGGTCACATCCAGGTTCACCACTCCCGGCTGCACCGTCGCCCGTTCGTTTTCGAGGTCGATTTCGAGAATCCGGTTCATCCGCGCAAAGGCGACCACGACGCCGCCCTCCGCGGGAATGGCGCCGCCCGAAAGCCCCGTGCCCGCGCCGCGGCCCACCACCGGCATGTGATATTGATTGGCGATCTTGACGATCCCTGAGACTTCCGCCGTCGAGCGCGGAAATACCACCACGTCCGGTCGGTGCTTATCCACCCCGGCGTCGTATTCATATAGCGACAAGTCCTCGGGACGGTCGAGAAACCCCTGCCGCCCCACCAGTTCCAAAATGCGCCGCCGCGGTTCTGCGCCCAGCATATTCCCTTATGTTGGCACAGGGCGGGGGATGCGTGTGGCTCGACCGTGGGTAAACGGGCCGTTCAATACCAGGTGGCCATCTGGATGCCATATCGTTTACCGTTGCGATCGCCTGGGGGGCTTGCTCAAGTTTTACTTCCCGAGCGGCTTGATACTTTGACCACACGGAAAGCCGTAAGCGGTCAGCGTAGCCGAAAGTGCAGGGGAAGTTGCCAGGGAAAGAATAAAGCGAAAATCGGCTCAGTCCTTTAGAATATGGTACGCCCGAGTGGATTCGAACCACCGACCTTTTGCTCCGGAGGCAGGACCGCACGAAGAATCAATAACTTACACTTCCTATCACAAAGTGTCACCAGCTATTTTTTTCAACGGCTTGCAGGCCATCCGTAGCAGGTTGTGATATGTGGTTTATGCAGGGGGTGGTCATACTATTGGGCATACACGTCCAGGCTGCGCCCCACGTATTCCCGGTTGCCATTTGTGGCCCCTAAGCCTGTATCCTGGCTTCAATCTCTGCGATATAGGCGTCTACGGCAATCGAATACGGGTGCGAGGGGCTGAAGAATCTTCCGCTAAGATGCTTCTTCCAGACAGTTCTGACTTTTGGGTTGTCGAGGAATGCCTTTCGCACTTCGGTCAGCTTTGCGTTCTTGGCCCCGCCGATGTGATAGAAGGCGCTGCCAGCATCCATGTGGAGATGGATGTATGTGAACTCAGAAACGGACACGCCGTCTTGCGCCAGATCCTCGGGACTAAGCCCGTGCAAGTGGAGAAGCTCTGGATTCGTCACAAGCATTTCGTAGACGCGCACCAAAAAGCCATGATTTGCGGACCACTTCTCGGCAGTCTTCTGACTGTGGACGGCGTGCCTTGTATACACGGCAGCATACGCGGCCACGCATGCCGCAAGGCCGCTGACTGCTAGGCTCACGATGTCTTTAGTTTCCACTCTGCGCTCCCTTCTCTACTCTGCGGACCACCGCGCCGCGAATGCCTGCTCCGGGGCCTTCAACAATTCGAGCATCGCCTATTGTTCTGAAAGCTGGGCAGGCCCCCCGGCAATCGTACCGGCTACCCAGTCTGTCACGCATGAAAGTGAGACTCAGCCGACAGCAAGTATGAAAATGGATTCTTGCGCATTTCCTCTTCCTTCTGAAGATTGAACAGCACGGCTGAAACTATGAGGGAGACTCCAGCGCCCGCCAGTACAGCATGGGGAATCGAAAGTCCCAGTGCAGCCAGAGCGCTTCCACTGGGAACGGACAGCATCGAAGTTTTCAGAAAGCTTTCAAGTGCCCATTTGATCTTGGACG
Organism: Bryobacterales bacterium; assembly: GCA_003164035.1. GTDB lineage: Bacteria > Acidobacteriota > Terriglobia > Bryobacterales > Bryobacteraceae > JBEKYD01. The sequence continues at coordinate 2,314 of PLRS01000105.1, read as the reverse complement.
CGCTTAGGCAGTCCTTCACTTCGTCAATAGCAGGATTGACTTCATTGGAGTAGATGTCGGAAACGCTTTGCTGTAGGGCAGCAAGGGGAATGTCATCCTTAACCAATTTGGTGAGGTCTGCCATCTTGGTTCGGAACCTTCCCAGTTCGCCCTTGTGGTCTTCACGAAATCGTAGAATCGCCTCAACAGATGTGTCTGGGCTTATCGCCACCCGTTGAAGGGTCAGGTCAGCGAGCAGGGCCGGGGCGAGCGTTCCGGGCATCCTGTGTTCGTGGTACCAGTCGTGCCCGTACCGATGCCCGTAAGGATCTCCAATGCGAAGGTGCGGAATTCCGAGCTTTCCATCAAGCCGGACGCTGACGGCAAGCCGATCACAGGCAGGCATATCCGTCACCATGGCGATGCCATGACTTTCCGCCAATTCCGTGGCCAACATCGTCATGTAGAAACGCGCGAATGGTCGATTTACCCGGACCCATTCGCCTTCCCTTCCGTGGATCAGGCGTTCCAACTGATGTTCAATCACGTGTGGGAATTTCTCAGGGTGCATGCGCACGAGTTCCCGCAACTCAGGAAGTTTCTCAGGGTGGATGAGGTCCGATTGCCGCAGGCCACCTTCAACCAGCACCCCATCTGCTTCCGGTGACCCCAGGTAGTCCAGGACCTTCGCTGCGAGTCGTTCGACGCTTTCCAGGTGAGGGTGAACGTGTAGCGGAGAGAGCACGCCCGCGTCAAATAGTGCGCGCGATGTGGCAGCGGTATAAGGCTCTGGCATAGACGCCGGGACAATGGTCTTGATCTCATCCCAATAAAGCATCGCCGTCTTCAACCATCCCTCATCGGGAACTTCGATGCGTGGATAGTACAGGGCCTTCGTAAATGCCATAGTAGTTCCTCCCACCACGTCTCACCCCCGTTGGGTAAGCGGCACCATAGCGCGTGTGACCTTGCGGGTATCGGACAATTGCCCTTCTACACGTTTCGGCATACTTGCCTGACGCGCTGGTCTTCACACATGGACCCGTACACCCTGGCATACTTTGCGGGCCACAGCGACTTCGGCACCACGCGCCGCTACGTTCACCCGAACATGGACACCGGGCGCGCCGCTATGGAACGCGCCAGAGTGCCCGCAGATGTGGTTCCGCAGACCGATGCCCCAGCACCTACGCCCGCAGCTTCCAAGCCTTCCTAAGCACTCCTGATGGCATCCGGCCCGGCCCGCCAGACTGGGCCGGATGCGCCTTGCTCCGCATCCCCTCAATCGATGGCATATCGTACGATCTACGAAGCAGCGTTTTTCTGGCATATCCAGCACCCATCGCCGCAGTTTTCTTCGTACGCCTTCTTGATCGCATCAGTCAGGTCGCGGCGATCAGCAAAAACCTCGTTCAGTTTCCCCGCCGTGAACCTAGCGTTTCCCAACATGTAGGCACGCTCGATCTCCACACCGCCGTCGTATACGATTTCGTGTATCTCGCAGACGGCGAGCACGCCCGCATCAATGGCTATCCCCTTTCCGACCGCCACCTTGTGTTGCCATTCTTCCATCAACCGTTTGGTCAGACTCAATGCGGCACCTCCTGCTTCCTTTGAACAACAATCGTTCTCCTCAAAACTAGCATGAGTGTTCCGCCCGGTCGCGTCATACCAGACCACGCTTCAAGGTTTGGGGTGGTCATAGTTTTAGGCATACAAGCAAAAAGGGCACCAGACCCGTTTCCGTTTCTGGTGCCCATCTTATTGATTTATTAGAACTTATTGGTACGCCCGAGTGGATTCGAACCACCGACCTTTTGCTCCGGAGGGAAAAGCTCGATGTGTATGTAATTCATTCTACAGGTGGCCCAGCACGGCTGTGAGCGCGAAATGAGGGGTATTCAGCACTCGTTGTGTACCCTGTTGTGTACCCGCTCCAAT
>PLRS01000105.1:0-375 GCA_003164035.1 Bryobacterales bacterium | reverse complement strand
CGAAATTCCGAGAATATCTGCCTCGCCTCTCGGTCTGACCGAAAAACGATAGCCGACCTTGTTGATGTTGCCATCTGTAGACGTACACGTCGGAGATCGATCACCGCTCCGACGGCAGCCGACCCAATCCAGTGGAGGGCAACAATTCTCGGAATTTCGCTTGCCCTGGTCGGCCCGATGCTTCACGGAGAGCTTGCCTAGTTTCGTCCGCTCGTCCCTCCCAGTGGAAGGGCAGACATTCTCGGAATTCTAGAACGCTTGAATGAAACATTCGCTTTCAAAATTGTCCCTGAGATCGAGGTGTCCTGCGCGGTTCCCACAAACTCAGCCTTGATGGTTCGCGTGGCGTCCATGCCGAGATTGTCCGGATCAGCA
>PLRS01000077.1 GCA_003164035.1 Bryobacterales bacterium | reverse complement strand
GTCACGGCCTGCTGCGCGAAGCCCACCGCGCCGCACCCGACCGCGTGGTGCTCATCGACTTCTCCAACGCGACCCCTTGTCTTCGTACAACATCTTCGCGCGGTGGCCGAACGCGGACCGGGATTTTTTCGCCGGCAACCGGGCCGACATGCTGCTTGACCTGCTGCCCGGCGGAGACGCGCTGAGCCTGGGCGGCAGCGGGCTCCTGCGCAAAGCGATCCTCCTGCTTTCCGAATTTGGCCTCCCCATCGGATGGCTCAATGACCTCCTGTTCGACGATGGGTTGCGCGCGAAGTTGCTCGCCCGGTCGGCGGACAAGGATGTGGTCGCGTATTTCACCCACCAGTACCCGAACGCTCCGAAGCAGACGGCCGCGGCGTTGTCCCGCCGCATGGAAGCCCTGTTCTCGTCCGATGCGCTCCGGTCCACGCTCTCCGGCCAGACCGCGCCAGATTTCCGCGCGTTGCAGGACGACGGCAAGATTATTTTGATCAACTGCGCAGGGCCGAACCTGAGCAGGGGAGTGCGCCGCGTGCTTCAGGCGCTCCTCATTTCCGATTTTTGCCACGCGGTGTTCTCGCGGAAGCGCGCGGACTTGCCGTTCCTTCTTCTGGCCGACGAAGGGCAGAACTGCTTCATCACCGAGCGCCTCCGCGACCAGATGGCCGATTTTTTTTGCATGGCCCGGAGCTTCGGCACCCATGCGATACTCCTGACGCAGGCCATGGCCGCGGCGATCCGCGACCCGCGGCTCGCGACCGTGCTTCACACGAACATCCGATGGAGCTTCTCGATGCGCGGGGAACCGAGCGACGCCGCCTTCCTGAAGGGTGCCTTGCCCGTCGCCGGCCGGAAGCGGCTGTCGGCCTGACGAGTGCATGCAACGCCATTGAACGCATATGGGTGCGTCGTCGCCGACCCGCGGATTGAGATCTGCCCTCGTGACCGGAGCCGCAAAGGGAATCTTCGGGCATTTACCGTCGACTTGAGTTCCTAGAGCACCAAAAGGAGATGCTGTCGGAGCAGCGATCAGAGCGGCGGTGATAGACGCTATCAGTTTTCCGACGGCTTCTCCAGGTGATCGATGATGAAAACCTGCACGGGACTTTTAGTGCTCCCCAATTTCAGTCCGAGTTGTTCCCGTAACGCCTCTGCCAGGTTGGAGCCGTCGAAACTGGCTAGGGGCTCACCGTTCGCTCCGGTGCGTCCGGAAGGACCAGGCACAAAAGTCAACGTAAAATCATAGAAACCTTTCAGCCCGGTACGATCTACCACCGGGCGATCAACGGCCTCGAAACGGTTGATCACCAATCCCAGCCACCAGCAAAGATGTTCCATGTTGGTATGGATTCCTGTAAAAGTCAGCGAAGTAGACGCCGTATCGGCGTCGCTAAGCTTGATCGGAACCTCGAACTGCTCCGGACTGGGGTTGACCCTCATCTTTGGTCCGTTCTTGTCCATCGTGACCGCCCACACCGGAAGCGTCCGAGCCTCACGATGGAATTGCAGCTTGAAGCGATCGGCCAGCATGTTCTCAAACATGACGTTGAGGTTGCCCATTTTGTCCGGATGCTCCGCTTTCGCCATGACGTCGAAGCGGGCCGTGTCGATCCAATTTGGGCCCCCGGCGATCTGGACGTCGGTGATCTTGTACATTTCCCTAATCATCGATTTCAGCGTGGCGTCGCGGGCTATGTAGGTTCGGCCGGCTATCGCGCGGATGCCCGCCCACTCGCCGGGCGCCGGCATGGTCTTGGTCTCTTTCACCGACGTTACCTCGAAGCGCAGTGCGCTGGCGTTGCCATTCGGCGGGTCGGCTTGTTGGGCGCGCCCGATCCTGCCCGTCCAGGCCGCCGGCAGAACTGCCATTCCAGCCAGAAGACACGGGAGACTGAGTTTCACGAATCCTCCGTTAGTCCAGACGCTTGGGTACGCTGAACTGTTGACCATTCTTCTGTGGCTGCGATTTCTGCGTCCGCCACGCCCGCCGGTATCGATTCGCCGCAAATCTGGCTCATCATGGCGATCTGTGCGGCATGGGTATTTAGAGGCTGTCGGGACGGCTGATCTTGCATCCCAGCTATAGATCAGAACCGGCTCGGCAGTATGGCAAATAGCGCCGACAGGCGATGCTGTCCGATTGGTTGGGCACGCCGAAGCAATCCACTTGAGCGTGTTGTCGCCATCCCGAACTCTAGGCGCGCCAGCCGCCGTCCTGCAATCGCACGACTAGGCGACGAAACCGCGCGCAACGTGCGCGCTGCCTGAGCCAAACGGCCGGAGGACCGGGACAGCTTGAGTATATATAGGAGCCAAAATCCTGGAGGAGTACAAGGACGACGAGGAAGACGGCGCGTTCTCCGTTGATCCGATTGTCCCGTCTGTCCCAACTCCATGCAGCAGCGAAGCTTATCTACCGTGGCACTCCGGAGCACACGATCCCGGTGGTCACGTGCGGGAACCTGAGGCAGTTTGTGCTCCAGTTGTGCTCCAGCGATGCTTTTTCCACACCTCTGGCAGTTGGGACCAGGCGTGCAACTCTAGTATTTGCTATGAGTTGGGGTGGTGGCCAGGGACGGAATCGAACCGCCGACGCCAGCCTTTTCAGGGCTGCGCTCTACCAGCTGAGCTACCTGGCCGGATTGAAGCTTTAGTGTAGCAATCTGGTTCTGCCTTCCGCAAATCAACCATGCCCACCAGGCCCACCAACGCGACCCGAGGGGTAGACTAGCAGTCATGACGGGCACCCAGGATCCTGTTTCAGCGGTGACGCGGCGCAGTTTTGCGGCCGCGCTGGCCGGAGCGGCGGCGGCCGCTCCATTGCCGGCGTCCGCAGCAACCCGCCGTGACCGCGCCCGCCGAGCGGCGCCGCGGCCCTAAGTGGCGTTTTTCGACGGCCCGAACGAGTTTTCGGGAGCACCTGTGACGCTGAAAGTCGAGCCTTTCCCCGTGACTCGGGTGCGCGTCACCGGTGGCGCATCTCGAGATGCCACCGACTGGAACCGCGGCTATATGAATTTGTCAACTGTGGCTAAAAGCTGATCGCCGGCAGCTACTTTGCCCCTCGAATGCTGATACCCAGCTCCCGCAATTGGCGTTCGGGCACGGTGGATGGGGCATCGCACATCAGGTCTGTGCCGCGGGCGGTTTTGGGGAACGGGATTACGTCGCGGATAGAAGTCTCGCCGGCCAGAATCATGACCAGGCGGTCGAGGCCGAGCGCGATGCCGCCGTGCGGAGGAGCGCCGTATTCTAGCGCGTCCAGCAGGAAGCCGAAACGCCGATGGGCTTCTTCTTCGTTGAAACCAAGCGCGGCGAAGACCTTCGACTGCACGTCGCGGCGATGAATACGAATCGAGCCCGAGCCCAGTTCAACCCCGTTCAACACCAGGTCGTAGCTCTTGGCGCGGCAGCGGGCGGGGTCATTGACCAGCTTATCCAGGTCCTCGTCATGCACCGAAGTGAAGGGATGGTGCGCGGCGGTCCAGCGGTCGTCCTCTTCATTCCATTCGAACATGGGGAAATCAAGCACCCAGAGGAACTGAAAATTCCTGGCGTCGAGCAGCTTATGTTTGTCTTTGAATTTCTGGGCGCACTCCAGGCGCAACTGGCCGCACGCCTGGTAGACGGTTTCTTCGGGGCGATGGCCTTTTGGCTCGCCGGCCCATGCGGCCACCAGCAGCAGGTCGTTGTCGCCCGCGCCGGTGCGCTCGCGCACTTTAGCCATGGGCCCCGGGTAATCGCGGTCGAGCCGCTTGGGATCGTCGAAGACACGCAGACCGCGTTCCTGGCCGAAGGCCTTCAGCTCGTCGCGCTCCTTGCGGCTGGGCGTGCCGGTGCCGGGAATATGAATGGCCATCAGCGGCAGATTGCCGGCGGCGAGATCGGGCAACAGGTCGCCCACTTCGTGCATGGGCGGCATGCGGCAGTCGGGCTTGTCGCTGCCGTAGCTGCGCATGGCTTCGGCATAGGTCAGGCGCGGAAACGGCGCGGAAACCTGGAATCCGGCCACTTCGGCGACGCGCACCACCAGCGGTTCGACGACTTCAAAGACGCGCTCCTGCTGCGGAAACGACATCTCGATGTCGATCTGGGTGAACTCGGGCTGGCGATCGGCGCGCAAATCCTCGTCGCGGAAGCAGCGCACGATCTGGAAATATTTTTCGTAGCCGCTCACCATTAGAAGCTGTTTGAAGATTTGCGGGGATTGCGGCAGAGCGTAGAAGTGGCCGGGCTGCACGCGGCTGGGTACCAGATAATCGCGCGCGCCTTCCGGCGTGGAGCGCGTCATGAAGGGCGTTTCGATTTCCAGAAATCCCTGGGCGTAGAGCGATTGGCGGATGGCGAAGGCGATCTCCGAGCGCAGCACGATGTTGCGCTGCATGTGGGGGCGGCGCAGGTCGACGTAGCGGTATTTCAGGCGAACGTCTTCAGCCACGCCGGCGTCCTCTTCCATGGGGAAGGGCGGCGTACGCGATTCGTTGAGGATCCAGATATTGCCGGCCACCACTTCCACTTCGCCGGTGGCCAGATTGGGATTCACGGCGCCGGCGCCGCGCGGGGTGACGGTGCCTTCGACCGCGATCACGTATTCCGGCCGGACCTGCTCGGCGCGCCCGTGCACTCGCTCGCCGACGTTTTCATGAAACACCACCTGCGTCAGGCCCCAGCGGTCGCGCAGGTCGACGAAGATGACGCCGCCATGGTCGCGCCGGCGATGCACCCAGCCCATTAGCACAACCGTCTTGCCCTCGTCGGCGGCGCGCAGCTCGCCGCAGGTGTGAGTGCGGCGGAGGTCGCCCAAAAAATCCAATGCAACGGAAGTTTCCATAATTCTCGATTTCGTCAGTTGCCGCCGAAACGCGCGGCGAGTTCCTCGCGCGTCACCTGCCGCTGCTCGCCGCTCGCCATATCTTTCAACGCATAGCGGCCGGCGGCCATTTCCTCTTCGCCCAGGATCAGGGTGAAGCGCGCGCCCAGCTTGTTGGCCAGTTCCATGGCGCGTTTCAGTTTTCCCTCGGCCAGTTCCACCGAGAGTCCTCCGCGCCGCAAATCGCGCGCCAGCACGGCCGCATGCCGCAGCGCCGGCTCGCCCAGCGGGGCGATGACCAGGTCCAGCGGCTCGGCCGCTTGGGCGTCCTCCACCGACATCACCAGCCGATCTTCGCCGATCGAAAAGCCGATGCCCGGCGAATGGACCTTCGAACCCAGCGACTCCGCCAACCCGTCGTAGCGGCCGCCGCCCAGCACCGAGTTCTGCGCCCCCAACGAGCCATGCACCACTTCAAAGGTGGTGCGCATGTAGTAGTCCAGCCCGCGCACCAGCCGCGGCCGAACCTCGTAGGCGATGCCGCGATCCGCCAGGTAATTCTTCACCGTGTCGAAATGCGCGCGGCAGGGGTCGCACAGGCAATCGGTAATGTGCGGCAGCTTATCGATGATGGGCTGGTCGGCTTCCACCTTGCAATCGAGCACGCGCAGCGGATTGGTATCGGCGCGGCGCTGGCAATCGCCGCACATGGCGTGCGCCACCGATTTCAGCTCCTGCCGCAACCGCTCCACGTACTGCGGCCGGCAGTTGGCATCGCCCACGGAATTGATCAGCAGTTGAAACCCGCTCAAGCCGGCGCGCGAAAGAAGCTCTACCACCAGCTCGATCACTTCCGCATCCACGGCCGGCGATTCCGAGCCCAGCGCCTCGGCGCCGATCTGGAAGAATTGCCGGTAGCGCCCCTTCTGCGGACGCTCGCGGCGAAACATCGGGCCGATGTAGTACAGCTTCTGCACGCCGGGACGCTGGTCGAGACGGTGCTCGATGTAGGCGCGAATCACCGACGCGGTATTCTCCGGGCGGAGGGTGAGCGAAGTCTCGTCGCGGTCGACGAACGTGTACATCTCCTTGGTGACGATGTCGGTATCGGCGCCGACGCCGCGGGCGAAAAGCTGGGTTTCCTCCAGAATCGGGGTGCGGATTTCGTGGTAGTTATACGCCCGGAAAACGGCGCGCGCCACCGCTTCCACGCGGTTCCACGCCACGGTGGCCGGAGGCAGTAAATCCCTGGTTCCTTTGACGGCTTTGATCAAGAGAGTCGGAAGATTTCATGCTAGCATGCGGCGGAGCGGGAACCGGTCGACGGAGGGTTTTGCGGGTGCTTAACCGATCCTGGGGGAGTTAGTTCCCGGCAACCGCTCCCTGAGAAGCTGTGAAAAATTCAATTTATAGCCACCGATGAACGCAGATAAAACCCTTGTTTTCTTTATCGGTGTTCATCGGTGGCTAGATTTCTTCACCGCTCCCTCGCCGTCGCGGCTCGGTAAGTGACTGCAGACACGCGGCGCGCGTAACCGAGCCGCGACCGTCAGGGAGCGGCTGCCGGCCTCAACTGCGGAAATCCCCAGATCAGCTTAGCACCTGGGCCAAACCCCGGTCACCGATTTTCAAAATATTCCCCTCCCCCTCATTCCGAGCCACTTCCGCCCAATCCGCCCCCTCCCTACACCCGCTTTTCCCGCGCTCGCCAGCTATCGTAGTGGCCGAAAGGTAGCTCCCATGCCCGATTCCGCCCTCTCCGCTCCCCAGCTCCAGGTTGTCGACGCCCTCTTGAACGGCGCCAACCTCAACGCCGCCGCCGACCAGGCCGGCGTCCACCGCGACACCATCGCCAATTGGCGCCACACCTCGCCGGCCTTTGAAGCCGCCCTCCGCGACGCCCAGAACGACCGCGCCGATATGCTCCGCGAAGGCGCCGTCGCCCGCGCTGAGCTGGCCTTCCAAGCCCTCGACCAGATCCTCCAGGACCCGAAATCCTCCACCTCCGCCCGTCTCCGCGCCGCCATCTTCATCCTCAGCCACGCCTTGCCTTCTCCCGCGAAGGAGCGCCGCACCACTCCCACCCTCCCAAAATTTACCCAAAATCCCGATTTCACGCACAAAAATGCACAAATTCCCCAACAGCCCTATCGCCGCCCGGGTCCCAAACCCGGCCGCAACGACCGTTGCCCCTGCGGCAGCGGCAAGAAATTCAAACAATGTTGCCTCAATAAACCCCAAACCGTCGCCGCCTGACACCCCCAAATCGCGCCGTGCCAGTCTGGCGCCGGAAAGATGCGCTTCCACTCTCAATCAAGGAAACACGCGAGCTGTCCCCAGGTTTTCAGGAAACACGCGGGCTGTCCCCAGGTTTTCCAGGTTTTCGGAGGAGCAAACCCCTGGATCCTCTGACGGCTTCGATCGAGAGAGCCGGAAGATTTCATGCTGGCACGCGGCGGGAGGAACTGGCTGTAGGATGAACTCATGGAACGGGATGCAGCCGATGTTCTGAGAGAGGCCCTGGCACTATCGCCTGAAATTCGCGCGGCGTTGATCGATTCTTTGATTGGCAGTCTGGATCAAACAGTCGACGCGGGCGCGGAAGAAGCCTGGAGGGAGGAGATTTTCCGGCGCCTTCAGCAGATCGACAGCGGAGCTATTCCCCTTGTCCCGTGGGATGAGGCGCGCCGCCGTCTCCGCTCGCGGCTGGAGCAGTGAGGGGCGCGTCGGCACGCGACCTTCACGCCGCTCTCCGCGCAGGCCTATTCCGCGGGCTAACGATCCCGTGACCGAAGAGAGCGGTTCACACGTGTTGGAAGGCTGCAGCGAGTCCAAGCTGCAGTGACGCCGGGGGAAACGGCACTGCAACATTAGCGCTGTCAAATGTTACGCACATCTTATTAAATTGAAACGATTTATAAGAGCGTGCCGCGAGTTCTCGAGACGGTATAGTATGGCCATGAAGAAACCGGCCACGATCCTTCGAATTCACCCCGCTGCCTTAGAGGAAGCCGAAGCCGCCACGGAATGGTATCGCCGGCGCAGCGTGCGGGCCGCGGGCATGTTCCTGGATGAACTTGACCGCACCATCGACCGAATTGGGGATCAGATCCAATCGAGGAGCCGTGGAACGGTGCCCCGGCGCGGTGAGGTCTGGTGGGTACGACTCGATCCCACTCAGGGGTCGGAGATCTCGAAATCCAGGCCCTGTTTGATCCTCTCCAGCGGCATCCTCAACGAACGACGGCGGACCGTCGTGGTTGTGGCGTTGTCCAGCTCACCCAAAGCGAGCCCGCCCTTACTCGTCCCGGTTCAGTGCGGCGGCCGCGACGTGGTCGCTGTGACGGACCAGATTCGCGCCGTTTCGAAAGAGCGGCTGGAACAGTGTATGGGCGCGCTTTCTCCCGAGCACCTGGAGGCCGTTGAACAGGGAGTTCGGGAGGTTTTGGAACTCGATTGAACGGAAACTCCGGTGACGCAGTTGCGTCGCGGACGATTCGTCAACTAAGATTGCAAAAGGCCAAAGCGGAGCCGCATGCAAGCCGCATATCTCGTACTGGCTCACCACCAGCCCAATCACCTCGCCAGGCTCATCCGAATCCTGGACCGGCCCGATTGCGCGTTCTTCATCCACATTGACGCAAAGGCGGATGAAGCGACGTTCAAACAGTCCCTCGAAGCGAAAAGCAACATCGTGTTCATAGAGCCGCGGCGTGCGGTGAACTGGGGCGGCTTCAGCGTGGTGGATGCAACGCTGGCACTTCTGTCCGCCGCCCTAGGTTTTGCTCCGCCGTTTCACAGGTTCTGCCTTCTGAGCGGATCCGATTTCCCCATTAAGCACAACACCCGGATACTTACGGACTTCGATTCGAACAAGGAGTTCATGCGGGTAGACCGAAAGCTCGACCCCTTTCAAGAAGACTCACACGGACGATTGGTCGGCTTCCACTGGTTCGCGGATTCATCCGACGCGAACCTCCAAGCACTATCCGGAAAGGTGAAGCGCGAGCCATACCGGCACATCAGTCTCTATCACGGGGCTCAGTGGTGGGCCTTAACCCGAGACTGCATCGAGTATATTCTCCGCTTTTTGTCGTCCAATCACGAGTACTCTTCGTTCTTTAGGCATACTCTTTGCCCGGATGAAATCTTCTTTCATTCGGTCGTAAAGCAGTCTCCATTTGCATCGCGAATTACCCACGATTTTGAAACCGCGTCTAACCAAACCGACTATTTTCTCTCCAACGAACATGGATGCCACTACATCGACTGGAACGCCCCGTCGGGCACGCTTCCGAAGGTTCTCGATCTGCAGGATCTCGATGAGGTGCTCCGTTGCCAGTGTCTCTTCGCGCGAAAATTCGATGAACAACGATCCGGGGCTCTGGTCGCCAGGTTGGAGAACATGCTTGCCTGCTAAACCTGAAACGGCCCGCTACTCACCCCATCTTTGTCGAGGGGAGACATCCCCTAGATCTTAGTCCCCGGATACCGTTTTCGCAGCCACTCGACAAAGGCTTGCGGCACCGGCATAGTGGAAAGCCGGCCCTGCCTCACCAGCGCCCAATCGCTAAACAGTTTCGACTGCTTCACCTCGGCCAGAGTGGTGGGCGGGTCGAGGACAGCGAGGAATTCGAGATCGATCACCGCCGATTTGGGGTTGCGGGGATCGTCGCGCGGAGCGGAGCGGACGGCGGCCAGCCCGACAATGGCCGAGACGCCGCCGCTATGGTAGATCAAGACACGATCGTCGGGCCGCATTTCGCGGATGGCGCGGACCGCCAGCGGATTGGTCACGCCATCCCACACCGTCCGGCCCTCGCGCTCCAGATCTTCAATGGAGTACGTGCCCGGTTCGGTTTTGGCCAGGTAGTAGCTCAATCGCCGGAAACCCGTTCGAACTGCTCGGAAGCAGGCTGATGAGTGGCGGCCAGCGCATCGAGCGTTACATGAATGCGCGGCATGGAACCGGTTTCAAACGCGTCCGACATGCCGTCCAGCTTTTCGCGCAGCATCTGGCGGCGCAAGCGGGCTTCGAATTCGCGCAATTGCTCTTCAATGGAAGAGACCTTCTTCTTGTTGCGCACCATATCTTCGCGGTAACGTTTCAGGAAATAGCCGATGGTCTCGACGCGGATCCTGATCGAGCCGGTGGGTTTGTTCTCGTCGATATCCTTGAAACAGAAGTACGGCGTGCCGGAGTGTTCGACGATCTCCTCCACCACGCTATAAATAGGCGCGTCGTGGCCGCACTTGAAGCTGGAAAGCTCCAGCGCTACCAGGTTGGGGTGGCGGGCGATGTATTTGGCCGCCCAAACTTTGCGGCTGGTGTTCTCGCTGTAGGAATTCTTCCAGACGTCGGTGATGGCCATGGGGTGCGGAATGTCGCCCGCCTCCACTTCGTCGCCGAATAGCTTCCACAGGATGTCGTCGTCTATCGGCAGGCAGTCCTGGGCGAAAACCGGATAGCCGAGCTTCTGGAATTCCTCCAGGATTTCGTGGTTGACGCCGGGATCGTTGTGATAGGGCCGGCCGAGCAGCACCACGCCGAGGCGGTCTTCGCGCTCGAGCTGTTCCAGCACTTCGCGGGCGGCGCCGCGCATGGTGATGTTATCGAACGCGTCCAGGGCGCGATAGCCGGCGTCGAGGGCGCGCTTGTTCTCTTCCGGCGAGAGGCCGAGGATGTCACGGAACGCTTCGAACATCTGCCGCTCGAATATCTCGGGCTTGGAGAGATTGACGAAGGTGTCCAGGAACAGGACTCCCTTTTCCTTGAACAGATCTCCTTCCTTGGTGAAGGCCGCCTTCACGGCTTCCGGCGTGGCGGCTACGGTGGGGCAGGAGCGCGATGCCTGAATTCCCTTGAGATCGCTGGTGAGGCAATCGATCATCGGGAAGAAGATGATATCGAGCGGCTTTTTGGCGTGTACTTTGTACAGCAAATTGTGTACGTGCGGAATGCCGAGCTTGGAGGGGAAGCAGGGGTCGATGGCTCCACGTTTGGCGCCTTCCTTGTACAGCTCTTCGCTGGTGTAGTCGGAATAAACGATGTTCTGCGGCTGGATTCCGAGGGACGCGAAATAGCCCGTAAAAATCGGCGTCTGCGAGTACATATTGAGCACGCGCGGCATGCCGATACGCAGTTGAGCGCGCTTGCGGATCAACTCGGCGCGGCGCCGCTGGGCCGCGGTGAACTGCAGCTTAGGCGCCTGGTCAGCCACCAGCGGCACATCGGGAACGCGGAATACGGCCTTGGCCGCGATCTCGACGAAGTTGGGATTGGCCTTCTTGACCCTATCGAGATCGCCCTTGATGTGGCGCATCTCCTCGATGTTTTCGACGGTGCCCTTCTCGCAAGTAGCAATGATCAGCCGCTGCGCGCCGGCCTCCAGCGGCACCTTGGTCTTCACCGGCGGCTTGTAATCCAGGTTGACCAGGTTGGTCTTGACATCGATGAAGGTGCGCAGGCATTTGTTCTTGCAGAAGTAGCAGCGAGTGGATTCGTTGCGTGTGGTCTTGTACTGAATATGCTGGCAAGCTTCCAAGCCAATGAAGGTGGATTGGCGGCCGTTGTCCCATAGACGCCCCGCCTCCAGCGCCGCGCCGATGGCGCCGGCTTCGCCGCAGTGTTCGTGCACGATCACATCGGCGGGCGTGTCCTTGCCCTTGAAACGCGACTCGATGAAATCCACCTGGGCCTTCACCGCGGCCAGGTTGTATTGCGTGCCGCCCTGCAGCAGGAAGCGCGTGCCGATGGCGGACAGGTTCGGAATCTGCGAAACGTAGAGCCAGATGTTCTTGGGCAGCACGTTGCACAGGCCAGCCATGATCTCTTCCGGCTTCCAGCCCTGGCGCTGAAAATCCACGATGTCGGACTGCATGAACACCGCGCAGCCGTAGCCGAATTGCGGAAATCCCTTGGCGCCGAAAGCCGTATCGGCGTATTGCTCCACCGGCACGTTGAAGCCTTGCGCGGTGGATTGCAGGAAATAGCCGTTGCCGGCCGAGCATTGGGTATTGAGCTTGAAATCCTTGACGCGGCCATTCTTCAGGATGATGATCTTGATGTCCTGCCCGCCTACGTCGCAGATGACGTCCACGTTGTCGTAGAAATGCAGGCCGGCTTCGGTGTGGGCCACGGTTTCGACCAGAGAGGCATCGGCGCCGATCACGTCCTTCAGAATGTCCTTGGCGTAGCCGGTAGTGCCCACGCCGAGAATTTTCAGTTCCACCCCCTGGTCGCGGACCTGACGATCGAGTTTCTGCAGCACCTCGACCGTATCTTCGATCGGATTGCCCTTGGAGAGTTGGTAGGTCTTGGCCAGAATGCGGCGCTTGTGATCCTTCGAGATCAGCACGGCCTTGGTGGATGTCGATCCGCCGTCGATACCGACGAAACCTTCCACCACTTCGCCGGGCTGGAAAGTCGTCGGCTTGAATTTCTTCGTCCGGTACTTGGCCTTGAATGCGGCGAGGTCGTCGTCGTCCTTAGCCAGGCCCGCGCCGCCGCCGCGCTTGGCTTTCTCTTCCTCGCGGCCGACTTTGACGTACCATTCGAGCTTCTGCCAGCCGGTGTATTGGCCGACACTGTCGTCTTCCGATTTGCCGAACTCCACCGACCCGATGGCGGCAAAATACTGAGCGTTATCCGGAGTGCGAATCAGGCTTTCGGGTTCGACGCCCTCTGGCAGCGGCGTGTTGCGCTCCTGCCAGATTTTGGGGATATTGTGCTTCCAGCAGTCGCGCATGCCCTTGATGTAGCAATTGGGACCGCCCAGCAGCAGGACGACCGGTTGCAGCGTATTGCCGCGCGTCAGCACCGAAAGGTTCTGCATGACGATGGCTTCAAACAGCGACGCCATCAGCTCGTCGGGCGGCACGCCCATCTTCTGCAGGCCGTTGATATCGGTTTCCGCGAACACGCCGCACTTGCCGGCCACCGGGTGCAGCTTCATGCCCTTGTAGCCCATTTCGCAAAGCTGCTCGGCCGGAATGCGCAGCTTGGCGTTGATCTTATCGATGACCGCGCCGGTGCCGCCGGCGCACTTATCGTTCATCGACGGGATTTTTTTCTTGCGGCCGGTTTCCGGGTCCGTCTTGAAGATGATGATCTTGGCGTCCTGCCCGCCCAGCTCGATCACCGAACCGCATTCCGGGTAGAGGCGCTCCACGGCGAGCGAAACGGCATTGACTTCCTGCACGAACTTCGCGCCCACAAAGCGGGTGAGTCCGTTGCCGCCGGAACCGGTGATGAACATGCGCGAACGTTCGGCGTAGAATCCTTCGATCTCGCGCTCGAAGCGCTGGCAGAATTCCAGCACCTTCTCGGGCTGCTTGGTGTCGTGACGCTCGTAGTCGCGCCAGAGAATCTCGTCGGTGGCAGCGTCGATCACCACGGCTTTGACCGTAGTAGAACCAACGTCCATGCCGATCAGGAAATTTTTGGACATGTCAGTTGGCCCGTGCTCCCTCGGTCTTCATTCGTTCGGCAACATGCATGACAAAGTTCGCCGCGGAACCGACTACGCCTTTCGTATGGGGAACCTGGTACATGGGCCGCTTGGTTTCCGGATGAGCTTCCACCCAGGCGCGGCAAGCGTCCAGAGTGAGGCCGGTGCGCTCCAGCGTCTCGGCGAATTCCTTCTTGGCCTTGTTCTTGGCCTCACCCAGCGCCATCTGCACCCGGGAATGCGCGTTGATCTCGCCTTCGCCGGACGTTTCGACGGGCAGGTAGATCATATCGCGGAATTGCGACACCACCGCCGATTGCGCCCCATCGGACTGTGTCGACGGCATGCACCCGAACGGCTTGAGCGACAGCACCATGTGCGCAAGGTCCTTGTTCGAGTAATAGATATTCTTGGCGACTTCCAGGTGCCCTTCGCCGCCCCCGGTGCGCGAGTTATAGAAGGGATGGCCGATGCGCTGCAGTTCGTACTGATCGGCCAGGTGATGAGCCACGCCGCCCATGGCGCCGACGATCTTGTGATACTCGCTCTTGAAGACCGCTTCGGCAAGCTTGAGCTTGGCGACTTTCTGGCGGAAACCGATTTCGATCCTGGCGCGGGTGCCGATCTTCCAGATGGGAGGCAGCACGGCCCCTTCGTCCAGCCCCTTCAGGTCTTTGTACTTCTGAATGACCTGGTGAATCATGTACATGATCCATGTGCCAATCGGTTCCACCAACACCTGCGCGCCTTCGCGCTCCAGGAACCGGAACATGTTGAAGTTACCGTCCCCTTCGGTGGTCTGCGCCCAGAATTCGCCGGTAATCTTGACGATCGGCTTGACGCGCAGGCGGTCGACGTCGATCTCGTTGAACAGGTCGCGGCAATGGTTCAGCGCCGGGACATAATCGTCGCCCTTGACCTGCTTGACGAACTTACCGAGATATTCGGCCGTGTCCGAGAAGCCGCCCAGGAACTTCGAGAGGTTCTCGTCCAGCTTCCACGGCCGCTTCTTGCGGAACACTTCGTGGAGATAATCCATGGCGCCATCGAGCACCGCGTCGGATTTGCCGGCTTCGACTTCATAAGGCCGAATGGCGTAGGCCACTTCGTTCATCACGTCGCCGCAGTTAAGAGCGTTGAGAATCCCGAGGAAGAAATCCAGGTTCATCTCGAGACCGGCTTCGGCGTCGGACTGGCTCAAGCCGCCGGATTGTTGGAACAGCAATACACGGAATCCGTCGAACCCGGCGTTGCGGAGCGCAAGGCGGTACTCGGCCTCGTACATGCCGAAACGGCACGGTCCGCAAGCGCCCGCGGTGAAGAACACGTAGCGGTCGATGATTTCCTGCTTGCCGAGCCCCTGCTCTTCCAGACTCTGCAGATACTGCACCAGGTTGCCGACCGTGAAGTAGGTGGGATTGCACTGCCCGTTGTTGCCGTACTCCTTGCCGGTCTGGAACGCGCGCACGTTGGGAGTGGGAACGGCTTCCGCAAGGTAGCCCAGTCCTTCCAATGCGCCATGCACCAGCTTCTCGTGTTTCCACGTGAGGCCGCCGAAAAGCAGCGTGGTGCGGCCGCGCTGGTCGCGGGTGAAAGGCCGCTCGGTGGGCCGTTTGAAGTGATGCACCTCGCGCCTGGCGACGCCCGCTTCCCGCTCCAGGCGGGCACGCTCCTCCGCCAGGCGGTTCTGGATGATGTCCTCGACCGAACCGATCTGGACCAAGTTGGCAGATGGCTGGATTTTAGGTTCGACAGGCTGAGTGCTCATAGTGTAGTAAAATTCCCCAATTTTAGGTATCTTGCTGCCATAAGCGATTGAAAGAAATAGGTAAGCATCGAATGGCGAGTTTGATGGCGGAATGGGCAAATTGGGGGGGTGAGTGGGACCCTCAAATGGGTGAGAAATACTTGACTAATCCTGCGGTTTCTTACAGTTCAGTGAGGCAGCGGAACACGACCGCCGACTGGTGGAAGTGCTTGTGAGTAGACCGATTATGACACTGGAACAGCTATTTGCCGATCCTGGTGCCGATGACCTCTCCCGAGATGACGATTTCCACCCGCCGGTTCTGCTGCCGGCCCTCTGCCGTGCCGTTGTCGGCTATGGGCATGGATTTGCCAAATCCCGTGGCGGTCAAACTGGAATCCGGCAATCCCTGTTGGATCAGGTACTTTCGAACCGAGTCGGCTCGCTGCTCGGAGAGTTTCTGGTTGAACTCATCGCTCCCGGTGCTGTCGGTGTGCCCTTCAATGGCGAGATTCAGTCCCGGATGAGCCAGTACAATGCCGGCGAACCTGGCCAGTTTCTCCCTGGCGACCGGTCGAAGGTCGAATCTGGCGGTATCGAACAGCACATCGGCCATATTGACCACCAGTCCCCGCGGCGTGTCCCGGGTGTCGAGGATACGGTTGAACTGATCCAGCAACTGGGCGCGGAGAGCCTCGGCGGCCTGGCGGGCCTGTTCGGCTTCGGCCTGGGCCGCCGCTTCCTTGGCCTTTAGCGCTTCGGCCTCGGCATTCGCTTTGGCCTCCCTGGCGTCGGCCTCGGCCTTGGTTCGTGCCGCCAATGCCTCCGCGTCGGCCTTGGCCTGGGCCAGTGCGTCGGCTTCGGCTTTGGCCTGTGCCGCCTGCGCGTCCGCTTCCATCTTGGCTTTGGCGGCGGCCAGTTCCGCTTCCGCTTTCATCGCCGCTTCGCGGGCCGCGGCCAGTTCCGCCTGGCGCTGGGCTTCCGCATCGGCCCTCTGCTTGGCTTCCACCGCCTCGGCCGCCGCTTTAGCCTCTGCCTCGGCCTTGGCTTTGGCGGCCGCCGCCTGCCGCTCCTGCGCGATACGTTCCTCCTGCTGGCGCTGAACGGCGAGGGACCGGGCATCTTCCGCGAACTGCACCGACTGTCGCGCGGCCGAGATAATCGCCGCGCTACCGGCCTTCCGCGCCAAAGCGTCTTCGGCTTTCTTCAGACTCGCATTCATCGTGGCGAAAATATCCGGTGCGTACCGCTCCGCATCGTGCGACCTGGCAATCTCGGCCGCGTTGCGCGCTTCATACATATCCAGGGGAACGTGCTTGAGATCGACCGACAGCGCCAGCGGATTCCCGAGCCGCTGATACTGGGCTCGCGCCATCAATTTGTACTCGTGGATCGGCAGCACCTCCCCTTTCGTGTCCTTGCGAATTTCGTTCTGCAGCACCAGAATCTCGCTGGGCTGGTGAACCGCGAAGTACGGTTCCGCGGTAACGAACAGGGAGAAGGCCTGCAACTGAGTGTTCGTCTTGAGCTTGCCTTCCCCGGCGCTGTTGATGCGGATTTCACCGAGGTTATAGGTGCTTCCCTCCGGGGACACGGCCCACAGCACATAGGTAAGAAAAGCCGCGCCGAACTTCGTCGGTTGAGCCAGGCTCTTGACCTCCGCCTCGACATCCGTCGCCCCTTTTCTGGCTTCCACTTTGGCTTCGCCGTAGGCCTCGCGGACGGCGCCGGTGGTGATCAGGGTGACTTTTGTCGTGCCTCCACCGACGCGGTAACTTATGGCCTGGACCGGCTTGTTGGATGGATCGGGTGCAAACCCGCTTTCCGGGGCCTGCCCGGCGGCCACCCCGATTACCAAAAGCGGCAGCAATGCCACGGTCGCGCTCTTCATGGTCGTTTCCTCCTGATTCGAGAGGCTCTCGCAAAACTCAGCCGGTCCGCTGGATGGCGGGCCGCGTTGTTATGAGACATGAATACCGAAGACTTCATCGCGGCTGGAGGCGAGGATTCTCAGAATTTCAGTGTACTCGACCAGTCAATTTTTGGGCAAGAACCGGCGCCAGGCGGGTGCTTAACCGATCGGGGGGGAACCCGTTCCGGGCAACCGCTCCCTCGCGGTCGCGGCTCGGTAAGTGACCGGGCACTCGTAACCGAGGCGCGGGCGGCGTATCGAGGCCTGACAGACGACGAAAAACGATCGTCTGTCCCACCTCCGGGCCGCCGAAACTGGCTCAACTCGAATTCCACGCTCGCGCATTACGCTTTCCGTTGCAGCAGAAACAGGGTGAGATATCTTTTCACGTTTCCGGTGATCAGGAACTGCTCGCGCACGTGCTCGTGGCCCATCTCTCCCAGCCGCGCGGCGATTTCCGGGTGCGACAGCAGGTAGCGCACCTGGTAGGCGGTTCCTTCCACCGAATGCGCCAACAGGCCGGTGCGCTTGTGGATCACCTGGGTGGGGATACCGCCCACGGCGGAGGCCACCACGGGACGCTTCTTCCACAGGGCCTCGGCCACCGTCAACCCAAAGCCTTCGCGCAAACTCTTCTGCAGCACCACGGTGGAGGCGCGTTGCAGGGCGTTGACTTCGAGAGGGCTGGAAGCCGGCAGCTCCAGAACGTGAATATCGGGATCGGCGGCGGCCTCGTGGCGCGTCTGCTCCAGCACGGCCGCGCCTTCGGGATCGTCGTCGGCGCCGCCGCCCGCCAGCACCAGTTGGCAATCGAAGTACCGCTTCACCAGGCGATACGCGCGCACGACTCCGAGCGGGTCCTTCCAGCGGTCGAAGCGCGAAATCTGGGTCAGGATGGGCCGCCGGCGATCGATTTCGAAGCGTTCCAGCACGGACTGCACAAAAGCCGGATCGAGCGGGCGGTTCTTTTCCGACAGGGGATCGATGGAAGGGTAGAACAGATACTGCGGAATCGGCAACCGCTGCGCGAATTCGGGCGACGAAAAAATGGACGCGTCGTATTGCGATATCCACGGTTCCAGGAACTGCCACACTTCGGCGCTGGGCCGGGACAGATCGATGTGGCAGCGCCAGGTCCAATGGCCGGCGCTTTGGCGGCGTCCGCCGATCAACCCGGCGGGCTGCGGATCGTGAATCACCACCTCTTCGGAATCCAGGTCGAGTCGCGCCAGGTTCGATGCCGTCCAGGCGCGGAAAATGTCGAACGCCCCGGCGGGCAACGGCACCGGCGCCCCTTGCAGGGCGTTGTGGAAAGCCTTGGTGACCTCGAAGAATTCTCTATCTCCGGCCATGGTTTCCCAGCGCGGGCACAGGCCCAGATCCCCCAGCAGCGGCACGATGCGGTTCAGCATTTCCGCCACGCCGCCGCCCAACCGGGTGGAGTTCACCATCAGCACCCGGCGGCCTTTGAGCGGCGCCGCCAACGCACGCAACTCCTCCACTTCCGCCCCCAGCAGCGGAACGTAGCGATCCAGCGTGACGGCCTCGTTTTCGAGCTCGATGCCGGTCATTGCGCCACCTCCCAATCGATCAGGCGGACCATGGCGTCGCGCGCGGTGTCGAGCGTGTTGGTGTAAATGTCGATGGCATTGATGCGGCGGGCGAGCGCGTTGAGGCTCAGGGTTTCGAGCCAATGGGAAAAATCGTTGGTGTTGAGGCGCAGCCGCAGCCGGGAGGCGAGGAAATGGTAATAGAGCGAGGTATGGCTCAAACTTTTCAAACCGCGCTCGAACTCTTCCAGCGAGAGCACCGGGGCACCCAGCGGTACGGTGACTTCCGCGCCCTCGCAGAAGTGAAACGGCTCGAAGGCGGATATCCGCGCCTCACGCGGATGAGCTTCGCAATACTCCCCCATCATGCGGCTGAGATCGCCGCGCAGTTCGGCCAGTTCCACGTAGTCGCGTATGTCGATGCCGCCCAGCCTCTCGGCCAGTTCCCGGAAGTTCAGCCCCGCCAGCACCCACTGGGCGAAGTCGCTGGAAAAGCCCTCGGTCAGAAAATGATGGTGGCCCAGGCTCTGAAAGGTGTGAAAGAAAATGGATGCGTCGGAGGCGCTGTCCAGGCATTCGTGCATTTCCGCCAGCGTCGATGCCCGCTGATTGTTAATCCGCACCACATAGGCAGCGGTGTAGAACTGAAACCCTTGGGTGGCAGTCATCGTATCTCCTTTTCCAGTCCTTCGAGAAACCGTTCCACCTCGGCCGGGCTGCGCAGAAAATAATGCGCGCGCGTGGAGCCGCGGCGTCCCACGCGGGCGGTAATGCCGCCGGCCAGGGACTTAAAGGCCGGCTCGTCGGTGGCATCGTTGCCCAGGTAGATGGGGAGCGCGCCAGGCGCATGGAGCCGCCACCAGCGCCGCGCCGCGTGGCCCTTGCCGCGAATCTCCCGCGGCAGGACTTCCAGGACGTGATCGCCGGGGACCGCTTGGAGCGTGCCACGGAACCGCGCCAGCACCTCGTCCAACTCCCGCCGCGCGCGCCGCCCGGTCTCGCCGTCCGCGCCGCGGTAGTCGAGCGCGAAGGACACACCCTTGTCTTCCACGCGCACGCCCGGGGTTCCATTCAACCGCGCGGCGACTTCCAGCCGGGCCCGGCAAAGCCGCCGCAGCGTCTCCGTGGGAAGCTGTTCGGCCCCGCTATCCCATCCGAAGGCGCCGAGGCAGGGCACGCCAGGGGCGGTCATGCGGGCTTTGAGGTCCGCGCGTCCGCGCCCGCTGATCACGAACACGCGCACGCGAGGATGGGCGGCCAGCCGCGCCAGCGCCGCCCGCGTGGCGCCGGTGATGCGGGCGTCCTCCGGCCGGGCCACCAGGGGCGCCAGCGTTCCATCGAAATCGGTGAACAGAACGATTGAGGCCGCGCCACGAATCCGTCCGGCCACGTCCATCCAGCATCCCAGCAGCGGCCGCATGGGCTTCACCTCGCCGCCCCGGCGGCGGCATGGGCCGGGGCCGGCTCCGCTGGCAGGTTCTCCGGGCGGACCGACGCCAATTCCGCCACCAGGTTCCCGGCCCAGCGGTAAATATTATGCTCGCGCACATAGCTGCGCATGCGGACCATGCGCGCGCGCCGCTCTTCGGGAGCCATCTCCAGAGCGCGATGAATCATGCCGGCCGAGGCTTCGATGTCGTATGGATTGACGTGCAGCGCATCCACCAACTCGTGCGACGCCCCGGCGAATACGCTCAGGATCAGGGCCCCGGTTTCCCGGCTTTGCGCCGCCACGTATTCCTTCGCCACCAGGTTCATGCCGTCGTGCAGCGAGGTCACCAGGCACAGGTCCGCGGCGCGATAGTAGGGCAGGATCTCGCGATGGCTGCGATGTTCCGGCACCAAAACGATGGGGCGCCAGTCCGAGGTTTGAAAGCGGCGGTTGATGCGCTCGGCTTCGGCCTTGACGGTATCGAGCAGGTCCTGGTAGTGGCGGATGCGCGTGCGGCTGGGCGCGGCCACCTGGACGAATGTGAACTGGCCGCGATAGAGCGGGTACTTCTCGAAGAAACGTTCCAGCGCCAGGAAACGCTCCGGCAGTCCCTTGGTGTAATCGGCGCGGTCCACGCCGATTCCCATCATGGCCGCGCGCACGCCGTGTTCGGCCAGCAGGGCGGCGCGTTCGGTGTAAATGGATTCCCGGTCCGGCGCCGGCCACTCGTCCTTCGAGGAAGCCACGCTGATCGGGAATGGATGCACGCTGGTGAGATGGCCGCCGCGGTTGACCGCGAAACGCTCCCAGTCGATTCTCGATTCCAGCACGCGGTCCACCGATTCCAGGAAATTGTTGCAGTGCGCCTGCACGTGGAAACCGATCAGGTCGGCGCCGAGCAAGCCCTCGAGCAACTCGCGCTGCCAGGGGCAGATGCAAAACGCTTCGGGATTGGGCCAGGGGATATGCCAGAAGATGGCCACGCGCGCATCGGGGCGGGCTTCCTTGATCATCTTGGGCACCAGCGCGAAGTGATAATCCTGCACCAGCACGGCGGGACGATCCTCGGCCCCGGCTTCTTCCAGAACGGCGTCGGCGAAGCGGCGGTTCACGGCGACGTACGCCTCCCAGTCCTCTTCGCGAAAGACGGGCCGCGTGTGGGCGATGTGGCACAGCGGCCAAAGCCCTTCGTTGGCGAAGCCGAAATAGAAACCGCGTTCTTCTTCCGCCGTGAGCCAAACCCGCCGCAGGGTGTACTCGGGATGCTCGGGCGGCACCGCCAGGCGATCGTGTTCGTCCACCGTTTCCCGGTCGGCGTCGCCGGTGCCCTGCGCGATCCAGGTACCGTGGCAGGCACGCAGTACCGGCTCGAGGGCGGTGACCAGGCCGCTGGCCGGAACCGAGCACTCGATGGCGCCGCGGCGCCGGGAATGTTCGTAAGGCTCGCGGTTCGAGACCGCGATCAGGGGGCTGGCGGCCAGCCTGGTCTCCGTCCAGATGCGCAAACGCTCCGGCGTCCACAGCGATTCGGCGCGGTCGCGCAGGCGGGCTTCGCGTTCGGCCGCCGCCCGCGCCGCGGTCAACGTGGTGGCCAGCCGTTCCGCCTCGTGCCGGAGCGGGAGGAATACCGCCTCCTGGGGAAGGCCCGGAGGTGGATCGGGGCCGGCCGAGGCGGCGCCGGTTCTGAGGTCCCGCAGCCATCCCGCCAGGCGCGCAACCGGCAGCCCGAGGCCCCAGCGCAGCATCAGCAGAGTCACGCACACGATGAGCACGGTTTCCACTGCGACGCCCGCCAGCACGCGTTTCCAGGTGGCCGCCGCCTGGGTGGCGATGTATGCGGTGCGCTGATAAATGGCGAGCGCGCCCAGCACGCCGCGGTCGCCCCATAGCGGAATGGCGGTTACGTGCATCGGCTCCGCGCCGGCCCGAAAATATTCCGCGGCGGGAGAGCCATGCTCCACGGCACGCGTCACGGCCTCCGGGTTATCGCGCAATACCGGCGCCAGGTTGGGCGTGGCGGCGACCACCTGGCCGCTGCTGTCATAGACAGCCGCGCCGGCGCCTCCGTCGCGAAAGCGCTCCACCATCCGCTGCAACTCACCGAGCGAGCGCGAGGCCAACAGCGGCTCGGCCGGCTTCTCCATCCCCTGCGCCAGTTCGATGGCGTGGCGCTCCAGTTCCCGCCGCGTTCCCCTGGCCTCGCTGTGAGTCTGATACACCGCGAAAACCAGGGAGACCCCCGCCACGCCGAAAGCCAGACACAAACTGAGCCGTGTACCAAAATGCACGTCGCATCCCTCCGCAGTGGACTTTTGCCGCTAATGCTAATGCAAGCCGGCCTCCACACGGCTTTGTGCCTGTGTGACAACGGCATCCGGGGGCGCGCCGCGATTCGGAATCGGGAAAAATTTGCCAGCGGGGGGCATTCTTTCCCAGGGCGCGGTCCACATCCGGGCTGGCGCATTTCTCAAAATCGGCGGTCGGACGTGGCGCGGCCACTCTTGGCCGCGGCGCCGAGACAAATCTCCGAACTGCTGAGGTCACCCCTGCATTTGGGGTGGCCAAGGGAAGACGATCTGGCCCAGGGGTGGGACAGACGATTTCTTGTCGTCTCTCGGGCCGTTACGGCCTGACGAGTGCGCGACAGACCACGAAAGCAGTATGCTCCTTTCAGGACCACGTTTGCATAGTGCGTTGCGGCGGGGCGGCCTCGGAGGCCGCCGCAGGCCGAGGGCCTGCCCCACCTGGTTGAGCGTGACGGGCTATGCGAGACAAGCGCCGGGATGAGTCCCGGCGTGGCAGACTGAGAGTCCGCTCCACGGACTTCAGGCGGCGGCTGAGGACTTGCCGAGGCAGCAAATTTTGTACTTCTTGCCGCTGCCGCAGGGGCAGGGGTCGTTGCGGCCGATTTTGGGTTCGGGGCGGCGATAGGGCTCGGGCGGTTGTGCAAAATTGTGCATCTGGGAGACGGGTTCGGGCTGGGCGTCGTTGTGCACGGTTGTGCAATTTTGTGCATCGGCGGGCTGTTGTTGGGCAGAGTGGGTTTCGGCGGTTTCCTTCATGGTGGCGAGCATGTCGTCCAGGTTGGCGGGTTCTTCGTTTTCGAGCTTGGGCGGGGTGGAGGCTTTATCGATGATGTAGAGGGCGGCGCGGAGGCGGGTGGAGGGGGAGGATTTGGGGTCGGTGAGGACGTGGCGGAGGGTTTCGAAGGCGAGATCGGCCAGTTCGACGGCGCGGTCGCGGTAGAGGAGGGCACGGTCGTAGCGGGTGATGGCTAAGGCCTCGCGGAAATCGGGGGAATTGCGGCGCCATTGGGAGAGGGTATTGGGATGGATGCCGGCTTGGGCGGCGGCGTCGGTCAGGGAGGCGCCGTTGGACACGGCGTCGATGACGTGAAGTTGTGGGGGATTCAGAATAAACATAAGGGTCGCTTGCGATTACACGATAGCGGGCGAGCGGGGAAAAACGGGGGGTGGAAGAAGGCGCGAATTGGCGCTAAGGCGATGAGGCGGAAGGGGTAACAAATATTTTCGAAATCGGTGATCCACTTCGGCGCGCCGGCTGGGCAAGGCCGGGATTGTGGGCGGCCGCCGGAGGAGGCTGATTACGGAAGGGCTCACCGGATGGCAGCGGTCGCCGCGATCCGGTTTGGTCGCCGGCCGTCGGCATAAGGGGCTCGGCTGGCGGGTAGAACGTTAATGGGATGCGGGGCCTACGAGGTATACAACCACGGCTCGGATCAGCAACGGCGTCAGAATTGGCGCGGTGGCGGTGAGGATGCAGGTGACGAACAGGCCCGGCCGCTTGCGAATCAACCTGAGCAGGTCCACGGTTTCAATCTTACCCCGAATAGCGATACGAACTGGGACAGCCTTTTTCGCTTTTCCCTCCGGTCGAGCCGTCTCTAACCCTAACCTCTGGCCCTTTACAAGCTCGCGATGAGCGCGCTTCGCGTCACGCCCTTGTGCTCGGCGACGGATCGGAGGATTGAGGTGAATGTCCCGAGCCGGAGCGGGCGGTGGTCCGGGATTGAGATCCGCTGGTGAACCGGCTGGGAGGTTTCCAGAATCATATGGCTACCGACCTGGTGAACCTTAGCGTACTGCCATCGTCGGCACAAGACTTCGGCCAAGTGCTCGCCTGAGACGTCTCGCGGAACCTTCATGCGACCGATAGGATTTCGTCGCGGACGAGGCGAAGGCGGATTCGATCGGGCGGCGCCTGATCGAAAAAGAACGCGGCGGTCGCTTCAAGCACGTTCTTGCGCAGTTCGTCCCATGTGTCACCCTCGGTGAAGATGTTCTCGGTAAGGCACTCCGCGCAATAGCCCCCGTCCGCTTCCTGTACGACTTCGAACACCAGCTCGGACATACGTCTTCATGATACGGCATCGCTTCCGTTCTGAGGGGTCTCCCGACCGGACTCTTTCCGCTTTCCTTACCCTTCCAGCCGGTACCGCGTTTCCGCCAGCCGGTAGAGCGGTTTCCAGACCAGGCGGTTGACGGTGACTACCAGCATGGCCATGACGACGGTCGATAGCAATAGCAACAAAGTATTGCCGCTATCGGTGGCGGAGCTGATCTGGGCGCCCAGGCCCAGGGTGGTCATGATTTTGCCCTGGAAGTGAAAATACTCGGCCACGATGCTGGCGTTCCAGGCGCCGCCGGAGGCTGTGACCAGGCCGGTGACCAGGTAGGGGAAGATGCCGGGAAGGATGACGGTTTGCCAACGTTGCAGGCGGGTGAAGCGGAAGACGTCGGCGGCTTCGCGCAACTCCGAAGGGATGGCCATGGCGCCGGCGATCACGTTGAAAAGGATGTACCACTGGGTTCCCAGCAACATGAGGATGATGGAGCCCACGCCCAAGCCTCCGCCCAGGCGGACCAGGCCGAGCAGCACCACCGGAAACAAGGCCGTGGCCGGCACCGAGGCGGCGATCTGCGCAATCGGCTGGGCCAGGCGGGCCACGCGCGGGTTAAAGCCGATGGCCACGCCGGCCGGAACGGCCCAAACGAGCGAAATCAATAGGGACGCAATCACGCGCAGGAACGTGGCGCCGGCGGCTTCGAGGGTAATGGACACGTCGGTTCCCCTCAGACCGCGCATCATCTCGAAGGCCTGCCAGGCCGAATAAAGAACGACCGCGGCCACCAACACCAGGCCGGCCGCTTGTGCCAGGCGGACGAGCCAGATGCGGCGAGGCCCCGGCGCGGGCCGTGGGGCGAAAGACCGGGCGACGGTCAGACGCTCCCACGCCGGCTGCAAGGTTCGCCGTTCGATCCACTTAACGGCGGAGGCGTTGCGCAGCAGGTGCAGGATGGGCGAGGAAACGGCGCCGCCGCTTTCCACCTGCTCCATTTTGAAACGGTCGGACCAGGCGATGAGAGGGCGCCAGATGAGTTGATCGATGAGCACGATGACGGCGATCATGGCGCCGAGGCCCCACAGAATGGCGGGCGTATCGCCGGCTCCGGCGGCGCGCTGCAGGTAGGACCCGAGACCGGGCAGCCGGAAATCGTGGTTGCCCAGGACGAACATTTCGCAGGCCATCAGGAAGAACCAGCCGCCGGCGACCGAGACAATCGAATTCCAAACCAGGCCGATCACGCCGAAAGGGAGTTCCAGTTCCAGGAAACGCTGCCAGGGGCTGAAGCGGTAAATGTCGGCAGCCTCGCGCAGCTCGCGAGGAATGGATTTCAGAGAGCTATAGAAGCTGAACGCCATGTTCCACACCTGGCCGGTGAAAATGAGGACGATGGAGCCGAGCTCCACGCCCAGTTGGCGGGTGGGAAACAACGACACCATGGCCAGCATGACGCCGGGCAGGAAGCTGAGCACAGGGATGGACTGGAGAATATCGAGCAACGCGACCATGACCGTTTCGAGGCGTTTATGGTAGGCGGCAACGTAGCCGTAGGCCACGGCGAAAACCAGGCTCAACAGATAGGCCACGGTCATGCGCACCAGCGAATACAGGGCGTATCCGGGCAGGGCGCGCGGCGAGCGGGAAATGTTGGCGGCCGGAGTGACTACGCCCATCCAATAATGGACGGTGGTGAGGATGGCGTAGATTGCCGCCAGCACCACGCCGAAAACCGCCGCATCCACCACGAGCGGCCAGGTGCGCGCGCGAATCAGGGACCGCGACAGCGGGGGGAAGGACATCGGCTAACCCGCGAACTCCTCGCCGGATGCTGGGGCGGTTTCTTCGGGTATGAAGAAACGCCCGGTGGAAGCGTCGCGGTCGAACAGCTCGGCGTAGCGGCCCCAATGGACCGCGGTTTCGATCTGGCGCACGGATTCCTCCTCGCTGAAGTGCTCGTCGAGCAGGTCGCGGAAGAACTCGTCGGGGAGGGTGTGGTCGGCCTTGCTGGCCAGGGCGCGGGTAATCTGGCGGATGAGGGTGACGTGGGAGCTGGCGGCCACTTTGAAAAGCTCTTTGCGGCGAAGGATGCCGGCCTCGGCGAAGCGGATGCCTTCGGGAGTGATTTCGGCGGCACCTTCCTGGACGGTGAGGAAGCCAAGGAGGGAAGCGGCTTCGACGATAGGGAGCAGGTCGTCGAGTTCGAGCGCGAGATCGTCGGCCATGCGGTAGAGGTCGTGGCGGCCGCCGCGGTCGTTGAGCAGCTCGAGCAGGCCGGCGATGCCGCCGGGGCGGGCGTGGGGGAGCATCGGGTACTTGGCGCGCGCGGCGGGCGCGGCGGCGGCGGGAGCCTCGGCTTCGGGCTGGGGGGTGGGCACCAGGTCGGGCTGGGTGAGGACGCGATAGATGTAGTCGACGGCTTCGTGGAAGCGCAGGTCGAGGTGTTCGCGCGGGTGGGGTATGCGGATGCGGAAATCGGTGCGGATGCGGCCGGGATTTTTTCCCAGCACGACGACGCGGTCGGCCAGTTGGACGGCTTCCTCGATGTTGTGGGTGACGATGAAGACGGCGCGGGTGGGCATTTTCTTGCCTTGCCACAATTCCATCAGTTCGCCGCGCAGGTTCTCGGCGGTGAGCACGTCGAGAGCGGAGAAAGGCTCGTCCATGAAAAGGACTTCGGGCTCCACCACCAGGGCGCGGGCGAACCCGACGCGCTGTTTCATGCCTCCGGAGAGTTCCTTGGGGAAGGCGGTTTCGAAGCCGTCCAGGCCCACCGAATCCAGGATTTTCAGGCTGCGGCGCATACGCTCGTGGGCGGGGACGCCGCGCGCCTTGAGCGGGGCCTCCACGTTATCCATCACGGTGAGCCAGGGGAACAGGGCGAAACTTTGAAAAACGATGGAGACGTTGGGGCAGGGGCCGGCGAGGGGGTGGCCGTGCCAGAGAACCTGGCCGGAGCTGGGGGTCGAGAGGCCGGAGAGAATGCGCAGGAGGGTGGATTTGCCGGAACCGGACGGCCCCAGTAGGGCGAGGATCTCGCCGGGATAGACGGCCAGGTCGGTGGGCGCGACCACCTGGATGCGCGCCTCGGCGGGACCGTAGAATTTCTCCACGGCGCGGAGCTCGATGATCGGTTCAGGCAATTGCGTCAACCTAGCCTCTTTGTCGGCGGTACCCTTCGGCTGTTATGTCCGAGCTATCAGCGCTCAGCCGTTGGCGCAAGACCGCTCCCTAACGGTCGCGGCTCGGAAAGGCGCCTTGCGGCTGCCGGTGGATCGCTGGCAATCCGGAAAACGGAAAACAGATGCCGGTACGCAACCACGCTTCCTGCACTGCATTACTCAGTTATACAATGCCGCAAACGAAAGGCCGCGAAAGATCTTGTTACGGCAGCGTGAATGGGAGCCGGTACCGCCGGCGCCGGGCTCGTCTTCCCAACGCGGCGATTCCTCCGTACACTAGTGGAAGCTTCATGCCGAAGAAAGCGCAAGCACAGGCCACCAGGCTGGCTCCGGCCGGCGAACCCGATCTTAAGGACTCCTCGCTCTATGTCAACCGCGAACTGAGCCTGCTGCAATTCCAGCGTCGGGTGCTGGAAGAGGCGGAGGACGAGAACAACCCGCTGCTGGAGCGGGTGAAGTTCCTGTCGATTCTGGGTTCCAACCTGGACGAATTCTTCATGGTGCGGGTGGCGGGCCTGGAAGCCCAACTGGAAGCAGGAACGGTGGATGCCGGGGCGGATGGGATGAGCGCGCGGGCGCAACTGGTGGCGATCCGGCGCGAGTGCAAGAAACTGCTCAGCGAGGCGCGCCGCGCGCTGGAACGTTTGCTGCCCGCGCTGAACGAACAGGGCATCTGGATCCACGAGTACGGCGACCTCAACGAGGCGCAGCGAAAGCGCGCGCAGGAGTATTTCGAGGAGACGATTTTCAAAGTGCTGACGCCGCTGGCGTTCGATCCGGGGCGTCCGTTCCCGCATATTTCGAACCTGAGCCTGAACCTGGCGGTGCTGATCCGGGACCGGGCCGGCACGGAGCATTTCGCGCGCGTGAAGGTGCCGGACTCGCTGCCGCAACTGGTGGCGGTGAACGGCACCTCCAAGCCGAAAGCCAAGGGAACGCGGCACGGGCGGGTGGAGTTGGTGTGGCTGGAGCAGGTGATCGCGGCGCACCTGGGGGCGCTGTTTCCGGGGATGGAAGTGCTGGAGTCGCACCCGTTCCACGTGACGCGTGACGCCGATATGGCGATCAAGGAACTGGAAGCGGAGGATCTGCTGGAGACCATTGAGGAGGGGATCCGGCAGCGGCGTTTTCAAAGCGTAGTGCGGCTGATGGTGACCCACGACATGCCCCCGCCGATCCTGGAGATTCTGTCGAACAACCTGGAGGTGGGTCCGACGGAGGTCTATCGCACCTTCCATCCCCTGGCGCTGAAGCGGCTGATGAGTTTGTACAACCTGCCCAGGCCGGAGCTGAAGGACCCGCCGTTCGTGCCGGCGATTCCCGCCGAGCTGGCCGAGATTTCCGACGAGGACGACGTCTTCGCGGCGATTCGCAAGCGCGATATTCTGATGCACCACCCGTTCGACTCTTTCCAGCCGGTGATCGAATTCGTGCGCAAGGCCGCGCGCGACCCCAACGTGCTGGCCATCAAGACCTGCCTGTACCGGGTGGGGCGCAACGCGCCGGTGGTGGAAGCGCTGCTGGAGGCCGTGGAAGAAGATAAGCAGGTGGCGGCGCTGGTGGAACTGAAGGCGCGTTTCGACGAAGAGAGCAATATCGAATGGGCGCGGGCGCTGGAGCGCGCCGGGGTTCACGTGGTGTACGGCATTATCGGTCTCAAGGTGCACTGCAAAGTGACGCTGGTGGTGCGGCGCGAACAGGACCGGATTGCGCGCTACGTCCACCTGTCCACCGGCAATTACAACGCGGTGACGGCGCACCTGTACACCGATATCGGACTATTCACCAACGACGAAGAAATCGCCGGCGACGTGAGCAACCTGTTCAACTATCTGACCGGGTATTCGGATAAGATCGATTACCGGCGGTTGATGGTGGCGCCGGTGAACCTGCGCTCGCGGCTGGAGGCGATGATCGCGCGCGAGATCGAGATTGCGCTCCGCGGCGACAAGGCGCACCTGATTTTCAAAGTGAACTCACTGGCCGAACCGGAGATCATCCGGCTGCTCTACGAGGCCTCGCGGGCGGGGGTCAGGATTCAACTCCTGGTGCGCGGCATCTGCTGCCTGCGGCCGGGAGTGCCGCAGGTGAGCGAGAACATCGAAGTGACCAGCATCGTGGGGCGGTTTCTGGAGCACAGCCGGGTCTACTACTTTCACAACGGCGGCGAGGAAGAGATTTATATCGGCAGCGCCGACCTGATGTCGCGCAATATCGACCACCGCGTGGAGGTGCTGGCGCCGATTCGCGACCCGGGCCTGGTTCGCTCCATTCGGGACGGCGTGCTGAAGACGTACCTGGCGGACAACGTGAAGGCGCGGCAGATGAACGCTGCCGGCAACTATACTCGCAAAAAGGCGGCCGGCGGCAAAGCGCCCGTCAACAGCCAGGAGTGGTTTCTGGAGCGCCGCAGGGCTCACGGCAGGAAGAAGAGCGGAAGTTAGGGCGAAACGTACGGCAAGATACTCAATCCCGCCGCAAAAAGCCCAGGTCCGCCGCCAGTGTGCACTTTTGAACATACATCCGGAACGATGCGGGTCTAACCTGAGACGATCATGGGCGCGAATCGTCGTTTTTCGCCGCCTTCGAGCTAGAAAGGTCGTACTGTGTCCCTGTTCGAGAATACCCACGTCGCGCTGACGAATGCAGGATGGAGTTATCGGACGAATGAGCGCGGCTGGGTGATTTACCGTAACCCGCAGACCGGCCTTTGGCATACGCGGTCAGAGGCGGCGGCGCTGGCCGAAACAGAGGAAGTATCCTGCGGCCGCCACACTCCCATTTACAGCCAGTCCGTTAATTGAAAGCCGGCGGGGTAGCCTGACCACAGCCGGCGCCGGTCACGGCCGCGGCAGCTTCAAGACCGATAAGGACAAGGGAGCCGATATGAATTCACCATCGCAAGCTAACGTCCGCCACGCCATTCGCCCGCTGAGTGTGTTCAGCTTCTGCGGGCAGTTCATCGCCGCGGCGCGGGACGACCACCGCGCCGCACCCAAGAACCTGCCGCTCTGTCCGGAATGCAAGCGCACCCGCGATGAGGCGGCCCTGCTGTTCGGCGGCAAACGCCGAAGGCTGAATTAGATCGTCGGGCGGCCGGATTCGCTGCGTCGCGACCCGGTGGACGCCGCCCGGCGCCGAAAGCGAAGGGGGCGTTCATGAAAAGGCTGCGCATAGGGATTATCGACATCGTTTCCAGAGGTCCCACCCGGGCTCTATACGCACGCATCATGAACGCCAGCCTGGCCAGCATCATGCCCCAGGTCATTGGGGTCTGGTGCCAAGAGCAGGGACACGAGGTCACTTTCGTCTGCTACACCGGGTTTGAAGACCTGCTGACCGAACTGCCGGATAACGTCGACCTGGTCTTCATCGGAGCGTTCACCGAAGCCGCGCACACGGCGTATGCGTTGAGTAATCTTTTTCGCGCGAGGGGGGCGATCACGGCCATCGGAGGCCCGCACGCCCGCTGCTACCCCGAGGACGCCGCGCGGTACTTCGACTATGTGCTCGGCTTCACCGACAAAGATGTGCTTTGCGATGTGTTGCGGGATTGCTCGCAACATCGCCCCGCGGGCGTTTGCCTTGCGGCCTCCCGCCAGCCCGGAACGCTCCCCGGCGTGCGCGAGCGCTGGCAGTTTATCGACCAGACGCTACGGAAAGCGCCTCTCCTCAAAATGGTTCCCATGCTCGGCAGTATGGGCTGCCCCTATACCTGCGCCTTCTGTATCGATGCCGCGGTTCCCTATCAACCCATGGATTTCGAAGTGCTCCGCGAGGATCTCCGCTTCCTGCGGACCAGGTTCAAGCGGCCCCTGGTAGCCTGGCACGATCCCAATTTCGGAGTGCGCTTCAACGACTATCTGGACATGATCGAGGACGCGGTCCCTCCCGGCAGCATCGACTTCGTGGCCGAAAGCAGTTTGTCGCTGCTTTCCGAAGCGCACCTCAAGCGGCTGAAACGCAATTCATTCAAGGGCGTCCTTCCGGGCATCGAATCCTGGTTCGCGCTGGGCGATAAATCGAAGACCGGCGCGCTGGTCGGGATGGCCAAAGTGCGCCAGGTGTCCGAACACGTCAATCTGATTCTGAGCTACATCCCTTATATCCAGACCAACTTCGTGCTGGGGCTCGACACCGACGAAGGGCCCGACCCTTTTGAACTCACCAAGCGATTCCTGGACATGACTCCGGGCGCCTTTCCGGCCTATTCGCTGCTTTCCGCCTTCGGCCGGGCCGCGCCGCTCAACCTGGATTACCAACGGTCGGGCCGGGTGCTCCCCTTCCCGTTCCACTTCCTCAACAATAACGGCGCCATGAACGTCAGGCCGGCAAACTATTCCTGGCGGAGACTCTACGACCTGGTCCTCGACCTGACCCGCTATTCCTTCTCCACCCGCGCCATCTTTCGCCGCCTGCTGGCAACCGAAGGAGTCACTTCCCGCTGGATGAACGTGGTGCGCGCAGTTTCGACGGAGGGGTTCGGGCGGGCGCGATACCACCGGGAAATTCGCACCCGCCTGGACAGCGACCCTCAATTCCGGCCCTATTTCGAGCAGGAAAGCGGCGCGCTCCCCCAGTTCTACAAAAACATCGTGCGCCAGGATCTCGGACCGTTGATGGAGTGGCTCCCGGAAGACGCTCTTTATCACGATCCCAACGCCTACATGAAGGCCGAACGTTCCAAGGACGTGGTGGCTCTGGTCTGATACAGCTAAGAGGTTAGCCGTTGAGCCGGGTGGTCCTGGGTGGGCCGGCGTGTGGAGGGTTGGCTGCGTCGCGGTCCTTCGCGGGAATCGTTTCCTGGGAGCCACTTGTTGAGCACCGCGGAGAGGTCGTCGAAACGGACGGGTTTGGCGATGTAGTCGTCCATGCCGGCTTCGAGGCAACGCTCGCGGGATCCGGCCATGGCTTCGGCGGTCATGGCGACGATGAGGGAGCTGCCGCCGGGCGGTTCGCGGCGGCGGATCTCGCGCGCCGCCTCGTAGCCGTCCATGTTGGGCATCTGGCAGTCCATGAGGATCAGATCGTAGGGCAGCATCTGAAAAAGTTGGATGGCCTCCCGGCCGTCGGCGGCGACGTCCGCCCGGAGTCCGAGCTTCTCGACCATCCTCACCGCGACCCTTTGGTTGACGGCATTGTCTTCGGCGATCAGGATGCGGATGGTGCGGCCGCCGGGGGCACTGGAAGCTACCGGTTTCAGCGCGGCCCGGCGCGCCGCCGCGGGGGCGAACGGGACGGCGGCCGCGTTGTCGGCGCAGCGCAGCTTGGCCCACGCGTTGGTGATGGTCTGGAGGAGCTGCGAATGGCGAGCCGGTTTCACCAGGTAGGCGTCACACAATACGGCATCCATATCGCCGTGACTTACCGAGGTTAGTATCACGACGACGGTATCCCGGGTGGTGGGATCGTCCTTGATGGCGGCGGCGAGGGTGCCTCCGTCCATACCGGGCATCTGGTAGTCGACGATGGCAATAGAGTACGGATCGCCCTCCAGGCAGGCGGCCTGGAGGAGGCGGAGCGCCTCTTCTCCCGAAGCGCAGTTTCCATCGCGCATGCCCCAGGCGGCGATCTGCCCGTGAAGCACGCGGCGATTCACTTCGTTGTCGTCCACGATGAGCGCACGCGTGCCGCGCAGTTCGTCGATCGACACAGGCGCCGGGTTGGGCTGCGTTTCGAGTTGCAACGGCAGTGTGAACCAGAACGTGGAGCCCTGTGCCATTCGGCTGTTGACGCCGATGCTTCCCCCCATCAGGTTGACCAGCCGTTTGGAGATGGCCAGGCCCAAGCCGGTGCCGCCGTAATTGCGGGTGGTGGAACCGTCCACCTGGCTGAACTGCTCGAACAAGAGGCCGATTTTGTCCTCGGGGATGCCGATGCCCGTATCGGTTACAGAAACCCGCATCTGCGCCTGGCGCCCGGCCTGCCCGTCGCAGCTCACCGATACGACGATGTGGCCACTGGGTGTGAACTTGATGGCGTTGCCGACGAGATTGGTCACCACCTGGCGGATTCGCCCGCCGTCGCCGATAAACTGCCGGGGAATGCCGGGCGGATATTCCAGCAGCAGGTCGAGCGTCTTTTCTTCCGCCTTGACAGCCAGCATCTCGTTGACATCTTCGATCACCAGGCCGAGGTCGAAGACAAAGGATTCGATGCGCAGCTTGCCGGCCTCGATCTTGGAGAAATCGAGGATGTCGTTGATGACGGTAAGCAGGGATTCTCCCGCCCGGCGCGCGGTTTCGGCGTACTCCCGCTGCTCCGGCGTCAGGTCGGTATCGAGTAGCAGCCCGTTCAACCCGATCACGCCATTCATGGGCGTTCGGACTTCGTGGCTCATGTTGGCCAGGAACTCGCTTTTGGCCCGGCTGGCGGACTCGGCGGCCTCCTTGGCGTTCTGAAGCTCCGCCATCACATGCTTTCGATCGTCGATGTCGTGAGCGTTGACCACGATCGCCCGGACGTCCGGGTGATCGAGCAGATTTCGGGCCGTAAAGCCGAGCCATCGCCAGGAGCCGCTCCTATGTAAGTAGAGAAATTCTCCACCCGGGATGTCCGCCGGATTTTCCAGTGTCCGCGCAAGAATATTGCGGGTGGTTTCCAGTTGATCGGCGTGGACGCGGTCGAAGATGCTCCGGCCGGTGAATTCGTCCTCCGGATACCCCATCACACGAAGACTGGACGCCCCGGCATAGCTGACCGTTCCGTTGCGGTCGAGCAGGAAAACGACGTCCAGGCTGTTTTCGACAAGCGCCCGGAACCGCGCCTCGCTGGCGCGCAGCATTTCTTCGGCTCCCTTGCGTTCGCGGATGTCTTCGACGTGGGTAATAAAGTGCGCAGGGGCGCCGTGAGCGTCCTTTACGACCGAGATCTTCAGCCGGACCCAGATGGGGTAGCCGGTCTTATGGACATATCGCTTCTCGAACTCCACCGAGTCGGCCCCGCCGTGCATGAACTGAGACATCGCCTGTCTGGAACGTTCCATGTCCGCCGGGTAGGTGAGTTTCGGCCAGGCTCCTTCCAGTAGCTCGCGCTGGGAATAGCCGAGCATCCGGCTGAGGGCGGTGTTGGCCTGCAGGAAGCGTCCGTCGAGCCCGCACAGGCACATCCCGTAGGGAGCATGTTCAAAGGCGGTCCGAAACCGCTCTTCGCTTTCGCACAGCGACTCGGCGGCCAGCCTGCGATCGCTGTAGACCAACCACAGCACAGCACCTGCCACCAGCAGGTTCAAACCGATGAGATCGAATGCGATCCAACGGCTCCAGAGGATGTTGGCCCGCGCCTGCCGATGGGAAACCGCCAGAGCTTCCCGCTCCCGTTGGGACACGCGTTTGGCCGATCGATCCACTTCTTCCAGAATCGGCAGCATTGTGTCCCGCAAAATCGTGTGGGCCTCATCGAACCGATTCGCAGCGGCGAGTGCCAGGTAATCGCGATCGTTCCTCATCCAATTGGACGCCCCGAGGTCAATAGCTTCAAGGGCTTTTCTCGCCGTTTCATCGGAAACCATGCGGCGCAGCTCGCCGGTAAGCTGCCTGACCTTTTGTCCGGCTGTTTCCGATTTTCGAATGCTATCGCCATAGGCTGCCGGGACGTGGCAGGCCGAGCACGCCACCTCGCGCCCGCTGTGCGCCTGGCTGTTGGCACCCGAGTGGCGCTCCATTTCCAGTATGGTGTAGGCCATTTGTTCGCGCACGGATTCGTCTTTCAGATCCTGGAAAGCCGCCTGCGCCGCGCCCAGAAGCTCGAGCTTCTTGGCCGTGCTGTTTATGGCCGAATCCAAGGAGTTTCCCAGGGTAGTTACGGCCCGCAGATAGCTAATGCCCAGCACCAGCACAGACAACACGAGAGCTGCCAGACCGGTCGCCAGTTTGTGCCGAACTGTGAGTCGATTCACGGGCTTCTCTTGCATTTTCGCGGACGCCAGTGCAGGAGCCAGTCGAGCATTCTGGCCTCCATTCGAGGGCATTGGTTCCGCAACTCCGCTCGGCGGGCCTTCCAACCTCCTATTGATTCCTGCACTCGGTATTTCCGATATCAAGGGCTCTATTTCACATATCGGCGTACCCCCACTCTTTCTAGAGTCGCTATGATCGGAGCGTTCTGCAGGATTGGTGGGACGTCGCCGGGACCGGCTCTTTCCCGGAAAAAATCGGAGGCCCGACTCTGGCAATGCGCGAGCGGGAGGCGTGCGGCTCC
Organism: Bryobacterales bacterium; assembly: GCA_003164035.1. GTDB lineage: Bacteria > Acidobacteriota > Terriglobia > Bryobacterales > Bryobacteraceae > JBEKYD01. The sequence continues at coordinate 72,413 of PLRS01000077.1, read as the reverse complement.
TACCGCGGATTGGTCAGACGGCCGATGAAGAAGGCCACTCCGGTGCCCGTGTCGCGGATCAGGAAGAGGAACGGGTGATCGGCGCGGAACACCACGGGCTGTTCGGGCATGCGCATGGCCAGGGAGTGCATGGTAACGCCGGTGGCGGCGGCGGCTTCGGTTCCCCGCTCGGCAACATCCACGAAAGCCTTGTGGACGACGGCGGAAATCGCCAGGCGGCGTTGCGGGTCGATACCCGAAAAATCGGCGCGGTCGCTGAACGCCGCAGGCATGCCCATGGTGGAGAGCGTCTGCCGCAGGGAAAATCCCGATTCGGCGCGGAACTTCGGCAGGCTCACTTCCACATTCCGAACGGTGAGGCTGCCGAGCCAGCCTTTCAGGTTTTCCGATGTCAGGGATTTCTCCAGGCTGGGAAGGCCGGCGGGGGTCTTCGGTAGCAGGACGTCGAAAGCGATTCCGGTGCCGGCGTAGCGCATCTCGAGGATCTGGGCGGAAGGCGTTTCCCCGTAGCCGAAGTGCGCGGTCTGGTTCATGAAGTTGGCCTCGGTGGTGCCGCCATCGGGCAGGGTGAAGGGCGCGGGCTGGGTGCGCGAGGTGGAGAACGGGTCCTGCCACTGGCCGTAGAAGTAGATCGCGCTGGTGAGGACCAGCCGGGTCTGGGCATTGAGCGAACCGGCCGGGAGCAGGTCCTTGATCTTCTCCTTGGTTTGCTCTTCGGTCCAGCGGTTGATCCGGGACCGGGCGGCCTCGGGATTGGCGATGAAATCGAGCGGGTTGAACGGGGCGTGGTAATCGTTGGCGAGCGTGCTCTCGAAGGCCGGTTGGATGGCGAAGCCTTTTTGCACCCAGAGTCCGTTGGCGGTGTGGAGTTCGTTGCCTCCGCCGTTGCCGGCCTTGGCGAGGCCGTCGAGCAGGGCTCCCAGGGCGGCATCGTAGGTGGAGTCGTAATGAAGTTCGAGAACGGACTGGATTTCCTCGGCGGTCCGGCCGCGGGCGCCGCCCAGGGCCATGGAAAGCGCCGTGGCGATGTTGAAGGGGGAGAGGATCAGGTTCCCATCGCCTCCCGTGAATTGTTTGTAGCAGGCGATGGTGAAGGCGTTCATGGAGGGCATTATATGGGAATCCGCGGCCGGCAGGGCGGCGGCGACCAGGATGGGCAGAAGCAGGCGTTTCATGGGGCCTCCTCTTCATAATGCCGCGATGGCGGCGATCCTTTCAGGGAAGGCCCGGGCCGGTTCAGCGAGCGGCGCGGACGCCGCGGGAGACTCCCATCTCCCGCAGAACGCGCCGTATCGCCGCGAGCAGGGCGTCTATGTCGGTAGGCGACAACCGCCCGATGGTTCCGATGCGAAAGCAAGCCTCCGACGTCAGCTTGCCGGGATAGATGATGAATCCCGATTCGCTCAGCCGCCCATAGAAGTCGTCGAATTGAAACCGCGGGTGCTCCGGATAGCGAAACGCAGTGATGATGTAGCTTTGATCCTCCGGCGCCAGGTATGTCTGGAAGCCCAATTTGGCCATGCCGCGCACCAGCACCGCGTGATTCGTCCGATACCGCGCCGCGCGGCCGGCCACGCCGCCCTCGGCTTCCAGTTCGTGCAGAGCTTGACGGAACGCCAGCAAAGCATGTGTCGGCGGAGTGAAACGGAACTGGCCGTCGGATTCGAATCCGGCCCACTGCGCGTGCAGATCCAGGCTCAGTGTGCGCGCCTGGCCTTTCGCTTCGAGGATACGCCCGCGCCGCGCCAGCACGAACCCGAAGCCGGGAACGCCTTCGATACACTTGTTGGCGGAAGAAATCAGGAAATCGATGCGGGCCGCGGCGAGATTCAGGGGGATGGCGCCGAAACTGCTCATGGCATCGACGATGTAGACCGCGTCCGCCTGTTTCACCACCGCGCCAATCGCTTCGACCGGGTTGAGAAGGCCGGTGGTGGTTTCGCAATGAACTACCGCCACGTGCGTGATGCCGCGCGGCGGCGCCAAACGCTCCGCCACGGCTTCGGGCGAAATCTTACGGTTCTCCGGCGTGTCCAGCGTTTCGGTCTCAATCCCGTGGATTCGCGTCATCTGCGCCATGCGGCGCCCATACGCTCCGTTCACCAGGACCAGCAGTTTGCCATTGCGCGGAATCGCCGAAGAGATCACCGATTCGATGGCAAAAGTGCCGCTGCCCTGCATCGGAACGCACTCATATTGGTCCGCGGGATTGGGGAACGGCGCCCCGCCGATTGCGAGCAGCCGCTCGCGAATCTCGCGCACCGTTTGCAGAAAGTCCCGGTCGCGCGAGCCCGCGTCGCGCAACATCGCTCCCTTTACCGTCGCACTGGTGGTGAGCGGTCCGGGCGTGAATAGTAATTTAGCGGTCGGCATGGAACAGGTCCTCATCATGTTGGCGGTATTTCGACGGCGCGGCGGCACCGGCCGGCCGAATGCGATCGATCCTCATGTTCCGCCCTTCCGCGCTCAAGCGGCCCTACTCTGGTGATTCAGATAGCCGGCGCCGGCAATGCTCGAAAGCGCAGCCACGACGGCCAAAGCGGCAAAACCGCCCCTCCAGCCCCACCTCACCGACACGCTGGCGAAGCTGCTTCCGGCAAGAACTCCTCCCAGGTACCCGGTGGCGTCAATCAGCCCCGATGCGGTCGCGCTGCCCTGTTTTCCTCCGAAGTCGAGCGAGATTGCGCCCGCCAGGTAGGAGTACGGCCCGGTCATGGCGAAAGCGACCAGCGTGACCAGGACAACGGGCACCAGCTTCGAACTTCCGAAACGGCCGAACGCCAGCAGGAAAAGCAACACCGCGGCCAGCAGCATGCCGCAAGAAATGATAGCGGCTCGTCCGCCCTTGCCGAGGCGGTCGCCGAGGACGCCCGCCACCAGCACCGAGATTCCGCCAAACAGCGGAAACAGGGCGCTCTTTTGCGCCGCATCCGCCACGGTGAGCCCCACCGATTGCGTGAAGTAGGTGGGCGTCCATAGATTGAAGGTCTCGCGCAAAATGGTGATGCCGCAGGAAATCAGGCACACCAACCAGAATACGCGGCTGCGCCCAAACGTCCCCAGCAGCGAGCGCAGACTTTCGGGCGTATGTTTCTCGCCCTCGGAGTGGAACAGGTTCGCCGGATTGGCCGGAGGCTCGGGGTAGCCGATTTCCTCCGGCGTTTCCCGCAGCAGAAGGAGACTCGCCAGCAACAGCAGGCCGAGAGTTGCCGCGGCCACGCAGAAGACGCCGCGCCAGCCCAGCCCCGCTCCGATCAGCCAGGACATGAACTCACGCGAGGCAGCGTCGCCAAACAGAAAACTCAGGCTGAGAATGCCCATCACGGTCCCGTAAGAAGAGTAAGAGAACCATCGCGACGCGATCTTGACCATTCCGGCCCAGCCCATCGACTGAGCCAGCCGGTTACCCATCCATACAAAGGTAAACAGCGGAATGCCGCCGGCGAGACCGAACCAAACCGTAAACAGAATGGACCCGGCCATTCCGAACAGAAAGTTGCGCCGGCCGCCAAGGAAATCGGCCAGCCACCCGCTGGGAAACTTACCGACGGCGTAGGCCAGAACCCCCAGAGACGCGATCATGCCCAAACGAATCCTGGCATCGTCCGGCGCAATGCCTCGCTTTCCCATCTCGGCAATCAGCAGCGGCAACGCGACCGCGAGGTCCGAGCGGCAGAGATAATACCCCGCGTAGCCGGCCACCATCAGCACAACCGTGAGCGCGCGCCATTTCCGGAACCGGGCGCGAGGCACTGTCTCGATTGGCGACGGGAGATTTCGCACTGGGCTCGAGCTGGATCGCAACGGCCAGCATAACTGACTGCGTTACGTCCCTTGATGACAATTCGATGTCGGATTCGGCTGAATTGTAATTCAATGGAACTGCTCATCTGTAACTATTGCGTGAGCGTACTGTCACCTGGACGAAATCGCTCAAATAGTATGCTGCCGGGGAAGGGGTTTCATCGGCGTTCCGGGCCAGTACGGTCCCACCCGAGCCGGTTCGTGCGCCGTTCCTACTAAATAGCTTTTTGAGGAGGTTCGTGTTGGAGCTTAACAGACTTACTATTCGCAGATACATGGTTGGATTCGCGGTACTCTGTCTCGCCGCATCGACGGTGGTACGCGCTCAGTCGACTTACGGGACCATCAACGGCAGCGTCACCGACCCGTCGTCCGCCGCGGTTCGCGGGGCGAGGATCGAGATTACCAATCAGGAGACGCAGGTCAAGCACAGTTTGCTGACGAATGCCGAAGGCGCCTACCGGTTCGTGAACCTCGACCCCGGCATTTACACCGTGGCAGCCAGCGCTCCGGGTTTCTCCGTAACGGAACAAAAAGACGTGAACCTGCTGGCGCGCGAAGAGCTTCCGGTCAACTTACAATTGGCGGTCGCGAGCGCCGCGGCCACCACCGTGGAGGTAACCGGGACGCCCGTCCTTGCCGAAGAGCTGACCCAGTCGGATTCCAAGTCGGGCGACGCCATCAACGATCTGGCGTTGAATTTCCGCGCGACGGCAAATCCCAGCCCGATCGGGGTCGCGGATCTTGCGCCTGGGGTTCAGTCCGATAGCGGCGGCAATATTACCATCTCGGGCCAGTTGCCCACGGCGACGTCGTTCTCTCTGGACGGCATATCCACGCAGCTTCCGCGTTACGGCGGCCCCACGCACGACCTGTTTCCCTCGGTGGAAGGCATCGCCGAGTTTCGCGTCGATACGGCCGGCAACAGCGCGGAGTTCTCTCAGGCGAGCGATATCATGGTCATCAGCAAGAGCGGCACCAACGATTTTCATGGCGGCGCTTTCTGGTACTTTCAGCAAAAGGACTGGAATTCGGCGGACCAGATCAGCGGCATCGTTCCGGAAGGGAACGCCAATACCTTCGGCACGTCGATCGGCGGCCCGGTTCTGCTGCCCCATATTTACGACGGCAAGAACAAGACGTTCTTCTACTTCGACTATGAGGGCGTGCGGCTCGACTCCAACACACTCATCTCGACCAATACCGCGCCGACGGCTTGGGTGAATGGAGACTTCAGCGGCGCGGGCGCCATCGTTGACGGTTTGAACGGCCAGCCGCTTCCGGGCAACAAAATTCCCGCTTCTCAGATCAACGCTGTCTCCACCAAGCTCATTCCGTCCGTGTTTCCAACCGCGACAAACGGCGAAACCGCCTTGACGTCCCCCAACCTTGTGACCTCGTTCCCGGGAACTTACAGCAACGACGGCTTCGATGGGCGCATGGATCATAACTTCAGCGCCAATCACCGCGCGTGGGTCCGCGTCACCCAGAAAACCATCGCCTCCATTGGGACCGATGCCGCGATCGGCGCCGGCGGATCGGGAGATACCACCTACAACCCCCTGATGGGCTCGTTTGCAACCGACTCCGACCTCACCAATATCGCCGCTTCTTATAACTGGATCATAAAACCGACGCTGATCAACGAGCTTCGTTTCGGATTTACCCGCGCCAATTTCACTTTCGGCTACCCGGAAGCGGCCGAGGGCGAATCGATCGTTCAAAATGCCGGAATCGAAGGGCTGCCGGGGCTGCCGAAAAATGGCCTGGGAGGCATCCCGGTGTTCTACATTGGCGACCTCATGGGAGGCGAAACCAACCCGTACGGGCATCCGCGCGTCAACAAGAACGCCACCGTCGAGATCGGCGATAATCTGTCGTGGATACGCGGTCCGCACACGATAAAGGCCGGCGTGGAAGGGCGGCGTCTCAGCTATCAGGACAATATCACCTTCAACCTGGGCGACGAGTACGGCGATTACTTCTACAATGGAAGCGACGCACAGGGGTTTGCAACCTTCCTGCAGGGTAGAATCGACGATGCCGAGCAGGCGCAGAACGGGCCCGACGGCAAGCCATACGGCTATCACTATGGCGGTTTTGGGCAGGACGAGTGGCGCCTTCGCCCCAATTTTACCTTGACCGTCGGCCTGAGGTACGAAGTCAACACGCCTTTCAACGACAGCACTCACCAACTCGGCAACTTCGACACCAGTTATCCAGGCGGACGGCTGGTGATCCAAAACGAAGAGACGGGCCTGATCAACCCGTTATGGCGGGGAGCGGTCGGCAATACGCCGTTCGTGACTGCCAGCCAGTTAGGCTGGCCCGATACCCTTCGCGCAACGTACTGGGGTAACATTCAACCGCGCCTCGGCCTGGCGTGGAGTCCCGAACGCAAGACTTCTATCCGTGCGTCCATGGGATTGTATTCGGTCCCGGTTCTGGGCGCTGTGCTCTACTCGGAGCTGGGCGTGGATACCAGCTACTTCGCCGACTACGGCACCACGTATTTTCCCGATGCGTTTCCGAGCGGCGTCGGCAGCGCTCCGGCTTACCCCGGGTACCGCCGCGCCAATCAGTACAACCTGCGGGACCCCCGGGTGATCCAGTGGAACTTCTCGATCGATCACGATCTTGGATGGAATACGCTGGTCCGCGCCAGTTATACCGGCTCGCATACGTATAACCTGATTTATAGCCCGGATCTCAACCAGGTCGCGCCGAATACGATCGGCTACGCCGCGCTGGTCGCCACGCCGGCCCTGCGGCAGCAAAACCTGAAGTACCCGAATTTCCGGGAGGTGCTCACTCGCGCCAACGGCCCGAGCGCGAAATACGATGCGTTGTCGTTGGAAGCCAATCACCGCTTCGCCCACGATCTGACATTCTCCAACAGTTACACCTGGGCAAAGAGCATCACCAATGCCCTTGGCGTGGCTCCCTCGTCGGCGATTCCTACCGGGGGCCAGGGCGATAACGGCGACAACGTGAATAACATCTATAACATCGCCGCCGATTCCGGGAATGCGTACTATCTGCCGCGGCAGCGGTTCGTCAGCACTTTGGTGTACGATCTGCCCCTTGGCCTCGGCAAGAAGTACTTGGCCAGCGTCAGCCGTGCCGCCAACGCCGCGGTCGGGGGATGGCGAGTGACCGGAATCACTCTGGTGCAGACCGGACCGTGGCTCACGCCCTACTTCCCCAGCAGCCTCTCCGATCCGTCCGGGACCTTCCCGACCTCGCGGTCCGTGAGCCAGCAGCGGCCCGACTGTGTGTCGGGGCGGAGCGGCTATTTGTCGAACCCGACGACCGCCGATTATTTCAATGCGAGTGCCTTCTCGGTTCCCGCCAGCGACATCGGCCGATTCGGCAACTGCGGCGTCGGAATCCTGCAGGGGCCGGGAACAGCCGTGTTCTCGGCTTCGGTTGGCAAAACGTTCGCCATTTCGGAAAGGTTTGGCCTCCGCTATGAGGCGCAATTCGCCAACCTGTTCAACATCCTCAACAAGGCGGCCCCGAATATGGACGTCGCCAGCAGTTCTTTCGGCCTCATCAGCCAAAGCCAGCTCGTCCAGCAAGCCGGGCCTCGCTCGATTCAAATGATGTTGCGGTTTCAGTTCTAGCGGAATTGTCCTCTTCGCGCCGCGGCCGCCGCTCGGGTTTTCGCCCGCTGCGGCCGCGGCGTTTTGTTGTCTTACGATCATTCCAGCGCCTAGGGTCGCGACATCCGTTTCCCGCTGGGAGCTATACTTCCAACATGGCAATGGAGCGTCGAAATCTACTGCAGGCAATCGGAACAGCGGGTCTGTTAGGCCTCGCCAACCCGCGAGAACAAAAGGCCCAGGAGCAAGCGGCCCGCGCCACCCGCGCCCTGCCGGTTCCGAAGATCAAGGATATCAGCGTGATTGAGTGCCAGCCCGCCGGCGTGCGGTTGACCGTGGTCAAGATTACCACCGACCAGGATGGCCTCTACGGTTACGGTTGCGCCACCTTCACGCAGCGCGCCGACCTGGTGAAGCCGGCCGTCGAACGGTACCTGAAGCCGTTCCTTCTAGGCAAAACCACCGACCGGATCGAGGATATCTGGCAGTCCTGCTACGACAGCTCTTACTGGAAGAACGGCCCGGTGCTGAACAACGCCATCAGCGGCGTGGACCAGGCTCTGTGGGACATCAAGGGCCGCCAGGCGGGCATGCCCGTCTACCAGCTTGTCGGGGGCAAGTGCCGCGAGGCGGTGGATTGCTACACTCATGCCTCCGGCGCGGAACCCGAGAACACGATCGAGGCGGCGAAGCGCTTTATGGCGCAGGGTTTCCGCTATGTCCGCGTGCAGGTGGGCGTGCCCGGCATGGAAGGCTACGGCAGCCCCGCCGGCGGCAGCCCCATCAAGGCGCTGCACGACAAACCGGTTTTCGAGCCGGCCTATTACATCCGGCGGGCGCTGAAACTGTTCGAACTCTGCCGTAAGGAACTGGGCGACGAAATCGAATTGCTGCACGACGTTCATGAGCGCGTCTCGCCGAACCAGGCGGTGCAATTCCTGAAGGACGTGGAAAAATTCAAAATGTTCTACATGGAAGACGCGCTGTCGCCCGAAGATATCGCGTATTTCCGGCAGATCCGCTCCCAATGCGCCACGCCGATCGCCATGGGCGAGCTGTTCAACAACCCGCACGAGTGGCAGCCGTTGATCGCCGAACGGTTGATCGATTACATCCGCGTACACGTTACCCAGGCGGGCGGGTTCACGCCGTCCCGCAAGATCGCGATTCTGGCCGAAAATTTCGGTGTCAAGACGGCCTGGCACGGCCCCGGCGACGTTTCTCCCATCGGCCATATGGCGAACGTGACCCTCGACCTGGTGAGCTACAACTTCGGAATTCAGGAATACTCCGCTTTCAACCAGCGCACGCAGGAGATTTTCCAGGGCTGTCCGGTGATGAAAGACGGCTACCTTTGGGCCAACGAGAAGCCGGGTTGGGGCATCGAGGTGGACGAGAAAGCCGCGGCGAAAGCGCCGTTCACCCAGAGCCGCAACAACCTGAACGGAGGATGGGGCGAGGTCCGAAGGCGCGATGGCACGGTGATCAAGCAGTAACTTTACCTTGCGGTCCCGACCGAACTCACAGTAAACTCCCGCTAGGGGGACAATTTGCCTGGCCGGGCGCCACGAAGATGAAAAGGGCCCTACACGTGCTCCATAATGATCGATTCGACTGAACTAGCGGCAGTCGTGCCGCGGATTAAGGTGTTTGCGAATGCAGCTCCGGATCGGTTACGAGCTGATATACAGTTTTCTACAACCCACGCCGATTATCCTTGTTGTGAACGTCCACGATTCACGCGCTTCGGATCTCGTCGTCCCTGATCGGCTCACCACCGAGCCATCCATCCCGATTAGCGGCTATCGCGATGGCTTCGGAAACCAGTGCCACCGCGTCCTCGCGCCCGCCGGCCGCCTCCGCCTTGCCGCCGATGGGGTAATTAGAGATAGCGGCCAACCGGATCGGGTTGCGGCCGCCGCCGGGCAGGACTCCGTGCAGGATTTGCCCGAAGAAACCCTCGTGTTCCTGTTGGGCAGCCGCTATTGCGAGACCGATCTGCTGTCTCAGACGGCATGGCAACTGTTCGGCGGCATGGCTCCAGGGTACCCGCGCGTACAGGCCATCTGCGATTGCGTTCATAACCATATTGCCTTCGACTACCAGAACGCCCGCTCGACCCGCACTGCCGCGCAGGCTTTCGACGAACGAACCGGCGTTTGCCGCGACTATGCACATCTGGCGATCGCCTTCTGCCGATGCATGAACATTCCGGCGCGATACTGCACCGGCTACCTGGGCGACGTCGGAACGGCGCCTCCTTACCCGCCGGGCGATTTCGCGGCGTGGTTCGAGGCCTGGATCGGCGGCCGTTGGCACATATTCGACCCTCGGAACAATGTGCCGCGCGCGAGCCGCATCCTGATGGCGCGAGGACGCGATGCGTCCGACGTCGCCATCGCCACTACGTTCGGACCCAACACGCTCGAGAGTTTCAGGGTCTGGACCGATGAGATACCCGGAACAGCCGACTGATGTCTTTGCTCACGGTTTACCACTCTACCGTCTATCGCTACCGGGAGCCCGTCGGCCTGGGCGAGCATCGGATGATGTTCCGCCCTAGGGAGAGTCACGACCTGCGGTTGATCCGAACCAACCTTGCCATCACGCCGCAACCCGCCAGGTTGCGCTGGCTGCACGATCCGTTCGATAACTCCGTCGCGGTTGCCACTTTTGAGGGGACCACGTCCGAGCTCCGCTTCGAAAGCACCGTGACGCTGGAACATTTCGAGAACTCCATGCCGGACTATCCGCTCGAAGAGTATGCGCGGACGTATCCTTTTCGCTATGCCGATGAGGACTTTCCCAATCTCTCGCTCGCCCTGACTCACCACCTCTCGGACGAGAGCGTATCCACGTGGGCATTGCAGTTTCTGGATCCAGCGGATACTACCGATACGATGAAAATACTGCGGGCCATGACCCGCGGCATTCGCAAAGAGTTCACCTACACCCGCCGCCTGGCGAAAGGCGTGCAGACTCCCGAGGAGACGCTGCGGACACGGCGGGGCAGTTGCCGGGATTTCGCGGTCATGATGATGGAAGCGGCCAGGTCGCTGGGCATCGCCGCGCGGTTTGTCAGCGGATATATCTTCGTACCCAGCAGTTCGGGCCTCGCGGGCGGCGGAAACACACATGCATGGGTGCAGGCGTATCTGCCCGGCGCCGGCTGGATCGACTTCGACCCTACCAACAGCATCGTCGGCAACCGCAATCTTATTCGCGTCGCCGTTGCGTGGGCGCCCGAGCATGTGCTGCCCTTGTGGGGCACCTACGAAGGTTCCGCGGCAGCTTTCCTCGGGATGGACGTCACCGTAACCGTCACCGAAGTGGAACCGTGACGATCGCCTGCAGGGCTGGGTGGGTCGACCAGGGGACTGCTAGCATAGTCTGTTGATCTCCGTCATCATCGTGAACTGGAACCGGAAGGAGCTGTTGCGGGCCTGCCTGCGGTCCCTGGCCGGACAGGCCGGCGTGGATTTCGAGACCATTGTGGTGGACAACGGATCGGCTGACGGCTCGGCGGAACTGGCGGAAGCCGAATTCGGGGCGCGCGTGATCCGCAACCCGGACAACCGCGGCTACTGCGCCGCCAACAACCAGGGCATAGCGCTGGCCCGCGGCGAATTCATCGCCCTTCTCAATAACGACGCCGAAGCGGGGCCGGGATGGCTGGCCGCGCTCGAGCGCGCCTGTTCCAAACGCCGGGAGATCGGCATGGCGGCCAGCAAGATTCTGGTGTGGGAGGAGCCGCGGCGCATCGATAAAGCCGGGCACCTGATCTTCCCCGACGGACAGAACCGGGGGCGCGGCGCCGGCGCGCTGGACCGCGGGCAGTTCGACCGGGAAGAAGAAGTGCTGTGGCCCGACGGCTGCGCGGCCCTCTACCGCAAGGAAATGCTGGAGCAGATCGGCGGCTTCGACGAGGATTTCTTCGCCTACGGAGACGACGCCGAACTGGGGCTGCGCGCGCGCATCGCCGGGTGGCGCTGCTTATACACGCCCGAAGCAGTGGTGCGGCACCATCGCAGCGCGACGCTCGGCAAGGGTTCGGCCCGGCGGCTGGAGCTGATCGAGCGCAACCGTCTGCTGCTGGCGATAAAGCTGTTTCCCTGGAGCCTGCTGTGGCTCAACCCGGTATTTTTCCTGGTACGCCTGGGGGCCGGCATGGCGGCGGCTCGCCGCGGCTCGGGCGACACGGCGCACTTTCCCGGCTGGCGCGGCAAGTGGACCATGGCATGCGCCCTCGTGCGCGGCGACGTGGCGGCGATGCTCCTCGCGCCCCGCATGTTGCGAAAACGCGCCGCCATCGGGCGCATCCGCCGGCTCAGTCCGGCGCAATTGCGCGGCTTGCTGTGGGCCCACCGCCTCCCTTTGAGGGAAGTGGCATGAGCACCTGCATTCTGTGCGGCTCGCCCGAAGCTTCCGAACTGTTTCGGTCGTCGGACCGGCTCTACCGGACCACCGAAGAAGAGTTTGCGGTGGTGCGCTGCGCCGGTTGCGGCCTGCCGCGGCTCGATCCGCAACCGGCGCTCGCGGAGTTGGGGCGCTATTATCCCGGCAACTACTGGTTCGCGCCCGACCGGACCGCCGCCAGCCGCCTGGAAGAGTTCTACCGGCGCACGGTGCTGCGCGATCACGTGAACTTCGTGTCGAGGGCGATGGCCGAAAGCCGCTCCCGCGGTCCGCTGCTGGACGTGGGCGCTGGCGGAGGCTTGTTCTTGGGCATGATGCGGCAGCGGGGTTTTCGCGTGGCCGCGCTCGATAACTCGGCCCAAGCCGCGGCCGTCGCCTGGAAGCGCCAGCAGGTACCTTCAGTCTGCGGGCTCTTGGAGAATGCGCCGCTGCGGGCCGGCCATTTCGGTTGCGTCACCATGTTCCACGTGCTGGAACATCTTTACGATCCGGGCGCGTATCTCACCGCGGCGCGCGAGTTGCTCGAAGCCGAAGGCCGGCTGGTGGTGCAGGTTCCCAACAGCGCCTGCTGGCAGTTCCGGCTGCTGGGGAAACGGTGGAATGGCGTGGATATACCGCGGCACCTGGTGGATTTCCGCGCGCGGGATATTCTGCGATTGATCGAATCCCGCGGATTCGCGGTAGTGCGGCGCAAGTTCTTTTCGCTGCGCGACAATCCCGCCGGGCTGGCCAGCAGCGTCGCGCCGGGGCTCGATCCGATGGCGCGGCGCGTGCGTGGCGTGCGCGAAAGCGGCGGGATGCGGCTGGCCAAGGATCTGGCTTACTTCGCTCTGATGGCGGCGTCGGTGCCGTTTGCCATCGCCGAAGCGGCATGCGGGGCCGGATCGACGGTGACGATCGAGGCGCGAAAGCAGTGAGCTACACCAGCCTGGCCTATCGCCTTCCAAAGTGGTTGCGCCGCCACGTGCTTTATTTCGAAGCGCTGATCGAAGAATCGGTGTCGAGCTTCGCCGCGGAGCTGCCCGAAAACGCGCGCGTGCTCGATGCCGGCGCCGGCGAGGGCCAATACGCGAGCCGGTTCCACCGCCAGCGCTATGTGGGCGTGGACCTGGCGGTGGGCGACGCAGGTTGGGATTACAGCCGGCTGGACGTGGTGGCCGACCTCACGGCGCTGCCTTTCCGCGCGGGCGTCTTCGACGCGGCCCTGCATATTGTCACCATTGAGCACCTGCCCGAGCCCGGCCTGGCGCTGCGGGAGATCGCTCGCACGCTTCAACCCGGCGCGACTCTGTTAATTGCCGCTCCCCAGGATTGGGAGGTTCACCAGGCGCCGCACGATTACTTCCGCTACACGCGGCATGGGTTGACCTACCTGCTCGAAACCGCGGGTCTTGAAATCGTCGCGCTCGAACCCGCCGGCGGCTATTTCCGGCTGCTGGCGCGGCGGCTGCTTAACGGACTGCAATTCTTCACCGGCGGCGTGCGCTGGCTCGGCTTTCTACCCGCCGCCCTGCTGCTGGTGCCGCCGGCGCTGGTTCTGCCGTTGCTCGATTTTCTGGACCCGGACCGCAACTTCACGCTGGGGTATATCTGCATGGCGAGAAAGGGGCGGTGAGGGGTTGTTTATTTCGGGCATCTATATACCTGACACAACCACAGAGGAAGCATTGGGATCGGAAAAGGTGTAAGCTCTGGCCATGACGCCGTTTGAGAAGGCGCAACAAGGAAAGATGGCGATAATTGAGGCGATGCTGGACCTGCTGGGGCGGGAGTCCCCCAACTGGGTTTGGCACAAGGCTCTTGTCGAGGAGCTTGGCCTTGAATCCGAGTACAAAGGAGGGCAGCGGAACTACGTCACTGCCTCGTTGCTAGACGAACTGGAACGTGCTGGGAAGTTAATCAAGAATCAAGAGCATGTCGGTGGGCCGATGCGCTACCGACTCACCGGGTAGCGTGGTTGCCCCAAGTACATAAATGCCCTATTTCGGGTGGCGAGTGATGTCTTGCTGTAGGTGTTGTCTTGAATGAGGAAGTAGAAACGCCAGTCCTTCGTCACCCGCGCCTGCCACCGATCCTTACTTTCATCGTATTTCTTGGCGCGAAGTGAAGGATGGCGGAGGTTCTGGAGCAGGAGCAACGACTGTTTGCCAAACGACGTCTGGATATTTTTGGGCGCTTTGCTGTAAGCCCGCGCGAAATGGGAGGTCCAGCGGAGCCTCATTTGGCCCGGCGTTTTGTTTTCCCGGCGGATAGCCTGGCGGCTTCTCTATCGAGGGCGGCGATGAATTCGCCGTGGTCTGAAAACGCTTTCGATACGCGCCCGGCTTTGATGTCGGCGTCAGCCTTGGCCAGCCTGGCATCGATGACCCGGCGCTGCGCGGGCGTGTACTCGTCGTCGGAGGTGGGAACTGCGGTATCGTCGAGCGCTAACTTCGGAGTCATCACGATCTTGCCACGAAGGAAGGTGAAGTTCACCAGGTCACCCTTGGCGAGGCCAGCCCGCCGCCGGACGGCGGTCGGGATGGTTACCTGGCCTCTGCTTTGGATTCTGCCCGTGGTGTTCATGGAATCTACCGGTCAATTTCAGGACGTCGGGATCCTTGCCTTGCCGCCGTTAGCATAGCAGACGCTCGGGGTTGTCAAGCCGGCGTGCAGCCGGTGAGCGGCCCGGTTTTGACCTCGCAAGCTGCGATGTCAGAACCACGAGGTGTTGGTCTGGCGCGGCAAGGAGGCCGAGATGAATCGCCGAACTCCTGCTATGGTGGAATTTGGGTTGAGGCGAGTTTTCTCTCGCCTGCGCTCGGCCGGGACCGATTGGACAATCGTTCGGCAGGTTACCAACCTGCCCCACACCGCCGCCGACGGAGACAATGGACGGAGTCATCGTAATCGACAAACCCGAGGGATGGACCTCGCACGACGTAGTCGCCCGGGCGCGGCGCATTCTCAAAACGAAGCGAATCGGGCACCTGGGCACGCTCGACCCGATCGCCACGGGGGTGTTGCCGCTGGTGATCGAGCGCGCCACGCGCCTCGCGCAGTTCTACACTCGCAGCGATAAGGTTTATGAAGGCGTGGTGCGATTCGGATGGTCCACGGATAGCTACGATCGCGCCGGCGTGCCCACCAGCGAACGGACCGAGCCGAGAATCGACGCTGCCGCGCTGGAGGCGGAAGTGGAGAGATTCCGCGGCGAGTTTCGCCAGGCGCCGCCGCCGGTTTCCGCCAAGAAGGTGAACGGCCAGCGCGCCTATGAGCTGGCCCGGCGGTCGGTCGCGGTGGAGCTGGAACCCGTGCCGGTACACGTCTACGAGCTGACGGTGCTGGGGATCGAAGGGTCCTTGGTGACGCTGCGCGCGCACTGCTCGGGAGGCACCTATATCCGCTCGATCGCCCACGAACTGGGCTGTGCGATGGGCTGCGGCGCGCACATCGAGCGATTGCGGCGCCTCTCCAGCGGGGAGTTCGGCATCGAACAGGCGCGGACCCTGGCGCAACTGGAAGCCCTGGCGGCCGATGAGCGCCTGGTGGACGCGCTGGTGCCGGCGGGCCAACTGCTTCCCGGCTTTCCCAGCGTGTACGTGGACGATTCGGTAACCGCGCAGATTCGCCACGGGCGCAACTTTCCGGCCTCTCCGTTTCGTTCGCCGGCGGCCTCGCGTTATGTGAAAGCCGTCACCCGCGACGGCGAACTGGTTGCCATCGGCGAGTGCGTGCTGCCGAATCTCTATCATCCGGCGGTGGTTTTATGAGCCATCCGCCGCGTGCCGCCCGCCCGGTAGCCTGATAAAATGAAAGTGTCTCGATGTTCAAACGCTTCATCTTGTGGGATTTCCCCCGTGCCAGTTGGCAATATGACGTCATGGTGGGGATTATCGTCGCATTCATTTTCCTGACGCCGCGCGCCTGGTTTCGCGATCAGCCCAAGCCGAGCAACATCGCCATGCTGCCGTCCGGCAACGGCGGTTCCTCTTTTTTTATCGATAGCGAGCTTCTTTCCGGCGTGCCGCGGGAGCGGCAGATTTCAAGGCTGACGGAACTGTTGCAGAGGCGGAGCGGCAGCCACCGTGTGAATATCGTTCGCGTGGAGCCCATTTTGAACGCGGAAGGCGAACTGGAAGGATACATGGCTTTCGCGCGGCCGTGAGCCAGCCCCGTTAGGACTGTCATGCCGCCGTTTCGAACCATTCTCGTGCTGTCGGTCACGCTCTTGTCCGGGTCCATCGGATTTGCGGCGGACGATTTGCTCCGTTCTACGTTCACGAGAATGGACCAGGCGGCCGGCACGTTCAAAGGCATGACCGCGGATGTAACCCAGGTCTCCCATACCGCCGCCATAAATGATGACGAGACCGACTCCGGCACCATCGCGATACGGCGTACGAAACCGCACTCCATGGAACTGCTGATGCACTTCAAGCAACCCGACGAAAAGATCGTCCATTTTAAGGAGAGGCAGGCGGAGATCTACATTCCCAAGTCGAATAGCGCGCAGATATACGAACTGGGCAAGAAGAACAACCTGGTGCAGCAATTCCTCTTGATCGGCCTCGGCAGCAGCTCGCAGGATGTACAAAGCGGATACACGGTGAAGCTGGGTGGCGAAGAAACCGTCGGCGGGCGGAAAACCGTGCGCCTGGAACTGACTCCGAAGTCGTCGGACGTTGCCAAATTGTTCCAGCGGATCGAGATTTGGGTAGCTGAGAGCGGCGACGTCTCGGGGGTTGCCGTGCAGCAGAAATTACACGAGGAGGGCGGCGATTACATCCTCGACGCGTATTCCAACATCAAGCTCGACCCCAATTTATCGGAAAATGCAGTGAAGCTCGGGGTGCCAAAAGATGCAGCCAAATCGTATCCGCAAGTCCGCTAATACCCCGCTATGAAACCTCGCGCCAGCGCCGTTCGTTTGCAGTACCTCGATTGGGTGCGTGGACTTGGAGCGATTATTATGCTGCAGGGCCACGCGTTCGACTCGTTTCTGAAGCCGGAGTTGCATCCTGGCGGCGCGTTCATCTTTTCCCAATTTCTGGGCGGCATGCCCCCGGCCATTTTCCTGTTTCTGACGGGCGTGACGCTGGCGTTTTTGATGGACAGTTCGGTGCGCAAGGGGCTTTCTCCCGTGGAACGGGTCGTCACCGCGTTCCGGCGCTCGGGTTATCTGTTTGGCCTGGCATTCGCCTTTCGGCTGCAGATGTGGCTGTTCGGGTTTCCGGCTCCCTGGACCGACCTGTTCAAAGTCGACATTCTGAACGCGATGGGTTTTGCCATCGCCGTGTTTTCGGTGATGGCGTTGTTTCGCACCGTGGACCGGGTGCGGCTCTGTGCCGCGCTGGGCCTGGGAATCGCGCTGGCCTCGCCGCTGGTGGCGCAGTTGAACCTGGTGCACGTGCCGTGGCTGCTGCGGAACTACGTGGTGCCCGACCTGCAGCGTTTTGCTTTGTTTCCGTGGGGCGCGTACCTGGCCTTCGGCATGAGCGCCGGCAGCCTGATTCGCGCCATCCCGCCCGACGCCATGGAACGCGCCATGCAGTGGGGCGCTTTGTTGGGGGGCGCGCTGATTCTGACCTGCCAGTACGCGGCCGGCCTGCCGTATTCCATTTATCCCAAGTGCGACTACTGGCTCAGCAGCCCGGCCCAGGTACTGACGAAGCTGGGGGCGCTGCTGATCATGATGGCCTTCGCGTTCTTGTGGACCCGCTACGGCGCCAAGGACGGTTGGAGCTGGGTGCGCCAGTTCGGAACCACCTCGCTGGTGGTTTACTGGGTGCATATCGAGCTGGTCTATGGCCGTTGGTTCTGGTTCCTCAAGAGCAGCCTTACGGTAAGCCAGACGCTGATTGCGGCGGTGTGCCTGATCCTGGTGATGCTGGCCATCTCCGTGGTTCGAAGCAACTGGGAGAAAGTCGCGGCCGCGCTTGGCGACATGGGATGGGGATTCGGCCCCAAGCCTGGCGCCGCGGCAGGCGATTGAGCGAAGCTTTCAGCGGTCAGCTTTCAGCGATCAGCCTTGGCCCGCTCCGGGGCCAGCGACGGCCGCTGAAAGAACTCACGGGCTATGCCTGGGCTGAAAGCTGATTGCTGATCGCTGACAGCTCTTTCAGTGACCCTCGCCGGCTTCCACGGGAGGCGGTACGCACTTGTCGAGGTTGACCGAGAAAGCCGCTACGCCGATCCACTTTTCCCCCTGGCGCCGTTCGATGTGGTAGGCGCGCGAGGCACTTTCCACGCGGATGCGCCACTCCGCCGGAGGAGAGGGTTGGCGGATGTGCAGCGGCTTGTCGCTTTCCTGTTTCAGTTGCCAGCTCTCACCGCCGTCGCGCGTCTCGTAAAGGACAAAAGCGGCATCTCCGCCATTGGCGGCGCCCCGGTCGACAATCAAGCTGCCGTCGTTCTTGCCGGTAAAGTGGAATTGCTGCACGCTGCCGAAACGGTTTTCCGCCGCTTCGTTGAGGACCGGTTTTCGCTCCCAGGTCTTGCCGCCATCGGAGCTGGCCAGCAGAAACGGATTTTGTGGAATGGGGAACAGTTCCTGTCCCGAGATCCAGACAGTGGAAGTGTCAAGCTGGTCGATACGATCCAGGCCGGCGCCGCGGATTCGTTCGAAGGACTCGGCCCACGTCTTACCGGCATCGTCGCTCGCCAGCAACACGGAATCGAGAGTCACCGCTTCGGCATGGATATTTCCAGTGGCGATGAGGCGAGTTCCGACCGATCCGGCGGAAGAAAGTTCCAAGAAGATCGGGCACGGGTCGTCCTGGGAGCAACTAAGCCCGCCCCATCGAATGTCTTCGTCGCTGCAACGGAAAGGGACGGTGATGGGCTGGCCCTTGTTTTCCAGAGGCAGAGGCGCTTCCGGCGGCTGAACGACGGCCTGCGCGGAGGCGCGGGACAGGAACGCGCAAAGTCCCACAGCCACACTCCATAACGCCGAACGCGAACTGGCCCGCATGCTTGTCACAATTGTAGCTCAGCGGCGTGATAGCTCTAAGGGGCTAAGTCGGAATAGCTCTAAGGGGAACGCGAGAAACCAAGACTAATCTGTAACATCCGGTGCAGTGCGCGCCGTCTACTGAATTAAATCCCCGTTACGACTGCGGGCGCGCTCACCCCTATCACCCAAGACGCGCCCGCAACTTAGTTCCAATATTTTTCAACTTTATTCGTCGAACATACCCTCGAAAAGGATGCTGGTGAGGTAGCGCTCGGCGGCGTCGGGGAGAATGGCGACGATGGTCTTGCCTTTGAACTCGGGCAGACGCGCGAGGCGAACGGCCACGGCGGCCGCGGCGCCGCACGAAATGCCCGCCAGAATACCTTCCTCTTTGCCCAGGCGGCGCGCCATCTCGATGGATTCCTCGTTGCCGATCAGTTCCACTCGATCGACCTGGGAGAGGTCCAGGGTATCGGGAATGAAACCGGCGCCCAGGCCCTGAATCTTGTGCGGACCGGGGCGGAGCGGCTGTCCGGCAAGCCTCTGGGTAATTACGGGGCTATTGAGGGGTTCGATGCCGACGGCCAGAATGGGCTTGCCCTTCACCTGTTTGATATAGCGGGCGGCGCCGCTGATGGTGCCGCCGGTGCCAATGCCGGAAACCAGCACGTCCACGGCGCCGTCGGTGTCATCCCAGATCTCCGGGCCAGTGGTACGGAAGTGAATTTCGGGATTGGCAGGGTTCTTGAACTGCTGCAGCATGACGTAGCGATCGGGATCGGAAGCCTGGATCTCTTCGGCCTTGGCGATGGCACCGGCCATTCCCTGCGTACCTTCGGTCAGGACCAGCTGGGCTCCCAGGACCTTGAGCACCTTACGCCGTTCCGTCGACATGGTCGCCGGCATGGTGAGAGTCACCGGATAGCCGCGCGCGGCGCCCACAAATGCCAGGGCGATGCCGGTATTACCGCTGGTGGGCTCGATCAGTTCCTTGCCGGGCTTGAGGATGCCTCGCTTTTCGGCGTCCCACACCATGGCCGCGCCGATGCGGCACTTGACCGAATAGGCCGGGTTGCGGCCCTCGATTTTGGCTATCACCGTGGCCTTGGCGTCCCCCGTGACGCGATTCAGGCGAACCAGAGGTGTGTTGCCGATACTCAGAGAATTGTCGTCGTATACTCTCACAGTCAGATCTCCCAATCCTGGACATATTGGCGTTGTTTTTCGTTCCAGGCGCGCACCAGTTCGGCAAAGGTTGTTTTTTCCAGAATCTCGGCGACCGCGCTGTCCACTCTCTTCCACATGTCGGAAAACGGTGTTTCCACCCTGCGGCGGGTGCGTCCCTTGCCTTGTTGCGGGCCTTCCACGAAGCGCAGCACTTCTCCGGTGGTGAGCTGTTCGGGCTGGCGAGCCAGGAGGTACCCTCCCTCGGCCCCGCGCCGCGACTCGACAAAGCCAGCCTGCTTCAGTCCCACTAAAATCAGCTCCAGGAACTTCTGCGGAATCTTCTGCCGCCGGGCAATGTCGGCGATCTTCACCGGAGTGCCGGGCGGTTGCATTGCCAGATCCAAGATCGCCTGCAGGGCATACTCGGCTTTAACGGATATTGTCATGGCTGCCGGATAATCACCTTTACACTACTAGAGATTGTATGATGGCGCGCGAAGCTTGGCAACAGGTGACGGAGCGAAAATTGAGAAATCGAGGAAGCCGCTTTTATAGCGTGACAAAGCGGGTCCGAACCGCCTCAAAACTCAGGGTGCCCAAATGTCGCTCGCTGGCCAGCTTCAAGTATCCGAGGGTATGCCAGTCCAGGTCCCAGTAGGCTTTAGCGGCGTACGCGTCGAGCGCGACCGGATCGGTGCCGGCAATCAGGGTCCTTTTCAAAATCACGTCGGCCGGATTCCCTCCGCTTGGGCCGTTCCGCAAGAGCACCCGAAAGGCATCGATGAGGGTCAAGGTGGGGCGGACGAAATCGGCGAGGTCGACCAGGCTTTCGTGAATGCGCTGATGGAGCCGCTGACGCGGGCCGCCCAGGATGCCGTACCAGTTCTTCATGCCCAGGGTGGCGCCGGTCAGGCTGTGGTGCTTGGCAATCGGGACGTTGATCATCTTGTCGGCGCTCAAAAAGGGTTCCAGCACGGGCCAGGAGCTGAGTACCCGCCCGCGCAGATCGACCTCGCGGAAGAGGCGATCCTCGGGGAGAACCACTTCGGCCCCGGCCGCGCGGGCGGCGGCGGCAATGCCGCTGCGGGCGAACGAGCGCCGCGGGTCGTGGATGCTCACATCGGTCACAATTGCCCGCCCGGCGCCGGCCCCCAGGCAAAGCCGGACGACTTCGGCGACCACCAGCGGATTGGTGTTGGCGGCTTGTTCGACGGTGCGGTCCCAGGCGGCGTTGGGCTTGATGACCACCACGTCGCCGCGCGAGATGAAGCGATGGATGCCGCCCAGTTCCTCGATCGCGCGCCGCGCGATGCGGGCGGGGTCGTCGCCCTGGACGACCACCATTTCGGGTAGAACCGGGTCCGCGGGAACCTGAAAATTCGAGCGCACGGTGGGCGCGGCCGGTGACGCGGGGCGCCCACCGCGTCCGTTCAGCCACACGCCGAGCCCGGCCGCGGCGCAGCTCACTCCACCCAGACGAAGGAGCCGGATCATCGCTTCGCGCCGTCCCTCCGGTATGGTGTCGGGATGCATGGCTGGGGTGCCTTTGACTTCAGCACCAGTTTACGTCTAATTCTGGAGGTGTGAAGGCCGGATTCGGAGTTCGGGCGGTTTTTGCCTTGATTGGCGTCACGGCCGCCGTGGCCCAGATCGTACTTTTGCGCGAGCTGATGGTGGTTTTCTATGGCAATGAGATCTCCATCGGGCTGATGCTGGCAAGCTGGCTGTTCTGGACAGGTGCGGGCAGCGGCCTGGGCGGGCGCCTGGCCGCACGGGCGCGAAAACCGGGCCACCTGATGGCAGCGATTGAGGTGTCGATCGCCGCCATCCTGCCTTGCACGATTCTGGCCGTGCGCGCGGCAAAAGGCCTTCTGCAGACGGTGCCGGGCGAGGTACTGGGGCCCGGCGCCATGCTGCTCACTTCGTTTGTGACCCTGTGCCCGCTCTCGCTTCTTTCCGGCGCTCTGTTTCCGGTTGGCAGCAGGGTTTACCCGACCACGGCCAGCACACCGGCGGACGAGATTACCGGTGCGGTCTACCTGTGGGAAGCCGTAGGGTCGTCGGTGGGCGGCGCGGTAGCGGGATTGGTGCTGATCCGGTATCTGAGCTCGGTTGAAATTGCCGGGGTGCTGGCGGCGCTGAATCTGATGGCTGCATCCGGCCTTACCGTCGCGTCGCGGCCGCTGCGCTATGCGGCCATGGGCGGGGTGGCCGGCATCGCCGCCGTGGCCGGGTTCTTCGGCTGGCCTCAACACCTGGAAGCGATCTCCCAGGCGGGTTTCTGGCGCGGCCCGCACCTGGTGGCGACGCGCAACTCGGTTTACGGAAGCCTGGCAGTGGTCGGCACGGAAGGAAGCTGGAGCGTTTACGAAAACGGCGTGGTTCTGTTCAATGTGCCCGACGCGGCCGCCGCCGAGGAGGCGGTTCACTACGCCTTGCTGGAGCACCCGTCGCCGCGAAGCCTGCTGCTGATTGGCGGGGGGCTTAACGGGAGCGTCGCCCAGGCTCTGCGGCACCCTACCCTGGAACGGGTGGATTACGTGGAGCTCGACCCCGCCATTCCGGACCTGGCGCGAGAGTACTTTCCCAACCAGTGGTCGGCACTGCGGACGGATCCCCGCGTGCGCGTGCACATCACCGACGGGCGCCTGTTTCTGAGAACCACCTCGTCCACCTTTGACGTCGTGATTGTCAATCTGCCGGAGCCGCAGAATGCCCAACTGAACCGGTTCTATACGGTGGAATTCTTCCGCGAAGCGGCGCGAAAGCTCACCCCCGCGGGTCTGGTCTCCTTCCAGTTGAGGTCGTCGGAAAACTACATGAGCGCGGAGCTCAGCCAATTCCTGCGCTCCATCGATAAGAGCCTGCGGGCGGTATTTCCGGAAGTCACGGCCATTCCGGGCGAGACGGTCCACTTCTGCGCGGCGCGGCAGGCGGGTGTGCTGGCTTCGGGCGCGGACGAACTGCTGGAGCGACTGCGGGCGCGCCATATTGAGACCAGCTATGTGAGCGAATTCTTCATCCCGTTTCGGATGGCGCCGGACCGCGTGGCCGAATTGGAAGCGCAGATCCGGCCACTCGATTCGACTCCCCTCAACCGCGATTTTGCGCCCATCGCTTATTACTTCGACGTGGCGTTGTGGAGCAGCCAATTCAAAACCGGCTATAGCCGGCTTTTTCATACCTTGGCCGGTATCGATTTCCCAACGGCGGCGGCGGCGCTCGGGGTAGTGCTGGCGGCGCTGGTGGTGGGAGGGCGCTTGGTGGTCGACGGGCGAAGCCGGCTTCCGTTTGCGGCCGGCTTCTCGACGGCTGCCATGGGGTTCACCATGATCGGGCTCGAGATGCTGCTGCTACTGGGGTTCCAGGCGCTCTACGGCTACGTATACCAACAGCTCGCCCTGGTAATTGCGGCCTTCATGGCGGGCATGGCGCTAGGGAGCTGGCTCGGGCTGCGGCGGGTGGCGTCGGCTGGGATGCGCGCCCTGGCGACCACGCAGGTGCTGGCCGCGGCGGCGCCGCTGGTTCTGCTGGGGCTGTTCGAGGCGATCGGGCGAGCCAACGGCACGCTGAACCTGGGTGCCAGCCGGATTGCGTTTCCGGCTTTGGCGGTAGCCAGCGGCGCGCTGGGCGGATACCAGTTTCCGGTTGCCAGCCGGATCTTTTTCGGTGAAAGCCCCGTCTCCCGGCGCGCCGGTGCGCTCTATGCACTGGACCTGGCGGGTTCGTGCCTGGGCGCGGTTTTGTTCAGCGCCTGGTTTGTGCCGATATTCGGCTTTCTGAAGACAGCGATATTGTCGGCGATGGTGAGCCTGGCGCCGGCGGCGATGGTCATGATCGAGGGTTCCGAGTCTATCGGGAAATGACCATTCCGGTCGCGGCTCGGACTCGCGGCGTGGCAAGCTGAGAGCCTGCCAGGAAATAGCCATGCTTCCCGCGATCGGTAGTGGGTCATATTCAAATTTCCACAGAAAAATACCTGGCAGCCCTTCGCGATCGCCTGTGTGGCCGATTACACTTCCGTGAGTTGCTGCTTGAGAAGGCCGCTCAGGTAGTCCGCTAGGGGCTCAAGGCCGAAATGCCCCTGTTCCCATGCGACATCCGCCGCTCGCAGAGCTGCGTAGTAGGAGCCCGATTCTCCCTGATCCGCTCCGGAACGATCCTGCTTCCCGGCAGCAACTGACCGTTTTTAAGGCAGAGCAGGTAGTAGCACGACGCCCTCGCGGTCCGCCCGTTGCCCTCAACGAACGGGTGAATCCAGTTAAGCCTCCATAAAGCGAAGGCAGCCAACCACGTTGGGTGATCAGGTATCCCCCAGTTTTCATGAGTCAGCGAGAAAAATCTGTCCATGAGGTTTGGGACCTCTTTGAAGTGCGGCGGACAGTGATTGCCAACGCAGATGGGCTCTTCACGATAGCGACCGCCAAATTGCGAGATGTTCGCGACGGCAGCGTAATTTAGGGCCCAAAGCGTATACTTGTCGAACGACTCAATGCCCTTCTTTAGGCCTATCTCAATGCAATTTGTTAAAAGGTCGTACTGCCGCAAAAGGTTCCGCTCTTGAATCCTGGCATAAAGATCCGGATCGTCTTTTTCTCGAACGGACATTTTCGGGGCTAGTGTAGACCCTTACAGCATTCTGATGTGTCTTGATGCAGCGCGGACACTGTCTTTCGTGATTCGCTCAGAGGCAGCGGGAGCGTTTCCAAAAGCAAAGCTCACCCTTTGCTCCCGAAGTTCCTCTTCCGTTACAGGCCGATTCCGCGATTCGCTCAACAAGCGTACCAGTTCCTGGTCTACCACGGGAATATGCTGAAACTGTTTGCGGTGAGCCATGCGCACACACTCCTGCCTCCGAAAATCAATACACTGATTTTGCCACAATACGTGCCACTGTGTCTATAGGTAGTATGGTGCGCTGTGCCCACTATTTGTAGCACTTCAGCGGGCATCCACTACCTGTGGTGCACCCGTTCCCTACCATCATCGCCTCGCATTTCAACGAGTTGGGCCATTCCAATTCGCCCGTTCGATCCCTTCCGTCTCGCGCTCCAGGGTGGCTTCATCCTCACGATATCGCCGATCTCCCACACCCGATTCGTAGAAAATGACCCTCTGCCCCGCGATCCGTCCGCAGGTTACCGACAATTACCAGCATGTCCCAGAACAAAAGCCGAAAGGACTCTCGGCTGTGCAGGCTTGACAGCCGACTTGACAGCCCGTGCCACGGGTCAGGCGAATAATTCCTGGGCGCGCTGGAGACGGCTGGCTACCTGCACTCCGTTGGGGCACTGAATCGCGCAACTGGAGCACTCGCCGCAACGGACCCGGGTGACCTCCGCCGGCAGCGCCAGGAATTGCTCGCGCGCCATGGCGAACTGGCCGTAACCCTCGGCGTAGGTCATGAATCGCAGCATGTCGGCCACCGGCAAGCCTTTCGGACACTTGCCGTCGCATCGGCCGCACATGCGGCAATAGAACGGCTTGATCTCCTCCAGGCGCATGGCCAGCAGTTGGCTGTCGGCATCGGTGAAGGGGGCGGTCATGGCGGCGATGTTCTCCGCCAGTTGGTCTTCATCCGTCATGGTGGGAATCACGGTATCGACGTTGGGGTTCCGCAGCACCCATTTCAACGCCGCCACCGGCGCCCCCTGGCGGGTCAGCTTATTGAGCTTCTCGGAGGGGACTTTGTAAAACGGAGTCGGCCTCACGCCGCCGGCCAGAGCCTTCATGGCGACAATGCCGACGTTCGCTTTTCTAGCCGCCGCCATCAGCGGCTCGGTGGCCGGATCCATGGTGAAGTTGTAGCTCATCAGGAACACGTCGAAATGATTCAGCTTGAGCATGGCGGGAATCATTTCGGCGTGGCCGCCGTGGAAACTGACGCCGGCAAAGCGCACCTTTCCGTCCTTCTTGGCGATGCGCTGCGCTTCCAGAACTTCGTCGTTGACCATGTCCGGGGTGCTGCGGCTATGCAGGTACCAGATGTCGAGATGGTCGGTCTGCAACTCTTTCAGACTGGTATCGAGGTCCGCCAGGGCGGCCTGCCGGTCCTTGCCCACCGTCTTGCTGGAAATGTAGACGTCGTTGCGGTGTCTCTTGAGCGCTGCTCCGACCATACGCTCGTTGTTGCCGCCCTGGTAGACGCGGGCGGTGTCGAAATACCGGATACCCATATCGGCGGCTCTTTCGATCACGCTCTGATCGGAAGTGGTCATGCAACCGAAAGACACCCGGGTGACTTTCAAGCCCGTCTTCCCCAGGGTTCCATAAGTGAACTTCGGGGTGGAATGCGAAGCGGCGGGCGCCTGAGTGGGAGAGCCGGTTTCAAGCGGCGCGGAAGCAAGCGCCGGAAGCGCCAAACCTGCTCCAAGGAAGCTGCGACGAGATGATGAATTCAAAGCTGGACCTCCAATATGAGTGTTTACGATCCGGAACACTTATTGTACGACCAAGCGGCTTGTACGACCAAGCAGGGGTGCTTAACCGGTTTGGGGGAGTTAGTTCCCGGCAACCGCTCCCTAGCGGTCGCGGCTCGGTAAGTGACTGCAAACACGCGGCGTCCGTATCCGAGCCGCGACCGTCAGGGAGCGGTTGCCGCGCCGAAACTGCGAAAACCCCCAAAACGGTTAAGCGCCCTCGGTTCGAAATTCGCTTTAAGATATCACTATGCGAAAAGCCACGATTTTTCTGTGCCTGCTCGGTTGGCCGGCGGCCTGGTGCCAATCTGAGGCAGTCATTGAAATCGACGCCGCCAAGGTGCAACACGCGATTCCGCGGACGATTTACGGCACCTTTCTGGAACCGATCGGCCACAGCACTTACGGCGGCCTGTGGGCGCAGGTACTCGAAAATCCGAGCTTCGAGGACAACTTGTGGAGCGCGGGCCGCATCCGCCAGATGCTGACCGAGCGCCCCGAGCTGGCGGAGAGCTCCGGTTTGGGGTTGCCGCTCCCGTGGCAGCCTCTCGATGCGGCGCAGGGATGGCGCTACGAACCGCGTTGGGGCGATGCCGCCAACTCGGCCCGGTCGTTGCTGATCATGGCGCTTCCGGGGAAGCAGACGGGTGTGCGGCAGCAGGTTTATCTGCCGGTGCACCGGGTGCTTCGGTATACGGGGAGCATTTATGCGAAACCGGTGAGCGGGCCAGGCGAAATCGAGATCTCGCTGCGGAAACACAATCGACCGGAGGAGATCGTGGCGAAACAGACCCTCCGGCCAGAGGCGGGTGGCTGGTCGCGGTTGGAATTCACGCTCGAGATCCCTAACGGCGCGGTCGCCAGCCGGGAGGCCGTGGATTTCGTCATTGCCGTAGCGGACGAAGCGCGCGTGCTGGTGGACCAGGCGTTCCTGTTTCCGGCCGACAACGTGGATGGCATGAATCCCGAGATGGTCGCAATGGCCAAGGCCCTGCGAACTCCGATCGTCCGGTTTGGCGGCAATTACACTTCCGGGTATCACTGGCGGGACGGTGTGGGGCCGATGGATAAGCGGCAGAGCATGCTCAACCAGTCGTGGGGCATACCCGAATACAACCATTTCGGGACGGACGAGTTTTTGCGCTTTTGCCGGCTGATCGGCGCCGAGCCGCAGATCGCCCTCAATCTGGGCAGCGGTACGCCGGCCGAAGCCGCCGCTTGGGTGAAGTACGTGAATCAGAAGTGGAACGGCGGCGCCGGCGGGTTGTTGTGGGAACTGGGCAACGAGCTTTGGGGCAATTTCCAGATCGGCTACCCCACCGAGGCGCGTGTGGCCGAACGCACCAAGGAGTTCAGCGACGCCGTGCGCAAAGTGGACCCGCGGTCCCGTCTGATTGGCACGGGCCAGGACCCCGACCATTTCGAATCGTGGAACGCGGCCCAATTGCGGAACGCGCCCGCGGCGTTCAACTATCTTTCCACCCACTTCGTGGTGCGGACGGCGGATGTGGAGAAGGCCGACGCATCGCCGGAATTCGTCGCGCAGGCGGCGCTGGCGCTGCCGGTTGGCCTGGAGCGGCAGTTGCGCGCCATGAAGGCGCAGATCGAGGGCGACGCGAAATCGCGCGGCCATGTGAATATCGCGTTCACCGAATGGCTTTTTAGCGGCCCGGTGGCGAAGGCGCCGATGTACAACAACCTGGGCGGGGCGCTCTGCACGGCGGGGTTCCTGAACACATTGATGCGAGTGGCCGATTTTACGCCGGTATCGGATATGACGGGGCTGATCGAATTCGGCGGAATCTGGCAGAACAAGGGGCGCGTCTACGGAGTGCCGGCGTACTGGGCATTTCGGATGTACTCGACCGCCGATGCCACGAAGCTTGTGGAGACAAAGGTGCGGACGGGGCAATACGACGTCGACGAGGGAGTGCGCCGCATCCCGGCGATTCGAGCCGTGCCGTATCTGGACGTGGTTGCGGCCCTGAACGATGCCGGAACGAAGCTAACGCTGTTTTGCGTGAACCGCTCCCTGACCGAGGAGATCCGGGCGACGGTACGGCTTTCCGGATTCACGCCGGCGTCGGCGCGCGGGCAGCAGCTTACGGCCCGGGATCTATATAGCGTCAACGACGATGCCGAACCGGAGGCGATTATTCCGGTGGCGGCGCAGGTGAACGTGACAGCGGGGGAGTTTCGGCACGCGTTTCCGCCTGAGAGCGTTACGGTGATCGAGCTGAGCCGGTAAGGGAGACAGACCTTTGAACGGACGCCAACGGATCGAATCAGTGCTGGCGGGCGAGCGGCCCGACCGGCCGCCGGTAATGCTGCACAATTTCATGCACGCGGCGCGGGAGGCGGGGGTAACGATGCGCGATTTCCGGCGCGACCCGGCGGCGCTGGCGCGCACCTTTATCGAGAGCGTGGAGCGGTACAGGCTGGATGGGGTGATGATCGACGTCGACACGGCCACGCTTGCCGGCGCGCTGGGGGTGCCGGTGGAGTATCCCGAGGACGAGCCGGCGGTGGCGCGCGGGGCGCGGCTTCAGAGCCTTCAGGAAGTGGAAAGTCTGGATCCGCCGGACGTGGCGCGGCACGAAGGTGTGCAGGTGTGGCTGGAGGGAGTGCGGCTGATCTGCCGGCACTTCGGAGACGCGGTGTATGTGCGCGGCAATTGCGACCAGTGCCCGTTCGCGCTGGCGGCGCTGGTGCGCTCGATGGAAGGCTGGCTGATGGACCTGATGGATCCGGAGCTGGGGCCAGCGGCCGAGAGGCTGTTAGAGCACTGCGCCGAGGCCGGTCAGCAGTTTCTGAAGCTGATGAGCGAAACCGGCGCGCACATGTTATCGAACGGCGACAGCGCGGCCGGGCCAAGCGTGATCTCGCCGCGGATGTACCGGCGCTGGGCGCTGCCCTATGAGCGGCGGTTCGCCGCGTACGCCCACTCCCTGGGGCGGCCCTACGCGCTGCACGTGTGCGGCAACACGCGGGCGATTCTGGCCGAGTTGGCCGGCTGCGGCGCCGATGCCCTGGAACTGGATTACAAGACCGACGTGCGGCTTGCCCACGACCTATTGAAGGATAGGGCCACGTTCATCGGCAACCTGGACCCGAGCGGGGTGGTGGCGTTGGGAACGCCGGAGCGGGTGGAACGCGAGGCGCGGGCGCTGATACGGCTGTTCGCCGACACGGGGCGGTTCATTCTCAACGCGGGTTGTGCGATACCGGCGACAGCGCCACGGGAGAACATCCGGGCGATGGTGCGGGCGGCGGCGAGCTGGTAGGAGGAGCCGGCCCTCACCGCTGCAACAACAAAGCCCAGTCGTTGGTGTCCGGGGCTTTGGGTGAAGTCCAGGTGGGGCCGTCGACGACGCCGATGGGGACCACCTCGCCGGTGAAGGCGCTGAACCACTCGGCGCGGTACTGGCCCGGCTCCAGCTTCACTGTGACCGTGCCGCCTTTCGGCAGATACACGGCGTAGATTCGGCCCGGTTCAGCCAGACACCAGGCGCCGCTCGACACCAGTTCGTCGTGCGGCTCGGTCCTCCACCATTCGAAGCTGGTGAAGAAATCCACCATGTGCGCGTAGCCGTTCAGCATGGTCATGGTATCGTCGCCGCGGCCGTTCACCCAGCCGCCTCCGGTATCGGGCCAGATGTTGGTGCCGCGGCGGGCGGATTCGCCGGCGGTGCCATAGGCTCCGGCCATGGCGATGTCCCAGGCGGTCCGGCGCAGCGTTTCGGTTGAATCGCCGGGAGGCGGAGGCGCCCAGACCGGATAGTGATCCTCGTATCCGTACTCTTCGTTGGTTTGCGGAACGATGCGGCCGGTCTTCTGCTGGAGCTGACGGGATTCCAGCATCAAGGCGTGCTGGGTGCGGGACCAGTCCTGCAGCGAGGCGAAACCGAACCAGGCGGAAGCGCGGTCCTGGTGTTCGGTGTGGACGGGATGGCTGCTGGCGAGATGGCGGTAAGGGTCCCAGCCGCCGACGAGCAGTGTTCCGGTCTCGTGCGCCCATTTGTCGTCGCGGAAGCTGTCCAGATCGTCGCCGAGGTCCCAGGTGATATTGGAAAAGGCCGACAGGCGCGCGGCGGCATAGCGGATGTAGCGCCGTTCGTCCTCGCTGGCGGCAACCAAGTGTATTTTGCCGTCGGCGATGTCGAGGATCACCGAGACGATCATGTCCCGGTCCCGCGCGAAGCGCAGCATGCGTTCGTATCGTTGCCAGTGAGGGAGGTTGAAGCGGGTGTAGTCGAAGCCGGGGCGTTCGAAATCGTCGGCTTTGACCGCGGGCCATGGGCTCAGAAAAATGCTGAAGGCTTCGCTGTTCATCACTGGCTCGCCGTACACGGTCCCGCTTCGTCCGCCCAGCAGGACGCGAACGCGATTGACCTGGAGCCGGTGCAGCCGATCGAGGCTGGTGCGGATGATGCGTTCGTCGCGCCAGCCCATCAGCCAGAACGCGGTGGTGCCGTTGAAGAAGTAGTGCTCACCGGTTCCCTGCCAGACAAAGTGCCACGGATGGTCCGGATCGACGCCAATGGGCCCGCGGCGGTGGCCGCCGGTGACGTGGAAAGCGCCGTCGTGGTTCTTCTCGAAGCCCGCCTGACGGTAGGTCACCGAGTAGGCGTATTCGCCCGGCGAGGACGGCAGGAAGCGGATGCGGAACAGGGAGCCGTCGGGCGAGTCGCAGAAACCCTCGACGTTCAGCCGCTGGCCGGAGGCGCCGAAAGACCCGGCGACGGAGGCGTCGACGAACGGGTTCCCCACGTCGGGCGCGTCCACGCGGATGGTCACCTCCACGAAATCCCAGGCTTCCACGGTGGGAGCCGATTGCGAAAACACGATAGGCCCGGGCGCGGCCAGGGCGGCGCCGGCGGCAAGGATCAATCCCAGCGCGAGTTTCATTTGTCTCCAGTACTAACCCAGGTCAATCACCGGGTAGCAGGTAAACGGCTCATTCACTACCTGCCAATAGGGGATGTAGGCGTACTCCGGATGGCCGTCGATATGGAAGTGGAGCGGACGGTCCGGGTCGGCCTTCAACTGCTTCAAAATGCCGGCGTGTTCGGTTCCGCCGGCGACCTTGAGTGCGGCGCTGTCCGAGCCGGTGAGTGCCAGCAGCACGGGCCCGTATTCCAGGGCGAAACGCTCGTGGCCCTCAATCTTATCGAGACCCGTATAGCGGGTCAGCCGGAACTCCATGGGAAGGGTAAAGGCGAGGGTATCGCCGTCAGCCCAGGCGCGGTCCAGGGTGACATAGCTGCCGGGCTGCCCGGTGGCGGCTTGGGCGCCATTGATGCGGATGGACATGGGTGCGGCGGCCCAGGAGGGAACGCGAATGCGGATTTTCGCCGCCGCGGGCGTGGCCGACTCGACCCGGAGGGTGACATCGGGGTGGAAGGGGAACTTGCCCGACAGGGTGAGCGCCACCTCGCCCCCGGCACGGGGCCAGCGAACGGTGGAGGGTTCGAATAAGTTGACGTAAATGCCGTCGGGCGCGAGCGAGTAGATGTATTCGGGCAGAGAACCGAGCAGGCGCGTGCCCTGGCCCTCGCAGCAGGAGTTGGTACACAAAGGCACGCTCAAGTCGCCCTTCTGGCCGACCAGGCGGGTGTGATAAATGATGCCGTACGACTGGATCTGATTGGCGAGCCCGACGTTGTAAATGGACTTTTCGATCTCGGCGACGTATTGTTCCCGCTCCGGATCGAGCAGGTGGAAACGCTGATTGAAGCGAATCCAGAAGACGCTGCCGCAGGTCTCGCCGGTCTCGCAGAAAGGCTGCTGGGCTGCCAGGCGGTAGGACTTGGGCGGGAATTGACCGAGCTCGGTGATGGCGATGGAGCCTCCGACGTGCTCCCAGTTATCGCGGTATAGGTGCCAGGCGCCCTCGACGGCGTCGAGATAGCGGCGGTCGCCGGTGGCGCGGTATAAGTCCAGATACGCTTCGAAATCGGTGATGAGGTAGTTATGCGGGCGGTCGTAAGGATACTGCCAGACGAGCTCGGTGTCGCGCCGCGCCAGGCCATCGAGCCAGTAGTTTTCCTGGAAGTAGCGCTGCACCACCTGCATATCCTCGGGCTTGCCGACGGGCGTAAAGTACATGCGAGTGTTGGCGATCATCCCCTGAACGCCCTGTGCTCCGCCGCGAAGCAGCTCGGGTAAGTACGGGCAATTGTCGAACCAGTCGTAGTAACCCCTGAGTAATTCGAAAGCTTTGGAGTTACCGGCGTAGCCGGCCTCGATCAGCCCGTGGGTGAGCCAGGCGCGGGTGTAGGCGCCGCGCTCGGATTCGAAGATGGTGTCTTCGGGGTAGGCCATGATGTAGCCATTGGGGGCGCGGCACTCCTCGATGCCATCCACGATCTCGTTCATCCATCGGCGCAGCTCGGCATGATCCATCCAGCGAAGCGTGTTGGCCGCGCCCATCAGGAAGCGGCCGGCGCTGGAGCCGGGGAGCTCCGTGTCCCAGAAAGCGATGGGCGGGCGCAGATCCGCTCGCACGGGCTTGCCGGCGCGTTCGCGGAAGGGACGAAGCATTTCCTCCACCGAGAAGGAGGCGAGCAGATAGCCGGCGTTGTGTTCCATGGCCCGGCGGAAGGTTTCGCCGGTGAGGGTGACTCCGGCCAGCGGCGCGCGCGCCCGA
Organism: Bryobacterales bacterium; assembly: GCA_003164035.1. Taxonomy (GTDB): domain Bacteria; phylum Acidobacteriota; class Terriglobia; order Bryobacterales; family Bryobacteraceae; genus JBEKYD01. The sequence continues at coordinate 39,419 of PLRS01000077.1, read as the reverse complement.
TAGGGAACGGGCTTCCAGCGGCCGGCGGGGGTCGCATTGGCGGGGTTGTCGGTGACGATGCCCTCGCCCATCGGGCGCGGCCGGCGGGTGAGTTGAGAGAGATCTTTCTCATTGGCGTAAGTAGGGTCTCCGGCGACGGCGCAACGCTCCGCCACATCCTTGCCGCCGGAGATCACGTCGATTTTGGACAACGCCAAGGAATAGCCGATGCCGTCCGGCGCGGGGCGGAGGGCGGTCGCGGTGAGGCGGATGAACCGCGCCGTCGCTGGGGTGGCGGCGTACTCCATGATGCGGTCGTCGGGGTTGGCGCAATCGGCGGCGGTGCGGTCGACAAGCAACCGCGGACTAGAAAAGGAAGCGTCGCCCGAGCCTTCCACCTTGAAGCGGACGGGAAAGCCATATCCGGCCATGTGTTTTTGGCCGAGTCCGAAGGCCGGGTAGAGACGGATGGCGTCGATGGCGCGCGGTGAGCCTAGGTCGATCCGGACCCAGGTGGAGGCGGCGCGATCGCGGGCGGGTTTGGAGACATAGGGGCGATACCAGGTGGCCGGCGAAAAGGCCATGCGGCCCCGATCCGTCGTACCCGGCGCTTCGGCGCCGGCGATTGCAAATGCCGGTTTGCCGCTGAACGGCCGCAGTACGGCCAGGGCAACTCCCGCTTTCACAAATCCACGCCGATTCGAAGTCATGTTCACGCTCCCGTTTCGCAATTTCGCGATGAAGAGGTAATAACATCCGAAATCATACCATCTACCGGTGCGCGGACTTAGACTTGTTACTGGAACGCCATTTCGGATGCGCAAGCTCGCTATTCTGGAACCGCTGCTGGTATTCGGCCTCATCGTCGCGTACATTTGGGAGCTGCGGTTCACCCACCCCAGGTGCTGGATTGCGATTCCGGCCCTGATGTTGTTGTCGCACCTGCTGCGGCGCGAAGGCCCCCGCGCGCTCGGCTTCGAGCCGCGCACGCTGCGCCACGGGCTGAACGAACTGGCGCCGCTGCTGACGCTGGTTGCGCTGCTGATGCTGGCGGGGGGCACGCTGCTGGGCACGCTCCGACAGACTGCCTTCGACGCCGGCCTGGCCGGTCTGGCCGCCTATCTGCTTTGGGGGCTGACGCAGCAATACGCGCTGAACGGCTATTTTCTGAATCGTTTCGACGCGGTATTTTCCAGCCGTGCCGCCTCTTCCTCCGTCACCGCGCTGCTGTTTTCGGCGGTGCACGCGCCCAACCCGTTTCTCATGGCCGTGACACTCCCGCTGGGGTGGTGCGCGACCTTGCTGTACCGGCGAACGCGCAATTTGTACCTGCTGGGAATCGCGCACGGCATGATCGGGCTGCTGCTGTTTGTGACGGTGCCGGACTCGGTCAGCCACCATCTGCGGGTCGGTCCAGGATGGTTCCGGCCGTAGACAGATGCTAATGGAGAGGCCGTCAGGAAACGACCGCTCACTTGCCGGCAACCGCTCCCTTAAGAGCCGTGAAAAAACAAATTCGAGCCGCAGATAAGCGCCGATAAGTCATTTGTTCTCTTAATCCGCGTTCACCAGCGTTCATCGGCGGCTACATTGCTCCGCGTCCCGGCGATGGCGAGCTCGGCGGCTTCCTCCAGGCCGCCAGCCACCCAATCCGGCTGGACGGCACCGCGAGACAACTCGGCCTCGCCATAGCCGGTACGCACCAGGATGGTCTTGGCGCCGATCGCTTTGCCGAGATCGATGTCGCCGGCTTTATCGCCGATCACCACGGCGGCGCGAGGGTCGAAGTGCCATTCGGCGGCGGCTCGAAGCGCCAGGCCGGGGCGGGGTTTGCGGCAATCGCAGCCGTCTTCGGGCGCGTGCGGGCAAACGTAGACGCCATCGAGAGACGCACCCTCCCGGGCAAGCAGCTCCAGCATCCGGCGATGAACCGCCTCGACAGCCGCCATATCGAAGTAGCCCCGTCCCACTCCCGATTGATTGGTCAGCAGCAGCCTGCCCCACCCGGAGCCGGCAAAGCGCCGCAAACCGGCGGCGGCATCGGGGAGCAGTTCCACGCCTTCGGGAGCGGCCAGATAATTTCGCTCCACGATGAGGGTGCCATCGCGATCGAGCAGGACGAATCGCCTAGGCACCGTTCGATTCCCCGTAGCGCGGCAGGGCCGCCACGCGGGCGTACAATTCGATCAGTTGGGCGGCCGACGTATCCCACGAGAAAAGCGCGGCGCGGGGCGGGCCCGCCATCCGCAGGCGGGAGCGCTCGCCGGCGTTCTCGACCACCAGGGCCATGGTGGAGGCGATGGATTCGGGGGAACGGGGATCGAAATAAAGGGCGGCATCCGCGGCCACCTCCGGCAGAGAGGTGGCGTTCGAACAGAGTACCGGCGCGCCCAGGCTCAGCGCTTCCAGCACCGGCATGCCGAAACCCTCGAACAGGGAAGGATAGACAAATGCAAAACAGTTCTCGAACAGCCAGGTTAACTCGGCGTCGGCCACATACCCGGTCGCAATCACGTCCTTGCCGGGCACGAACCCCTCCAGATTGCGCTGCCAATCTTCCATCAGCCAGCCCTTCCCGCCGCACACAACCAAGGGCCCGGTGGCGGGGCGCTGGCGGCGCAGGATGCGGTAGGCATCGAGCAGAGCGGCGTGGTTCTTGCGCGGCTCGATGGTTCCCACCGAAAGCCAGAACCTGCCCGGCTCCAAACCGTCGATGGCCGGCCGGATCGAGGCCCCACCCATCCGGTAGCGGCTGGCGGGGTAGACGACGGATGTTCGCTCCTTGGGATAGTGGGGAAAGGTTTTGAGGAAATCGAGGCGCGAGTATTCGGAATTCGCCATAATCCAATCCGCTCCCACACTCGCCTTAAACACCCCCTGCAGGCATCCGATCCGATTGGCTTCCGTGCTCCAGCGCGGTTCCTTCAAGAAGCTCAAATCGTGCAAGGTATAGACCAGCCGAGCCTTCTTGAAACCCCAGGGGCAGAAGAAATTGTTGGCGTGAAACACGTCCGGACGGCCGATACGCTCCTCAAATCCCGGTCTGGAATCCAGCCAGAACTGGCGCGAAGCATCGAAATCCACGGGCGCGGGGAAGCGTTCGAAGTTGGCCTTTGACGGAGCGAAAGTGGCGTGGGCGCACTCCGGGTCCCAGAACAAATCGCCCACGGCGGGGTAGAGAATGTACCTGTTGCGGCGGTCGGCGGCCTCCAGAGCCTGAATCAATCCGAAGGCGTAGTATCCGCAGCCGGCCTTGCCGCGCCCGGTCTGGCTGATATCGAAGCCCACTCTCATCGGCGAAACGCTCCCCGGTACCACGCCCGTAACGCTCCGCTGGTCCAGCCGGCCACGGTGAGCGCCAACTCGCGCGAGATGCGATGATTCCAGCGCAGCGACGCCGCCAGCGATAAGGCCGAAGCCATGAGCGCAAAGCGCGGCACAGCGGTCCGCGGAATGCCGCGCCCGTCCAGCACGGCATGCGCATAGTTGGCCAACCACCGGTCCGGAACGCGGCCCAAATGCCGGCGCATCAACCGGTTGTATTCCGCGTGGGCGCCGCCGCGCCCGCGCAGCGTTTTGTTGGTGGGGTAGAAGCGCGAACCCGCCAGGGTTCCAGGCACGCGCCGGAACTTCGCTCCTTTCAAGGCCAATCGCACCCAGTACTCATAATCCATGGCGTAATAGAAGCTCGGGTCCAGGCCGCCGAACCGTTCGACTACGCTCTTACGAAAGAAGACCGCCGGCTGGCACAAGTAGCAGGTATAAAGGAAACGATCCAGATTCCAGTCCTCGACCGGATAGGGTTCGATCACCTGGTCCTGCTCGTCGATGTGGTTGGCGTCGCCGTAGACCAGGTCCGCGGCCGGATCGGCGTCGAAGGCGGCGCACACCTCGGCGATCGCACCGGGATAATAAACGTCGTCGGAGTTCAGCCAGCCGATGATGTCGCCGGCGGCGCGGCTGAGCCCCTGGTTGACGGCATCGCCCTGTCCGCCGTCGGGTGCCGACGTCCAATCGATCCGCTCGCCGAAACTTTGGAGGATGGAAACGGTTTCGTCACGGCTGCCGCCATCCCGAACCAGGAACTCCAGTTCGCCGTCGAACTGCTGATCGAGCACGCTGCGGATGGTGCGCAACAGGTAACGCCCATGGTTGAAGGAGGGCGTCACCACGGTGACTTTATGGGACATGGGTCTTCCCGCCCAAATCCAGAACCATGCCGTCGGCACCGACGATTTCGACCGACAACACACGGCACGACAGAGCGCGCGAATCCGGCCCGGCTCCGCAGATGTCCGGCTGAAACGTGGGCGAGCACTTCATTTCGGCCCACTCGGTCTCGCCGCTGAGGGCCACATTGACGGTGGCCGAGGTTCCGGCGGCCACCCCCATCCGCAGCCGGTCGCCTTCGTCGCCGCGAGAAGAAACGCGCACGTCGAGCTTGGCCACCGGCGCCCAGTCGGGAACCGCCAGGCGGACGCGCAGCCGGCGCCAATCGTGTCCGCGCCCATAAACTACCGTCATCCGGTCACCGAGCCAGCCGTCGTCGAAAATACCATGCACGGCCGGTTCCAGACCGGCGGACTGGTTGCAGGCGTCGTGAAAAATCCTCAGATAACGGGCCGCCATTTCGCGGGCATCGCCATACGCCTGCAAGCGGTGCGCCGATGCCGCCGCCAGTTCGGCGCGCAACTCGGGGTCGGCGGCGATTCGGGTAATAGCCTCGACGATCTCCATCGGCCGGCGCGGGTCGAACAGGAGCGCCGCGTCCCCGGCCACTTCCGGCAAGCTGGTGGCATCGCTTACCAGCAAGGGCCGGGCGGCGGCCATGGCCTCCAGCAACGGCATGCCGAACCCTTCGAACAGCGACGGGAAGATCAGCGCCATCGAACTCTGCATGAGCGCGCTGAAATCGGCATCGGAAACATAGCCGGGGAAGACCACCGATCCGTTCATGCCCATCCGGGCGGCGGCATCCACCAGAAAGTCCTGGCGGGCGCCCGGCGCCCCGGTCAGCACCAGTTTCAAATCCGAGTCCGGGTGGCTGGAGCGGTATAGTCCGAAGGCCGTCAGCAGCATTTCGTGATTCTTGTGCGGCCAGAAATTGGCGGGGTAGAGCAGAAAGCGTTCCGGTTCCAGGCCCAGCGACCGAAGCACCGGCGCGCGCGATTCCGGAGCAACCCGAGGCAGACGCTCTCCCAACTGAATGGGGACGGTTTCGAGCCGTTCCGCCGGCACCGCGCCGGATGCAAGCACGGCTTTGCGTACGTATTCGGAGATGCATACCAGGCGGTTGGCCAGCCGGCAGGCCTGATCGAATGAGCGCTCCCGCTCGTACACCTGCAGTTCGCTGAAAAACTGGCGATATTCCCGGTGTTGCAAATCGTAGATGACCGAAACCGTGGGAACGGAAGGGTGGAAGTAGTAAGGCGCGGTAAAGGGGCAGAACAGCAGATCCGCATCGAGCCGCCGCACCAGGTCGCTGCCGACCACCACCTGGCCGGTGGCTTCGCGGTACAGACCCGCCAGTTGATTGAGCCGCGGGACGGAGAGCACGCGGCCCAGGACGCGCCGCAAACGGACGGCGAAATTATCGGCGGCGGAAAGCGCGCCGCCCGGCCGGTGAACGCAGAGCCGTTTGACATTGGGGGCGGCCAGCGCGGCCAGCTCGTCATGGCTCGACTCCGAAGTCAGGAGAATGAACTGGCACTCCGGAGCCATCAGGGCCAGATGGCGCACCAGCTCCAGAGTCATCACCTTGGCTCCGCCGTTCTCGCCGCCCGGCTGGACCGGGGTGAGATCTACCGCCACCTTGCGCAAAACCACCGGGCGCCGGCCCGCCGCGCCGTCGCGCCGGCTGTCGTCCAACCACCCCCAAAGACCGCAGGCCCGCATCAACCGATAGACGTAGCTTCCCCGGATACGCCCGAGGAGCGATTCGCCGATCAAGGACCTTCGCTCTTCGTCGGCCAGCCGGCTTTCCAGTTCACGCCGCTTTTGCTCGCTCTGGCGAGCCAGCTCGCCGCTCTCGGCTCGGACCCGCTCGATCTCACGCCGCTTTTGCTCGTTCTCGATCCGCTCCTGCTCGCTCTGGCGAGCCAGCTCGCCGCTCTCGGCTCGGACCCGCTCGATCTCGATCCGCTCTTGCTCGTTCAGCCGGGCCATCTCGCCGTTTTCCGCCCGAATCCGCTCGAGCGAGGCAAGCGTTACGCTCGCCTGTGCCTGGGCCTCGCGCACCAGTTCTTCCAGCTTCAAGATATTCTGGAGCCGGTCGGCGCGGTCGGCTTCCGATTCGGCGTAGGCGCGCTCCAGGATGGCTCCGTTTTGGAGTTGGCGAGCCAGCGACGCTTCCATTTCACGGGAACGGGTGAGTGCCGCCTGGCAATGGCGATCCAGGTCGAGCATCGCCAGTATCAGCCGCCCGGAAGGGCGCAGCTTCAAATTGACCTCGATTTCCTCCTCGGTAAACCGCGAGAGCGGTTGACGCCCGGCCACCAGCGACATGTCGTAGGCGCCGAAAATCGCCGGTTCGAAACCGATATGGTCCGCTCCCGACCGCTCCAGCAGCAGCCGGACCGACTTCCCACTGAACAGATAAGTATGTTGGTCCGCCACGAGCATGGCGGGGAACGGGTCTTGATCCGCCTGCATGAGCTCCAGTGTCTTGCCTTCCCGGTAGCGCGGCGTCTGCAGATAGAGCAGACCATCGGGTTTCAGCAGCTTCAAGCACCTCCACATCATATCGAGCGGATCGTGGAGGTGCTCAAGTACATCCATCAAGACAATGACGTCGAGACTTTCGGCCGGGATGTTCTGGGCTTCGATCGGACCTGCCACTACGGGAACGTCGAACCGGCGCCTGGCCCCGGCCGCCGTTGCCGCGCTCAATTCCAAACCCGTGGCATCGAATCCGGCGGCCCGCAGCAAGGCCACAAACGCTCCGTGCGCGCAACCGATCTCCAGGACTTTGGCTGGCGGCAGCCTGTAGGGCAAGAGGGTCTTCAGCCAATACAGGCAGCGCTCGCGCAACTCGATACGCGACCGTTCCTCGAGCGCCGGATGGCCGTGGGTTCGCGCCTGATAATCGAAGTAGTCTTTTCCGTAGAAATCCCGCTCGTCGTCGGCCACCAGCAATTGCCCGGGCGTGGGCATGCGGCGCAACACCAGGGTTTCGCAGTCGGCGCAGCGCAGGTAATCGCCGGAAAAGGGTGCAAGGGTGGAATTGCCGCACCAGCAGGCCGCCGATTCGCTCATTGCCGGAATATCACCTCGCCAACCAATTCCGCTCCTCTCCGCCCGCTCACGCGCCGGCGTTCAGGTAGCCTTGATAGGCGCAACCCACTTCGCCGATCTCGCCGTCCAGCATCAGTTCGCCGTGATCCAACCAGAGCGCCCGCCCGCAGAACCGCTCGGCCATGCCGGCGGCGTGAGAAACGCAAAGGATCGTCTTGCCTCGCCGCCTGAAGTCGAGAATCCTGTCAAAACACTTGGCTTGAAACCCGGCGTCGCCGACCGTCAGCACTTCGTCGATGAGCAGGATATCGGGATCCAGGTTCACCGCCACCGAGAAGGCCAGACGCATGATCATGCCGCTCGAATAGGTGCGCAGCGGTTCCCGGATAAAATCCGAGATCTCCGCGAAATCCACGATTTCCTCCAGGCGCGCCGCGGTTTGCTTTCGGCTGAAGCCCAGCAGAGCGGCATTGAGGCGAATGTTTTCGAGGCCGGTCAGATCGGGATGAAAACCCGAGCCCAGCTCCAGCAAAGCCGCCACCCGTCCACGGGCCAGAACGTCGCCCCGATCCGGCGGTACGAGCCCGGCCACCAGGCTTAACAGGGTACTCTTGCCGGCCCCGTTCTTCCCCATCACCGCCAGGCTTTCGCCATGCTCCACCTGGAAGGAAACATCGCGCAGCGCGTGAAAACGTTCCACGCTGTCCTTCCAGGTCAGCAGCCTTTTGAAGTGAGAGCGCAGCAGAAGCTGTCCCGTGTGCCGGTGGAAGGTCTTCCACACCTCGCGGAATTCGACTGCCGGCTGAGAGCTCATAGGAAGTTATAAAACCTCGGCCGGAGCCGCCGAAAGACAGCCAGTCCCAGCAGAAACATCGCCACCGAACTGATGGCCGCTTTCGCCAGCAGCGTGCCGGCTGGCGCGGTCTGATCGAGAAGGATATTTCGCAGCGCCATCACCATGGCCGCGACCGGATTGTAAGCATAGATGATCCGGTACTGTGCCGGAATCCACCGGAAGTCGTAAACGATCGGCACTAACCAGAATAGAACTACATTGGTCGATTCCACCACATAGCGCACGTCCCGCACGTAGACGTTAAAGGCCGAAAACATCAGCGCGAGACCGGTCACGAACAGAACTTCGAGCGGCCAGATGGCCAGCAGCCAGAACCAGGAGCGGTGAATTCCAATCGCCGCCGCCGCCAGGAAAAGCAGGAGCAGAACCTGGGCGAGAAGCTGCAGGCAGTTAGCGAACACCGCCGCGACCGGAATCGCTTCGCGCGGGACCGGGACCCGCTTGATCAAGTGCGCATTGTCGATCAGAGAGATCGTGCCGCTCAGCCAGCACATGGTGAAGACGTTAAATGGAACCAGACCGCACAGGACAAACAGCGCGTAATGGGGAATGTTGGCGTTGGGGAAAATCCGCGTGAATACAAACCACAAAACCGACATCATCACCAGGGGATTGATCAGCGACCAGAACATCCCCAACGACATATTGCGGTACCGGATCTTGAAATCCTTCAACACCAGATTTTCGATCAGATACCAATAGTCGCCGGTCCAGTTCCGCACGGGGCGGACCGGTACCGGGAAGCGGTCGGCATTAGTTGAAAACGGCAGACGCATAGTCTAGAAAGAGCCGGCACCACAAAAAACATCGCCGGTGGGAAATACTGTTCCTTAGTGTACCCCAAGGCGCAGCCGTTAGCCGCGGCTGGCGGGGCCGTCGATGGCGGGCAAAGGTGCGGCTTCGAGCCGAACGAGCCTCTCTCTGGACTGGCCCTCGGCGTCGCGAAGCAGCGACTCCAGGGTGGGCTGCGCCTTCGCGCGGATGAAGATCTGGTAGGCAAAAAGACCGCGGGAAAGGTGGATGGCCAGGCGGTTCATGGCCAACAGCGCCCGGCTCAGAAAGCGATCGCCAATCGCCAAGGGAAACGGCGCGGGAACGCCCTCGATTTCCACCATATCGAAACCCGCCTGCACCAGCGCCCGCCGCATGGATGCAAAGGTGAATAACCGGGTGTGAGTAACATCCAGAATGCCGCGTTTGCCGTAATTGAACTGTCCGGTGAGGAGCATGAGGCGGGTTACCAGGCAGGCAACGTTGCCGGTACTCAGGACCACCTCGGTCGAGGGACTGGCGCCCAGCGCGCGATGCATTTCCTCCAGAAACGCTTCCGGGCGGTTGAGATGCTCGATCACGTCGAGCAACAGGACGACGTCGTACTGGCCGGGCCCGATCGGCGGCACGCCATCGTTCAGGTTGTGAATGGCGAACTCGTCGAGTATCCCATCCCGAACCGGAGTAACGTCAAGCCCGCGGACGAAGCAGTTCTTCTGGCTTTTCAACACCGCGCCCATGTAGCCTCCGGCGCAACCGAGGTCCAGCACCCTGGAGCCGGGCCGAACCCGGTCGCGGGTCATCGAATGCGGGCTGGTGTAGTGCAGTTTCAAGGTGTAGGGCGAATAGGTTTCCGGAGGCGCGCAGTCGAAGCGGCGATCGTAGAAGAGGCTCAATTCCTGCAGCCGGGCCTTGATCGCGGCCGCCAGCACTTTGGCGGCGTAAACCAGCCCGTTGACGCTCCGGATCTCGTCGCCGGAATAGGTCGGAACGGGCGCTTCGGAAATCCTCCGGCCGGCGATCAGAAGTTGAATCGCGAGCTCGGTGTCGAACACGAAATCGTTGCTGTTGCGGGCGAAAGGAACCGCCCGCAGGGCGTCCAGCGAGTACGCCCGGTAGCCACAGTGGAGCTCGCTGAAACCGGTGTGCAGAAGCCGGTTTTCGAGCCAGGTGAGGATGCGGTTGCCGACGAATTTGTAAAGCGGCATTCCGTCCCGCAGAGCGCCCCAGCGAGTGGCCATGCGCGAACCCAGCACCGCCGCCGCTTCTCCGGTCCGCAGCGGCTCCAAGAGGTCGAGCAGGCATTCCGGCGGGTACTGGCCGTCGCCGTGCAGCAGCGCCACCAGATCGAACCCGTTCTCAATGCCGTATTGGTAGCCCAGCTTCTGAATGGCGCCGTACCCCTCGCGCCGGGCGTTGAACAGGACGCGAACGGGAAAGGGCGTTTCCTGGCGCCGCCCCACCCCATGGCTGTGCGAGAAAGTGGCGTCGGCGGAGGCGTCGTCGAGAATCAGGATTTCCGCGTCGTACTCGCGGGCCAGGCTCCCCGGAATGCGGGCGATGACGGCGTCGATGGTCTTCTCGGCGTTGTAAGCGACCACCAGGATCAGCAGCCGCGGGCGCGCGTTGTATTGGCCAATGGGTTCCATGGAGCAAGCACCGGAGGAGCCGTCAGCTCCACGACTCTCAGCATACAGCTTACAGCACGCGAGGCGTCTTCCGGCTCCCGGCTTCGTGCTTACATGGAGAGAGATGCCTGCCCCTCGCGTGGAACTCCGCGCCGTCTCCAAAACATACGACAACGGCGGCCAGCCGGTACCGGTTTTGCACTGCATCGACCTCGAACTGATGCCGGCCACGGTGACGGCGCTGGTAGGCCGCAGCGGCTGTGGCAAGACCACGCTGCTCAACCTGGCCGGCGCCATGGATTTCCCCTCGTCGGGCGAGGTGCGGATCGACGGCCGCTCCACCAGCGCGCTGGGCGAACGGGAATTAACCGCATTGCGCCGCAATTACATTGGCTTTGTCTTTCAGTTTTTTCAACTGCTGCCGACGCTTTCCGTCCTGGAGAACGTGGAACTGCCGCTGCTGTTGGCGCGCGTGCCGAAAGCCCGCGACGCCGCCCGCGAGCGGCTGCGCTGGGTGGGCCTGGAAGAGAAGGCCTCCAGCCTGCCGTACCAGCTTTCCGGCGGCCAACTGCAGCGCGTCGCCATCGCCCGAGCGCTGGTGCATTCGCCGGGAGTGGTGATTGCCGACGAGCCCACCGGCAACCTGGATACGGCCAGCGGCGAGCAGGTGCTTGCGCTGCTGAAAGAATGCGCCACGCGACTGGGCGCGGCCGTGCTGATGGCCACCCACTCGGCCGAAGCCGCCGCCATCGCCGGCGTCCGCGTACACCTTCGCGACGGGCGGGTCGCCGCGATCGAGCAAGAATAGTCGAGCGATGATATCGGTATGGCGCTGGAGACGGAACGCCTCATCCTCGATATTTGGCGGAGCGACGACTGGACTAGGTTCCGCCCGATCGCGACCGATGTCGAGGTGATGCGCTATATCACCGGCGGCGTGCCCTGGATCGACGAGCGGATCCGCTCGTTCGTCGACCGCCAGATAGAGTCGTATCGCACTCGCGGGTTCTGCCGCTGGAAGCTGCTGCGGAAGCCGGCCGGGAACCTGATCGGCTTCTGTGGCGTGGGTATCTGGCGCGACGGACTGGAACCGGAGATCGGCTGGTGGCTGGCACGCGCGTATTGGGGGCGTGGCCTGGCAACGGAAGCCGCCGCCGAGGCCCTCGACGACGCTTTCGAGCGGGTAGGCCTGGAGCGTGTGGTCTCTATTGCTATGCCTGAAAACCGGGCGTCGACGCGGATCATGGAGAAGCTCGGACTGGATTTCGATGGCGAATTCGAAAGCGAAGGTGTCCGCCTGGTGCGGTACGCCATGGATCGGGTGCGGTACCGGGAGATCGGCCGCCACCCGGCGGGTTCCCGGCGTTCGGCCCAGGTATCATAGGAGTGGATCGGCTCTCTCCTGGAATTATCCGTGCGCAAACCCGAAATCATGAGTCCGGCAGGTTATTGGCCACAATTGTGGGCGGCGATTGAGGCCGGGGCGGACGCGGTGTACTTCGGCCTGCGCCACTTCACGGCGCGCGCCAAAGTGGGGTTCGAGGCGAGCGAACTGCCGGAGGCGATGGCGACCCTGCACCGGCGCGGGGTACGCGGCTACGTCACCTTTAATACGCTGGTGTTCGAGCACGAAATCGAGGAGGCGGGCCGCGCTCTCGAATGCATTGCGCGGGCCGGCGCCGACGCCATCATTGTGCAGGATCTGGGCATTGCCAGGCTGGCGCGGGAGATCGCTCCCGATCTTCAGATTCACGCCAGCACGCAGATGTCGGTGACCAACGCCGAAGGGGTGCGGCTGGCCGAGCGGCTGGGCGCCACCAGGGTGACGCTGGCGCGCGAGCTTTCGCTCGACGAGATCCGCGCCATCCGCGCGGCCACCGCCTGCGAGCTGGAAATCTTCGTGCATGGCGCGCTGTGCGTGGCCTTTTCCGGCCAGTGCTTCTCGTCGGAAGCCTGGGGCGGCCGCAGCGCCAACCGGGGCCAGTGCGCGCAGGCTTGCCGCTTGCCTTACGAAATGATGGTGGACGGCAGGCTCGAGCCGCTCGGCGATGCCCGCTATCTTCTTTCCCCCGGCGATCTGTACGCCCTGCGCCAGATTCCCGAGATTGTCGGGATCGGCGTTTCGGCCCTCAAAATCGAAGGCCGCTACAAGGATGCCGATTACGTGGCGCTGGCCACGCGCGCCTATCGAAAGGCGGTGGACGATGCCGTGGCGGGGATGGCGCCATCGATCGATCGCGCCGCCGAACTGGAGTTGGAGCAGGTCTACTCGCGCGGCCTCGGTGCGTTCTTTTTGAATGGCACCAATCATCAGGCGGTGGTGAACGGACGCGCCCCGCGCCATCGCGGCGTGCTGATGGGCAAGGTGGTCCGGGTGGCGGAGTCGGGCATCCTGATCGAGCCGGCCGAGGCGCACCGGGTGGCGCCGCTCAAACCGGGCGATGGGGTGGTGTTCGACGCCGCAAGCTGGCGCAGTCCGGAGGAGAAAGAAGAAGGTGGGCGGGTGTTCGAGGTGCGCGGGGCGGGAACGGCCTTGGAGGTGGGATTCGGCAATGGCGCCATCGACCCCAGCCGTATCCGCCGCGGCGATTGGCTATGGCGCACCCACGACCCGGACATCGACAAGGCCGCTCGGCCCTATCTGGAACCCGCGCAGCCGTTGCGCAGGCAGCGGGTTACCGTGCGGGCCGTGGCGCGCGCCGGCGAACCGCTGCGCACCGAATGGAGCGTCGGCGCGCTTAGGGTGAAGGTGGAATCACGCGAGGCGCTGGGCGAGGCCCGCAGCCAGGCGCTCGACCGGGATTTTCTGCGGGCGCAGTTCGGCCGCCTCGGTAACACGGCTTACGAACTGGCGGAATTGGAACTGGAGATTGACGGCCGGCCTTTCGCCCCCAGTTCGCTTTTGAACCAAATCCGCCGGGAAGCCGTGGAGGAGTTGGAAAGGGCGCAAGCGGCGCCGCGCCCGGCCGCTATCCAGCCGGTTCGGCTTTCCAGCGCGCCGGTTCGGGCCGTCGCCGAACCGCCCGGAGAAGCCCTGTTGCACCTGTTGGTGCGCACTCCGGAGCAGCTCGAAGCCGCTATCGCGGCCGGGCCGGCAAGCGTCACGCTCGACTACCTGGATCTGTATGGTCTGAAGCCTTCCCTCGATCGGGTGCGCGGCGCCGGTGTCGCCGTGCGCGTGGCCAGCCCGCGGGTGTTGAAGCCCGGCGAGGCGCGCATAGTCGACTTTCTGCTGAGCTGCGGTTGCCCTATCCTGGTGCGCTCGGCCGGGTTGCTCGAAGCGCTGCGGGAGCGCTCCCATCGAGGTCTGGTGGGCGACTTCAGCTTGAACGCGGCCAATAGTCTGACCGCGGAAGAACTGTTTGCGATGGGACTCGACGCGCTCACTCCGACCCACGATCTGAACGCCGCCCAGGTGGCCGACCTGGCGCGGCGCGCGGGGGTGGGGCGTATAGAAGCCGTCGCCTATCAGCACCTGCCCGTGTTCCACACCGAACATTGCGTGTTCTGCCGGTTTCTTTCGACGGGGACCAGCTACCGGGATTGCGGCCGGCCGTGCGAGCGGCACCAGGTGGCCCTTCGCGATCCCCAGGGCCGCGAGCATCCGGTGCTGGCCGACGTGGGCTGCCGCAACACCGTATTCGGCGCCGAGGCGCAGCAGGCCGCCCTGCGTCTGGAGGAATGGCGGGCGGCCGGCATTTGCGATTTTCGCCTGGAGTTCGCACACGAAACCGCCGAACAGGTCGCCGCGGTGGCGCGCGCTTTTGCCGAGACCCTGGCCGGCCGGCGTAGCGGGCGGGCTCTGGCCGAATTCCTGCGCTCCATTGCCCCCGGAGGGACTACCGAAGGCAGTTTGTTTGTGCCGGCCGGATACCTGACACTGCCGGTGCTGCAATAGCGGCGGGCTGGCAATGCGTCACCTCGGCCGTTTTCGGACGCGGCGAGGCCTGCTGGTGGCCGCCGGGCGAGGACCGGCTAGCGACGGCGCGGAGCTTCGCGCCCGCCTTGAACGATCCATATCCCGCGTATCGGGTGGTTTCTTGACCGGCTCCAGAATAGCCCCGCACACTCCACATACAACGTAAAAGTGTCGGCCGCGCAGCCGGCGTTCCCGCGGCCCCGAATGCTGGCAAGTCGAGGCCATCTCCATGCCCCTGAGATCATCCCGTCTCCGACGGACTACGGCGGACCCCACACTTTTGCCACCTGCGTAATGGGCTTGCCCATGAATGGCTCCATCATGAGTGTCATGCGATGGTTGTAACGACCAGCGCGGGAGATCAGGCACGTGAGCGCCAAGAGCAACGATGCGAGCTTGAGAATCACGCGGCGCTCCTAAGAATAGCCGCCACGCTGCTCAATCTGCACCCACGACCCGAACTTGCTGTCTCCGTACCGGCCGTCGCCGTACAGAGTGACCGCCCGAAGATACCTAGCCAAGAGCGGGTATAGCGAAACTACGTGCCCTTGCGGCGATTCCAGGTCCACGACGGGCCTGGCAGTCTCTCGCAGCACGCAGCTGACAAGTTCGTCGGCCAGGGGGGGGGGCAGGGTCGCCTGCGCCCTGTCCGCTTATTTGAGCGCGTTGGCCAGAAGGCTGTCGAGCTTGGCTTTGGCGGCTTCTGGAGACTCGCCGAGCCATGAGGATCC
The DNA here is from genome assembly GCA_003164035.1 of Bryobacterales bacterium. Taxonomy (GTDB): domain Bacteria; phylum Acidobacteriota; class Terriglobia; order Bryobacterales; family Bryobacteraceae; genus JBEKYD01. Next base: position 24,302 of record PLRS01000077.1, on the reverse strand, counting down.
GGCGTTGGGAAGATATGGGATGAGTTCCTCCCAGGTCCAACGCTTGTCCGGTGAGAAAGCGGCATAGCCGAGCGCGTCGGCCAGGCGCCAACTCACCCTGATGAGATTATCCAGGCTGACTTCCCCGGGAACCAGGTCGTCGTGATGGGTCGCGATGGCGGCGGCGGTTTCGTCCGGGAAGTTCCAATCCTGAGCCAGGTAGGCGCCGGCGGTGCAGTGGTCGATCTCGAACAGATCCCGTTCGGTCTGCAGCAGATCGAATCCGAAGTCGTCGGAGACCTCCAGCATGCGCGAGTATTCATCGGGATACGCCGACATCATCCCCAGCGTACCCAGGTTGTGCAGCAAGCCGGTGGTGTAAGCGGCGTCGCGATCGAGCCCGGCGACGCGGGCGGCTTCTTCCGCGATGATCGCGGTAAACAGGCTGTGGACCCAGACTTTGCGCAGTGCCGCGATCCGCACCGAGGAGCGGACCATGCGGTTCACCGCGACCAGGGTGGCCATGGTTTTGATGCGATCCGTGCCGACCATGATGATGGCCTGCGGGATGCTCGTCACCTCGCGGCTGAGGCTAAAGAGCGCGGAGTTGGCAAAGCGAAGCAACTCCGCCGTGAACGACGGGTCCATTTTGACGATATTGCCGAGTTCACGAGCGCTCACGTTTTCTTTCCCGGCAAGGGCAAGGAGACGTTGGGCGATATGAGGAAACGGAGGCACCAGCCGGAGGGCCCATGGTGCTTGCGGACGGGCGAGAAGTTCAGGCATTACACACTCCGGGTATTTAATCGGCAGAATTCGCTTCAAGATTAGAGGGAATTTTCGCCGCCGGTCGTCGAAAACCGATCCGGGCGAACAATAAACCGGCGGCCGGATCGCCGATACCACTTCTGGTGACGCCCTAACTCGTTGATTCTAATGGCCAGCGGTCCTCCGCAGCGCCTGGGCTTGGTAAACGCCGGGGAAACCATGCCGCATCATCGCTACAATAATGTTTGCACTCCCGCATCGCCATCTTCCTTTTCCTGCAGGCATCGCTCTGCCTGGCTCAACCCGCGGCGCCGGCTCCTTCGCAACCGGCGCCGGAACCGCGGCATGAGACGGTGGTGGTGACGGGCACGTTTGAGCCGTTATCGCTGGACGAGATCGACCGCGACCTGGTGACGTTGCCGGTGCGCACCGAAAAACTGGTGCTCAATACGCTGGCCGACGTATTGAAGCTGGATCCCACCCTGGACCTGCAGGAAAGAGCGCCGGGTGGCATCCAGACCGACGTTTCCATCCGCGGCGGCAGTTTCGAGCAGACCCTGGTGCTGGTCGACGGACTGCGCATGGACGACGCGCAGAGCGGCCACCACGATATGGATATTCCCATCCCGCTCGATGCCATCGACCGCGTGGAAGTACTGCAGGGCGCCGGTTCCACCCAATACGGTTCGGATGCGGTGGGCGGCGTCATCAACATTATTACGGCGCCTCCGGAAGGGCTGGAAATCCGTCTGCGGACCGCGGCGGGCAACGACGGCATCAATCAGCAGCGGGTTTCGCTGGGCGATTCGTTCGGCGGCCTGTCCGAGCAACTCACCTTTGCGCGCGATTTTTCCACCGGTTTCACCACCGACCGCGATTACCGCAACCTGGATTTTGCCTCTACCACCCATCTGGCCAGCGCCTGGGGCGCGAGCGACCTGATTCTGGCCTACATGGACCACCCTTTCGGCGCCGACCAGTTCTACGGCCCCTACCCTTCCTGGGAAGATACCAAGACCTGGCTGGCAGGTTTTCGCCAGACGTTCGGCAGCGATACGGAAGTGGACTTCGCCTACCGGCGCCATAGCGATCTGTTCGTCCTCTACCGCGACGATCCCGAAATCTACACCAACCATCACGCGGACCAGAGCTGGCAGGCCGCATTCCGGCGGCACAAGCAAATCAAGCGCAACGTGACGTACGCTTACGGCGTGGAAGGGCTGCACGAATCCATCGTCAGCAACAACCTGGGCATTCATGCGCGCAGCCGGAGCTCGGCGTACGCGGCTCTCGATTTTCGCGCGCTGCGGCGTTTTTCGCTGTCCCTGGCGGCGCGCGAAGAGGTATATCGCACCTGGTCGGCGGAGTTCACCCCGACGGTGGCGGGAGGCTACTGGCTCAGCCCGCACTGGAAGCTGCGCGCCTCGGTGAGCCGGGCGTTCCGCGTGCCCACTTACACCGATCTCTACTACGAAGATCCGGCCAACCTGGGCAATCCGAACCTGCGGCCGGAGCGGGCGTGGAGCTACGAGAGCGGAGTGGAGTGGAACCCGGCATCGCGCGTGCGCGCCGATCTGACGGTATTCCAGCGCCGCCTCCGCGACGGCATCGATTACTACCGCGCATCGCCGGCGGATCCGTGGCAGGCGCTGAATATCGACAGTCTGAATTTCACCGGGGTGGAAAGCGCCCTGCACATCGGCCTGGGCCGCGGCCAGACGCTGGATTTACGCTACGACTGGCTCTTGGGAATGGAAGACACGGTGCCTATCGGCGAGACCAAGTACACCTTCAACTACCCCACGGATTCGGCCGTAGTGGCGTGGCAGGGCAGCGTGAAAAGCCTGGCGCTGCGCACGCGCCTGGGCGTGGTGAACCGCCGCGGTCAATACCCGTATGCGCTGTGGGATGTCTCGGCCGCGTATACCCGCGGACGGCTTCATCCTTTCCTGCAGCTTTCGAACCTGACCAATACCGGCTACCAGGAAATCCAGGGCGTGCCCATGCCGGGACGAACCGCGATCGGCGGGCTGGAGTGGGTCATTCGCGGCCAGTAGCGCCGGTGAGCCCGCCGTCTATTTCGTCGCGCTCGCGGTGCGCGCCTTGGCCACCATCTCTTTCACCTGCGCCAGCAGTTCCGGCGCATGATAAACGATCCCGTCCTTGATCGTCCATTCCACTCCGCCGGTATGCACCGCCTGGCCGCCGCGAATCTCCTCCACCCCGGTCGGGTACAGCACCTTCAGGTTCTCGAGCGGGTTGCCGTTGACCACGATCAGGTCCGCCATCCAGCCGGCGCGCACCCGGCCCAGCCGCTCTTCCTCGCCCAGAATACGGGCGTTGTTGCCGGTGGCCTGCTCGACGATCCGAATCGGATGGAAACCGGCTTCCTGGTGCAGTTCCATGCTGCGAATCAGGCCGAAGCCGTACATCTGGTAAATGAACCCGGCGTCGTCGCCCATGCCGATCAGCCCGCCCAGCCGGTCGAATTCGCGCAACCCGGCCATCCAGATCCGGTAGTTTTCCTTCCAGAAAGTTTCATCGGTGGACGTCCAGCCCAGGAAATACGAACCGTGGTTGGCCGGGTTGGGCCGGAAGTATTCGGCCAGCGCGGGATGCAGGTAGTCGGCAAACCAGGGCTGCGTCTGGGCCCGCTGCAGGTCGCGGCTGGCTTCATAGATATCCAGCGTCGGCACCCACGCCACGTGGGCATCCACCATGGCCTGCAGCACCTTGGTCAGGCGCGCCGGATCGGCCTCGCGCCACAAGTGGCCGGCATAGCGGAAGCGGTCGGTTTCGTTGTTGTAGTTGTAAGACGAGGGGAAGTTTTGTACACCTTCCGGTATGGCCGCGTCCGGGATGCCGTACCAGTGTTCGATGCTGGTCGTGCCGTAGCGGATATCGTCCCAGGCGGTGGTCTCTTCCACCCCCACGTGATGCGCAATGCGCAGCCCCAGCTTGTGGGCTTCGTCTTCCATGGCGGCCATGGTGTCGCGATCGATGCCCAGAATCTTGATGCCGTCGGCCCCCGCCTGTTTCAGCTCGCGAACGTGAGCCCGCGCGGCGGCGGCATCCCGCGGCCGCCCGAACATGGGATAAATGAACAGGCGCGGCGCGGCGATTTTGCCCTCCGCCGATAGCCGGCGCAGCTCCAACGCGCGTTTGGTGTCGCTGCCCACGTCGCGAACGGTGGTGATGCCGCAGGCCAGCCAGATATCCAGCTCGTATTCGATCGGCTGTGGTTTCCCGCCCCGCTCTTCCTGCAGATGGGCGTGCGCGTCGATCAGCCCCGGCAGCACGTATTTGCCGGTGGCGTCGATCACCGCGTCCGCCTGCGCGGCCTCGCGGGCGCCGCGTCCCAGCGACACCGGGTCGAGTGCGATCACATCCGCGATGCGGTTATCCTCGACCACGATATCCTTCGGCCCGCTCGCCGGCGTTCCGTTGCCGTCCACCACCGTGGCATTGTGAATCAGCAGCCGGTGGTACCGCCTTCCCGAAACCGGCGCCTGCGCCGACGCGATGCCGGCAACCAATAGGAGAGTCAACCCGAGCTGGGGCGATAGCATAGGGAAATTGTGGCATAAAACAGCCCTCGGCCGTCAGCTCCAGCGCCGGTGTTAGCTGAAAGCCGACTGCTGACCGCTTCCCGCCCTTCGCTACACTGGATCTCGTGACCCCGCCCACCAAAGTGATCTATTTCGACCGGATTCCCGGCGACCCGTTCCGTCCCGGCTGGCAACGCCGCCTGCTTCACACCGACCGCCTCATGACGGTGGTTCTGGATATCGATAACGGCCCGTGGTCCGCGCCGGACCCGTTCCATTCCCACCCGCACGAGCAGACCACCTATGTGGCCGAAGGCGAGGTGCTGTTCCTTTCCGAAGGCGAGGAGCCGAAACGCCTGCGCGCCGGCGACGTCGTGGCCATCGCCTCCGGCCGCCCCCATGCCATTCAGTTGCTCTCGCCCCGCGCCCGCCTGGTGGATAACTTCACCCCCATTCGCGAAGATTTCCTGAAGTAGGCGGAAAACGAGAAGGGTCTGGTGTGTTGGGTGTTGTTTCCAGGCCGGTTTCGCCCGCGGCGAGCGCTTCAGCGTCCGGATACCGTGACGCCGGACTGGGTGTTCACGGCGCCGGAGGACACTACCAGTGGCAGGCTGCCGCTCGACAGACCGGACGGAACGATGGCGTTGATCTGCGTCACGCCGAAAACCGGCCCTGGGGCTTCGCCGTAGAAACTCACCTGCGCCGTGACGCCGCCGATGGTTACGGTGGGCGGACTCAGAGGCTGCGGAGTCAGAGGGCCAATCGAGGAACTGTTAACGGCGGTCACAGCTCCGGTGACGCCGGATGGGTTGGTCTGGCCCCCGCCGGTAAGGAATATCGTTATCGTTGAGCCAGCCGCTGGGTTGCCTGGCCCGTTAACACCGCCGGTGCTGTTAAGGATGGCTCCGGGGCCATTGCCAGATCCGCTCAAGGTGAAAATGCCGGGCGCGACTGTTGCGACAGGGGCTAAGTACCCGTTCGATGGGATGGGATAGAGCACCTCGACGATAGCGGTTGCAGCGCTTGCTACCTCATAGGGCACAACGCAGTCGATCTGCGTCGAGCTAACATAGAGTAGCGGCGCCGGCGTTCCATTGACCAGCACCTCAACTCCGCCGCTGGACGTAGCCACCTTGCCTGAACTGTCGAGCGCGAGGCCGATGGGCGTGGCCGGGCCAAGATCGGTTCCATAGACGGTAACCAACTCTCCCGGCGCGAGATTGCCCACGGCTGAACTTGCGGAGTTGACCAAAGAACGCACCTGCGGTTGAGGCTCTCCCGGCACGAATAGCGTAACGTGAACCGGAACGGTGCAGCGCCAAACCCCAATTTTCGCATGGTTGCCGCTTGAGAGGGCGGCGTGGCTCCAGACGGCGCTTTCCCCGATTTCGGCTAAGGCTGTGATTCATCGGCGCTGCGCCTCACCCCGTTTCTTGCCATGAAGGCCTAGTGGTCGAGAGCCATAAAGAAGGGGGCGTGGGGACGGCGCCTTCCCCCGGTTTCCGGCAAGAAGTCGGACGTCGCGATGCCGCACCGGGGCTGTTGGGGCTTCTGAGGTTCAGGCCACCCGCTCAGACATTCGATTGAATTTCTCAGCCTACGGACGGAAAACCACCCGCGAAAGGGCACGGATTGGACGGAAGTGCTTGACGTTGCCCGTGCAGAGCGGTAGAGCTGATTCGAGCGCGGTGGCAGCGATCAGTGCGTCGGCAAGTTGAATTCCATGGGCCATGGCGTGTTGTTCGATGAGCGCGGCCGCAGTGGCACCGATAGGTTCCGACAGGGGCAGGATGCGGAATTGCAGCTGACGAAGAGACTGTTGAATCTGGCGGACCTCCAGCTTTGAGCGAGCTCCTTGCAGTAACTCCATAAGCGAGACGATCGAGAGTTCGCGATCCGTGGCGGCGTCGATCGTGCGAGCAGCGCGCAGATTGCCCCGAGAGGCCCAAATCAGAACGTCCGTGTCGAACATCATTTCGTTTTCTTAGCGGACGCCTGCCCCTTGACTCTGGCTTGCGCAACCACTGAGCGAGTTCGGCGCAGGTTGCGGAGGTAAGACGCTGGATCCGTCAGATCTTCACGGTCCCCCCAAAGACCGAAGAAGGGCTGGTCCTCGGTTCTGGGCAGTCCGCCGCCGGAGGCTTCCGCGGAGAGCGTCATCGGCATCAGCTTCGCCTTCGCTTTCCCGCGATAGAGGACCGTAACGGTCTCACCGCGGTCGATGGCCCGGAGCACATCTTTCATGTTATACCGGAGATCCACTATACTGGCGTTCATGGAGTGCCTACATTAAAGTATACATTAACGTGGAGATGGGACCGGGTCGGGTCACTTGCCGGGGCGATGCGGAATGCCGGAAGCCGGCGGCGGCGCCGACGCCATGGCGGCGGCCAATAGAAGAGTCAACCCGAGGTTGCAGTTCGGGTGCGGGGCCACGGCGGCCGCCTTACTCGGCCCTCAGCGCCTCCGTCGGATCCACGGACGCCGCCCGCCGCGCTGGCAGATATCCGGCGAGCGCCGCCGCTGCCATCAGAACGACCGGCACTACCGCATAGGTCGGAGGATCCATGGGACTAATCCCGAATAACAGCGACTTCATCAACTGAGTCAGGCCTAATGCCGCGCCCAGCCCGATTGCCACGCCGATGCCCGCCAACACCAGCGCGTATTGCACAAACATCCTTCTTAGCTCGCCTTGCGGCGCACCCAGTGCCAGGCGAATGCCGATCTCGCGGCGCCGCTGCGACACGGTATACGAGATCACACCGTAGATGCCGATGACGCCGAGCACCAGCGCCATCGCACCCGCGATCCCCAGCATGACCAGGGTGAAGGAAGTTCGCGCCAGAGATTGACCATAAACCTCCTGCATCGTCCGTACCGACGCCACCGGCAAACTGGAATTCACCGACCAAACCGCTTGCCTCACCTGGTTGAGAAAACCCTCCGTTCCGGTGCGATCGCTCCGGACGACGAACGTCATCTTGCGGACGACGTTCAGCGGAGACGGACCAAAAATATTGTCCATCATCGACGGCCAGTACACGATTCCGGGCGCCTTCTCGTGGACGCCGTTCTCGTGCACGTCCTCGATGACGCCGATCACTTCCCGCCACGGCATTGGCGGAAATTCGCGGATTCGCTTCCCCAACGCGGCGGATGGACTACCCCACAACTCGCGTGCCAGATTCTCCGACACCATCGCGACCGGCCTGTGGCCGTAGACCTCGGTCCATGTCAGGTCGCGGCCCGCCACGATTCGTGTGCCGGCCGTGTGAAAGAAGCCGGGTGAGACATACTTGAAGAGGCGAAGTGGCGCGAATTCGCCGCCGGGATAAATCTTGTCCTGGGCAAAAATCTCGTTCCATCCTGAATCGAATCCTTCCATGGGCATTGCGCTGCCGAATCCAGCGGAGGTCACGCCCGGAATCGCCGCCAGCTTATCCACGATGCTGTTCTGGATACGAATCACTTGTTCCGGGCTCGCCACCAGGGACTCCGGAACGGAGAGCCGCATGGTTTGAAGATGCGCCGCGCCGGTGAATCCCGGGTCAACGGCCTGCAATGCCTGGAACGTGCGAATCATCAAGCCGGCGCTCACCATCAGTACCAGGGCCAGCGCAACTTGGGCGACGACCAGAAGATTGCGGGCGCGATGGCGTTCCCGGCTCACGCTTTGCGTCCGCCCGGCACTCCGGAGGACCGCGGAGATCCTCGGACCGGCGTATTTCAGAGCCGGGATCAGCCCGAAGAACAGGCCGGAGAGCAGCGAGAGAAGCACCGTGAACAAGAGCGTCCGCCCGTCCATGGAGATTTCGCCCAGGCGAGGTAGATTCGCCGGGCCGATAGCCACTAGAAGGCGCAGTCCCCCGACGGCGATTCCAATTCCGAGTGCGCCACCCATGAGTCCGAGCAACATGCTTTCGAGCAGCAGTACGCGGACGATTCGCACCCAGCCGGCGCCAAGCGAGGCTCGAACGGCCAGTTCCTGCTGGCGCGATTCCGCCTTCACCAGCAACAAATTCGTCACATTGGCGCAGGCAATCAGCATCACCAGGCCGATCGTCCCCATCACCACCCACAGCACGTTGCCGACGCTCCCCACCACTTCCTGTTTGAGAGGACGAATGGCGGGCGCGATTCTCCAGGCCTCAAAGAATCGCCCATTGGTGCCCGGCCCGTTCGACCAGGAGTCCATCCAGATTGGGAGCATTCGCGTAATGTCCGCATCGGCTCGGGCAATTGTCACTCCCGGCCTGAGCCGGGCGATCCCTTGCAGATAGAAGCCGGCCAGGGGCAACTTGGAACGCTCGAAACCGAGCGGCACGATCAGGTCTGCCTCCGCCTGGACGACCTGAAATCCCCGTGGCATGACGCCTACGATTTCCCGAGGGCGCGAATCGACAAGGATGCGGCGCCCTATCGCCGACCGTTCTCCCCCGAAGCGCCGCTGCCAATATCCGTAGCTGAGCATCGCCGTTTCCCGACCGCCCGGAACCTGGTCGGCGCGCAAGAGCCAACGCCCCGCTGCGGGTGGCACGCCGAGCGCTTGCAACACACCATCGCTGATGCCAACCGTGCGAACTTGTTCCGGCTCCGCCAGTCCCGTGACGTTCGCCGTGCCGGTGGTCCACACGCCCAGCGATTGAAACGACCGGTTCTGCTCGCTGTAGGTGAAATACATGGAGGGCGAGAGGCGCAGGCCGTCTGAGAAACTCGCCAGCCCGGCCGCGCCCGGAGCCACCTGCCGGAGCGCCACCAGTTCCGCAGCCCGGGGATAGTGCAGCGGCCTCAGCAGCACGCTGTTGATGACGCTGAAGACCGCCGTATTGGCGCCGATTCCAATCGCGATTGTCAGCAGCGCGATCACCGTGAACCCCGGAGCGCGGCGCAGGGTGCGCAGGCTGTAATGGACATCGCGGCCGAGCGTATCGAGGTATGCAATGGTGTTCATTCTGTAAATATCCTCTCGAATCCGTGTGCTGTTCCCGAACTTTCGGCGCGCTGCCGCGCGAGCCTCGCCAACCGGCATGCCACGGGCAATGTTTTCATCCGTCTCGATCTCGACGTACGACTCGATCTCTTCCAGCCGCTCCCGGTCCCACTTCGCCCGTCTGAAGAAACGTCCCCACCCCATCGCTCTCACTCCGAGGCCGGTTTCAGGATGCGGCCTATGGCTCGAACCACTTGGTCCCAACGCGCGGTCTGCGTAATCAACTGCTCTCGGCCCGCCGGCGTCAGCCGGTAATACCTGGCCTTGCGATTGTTCTCCGAAGTCCCCCAGAACGACGCGATCCAGCCGCGATTCTCCAGCCGGTGCAGGGCTGGGTATAGGGAGCCGTGTTCAATCTGGAGGACGTCATCTGAACCACGCTCAATGGCATGCGCTATGGTGTGACCGTGGGCCGCGCCAAGAATCAGCGTCTGAAGGACCAACATGTCGAGAGTTCCTTGGACCATCTCGCTTTGAAGGGGGGATTCGCGCCTTGGCATGTCCGGCAGTATACTCCACTCGATGATCTACCTGTCAAGCACAATAAATATACGTGTCATAGTCAATTCTGTTCCGAAATAATTCAAGAGATCATCTAGTGGTAGACAATGTGGCTTTCAAAAAGCCCTGGCGGTCGCCGGCGTCGTAGCGGGTGCCTTGGAATTTGCAGGCGTAGATGGGGCGGCTGTGGAGCAGATGGCGGAGGGCGTCGGTGAGCTGAATTTCGCCGCCCGAGCCGGGCTTGATGCTGGTGAGCGAGTCGGAGGCACTATCCGTGAACTGACAACTTCACTTCTCCGCCGCGGCGCTGCAGTACGGCTCCAGCGCCTTGATTGGCTGCGCTACCGGACCGAGGAAATTCGCCGCCCGGCGTTCGGCCAGTCCTTCCGGATCGTCCACCGGGTCCAGCACGGCCTGGCCGTTCACGCAATGTGCCTGCGTGCCCCAGTGCTGCGGCTTGCCCTCGCGCACGCTGACCAGGTCGGCCAGATAAGCATAGTCGCGGCCGGACGCTTCGCCTTGCCGCGCGGCCCGCTCCAGATCGCCCAGAACCGCCCGCTGCAGTTCCAGGTCCTGCTGCTCCACCAGCACGAAGAATTGGTGCGCGGCCTGCTTGCCCACCAGCGAAACCGCCGGCCAGCCAAAGCGCCGGCGGATCTGTTCCAACCCGGCGAGATTAGCCCGGTCCATCGCTTCCGTTTCTTCCACCGAGAACTTGCCCGGCTCCCGCGCAGCTTCGTTCCGGGAGGCCATTTCTTCAATTTCCCGGATCAGCTCGGCGGTTGCCGGAGCCGGGTCGCCCGGTCGAGGCCACGCCCCGCTCAGCACCAACTGGTCCGCTGCCGTGGCCCGCACCAGCTTCCATGGGGGCACTTGCCCCGCCACCACGACGTCGACCACCGTGGCGTGATCCGCGTCCAACAGCTTCATGCGGTACCGGTCGCCGTCGAAGGTAAACTCCGCGCAATTGTCCGCCATCGCCGCGTCCGCAACGGGCACTTCTTCCCGCTCCGCGCTGATGCGCGTGAAATAGCCCTCGGAATCGTAGCTCAGGTCCTTCGGCTGCAGCACGGACCCGCCCAACCCGGACCCCTCCGCCCGCAACTGGTAGATCATGGCGTTCCCGCCGGCGAACTTGACCAGCCAGGTGCCGGCATAATCGCCGAAAACGCTCCCGCTGGCCGCCCAGCCAGCCGCCGGCCCCATCGCCAGCGCCAACACGTATTTGGACAGCATAGGCCTGCCCCCAAGAATACACCTGCTGTGGGAAGTTGCAAATACCAATTCGTCACAATTCTCTGGAACCGCTCCCAAAACCCGTAGCCGCCGCGCCGCCGGCCCTGAATTGCCTGCGCAAGTCAATGACGAATTCGTACCAGTACGTTGCCGCGCAAGGAGTTACCGGACCTTTGCCGGTTTCCACTTACAAAACTTTACTGGTACAAAATTCAGGATTTCGGTTAAAGTAGAGCTAGATTTCAAATGAGAAAATTTGTTGCCGGCTCAAGCTACGCAGCACCGCGAAACCTCCAGTTGGCTCGGGTTCTGGTGGTGCATGGCGACTTGGCTCCACGGCTGGCGCTACAGACGATTTTGCAGGCCGGTGGTTACGCCGTGGATGCGGCGGCCACTCCGTCCGAGGCTCTCACCAAATTGGATGAGGGCAGGTACGATCTGGTTCTGAGCGAAGCCGAGCTCAAGCCCGGAGAGCACCATGCCGGCCGCAACGTGTTGGCCTACGCCCGCGTGAAGGATTACCATCCGGCCACGGCGGTGATCACTGCCGCCCGGCGCCTTCCCACCCGGTCGAACAGCCGCCAGCAGTTTTCCGTCTATGCGGAAAACCTCCCCTTGTTGCTCGGAAAAGTGGCGGAATTGATAGGCCTTCGGGCCAGTCGCCGCTACCGGCCTCTTCGCCAGGCAGTTTAGGCAAGCCGACCGTTCAGCCCCGCAATAGTAGCCGCGCTCGGGAGTTCTCTATCTACCGGAGCTAAGGCCCAGTTAGGAAATAACCTGCCATTTCGACGCGGCGCACGCACTGGTGCGTGCCGCGTCGGCACTTTTGCCGACGCTCGGCATAACACGCGCTAGCGGGTGTCGAGAAAGTCTCGACACGGCACGCAAAAGTGCGTGCGCCACGTCCGGACCGCTCTATCTGTGCCCGCCACCACCGCCGCCGGCGTGCCCGCCGCCGCCCATCCCGGCCGACGCGTGGCCCATGGAAGAAGCCCCGCCGCCCACGCTGGTTCCTCCGCTAAACCGGCCGCTGCCAGCACCCGAGGAACCGCCCACGCCCAGCCCGCGATTGCCTGTCGTAGCCGCTCCCGACAGGCCTCTGGCGGGCGTCCCGGTCGGATTTCCGGGGTGATTCACGACCCCCCGTGCCGATGATCCCGGTACGCCGCCACCGCCGCCGTTCCGTATCCAGCCGTAGCCTCCCGGAATCCAACCGGCGTAACCGGCCATAAACGGGCTGTAATAGGGAAACCCGTAGGGATCCATGAACATCCCGCTGCACGGCACGTAGGTCGACATGCCGTACCACATGTTGAAGCTCCAGGACGGCATACATCCCATGCCCTGCCCCACGCCACCCATCGTCGGGTAGAAAGCGCTTCCGGATAATGTCGGATAGAATGTGCTTCCCGACAATAACGACTGGCGCGCCGACGACACGTTCGCCATCGCCATATACTCGCTTCGCCGATGGCTCCAGCGGTCCAGCGCATCGGTATCCTCGGTATCGAATTTTTCCGGCTTGGCCGAGGCGTCGTCGAGAGACAACATTCTGCCCGTAGCCACCGGTACAAACTCGCCGCCTATCTCGACGTCCGCGCTTCCCTTGAAGACCTTGACCGCGGCAGGTTGGGTGTCGAAGCGGTAGATACCGGCCTTGGGAAGCGTAACCGCGGCGTTTGCCGTCACCACCGTCACGCTGGTATCTTTGCCGACTTCGAGGGCATCCACCACCGCCGATCCCTTCACGAGCTCGACGCGCGTATCGATCAGCCGGTTGGTGATCATCTTGAGCGAGCTGTTCTCGCCCAGCCGCAGCACCACACCCGGGTTGAGCAGAACTTCGGCGCGCCCCTGCTCGGTTTCGAGAACGCCGTTCTCTTTGACGTCGGCGAAGTGCGTGAGCGACGCTTCCAGGGGTTGCCCGTCCAGCGCGACCTGCCCTTCCTGATAGGCCACCACTCCCGATTTCGCCGAAATCACCGGTTGCGCCGACGCTACCAGCGCCCCCAGACCGATCACGGCTACAACTCCAGCTACGCCTTCGATTTTCATCTGCGGACCACCTAGATATAGCTTGCCACTGTTTTCGGCGAAGTCAATCGCTCTAGTGTAGTTCTTTCGATACAGGAGTGGCTGGGCGCGCACATTGGGGCGGCATGGAGCGTTCAGCGGTCAGCTTTCAGCGGTCAGCTAGTTAGGCCGCGCCCGGATCGGCGCTGCCCGCCGGTCCAAAGGTGTTCCGAAGCTGACGGCTGAAAGCTGACCGCTGAACGCTCTTCAAAACACGTAGCTGATGCCCGCCATGGGCGTCAAGTTGTTCAGAATGCTGCCGAACTTGGCTGAGGCGGGAGCCACGGCCGGCGTCAACACGCCGGTGGGAAACGGCGAGATGAAGTCGCGCACTTCGAGCCGCAGAAACATGCGCGGCGCCAGCCTGTAAGTCATCCCGCCGGCAACCGTGCCCATGGGCTCGATTGCGTGGGCCCTGGTGAAATAACCGAATTGCATCAGCGGCTGGTAGGCTTCCGGCGATCCGAGGCCCTGAAAGAGCTTCATGCCGCCGCCCACCGCCAGGTAATACTGGACGGGGGAATTCTTGCGGCGTGTGTGCCAGATCAGGTCGTAGTGCAGGGCGTGCGCAATGCCGGTGAAACTGGCCGAGGCCCCACCACTCGAAAGCTTTAGATTGCTGTCGAAGAACTCATACCGGATCTCTCCACTCAGGCTGGAGTAGAGGTTCTGTCCAAAGTACACGCCGCCAACGGCGCCGGCGGAGAATCCGGCCGTGGCCGAGGCGCCCGGGGTCGAAACCGGCACGGTATTCAGAAAACCGGCGCCTCCCACCGCGCCCACCTCCCACTGCTGCCCCCAGGCCGCCGCGCAAAAGGCAGCCGGGACCAGAACGCGCAAAACGAATGTCTTCATTTCCTTCTCCTTCAAGCGCCGTTTAGTTTCCGGCTCAGTTTCCCACTACGCGAACGTTCACACTGGAACTGGCCCCGGCCTGGTTGATCGCCAGGGGCACCGACAACCCCTGGGGAACACCGAACGGCACGGTGGCGTTGATCTGGTATACGCCGACTTGGCCCGGCACCAGACCGGCGTAACTGACACTCAGATTGGCGCCCCCCAGAGTCACGGTGGGCTGCAACACGGCGTTCGCCAGCGGACTGGATGGCGCGGCCGATCCGGCGGTCACCTGCGGACTGGTCAAGCCCAGCCCGTTGGTGTAAATCAACAGCGTGTCGTTGTAATTGACCGGGTTGGTGGGTGTCACCAGTTGATTGTTGGCAGCGCGGACGATCGTGGGCAGTCCGGTCAGCGGCCCGGCCGTTCCGTTCATGAATACGCTGGGCGCGGCCACGCCGACGGTGAAGTTGTAGTTGTTGCTGATGCCGCCCGGGGTGTGGATGGCGACCGAGGCATTGCCCCCTACGTTGTAGGGCAATTGCGCGTTTACCTGCGTGCCGGAGACAAACAGCAGCGGCACCGGCGTACCGTTGACGCTCAAGCAGGACTGGCCCAGCGCCGTCGGCAGCGGAATTTGCGCCGTAGCCACGTTGACCGGGCTCATGGAAGTACCGTAAACGGTGATCAGAGCGCCGGGGGCCAAGGCCGTCGAGTTGTTGGCGGCGTTTACCACGCTGGCAATCGTCGGCGTGGCCGCGCTGGCGCCATAACTCGAAGCCAGCACCGTAAACCCGGACGTGGTCAGAGCCACCACCGTGTTGTCGGCGGGCATCGCGGCCACGGTTCGGGTGAACGTCATGGCGGCGGATGTGGTAGTGGTGGACGAGGTCGACGACGAAGAGGAACTCGTGCCGGTGGTGGTGCCGCCGCTGGTCGCCGCGGTCGCGGTCGGCAGCAGGGGCGCTTCCACCATCGCGGTCGGGCTCGCTCCGCCGGTCAAGCTGGTGGTGAACTCCTGAATCACCCCCGGGCTGGTACTGGAGGCCGACGTGGCGAAATACCCGCCCTGACCGGTGAACAGGAATCCCGAAGAACTCCCGCCCGATTCCGCCAGCGTGCCAATCGGCACCAGCGAGGAGTTGAACACGTAGTTGCCCACTACGTACTGGTCGTAAGACGAGGCCGCGATGGCGCCCCCCAGCGCGGTGAAGTCCTGCCGCGCCGCGGTGAACGTGTTGGCCGCGGCCGAATAGAGCATCACCGTGCCGCCCGGATCGGCCAGAATGACGGTGGCGCCGTTGGGCGCCGCGGCCAGGGCGGATTGCGGCGAAACCTTGTTCAGATAGGCTCCCAGACTGCTCAGCATGGTTCCCAGTTCGGTGGAGAGATCCAAACTGTCGACGGCGCCGAGTCCGGTGCCTTCGTCGCGAGCCAGGACCAGGATGGCGCTGTTGGAAACCGCCAGCGACCGCCCGTAGTGCCCGCCCGGCAAAACGATGGCGGACACCATCTGCAGCGCATTCAGATCGTACATGGTCACGAACTGCGAGTCGTTGTGGCCCACCAGCAGGTACTGCGAATCGCCGGTGATGGCCAGCGACATGGGCGTCGTAAGGGTCGGGAGGGTGGCGATCTGGCTGTTGGTCGAGCCGTCGAAAACCAATACTTCGTCCCGATCCTCGCGGGCGATATAGAAACGGTTGCGCGCCGCGTCCGGCACAATATCGCCTAGAACGCCCGGCACATCGACGATGGTGCCGCGCTGTTCCACGTCCGGATTGCTGACCAGCACGCGCACCGTCTTGGCGGCATTGACCGCGCTCACCGAACCGATCGTCAGGTCCACCGGGGAAGTCCCGGTGGCGGTCGCGAACGCGCTCGGGTTGGCGGTGACCGTGATCGTCGCCGGCGTGGTTCCCGCCGCCGGCGATACGCTCACTCCGGCCACCGGCGAGAAGATGGAGAAGTCCGTGTGATTGCCGCCCGGATCGCTGAGCGTAAAGGTGCCCGTCACCGTGCTGCGGTTGCAGAAATTGGTCTCGAGCAATACGTCTTCGGCCGACGCGCTCAGCCGATGGTATTGGCTCAGGCTGCCGACCGGAATCACCGTCACCCCGCTTTCGGAGATGGCATACATCACCGTGCCCGCGGCGTTGAGCAGGGCTCGTCCCACCAGGTTTTCCGGCAGGACAATGCGGTCCTGAACCGCCATGCTGCTCGACGACATGATCAGCAGATTCGGCAGCGGCGTCGCCGACGAAGACGCCGCCACCGGACCGGTCGGCTGGCTCGAATCGGGGAGTTGGCCGTAAAGGATGCCACCGGCGGAATCGATGGTATGGCCGGTGATGTTCTTCGATGCCAGGATGTTGGGATAACGCCCGACAATGCCGTTCAAATTCACCAGCGAGTATCCCACCATGGCGTACGAGCCGTCGGCGGAAACGCTCACCCTCGGCAGCAGCGCCGGAGAGGACGTGTAAGAAATGGGATAGACACTCGGCGCATTTGGCCAGGAGTGGCCGTCGATCTTGAAGACGACCTGGCTGGTTCCCGTGGTGGCGCCCGCCAGACCCCAGATCGAAAGCCCGTCGCCCGCCGAATTCCACGCCATGGCGGCTTCGGTGATCTGTCCCGGAGAAGCCGGCGCCTGTATCGGCAGACTGCTCGACACATTCGCCAGGCTCGTCAGCAGCGTCAGTTTGCCGCTGACCGGGTCCATCTCCCAGATGTTCGCCGTAGTGACAATCACCGCGACGCCGGAAGGATAACGCGCATCGGGCACGTTCAGAAACGCAACGCCCAGCGGCGGCTCTCCGGTGGCCAGCGTCTGTTGCGTGTTGTCGGACAGGTTAATAATGGTGACGAGGTTTCCCGCCGTCGCTCCCGCCGCCGTCGCATTATAGTGAGTCACCACAAGATACGACCCGTCGGGCGACATCGCCAGCGAGCCGGGCTGGGCCGCCACATTGAGCGAAGTGTGGATCTTCAGGTCCGAAAGCGACAGAAAGTCGATCGTATTGGATCCGAAATCGGCGATGTACACGTAACCGCGCGATTCGTCCAGCACGATGTCGGAAGCGGTTCCGCCGATGGGAACTACCGTCCCGAGGCTGGCGGCGGCCGAAGGCAATACGCTCGGGATGGAAACCGCGAGCAGTAACGTGACGGACAGTCTGTTGAAGCGCATAAGCGGAGTCTTCGAACATTACGATTACAGAGGGTCCGCCGGAGCAAATCAATGATCGAAATGGCTAGTAATGCCGCCATTACCAAAGTTAGTCGTGTATTTCCGGGGATTTACACGTATACTGCAGCCGTAAACGCAGCTTCCGCGCGCCGGGGAAGACGTTAGGCGCTCAGCTCGCCGCGGAAGGAATAAAGGTGGTCATGAAAACCCGCTTCGCTCCGATGGCACAGTGGTTACTCCGCGCCGCTCTGGCGGCCGCGCTGGCGGCTTCGGCTTCGGCTCAATCCACTTCCGTGACGACGATTACTCCGGTGCCGGCCGGCGCCATTTTCAGCGTGGACGGACAGTCTTATTCCCAGGCGACCAGCTTCACCTGGCCGGCCGGCAGCGCGCATACCGTAGCGGTCCCCGAGGTTATCGAAAACAGCGCCTTGCCGAACACTCAATTGACTTTCCTGGGTATCAGTTGGGCGGATGGAGCTTACGGCACCACCAGCGTTGTCATTACCGCCGACCCCGCGATCACCCACTATACCGTGAACTTCGCCGTGGGTTATGCGCTGACCGTCTCGTTCTACTCCTGCGGCACCACCAATTGCGGAGCGGGCCCCGGATACCTCACCGTCAACAGCGGCCTGCCGAGCGGTCTGTGGTCGAGCACCACTACCTACGCAACGGGCGATACGGTCGTCTATGACGGCGCGTCCTATATCTCGCTCATCAGTGGGAATACCGGATATATTCCATCGAGTTCGTCCGGCGTTTGGCAACTGGTTACTCCGGTTGAGGTAACCTCCTCGCAACAGATCTATTTTGCGGCCGGCAGTACGGTGACCGCGCAAGCCTTCCCCAATCCCGGCTATGTCTTCACGGGATGGTCCTCGGTGGGCGCCGGAGAAAACGCGCTGGGCTATCAGCTCACCGTCACCATGAACGGGCCCATGTCCATCTATCCCGGCTTTGCCCCCGCCACGACCGTGAATTTCGCCACCGTGCCGGCCAACCTCGCCATCCTGGCCGACCACAATTCCATGAACACTCCGGCACAGCAATTCTGGGGCTGGAATACGGTGCATACGTTGGGCGCGATCTCGCCGCAAGAAGACAATACCGGCAACATGTGGGTCTTCTCTTCCTGGAGCGACGGCGGAACCCAGACGCACGCTTATACCGTGCCTTCCACGTCTTTGCCGGTCACGCTTACAGCCACGTTCGTCCCGGGCGTCGCGGTTTCCTTCTTCACTTCTCCCACCGGACTCAGCCTGACCGTCGACGGGCGCAGCAACTGGCCCAACTACGACTTTCTCTGGGGCGTAGGCCAGACGCATACGTTTTCCGCTCCGGCGCAACAGACCGATTCCGAGGGACGTATCTGGTCGTTCGCCTCCTGGTCGAACGGCGGGCCCGCTTCGCAGACGCTGGTGGCGCCCGGTAACGCGCCCGGCGGCATTTCGTTGACGGCCACTTACACACCGGTCGGACAGTTGACCATTAACAGCGCGACGGCGTCCTCGGTGCTGGTGAATGGCACCGCCTGCAGCCTGCCCTGCAAGGTGCTTCAGGCCGTGGGCAACGTGGTCACCCTCAGCGCGCCCGCTTCGGTCGCGGTGAGCGCGGGGTCGCGCCAGGACTTTCTGGGGTGGTCGAACGGCGCCACCGGCGACCTCAATTACACTCTCACCGCCGCGCCCACCACCATCGCCGCCAACTATCACCTCATGAATCTTCTGGCAACCAGCGCGGCGCCCGCCGGAGGAGCTTCCTGGACGCTGGCGCCCGCCTCGCCCGACGGGTTCTACGATTCCGCCGTCACCGTCAACGTGAGCGTCGCGGCCCTGCCCGGGTACCGGTTTCTCAACTTCGCCGGAGACCTCGGCGGCTCCGTACCCAGCGGACAGGTGGCCATGAGCGTGCCGCGCAGCGTGCAAGCCGTGTTCTCGAAGGCGCCTTATCTCTCGCCGTTGGGGGCGGCGAATGGCGCCGGCCTCACTCCGGTGGCGGGAGTGGCTCCCGGTTCGGTGGTTTCCCTTTTCGGCCTCAATCTCGCGCCGGCGGTTGCCTCCGGTCCCTCGTCCCCGATGGTGCAGACCCTGGGCGGCCTGACGGTAAGTCTTGGCGACAGCGTGCTGCCGCTCTTCTTCGTTTCCCCCACGCAAATCAATTTCCTGCTGCCCGACGGCACCGCCACCGGCAACGCTACCCTTACGGTCGGCATCGCCGGCCAGCCCAACTCGACCGCCCCCATCTCCATCGTTCAGGACGCGCCCGGCCTGTTCGGCCAGTCCGCCAGCGGCCAGACCTACGCCGTGGCTTTTCACGCCGACGGCACCCAGGTGACTACCGCTTCACCGGCCGTGGCGGGCGAAATCGTAACCGTCTATGGCACCGGCTTCGGCCCCGCCAGCACACCGCGCCCCTTCGGCGTCCCGGCGCCCCCCGGAATCGAACTTACCGATCCGATCGCCGTCGGGTTGAACGGTCAGACCGTTTCGCCCACCGGCGCCGCCGTTGTGGCGGGCTCCATCGGTATCGATTCGGTCGCCTTCGCGGTGCCTGCCGGCTTACCCGCCGCCTCGAACGCCGCCCTGACCGTCACCGTGAACGGCCAGGCCAGCAACAGCGTCTGGCTGCCGCTGCAATAAAAGCCCAGGGCACGTGCCTATGCGGCTGAAAGGCGAAAGCTGAAGCTGTGAACTGAAAACTGTGAACTGAAAACTGAAAACTACCTTCCCAGATCGATGCCGAGTTTCTTCAGCTCTTCGGAGTAGTAGCGCCGGTGGAGCAGGTCCCATTCCTCGCTGCCTTCGGGGATTTCGCGTTTCTGGCTGCGAATCTTCAGCCGCGCGGCGCGATCCACCTTGTCCTCGGCCAGCAGCAGATCGGTGATCGATCGTACGATCTCGAGACGCACCGCGTTGGAGTCCTTATTCCGCAGGCGCAGATCGTGGCTCCGGCGCAGCATCTCCACCAGCTTGTGGGAAATGTCGGTGACCTTGTCGCGCGATAGTTTCATGGCGTCGCCGGTGTCCCGGCCGGAAGCGCGAATCACCTTGCGCTGCTGAATCAGCGTGTTCTTGATCCGCCGAAACATCTCCTGATAACTGACGCCCTCCCGGCGCATGTACTCGCTGTACTGGCTCAGAAGATCGCGCACTTCGTCGTTCAGACGGTCTTCCACCGCCAGTTCCTCGGCGATGACAGCCTCGACTTTTTCGACTACCGCCGCCGGATTGGGAGTCTCAATAGTGGCCGGAATCAGCTTTTGTACGAGTTGTCGCGAGATGTAGGCGACGAATTCTCTGGCAAGCAGCATTCTGAGGCGAAATCGTAGTGTATCACGGGTGAAACCCGGCTCAGCCAGAACCCGGTATCATCAAAGATAAGGAAGGCCGCTTGAAAGCCGCTCCAGGCGGACAGGGGGACCGAATGCCACTACCGCAGGAAGATCCGTTGACCTATTTGGCGCGCAAGCCAGCCGAAGCCGTGCCCAAGGGGGGGGCGATCTATTCCCCGGAGGCACCCGTGGGGCGGCTGTATCTGGTAGTAACCGGCCGCGTCAAAATCGGCATCTCGACTCCGGACGGAAAACAGATCGTCAGCCGCATCGTGCCCCCCGAGGGCCTGTTCGGCGAAGCCTGTCTCCTGGGTGCGCTTGCGCGGCGCGAATCCGCCACGGCGCTCGACGACGCGGCCTTGATGAGCTGGACCCGCGCCGAAATCGAGCAGCAGATCGAACGCGAGCCGCGCTTCGGCGTGGCGCTGTCCCAATACGTGTTGCGTCTCGGGCGCGAGTTGGCGGACCGCATTGAAACCATGGCCGTGCTCAAAACTCCCGAGCGCGTGGTGGCCGCCCTGCTCCAGTTGGGCGCGTCCCTCGGCGAGGCGCGCCCGGACGGCCTCCTGCGCATGCCCGGCCTCACCCATCACACCGTTTCGGAATACGTCGGCACCTCGCGCGAGATCGTCACCTATCAGATGACCCGCCTGCGCGGCCAGGGTCTGATCCGCTACTCGCGGCAGTTCATCGACATCGACGTCAAGGGTCTGGAGACCGCCCTTCGCGGTGCGCGCGGCGCGAAAAGCCTGTCTCCCGGCGCCGCCTCCTGATCCCGGCGGCAACCCGCCGCGCAACGCCGCCCGGGAATTAGGGCCACGGAACCCGTGTGTTTCCAATCGATTACTCGCTCCGCCCGTCCCGCTTTTGAGCCAACTTCTTTGCGATTTTCCGGCTGTCGCGGCACTACTCATATATGCAAAGTCGCTTGCTTTCGTGGCACCGTGCCGCGTGGCCGTTTCTTCTCACTGGCATTTTTCTTGGCTCCGGATTTGCCGCCCGCGCGGACGACCTCTTTTCCATTACCGGCGACGTCTCCGCCTGGACCTTCGCCGATGGCCTGGCGATCGGCTGGTCCTCCCCCGTCCAGACCGCCGATCTGACGATTTCGGTCCTGCTGGACAACCGTGCCTCGGCGCCCAGCGAGGCTACCGCCTATCTCACCACCAGCATCGGTCCGGGCGTGTCCGCCGCCAGCGAAATCGCCGAAACCACCGTCACCCTTCCCGCCTCGTACCACGGGCCGGTGGACCTTTTCGATGTGCCGGTGCTCGCCGCCGGCAGCTATTGGCTGTCTTTCAGCGCCCCCACCGGCGACATCGCCTGGGCGTATGCCGATCCCGCCGCCATCGCCGGCGCCGATGGGTTCGACTACATCGGCTACGCTGAAGTGGTCCGCCCCAAAGGGCTTTACCTGCCCGCTTCGGCTTTCTACATCGATCCCGATTCGTCCGGCTACGAAATCGAGGTCGTAGCCAATTCCGAGCCGCCGTCCGCGCTGCTTACCCTGGGCAGCATCTCGGGCCTGACCGCTCTGGTGCTCTTGCGCCGCCGCAAGCGGAGTTTGTCACCGGCCGGCCGCCTGGCCGCCAAAACAGCCGCCACTAGCGTAGTGCCCAGTAAGTAATCTTCACGGCCGCAGCGACTTTTTCGTGGAGCGGACCCTCGGTCTGCCACGCCGGGGCTCATCCCGGCGCTCTTGGTTCCGGCTACGCCGCGCTGTGGGGCGGCCAATCATGGCTGCAGCCGCCTTTCCAGGCGGCTCTTCCCTTCGCGCGCCTGCCCATCTGCTTCGCGGACACTACGCAAACCTACCCCGACCGGCCACCGAAATAGCCGGCCGGGCGTAGCCGGCGCGGTCGCCGCCAGTTGACGGGTTGACCTGCCCATTCCGTGTCCGAAAACGCACCCAACGACGGCCGTCTTGCCGTCCATCGGCGACCGCTCCGCCTGACCCTATTTTCCCTGCTTGGCCTCGTTCCACTGTAACCCCAACACACTGCATATAGATATAATTCTTGACCTCGCACTATATATTGGGGGACTATTACGGATGTGCCTGAGTCGAGCACTTCTCCAAGAGGAAAGGATTTTAGATGGGCCAGCCTGCCGTTCGATCTGCAAAAATAGAATCGGTTTTGGATACGCAAACACCGTCTCAACCGGGGATTTCTTTCCCCCGCTATTTTACCGCCCGGCTGGAGCCCGATCGGACCCCCTATGACGATGTCCGTTGGGAGACGCGCACCGCTTCCATCGGCAACGACAAAGGCTCGGTCATCTTCGAGCAGCGCGACGTGGTGGTTCCGGCCGATTGGTCGCAAACCGCCACCAACATCGTCGCCAGCAAGTACTTCTACGGCAAGCTGGGCAGCCCCGACCGTGAGACCAGCGTGGCCCAACTGGTCGAACGAGTGGTCGATACCATCGCCGGCTGGGGGAATAAGGACGGCTACTTCAAAACCCCCGAAGACGGCGAGAACTTTCGCGCCGAGTTGGCCCACCTCATGCTCACCCAGAAGGCCTGCTTCAATTCGCCGGTCTGGTTCAACGTTGGCGTGAAGGAAGCCCGCGGCTACGGCTGGATCTTCGATCAGGCCGCCGGCCGCGTCTCCAAGCTCGAACGCGGCGTGGTGCGCCCGCAATGTTCGGCCTGCTTCATCGTCTCGGTCAAGGATTCGCTCGAATCCATCCTCGACCTCGCCAAGACCGAAGGCATGCTCTTCAAATGGGGCTCGGGCACCGGCACCAACCTTTCCGCCCTGCGCGAAGACGACGCCATGCTCTCTAGCGGCGGGCGCGCCTCTGGGCCGCTGTCTTTCATGAAGGGCTTCGACGCCTTCGCCGGCGTCATCAAGAGCGGCGGCAAAACCCGACGCGCCGCCAAAATGGTGATCCTCAACGCCGACCACCCCGACGTCGAAAAGTTCATCTGGTCGAAAGCCAAGGAAGAGAAAAAGGCTTTCGCCCTGATCGAAGCCGGCTACGATTCCTCTCTCGACGGCGAAGCCTACGGTTCCATCTTCTTCCAGAACGCCAATAATTCCGTGCGCGCCACCGACGACTTCATGGATGCCGCCGTCGGCGATGGCGACTGGTGGACCAAATCGGTCGGCGCCGGCCAACCCGTGAAACGCTATAAGGCGCGCGACCTCATGCGCCAGATCGCCGAAGCCACTCACCAGTGCGGCGACCCCGGCATGCAGTTCGATACCACCGTCAACCGCTGGCACCCGTGCAAGAACACCGCCCGCATCAACGCCTCCAACCCCTGTTCGGAATACATGTTCCTGGACGATTCCGCCTGCAACCTGTCCTCCCTCAACCTGATGAAATTCGTCGGCCCGGACGGCCAGTTCGACGTGGAAGCCTTCCGCCGCGCCATCGACACCATGATCCTGGCGCAGGAAATCATCGTCGATAACGCCAGCTACCCGACCGAAAAAATCGCCGAAAACTCGCACGCCTTCCGTCCCCTTGGCCTGGGCTTCGCCAATCTCGGCGCGCTGCTCATGTCCATGGGCGTGCCTTACGATAGCGCCCAGGGCCGCGACGTCGCCGCCGCCATTACCGCCGTGATGTGCGGCCAGGCTTACCTCACCAGCTCGCGCGTGGCCGAATCGGTCGGCACTTTCGACGGTTACGGCGTCAACCAGCAGCCCTTCCTCGAAGTCGTCCGCATGCATCGCGATTCGGTGGACCGCATCAACCGGCACAACGTCTCCGCCGCTCTCTATGAAGGCGCGCGCCAGTCGTGGAACGAGGCCTACGAGTCCGGCCGGCGCTTCGGCTACCGCAATGCCCAGGTCACCGTCATCGCGCCCACCGGCACCATCGGCT